>NZ_OEPW01000012.1:0-1982 GCF_900240235.1 Alistipes sp. cv1
TTATACAGGGACATGGGCTTATATTTAGCGAGCGCAGCAGTGTCGAGTAATGTTCCGTAAGTATTCCCTTTTGGTTTTCTAGGGTCCACAGCCCTTACGACTGCCCCGGGGAGTTCGTATACCTTTTCTCCGTTCAAATCGAGAAGACCTTTTTTCGTATTTTCGAGATAGCGGTTCATTGCGTTTTTTTCCGTTTCCGGTTCGAAAGGATTCTTTCTCAGGAAGGCAGGTCTCGGATAGGATTCTTCGATGGCAACCGCCTGCACGGGCTTTCCCCTCCTGGTCTTCGCCGTCACCATGAACAGGGTGGTGTCCCGGAAGTCGAGCCCGTCGATCAGGAAGTTTCCCCGTTCGTCTGCGACCGCGGTTCCGAACACGTTTTCTCTGTTAAGGGCTACGGCGGTCACCCTGGCCAGCGGCGCGTCCTTTCCCATCATTCCGGTCACGTGTCCCGCGATGAACTGCCCGTGCTCGCAAAACCGCTCGGGCCTGAACGCGGCGGTGTCTGCGATCTTCGCGAAGTCGAACCTTCTCCACCCGCGCGTACGCATGAGCAGATCCCTGTGATGCCTGGTCGCAGGGGATTCGTCGCGGAAGTAATACCCCGGATTGCGGACATATCCTCGTATGTCGGAAGTCATCAGCAGGTTCGCGCGAATGTCCTCTCCGAGCGAATCGGTCGCGACGGTTTTCCTGTCCGTCACGCTGACCGAGCAGTCTGCCCCCAGCGGCGTCGAGTCAGCCGCAGTCAGCCTGATCCGGATAACGACCTTCTGCCTGGGCTCGTAGCGCGGTTTGTCGGAGGCCGCCTCCCACCTTTCCCGGTCGTGCGGATGGGCCACGAACAGGATTCGCTCGCTGCGCGTCCTGAGCGAGCTGTCGATCAGCACGAGGTGGAGTATTCCCTCGGGTATCGAATCGGTCTTCCACCGTCCGGTCGGATTCATCGGGTTCAGGTTTTGTATTCCGATGCATTTTCCACGGACGTGCGCGACGACGGTCATGGGTTCGAACCCCTTGTCCGGATCTCGGTTTACCCGGTAACGGACTTCGTCCGGGGTCTGCACGGCCGCGAGCGCATACCCGTCGTCGTCGACTTCAGGGAGCTCTACGCGCAGCGTATCCCCCGTGCGCGCCGCCACGGTCGCAACGTAGCGTTCCCCTGTCTTCGGGATGATCAGAAACGATCCCATTCCGTCGTGCTCGCTGGCGAATCGGGCGACGGTATCCCCGTCCGCAGTCGTTACGACGCCTTCGACCTCGGCCGTGCGTGCGTCCGATCGTTCGGCCCTGAAAGCGACGATCTGCGGCACGCCGGGCACGAGGTCTCCCCCTTCGGGCATAAACTTTACGGCCACGCGCACGGAGTCCTCGGGAAAGAAGAACTCTTTTTTGAAGAAGAGCTCGCCCTGGTCTATCGCGGTGCTTACGTACCCTCCTTGCCGTATGGAATCGGGCGGCAGGTCTACGAATACGGCTCCTGTTACGGTGGTTTTCTGCTGCGCTGCGGATATTCGTTTACCATTGCGGTCGAACACCTCGAACCGGACGTTTACGTCCGGATAGGGTTCGCTGTCCGGGCCGGTGAATCGCACGATGGCCTGGGGGGTTCCGTTTTTTGGATCGGTGTATGTTACCGCGGCGTTTACGCGTCCGGATAGGGAGTTTCCGATGCGGATGTTCCTTTGGAAGAAGAATGCGGGGTCGAAGTTCGTCATCCATCCGGTGTATGCCCGGAGCGTATAATCCCCTGCGGGGAATACGTGCGGAATCTCGAAGTTGTTGGCGAAACCGCACGAATCCCGCTTTATTTTCTTTGCGAGCACGGTTTTTCCTTTCCGGTCTACGATGTCTACGTATATGAAGTTGGACAGGGTGTCCGTCCTGTGCTCGGTCGCATCCACGAGGTATGCCTTGAACCAAATTTTGTCTCCGGCCCCGTAGTAGGGTTTGTCCAGATGAAGCCACAACTTCTCCTGATG
>NZ_OEPW01000011.1:0-5050 GCF_900240235.1 Alistipes sp. cv1
GATTTAAATTTTTTACAATGGAGAGTTTGATCCTGGCTCAGGATAAACGCTAGCGGCAGGCCTAACACATGCAAGTCGAGGGGCAGCGGAAGAAGTAGCTTGCTACTTCTGCCGGCGACCGGCGCACGGGTGCGTAACGCGTATGCAACCTACCTTTAACAGGGGGATAATCCGAAGAAATTTGGTCTAATACCCCATAATATTTCAGAAGGCATCTTTTGAGGTTGAAAACTCCGGTGGTTAAAGATGGGCATGCGTTGTATTAGCTAGATGGTGAGGTAACGGCTCACCATTGCGATGATACATAGGGGGACTGAGAGGTTTTCCCCCCACACTGGTACTGAGACACGGACCAGACTCCTACGGGAGGCAGCAGTGAGGAATATTGGTCAATGGACGCAAGTCTGAACCAGCCATGCCGCGTGCAGGATGAAGGTGCTATGCATTGTAAACTGCTTTTGTACGAGGGTAAATTCAGATACGTGTATCTGTTTGAAAGTATCGTACGAATAAGGATCGGCTAACTCCGTGCCAGCAGCCGCGGTAATACGGAGGATCCGAGCGTTATCCGGATTTATTGGGTTTAAAGGGTGCGTAGGCGGTTTGATAAGTTAGAGGTGAAAGCTCGATGCTCAACATCGAAATTGCCTCTGATACTGTCAGACTAGAGTGTAGTTGCGGAAGGCGGAATGTGTGGTGTAGCGGTGAAATGCTTAGATATCACACAGAACACCGATTGCGAAGGCAGCTTTCCAAGCTATTACTGACGCTGAGGCACGAAAGCGTGGGTAGCGAACAGGATTAGATACCCTGGTAGTCCACGCCGTAAACGATGATAACTCGTTGCCGGCGATATAGTGTCGGTGACTAAGCGAAAGCGATAAGTTATCCACCTGGGGAGTACGTTCGCAAGAATGAAACTCAAAGGAATTGACGGGGGCCCGCACAAGCGGAGGAACATGTGGTTTAATTCGATGATACGCGAGGAACCTTACCCGGGCTTGAAAGTTAGCGACGGATCCTGAAAGGGGTCTTCTCTTCGGAGCGCGAAACTAGGTGCTGCATGGTTGTCGTCAGCTCGTGCCGTGAGGTGTCGGGTTAAGTCCCATAACGAGCGCAACCCCTACTGTTAGTTGCCAGCATGTCAAGATGGGCACTCTAGCAGGACTGCCGGTGTAAGCCGAGAGGAAGGTGGGGATGACGTCAAATCAGCACGGCCCTTACGTCCGGGGCGACACACGTGTTACAATGGTCGGTACAGAGGGTAGCTACCTGGTGACAGGATGCCAATCTCGAAAGCCGATCTCAGTTCGGATTGGAGGCTGAAACTCGCCTCCATGAAGTTGGATTCGCTAGTAATCGCGCATCAGCCATGGCGCGGTGAATACGTTCCCGGGCCTTGTACACACCGCCCGTCAAGCCATGGGAGTTGGGGGTGCCTGAAGTACGTGACCGCAAGGAGCGTCCTAGGGCAAAACCGATGACTGGGGCTAAGTCGTAACAAGGTAGCCGTACCGGAAGGTGCGGCTGGAACACCTCCTTTTTGGAGGGTATGATTATTTGAAGATAGGTATGAAACTTACCTGTTTTTCTCAGATTACCTTTAATTTTAATAATATGTGTGTCCCACATTACACTAGACAGTCCCGTAGCTCAGTTGGTTAGAGCACTACACTGATAATGTAGGGGTCAGCGGTTCAAGTCCGCTCGGGACTACCATAAAGAGATTGGGGAATTAGCTCAGTTGGCTAGAGCACCTGCTTTGCAAGCAGGGGGTCAAGGGTTCGACTCCCTTATTCTCCACAATTTACACTAGAAAGGTTTGCGTTTTGTAAGGCTTTCCTGTTGTAANAAAAGTTCTTTGACAGATTTAAGGATGAGAAAGGGGGTTGCATAACCGGTCACGAGCCGGGTTATGCGACACGAAAAAGAAAGTAAGCAAGGGCGTACGGGGGATGCCTAGGCTCTTGGAGGCGAAGAAGGACGTGTTAAGCTGCGAAAAGCTGCGGGGATTTGCAAAAAAGACTTGATCCGCAGATGTCCGAATGGGGCAACCCGGCAGGTCGGAGACCTGTCACACCGGCAACGGTGAGCAAACCCTATGAACTGAAACATCTTAGTAATAGGAGGAGGAGAAAGAAACATCGATTTCCCGAGTAGTGGCGAGCGAAAAGGAAAGAGCCCAAACCGGCGTTGTTACGGCAATGCCGGGGTTATAGGACTGCGATATCTTAATACCAACGAACGAGAAATGACTGGAAAGTCGTACCGTAGAGGGTGAAAGTCCCGTATTGGTAAGTTCGGTAAGCGGTAGCAGTATCCTGAGTATGGCGGGACACGAGGAATCCTGTCAGAATTTGCGGGGACCACCCCGTAAGGCTAAATACTCCCAAGAGACCGATAGTGGACCAGTACCGTGAGGGAAAGGTGAAAAGTACCCCGAACAGGGGAGTGAAAAAGAACCTGAAACCGTACGCTTACAACCTGTCGGAGCCGCTTCGTGCGGTGACGGCGTGCCTTTTGGATAATGAACCTACGAGTTACTAATCACTAGCGAGGTTAAGGACTATAAAGTCCGGAGCCGAAGCGAAAGCGAGTCTGAATAGGGCGTATAGTTAGTGGTTGTAGACGCGAAACCTTGCGATCTACCCATGAGCAGGATGAAGGTTGGGTAAAACCAACTGGAGGTCCGCACCGGTAAACGTTGAAAAGTTTTCGGATGACTTGTGGGTAGGGGTGAAAGGCTAATCAAGCTGGGAAATAGCTCGTACTCCCCGAAATGCTTTTAGGAGCAGCGTTGTAATAGTCTACTGGAGGTAGAGCTACTGATTGGATGCGGGGGCTTCACCGCCTACCAAATCCTGACAAACTCCGAATGCCAGTAGAATGATTTGCAGCAGTGAGCCGCTGGGTGCTAATGTCCGGCGACTAAAGAGGAACAACTCAGACCATCAGCTAAGGCCCCCAAACATACACTAAGTTGAACTAACGATGTGCGACTGCAGCGACAGCTAGGATGTTAGCTTGGAAGCAGCTATTCATTTAAAGAGTGCGTAACAGCTCACTAGTCGAGCGGTTGTGCGTGGATAATAACCGGGCATCAAGTGTATTGCCGAAGCTATGGACTCTACGGAGTGGTAGGGGAGCATTCCATCGACGTCGAAGCCGATTCGTGAGGATCGGTGGAGTTTATGGAAAAGCAAATGTAGGTATAAGTAACGATAAGGCGGGAGAGTAACCCGCCCACCGCAAGACCAAGGTTTCCTGATCAACGTTAATCGGATCAGGGTCAGTCGGGGCCTAAGGGTAAGCCGCATGGTGATCTCGATGGACAATCGGTTAATATTCCGATACTGATATGAACTGCGACGGAGGGACGGAGAAGCGTAAGCTACGCCAACAGACGGAATTGTTGGTTAAAGGGTGTAGGTATATGATTCGGTTAATAGCTGATTCATGCTGAAACCTGACAGTACCGAGCGGCTACGGCCAATCGGATAGTTAGCCCAAGCAAGCTTCCGAGAAAAACTTCTAAGCTTCAGGTTCATATCACCCGTACCGTAAACCGACACAGGTGGTCGAGGAGAGTATCCTCAGGTGCTTGAGTGAATCACGGATAAGGAACTAGGCAAATTGACCCCGTAACTTCGGGAAAAGGGGTCCCTACGCAAGTAGGGCGCAGCGAAGAGGTCCAGGCAACTGTTTAACAAAAACATATGGCTCTGCTAATTCGAGAGAAGAAGTATAGGGCCTGACACCTGCCCGGTGCTGGAAGGTTAAGAGGGGATGTCAGCGCAAGCGAAGCATTGAATCGAAGCCCCAGTAAACGGCGGCCGTAACTATAACGGTCCTAAGGTAGCGAAATTCCTTGTCGGGTAAGTTCCGACCTGCACGAATGGTGTAATGATCTGGACACTGTCTCGTCCGTGAGCTCAGTGAAATTGTAGTCCCGGTGAAGATGCCGGGTACCCGCAACGGGACGAAAAGACCCCGTGAACCTTTACTGCAACTTAACGCTGAATTTGGGTGCATAATGTGTAGGATAGGCAGGAGACTGCGAAGCGGTGCCGCTAGGTATCGTGGAGTCAACGTTGAAATACTGCCCTTTGTGTATTTGAATTCTAACCCCGCAAGGGAGACACCGTTTGGTGGGTAGTTTGACTGGGGTGGTCGCCTCCAAAAGCGTAACGGAGGCTTCCCAAGGTACCCTCAGCACGAATGGTAACCGTGCGCAGAGTGCAATGGCACAAGGGTGCTTGACTGTGAGACCAACAAGTCGACCAGGTGCGAAAGCAGGGCATAGTGATCCGGTGGTTCTGTGTGGACTGGCCATCGCTCAAAGGATAAAAGGTACTCCGGGGATAACAGGCTGATCGCCGCCAAGAGCTCATATCGACGCGGCGGTTTGGCACCTCGATGTCGGCTCGTCACATCCTGGGGCTGGAGAAGGTCCCAAGGGTTCGGCTGTTCGCCGATTAAAGTGGCACGCGAGCTGGGTTCAGAACGTCGTGAGACAGTTCGGTCTCTATCTGTTGCGGGCGTAGGAAATTTGAGGGGTCCTGACTTTAGTACGAGAGGACCGAGTTGGACGAACCTCTGGTTTATCAGTTATGCCGCCAGGTGTATCGCTGAGTATCCATGTTCGGATTGGATAAGTGCTGAAAGCATCTAAGCACGAAGCCAACCCCAAGATAAGATTTCCCTTGAGGGCCGTAGGAGACTACTACGTTGATAGGCCGCAGGTGTAAAGGCAGTGATGTCAAAGCCGAGCGGTACTAATAGCCCGAATGACTTTCTTTACAGAGGGCCCTTTTCTCATCCTCGAATCGTCAAATACTCGAAAGAAGGTGTTTGAGTCAAAAGAACTTTACGATATCATGTTGTTAGCTATAACAATGTAGATTTAGGTGGTTATAGCAGCGGGGTTCCACCTCTTCCCATTCCGAACAGAGAAGTTAAGCCCGTTCACGCCGATGGTACTGCAGTAACATGTGGGAGAGTAGGTAGCCGCCTCCTTAGAGTCCTCCGAGCATTCGGGGGACTCTTTTTT
>NZ_OEPW01000001.1:0-1024515 GCF_900240235.1 Alistipes sp. cv1
AAAAGGTATACGAACTCCCCGGGGCAGTCGTAAGGGCTGTGGACCCTAGAAAACCAAAAGGGAATACTTACGGAACATTACTCGACACTGCTGCGCTCGCTAAATATAAGCCCATGTCCCTGTATAATTACATAATGTTTTTACCCGGTGTCTATAGAGTAGGCGACGGATTATTTATGAGAAGGAAAGGATTGCCGGATGCTTCAGGATCTCTTTGTTTCAACAAGTTTTATCATCCCGTTTTATTATCAGTTAATGGAGGAGGTTGTGCTTTAAGCGATTTAACGAGTTATACTGTCGATGATGTCTTATATATCAATTACGTACAAAAAACTGAAATTACACCGATGTCTGTTGAATTTCCATATCGAGTAGAAATTATTTTAAAAGAAGGGGTTTCAGCAATTAGATCCGAGATAAAAATGTATCGTACCATCGGTTATGCCGAAAGCGTAGAGTTTTACAGTCCGGCATACGATACCCCTGAAAAAGTTGCCGACGAGAAACCCGATATCCGGACGACGCTTTTTTGGAACCCATACCTGGAAATAGAACCAGACGGTACCGCTATAATAGAGTTCTATGCCGATGACAACGAAAATCCTCAATACGATATTACCATAGAAGGAATCAGTCCAGACGGAAAAATATGTAATTACCAGACTATAAGAAAATAAACCATCCGATCCTATTTTAAAGGGAGGATAAATTAATTCATTTATTAACTTATTAAAATTTCACAACTATGAAGAAACGATTGATTCTGACGAGCACTCTGCTGATTGCGAGTGCCGTAACCGCAATGCTGTGGACAGAAAATGGTAATGCGAAAACTGATTTATTAGCGGCTAATGTTGAAGCGCTTTCTTGGGGAGAATACCCTGGCTTGGAGTGTGGGCAACCAAATTTATACCCTAATTCTATGTTAGAAAAAGCTCAAGGCACAATAACAGAAACCAAAGAATGCATAATGGACGGATTTCTAACATATTCAAAAGGAACTTTACAAAATAAAAAATATATAAAAGGTCATTATTATACTATAGTTTACGAAACTACTTACTGTGCCCCTTACCAAGGGTATTGTTGCGATCCGTCTCAAGCTGGCAGTTTAATCATTGATGACGGAGTCTCCCATTAAAATTAACATACTAAGCTGCCGGAACATTCCGGCAGCTTCTTTCCTTATAAACGAATAACTATAACCATGAACTTAAAACACAGAATTTTATATCTTTTATCATCTTTGTTGCTAACCGGTTGTACTTCTGACAACCGACCGATCGTTTACAACGGCGAATATATTTCGAAAGAAAATGTAACTTCGGCAACCATCGAACAACTCGACTCTCTGATCGAATCCTGCGATTTTATCCCGCTCGAAACCGGCGACAGCAGTCTGTTGAGCAATATTATCGACATACAATGCTACGACGACAAATTTTTCGTCACCTCGTCGGTTGTCGGATTTATGCCTGAAATCCTCGTTTTCGATAACCGGGGGAAATACCTGAACCGGATCGGAAGACCGGGACGCGGCCCTGGCGAATACCTTGGACTACAGACCTGGTATGTCGATCCTTATTCTCAAGAAGCAGTTATCGTCGATCAAGCCAAACGGAAAGTTTTCCGTTACGGACTCGACGGCCAATATATACCCGACACAGAAACCGACATGGATTCGACTTTGAATAATGCCAAACGACTTTGCCCCGCCGATTCGAACACCGTGATAGCCTGCTACGGAATCAATCCGATCCGCCGGGATCTGCTCGCCACCTACCCGGCAAACCTGAAAAAACAGAAGCCGTACCGCAAAACCCGACTGACTTGGCATGGCAACAGTTCCTATTCGTCCAATCCGGTCGGCCGCGACGGCGATGCATACCACGTGATGCTGCCGCTGAGCGATACCATCCTTCGATACCGGAACGGCACGTGGGAGCCTTGCTACGTTATCACCTATTTCAACGAAGGGAAAAGTTATAAACCGGGAAAGAAGGAGACCGATTTCGAAGAGATCAGGCAACGGGCCGCCGAACGGAATTTCCGGTATATCCGCGGGCTGGTCGAAAACGACCGGTATATCCTGTTCGAATACCTCGGCGGATCGATTTTGTGGGACAAGCAGGCTAAGCGAGGAACCTACGTAGCCGACGGTTACAATGCGGAACGGCTGAACGGCTTTCCATTCATTCCGCACACGGCTTGCTACGGAGCGGACGACTATTTCGTCTCGGTCATGACTCCGTCGAGTTTTCGCGACAACGCCGAAACCATCTGCAAAAACAACGGAAGACAAAGCGACGAACTGCAACGAATCGCCGCGAAAATCAGCGAAAACGACAATCCCGTACTGATCGTCTACCACCTCAAACGACAGTCTCGATAATAAGACGTAAGACACTGATTATCTACACATAGATTATCCCCCAAAAAAACATCGCGCAACCGGAAACCGAAACTGTTTTCGGACGGGAGATCACGGAACTCGTCAAGCAGCGGTAGCGGCAAGCTTTTTACGCCGCTTGCGCCGCTGCCTGAGGCCGACCGGAACGAACAACGGCAGGAAGAATACCAGCGCGATCACCGAGAACAACATGCCGCCCATCGTGCCGACGGCGAAGGCGAACCAGAATACTTCGGACTCGCCGTCGTAAAGGAACGGAATCAATCCCAGCACCGACGAGAGGATCGTCAGCGAAATGGGAATGATCTTATGATTGTACGCTTTCAGGAAATTGTGCATCGAGACTCCGTTCCCGACCTTGCAGGTCAGATTGTAGTGGTTGATGATATAGATCCCGGCGTTCACGACGGTTCCGCACAGCAGTACGAAAGCGGCGAAACCGCCCTGGTCGAACGTATACCCCGTGATTCCGAACGTCAGAAACACCCCGATAAACGAAATCGGGATCAGCGACAGAATAATCAGCGGTTCGGTCAGCGACTCGAAAAGCACCGCGCAGCAGAAATAGATGATCGTAATCACCAGCAGGATCAGCCAGTACTGACGGTTGGCGCCGGGTCCGCCGCCGCCCCAGTTGTAACTGTCCGTCTCGGCTTTGAAACCGATCGGCAACACTTCGTCGTTGAGACGTTCCACTTCCGTGCGGGTCGTCTTCTCGGCCAGTTCGTACGGCCCGACGAAATCATAGGCAACGATCAGCCGGTACTGCTGGTTATCCTTGTAAATGTCGTTTCCGGTGCGCCGTTTGGCGATATCGCCGAACTCGGAAAACCGCGCGTTCTGCCCGTTCACCCGCAGGTATTCGTTAGACAGACGCCATACGTCGAAACGGTCGCGCTGCGAAGACACCAACGCCACAGGCAGGCTGGACTCCCCGTCGAAATAGGAACCGACGTTCCCGTTGTACAGCTTTTGCCGCATCGAATTGTACAGGCTGTACAGGTCGATACCGTTCAGCGCGATCCGGTCGGGATGGAAGGCGATGTAAAACTCGTTACGCGACAGGTTGTTGCCCCATCTGACCTGCCCGTAAATCCCCGGATCGCCCACGCGCTTGTTTTTCGATATCTGCTTTACGACGTCCTCCGCATAACGGTACAACTGATCGTAATTGTAGCCGGTGAGCGTGATCCGGTGCGACTTATAGCCCGAATAGACGTTATTGTTGAACCCGTTCTGGTCGATCCCGTAGACTCCCCATGTAGCTCCGCCGTAGTTGATGGCCTGGCTGATTACCGTATTTTTCAGGAAAAGAGGAAAACCGGTATGCTCCGCATCTTTCTTAAACGTAACTTCGATCGAACCGTCGTTGTACCCGTAAATACTCGTCTTGAACATGTCGATCTCGTCGAACTGGCTCAGGAAGTTTTCCATCATCTTCATGATATCGTTGAGCTGCTGCACGGTACATCCTTCCGGCATCGCCGCTCGGATGCTCAGCGTCGTCCGCTGCGGCTCCCGGTAATAATTCCCTCCCGACATGTTCTTCATAAAGAACCGCAGACTCCCGCCGAGCGACTTCTCGACGATCGACTTCATGTTTTCCTGATACCATACGCTGCCGATCGTCTTGTTATATGTCTTCGGCCACCACTTGTCTTCTTGATTCGGGTCGGTCTTGATCCGCTCGGGCAGCAGGTGAACCGGCAACCCGAATCCCAAGATCATAACGACGATAAAGATCCATTTATGTCGTTTGCCGAACAGAATGTATCTCCCGTAAATACGGTTGAACCTCAGCAATCGCCTCATCTTCCGCCGGGTGTTTTTACGCTTGCGCGGAGCGATCGGCAGTTTGTCCATCAACGCCGGCACGAAAATCAGCGCCACGACGATCGAGATCATCAGGTTGACGATCATCACGGCCGAGAAATCGACCAGGTTCACCCGCTGCTGCTCGGGAAGAAAAAATACGATGGCGAGCGAACCGACCGTAGTCATCACGGCCGCAAGAATGGCGATAAACGCCTTCCGGTCACGGTAATAGCCGTAATGGTCGATCATGATAATCGAAGTGTCGATGATAATCCCCAACGACACGGTAATTCCCGCCAGCGAGTAGAGGTGAATCTCCAGATTCAGAAAATAATAGAAAATGAACGCGATGAAAATATTCGCCGCCAGCGTTACCACGATGATGAACAGGTAGCGTAATTTCCTGCTGACCAGAAAAACGAACAACAGCAGAATAATCACCGAAAGCACCGTCCGGAACACGATCTTGCGCAACTCGCCCTTGATATAGTCCGACGAATCGTAGCTGAGCGTCGCCGAATATCCGTCAGGGAAAGTTCGTCCCAATTGTTCCATCCGCTCCCTGACTCGTTTGGACAGATCGATCGTGTTGACGTATTTTTCGGGAGTCACCGACAGGTTGATCGTATTCAGTCCGTTGATTCTGAAATAGAAAGCCGGCAACTGCTCTTTGTAGGCCACCGAAGCCAGATCGCCCAACGATACGATCGTACCGTCGATATTTTTGATCGGAATCGACTCGAAATCGACCCGGCTGCCGCCGCTGCCGAGCATCACGGTGATTTCGTTCACTTCCCCCTGCCGGTCTTCTTGGACGATGTTGCCGACGATATCCTGGCGTTCCAACCCCGCACTGATTCCGTTGTGCAGCTCGTCGATCGAAATCCCGAAATTATCCAATTTATCCGGGTCGAAACAAACTTCGACATAGAAAGGCGTAGCTCCTGAAAAACCGATGTTGCCAACCCCTTTGATCCGGGCCAGTTCCTTGACGATGTTCTCTTCGGCATACTGCTGGATCTGCTGACTGGGGACGCCCGCGTTCAACGTGTAGATCAGCACCGGGGAGAGCTGTTCTCCGGACGGGGCGGACGACAGCGAAGGGTAGGAGACGCCCTCGGGTAATTTCGGATAAATTTGCCTCATCAGCGACGCGATCTCGAATCGGAGTACATCGACGTTGACATTTTTTTTGAACGATACGCTGACGCTGCCTCCCTCCCGGTAAGACACCGAGCTGACGTGATCGACCCCTTTGACGGCCGCCAGCACACCTTCGATTTTCGACGTCACCTCGGTTTCGATCACCCGGGCCGACGCCCCGTTCCATCGGAAGTTGACGTTCAGGCTATTCTGCTTCGAGGAAGGCGTATATTGGATATTGAGCAACGGCATGATCCCGGCGCCGATCACGACCATCACGATCATGATCAGAATGACGGAATAGGACGGTATCCGCGAAAAAATATTTCCACCGGAATCCGTCATCGTTTCTTCTTGCTTTTATAAATCGTGTAATAGAACACCGGAACATAGAATACGCTGACCACCGTGCCGACTATCATTCCGCTGATCAGGGTCAACGACAGCGGATACTGCAGGTCGGAACCCATGTCGCCGCGGTACAGGAACGGCAGCACCGCAAGGATCGTCGTCAGACTCGTCATCACGATCGGCTTGATGCGCCGCGAACCGCCCTCCATGATCGCGCGGATCAACGAATATCCGTTCTTACGCAGTTTGTTGATCGTATCGACTTTTAGGATCGAGTCGTTGATCACAACGCCGCACATCACTACGAGTCCGATCAGCGACATTAGGTTGATGCTGGCGCCGAGCAGCCACAGTATCAGCAGGGCGCCGAATATATCCACCAGAATCTCGGACAGGATGATCAGCGGCTGAACCAGCGATTCGAATTGCGCAGCCAGGATAAAAAACAACAGCAGGAAAGCGACGGTCAGCACGACGATCAGTTCGCCGATCATCGTCCGGTTCGAAAAGTAACTCCCCGAGAAACCGACGTCGAAATCGTCATTCTGCTGTACCACGGCGCGGATCGTACTCATCAACTGCGGAATCTGCCGATCCGAAGCGTCGATATTCACCGGATAGAAATCGCCTTCGGTACCGGAGATGATGTTTTTCAAATCGCGGCTTCGGGTCTCGCCGACCAGCATCGAGAGCGGGATGTCGACGCCGGCGCCGTTGGTCACTTTCGTTTCCAGAATATCCGCCGACAATTGCGACCGGTTGCCGCTGACCACCGGGATCGAGAAAGTCCCTTCGTTGATCGTAAAGAGTCGGTTTTGGTTCGTGGCTTTCTTCAGCGCGCTGAAAACCGTGTTGTAATCGATGCCGTACAGTGCCATGACGCGGGGTTTCACCACGAACAACACGTGTTCCTGCCAGACGGCCGGTTCGATATAAATGTCGGGCAAGGCGCGGCTCAGTTCCCCCAGCAGCGCGTTCAGTTTATCCGGATCGGGCGCCCGCCCGTTGGTCGGTTTCAGCCGGGCGACCAGCGGAGGTTCGGTTTCGGAGAAGATCATATCGAAGATATTACCCGCCATTTCGAAATGAAACATCGCGTCCGGATACTGTTCCTTGAGACGCTTTTCAAGCCGCTCTTTGATCTGCGGCAGATGATCCGGACTTTTCGCCCGGACATACACCAACGCTTCAGAAGCGCTCAGCTCGCGGGTATGCGACAAGATGAACTGCTGGATTCCGGTCATTGCCGTACGCTGGGCCGCCAGATCGGCGACTTCGCTCATCAGCGCGTCGGTACGCCGGTCGTTGTCCTCGGGCGAAATCCGGCTGTTCCAGTCGATGCTCATCAGCATGTCGTCCTGGGTCAGCGGCGGCAACTTCTCTTTATCGATCTCGGTATAGACGAACCACAATGCCGGGAAAACGGCGATAAACGAGATCCATACGAATCGCTGGTGTCTGAAAAACCACTTCAGTATCCGCTCGTACCCGCCTCGGAAATCCACGACAGCCAGTTTTTCCAGGTAACGGTTCGTCGGGCGGAAAGGGCTTTTGCGATAAAAAAGATAATAATAGACCGGAATGACGAGCACCGAAACCATCAGCGACGAAAACAGTCCGATCGCAACGGCCATAGCCTGGTCGTAGAATAGCGAGCCGGCGATCCCGCTGAGAAAAATCAACGGCACGAATACCGAGCAGGTCGTCAGCACAGAGCTCAGCATCGGCCCGAAGACTTCGTTCGTAGCGGCCGGCACGGCTTCTTTCAGCGGTTCGCCGCGGTCCCAATGCTGCGAAATGTTGTCGATGACGACGATCGAATTGTCCACCATCATACCGATCCCCAGCACCAATCCCGACAGCGAAACGATATTGATCGTGATACCCAGCAGGTGGAAGAACAGCAACGACACGATCAACGCCAGCGGAATGGTGATCGTCACCAGCACCGGCGTCCGGAAATCCTGCATGAACAGGAAAATGATCAGACAAGCCAGCAGAGCGCCCACGATGATGTCGTTGCGCAGGTTGCCGATCGAATATTCGAGCAACTGCGTCTGGTCCCGGGTAACGGTGAACTGTACGTGCGGATACTCGTTCCGGAAATGCTGCATCAAGCCGTTGATCTCGGCCCGCAGATCGCTCATCTGCGCGTCCGACTGCTTGATGACGGCCATCGAAACCGCATTATGAGAATCGGAACGCACCATGCCCTGCCGCCGTTGCGGATGCTCGATGACCGTCGCCAGATCTTTGAACTGGTACAACCGGTCATGGATATTCAGGTACACGTTCTCAATATCCTTTTTGGAAAGAATGTCCGATTCGAACCGGATGTCGTACTGGTATTCCCCCTCCCGGATGGTCAAATTTCCCAATTTGATGTTGTTGCGTTGCAGGGCGTTTTCGAGCGTTTGCTCGCTGATTCCGAGCGACTCGAGCTTTTTGCGGTCGGGGACGATCAACAGTTCGGGGTAGGAGAGTCCGCTGACGTCCACCATGGCCACCTGCGGGATCTGCTCGATCCGTTTGGCGATCACCTGCCCGGCGAAACGGCTCAATTCCATGAATTTCGGCGAAACGGGAAACAGCTCGCGCGACGATGCGACGACGCCGTCATCGTCCTCGTCGGTTAGGCTCATGTTGATGAAGAAAGCCGGAATATCCGTCGCGCTCGCTTTGACCACCTTCGGGCGTTCCATGTCGCGGGGCAACGAACTCATCGCCCGGTCGATCTTTTCGTTGGTCTCGATGAACAGGTAATTGATGTCCGAACCGGGGTCGAACTGCATGAAAATCGTTCCCGTCCCATTCCTGGCTTCGGTCGTGATGTCCCGCAGGTGCGAAACCTGCATCAATTGGTTTTTCAACGGTTTAACGATCGTCGCATCCAATTCGCGGGCCGAAGCGTTATCGTCGACCACCCGCACCGTGATCTGCGGTATCTGAATATCCGGCATCAGCGAAACGGGCAACATACCGATCGAAACGAAACCGAGCACGAGGACGGCAATCAAGGTCATCGTGACGGCGACCGGGCGTTCTATCAGGCGTTTGATCATAAAAAAATCATTTTAAACGGACGAACATCGACACGAATGCGCTTCCGTCCTGTTTCTCAGCCGAACCACCGCCGGCGGGAAACGAAATTCAACCTACGGTTTGCGTACTTCCACCTGGGAACCGTCCGCCAGGTTCAGATTACCCGAAGTAATGATCACATCCCCAGCATTCAGTTCGGCGCCCTTGTCCAGGTTCGGGGCGACCACGTGCGAATCGCTGTTCGACATCACCACGTTCACATAAGTCCACATCGCTTTGTTCTCCGGCCCCAGGCGAAACAGCACCTCCTGGTTGTCCCGGATCACCACGGCGCTTTTCGGTACGGCCAACTGTCCCCGCACCAGATTCTCGACCAGCACCGTAACGTTCATCCCTTCGAGCAACTTCCCGTCCGTATTGTTCACCTTGGCCCGCACGTTGATCTGTCCTTTGTCGTCTACCAGCGGATTGATCTGCGTTACGACGCCGTCGTAATAGTGATCCGGCCGGTTGAACGACGCCGTTTTCACAGTCTGCCCGACAGCCACGAAGCCAACCTCCGATTCCAGCAGGTTGAAATCGACGTCGAACGTCCGGTCGTCGATCAGCGTACAGAACGGATCGTTCGGCTTTTCGTAAACTTTCGACTGCAGGTTCGCTATCTTCCCCGCAAAAGGAGCTTTCAGGGTTGTATTCATCAGGTCGATCTCGGCCTGTTTCAGGCTGTTGACGGCTGAGGCATACCCCGAACGGATATCGGCTACACGACGGCGCTCTTTCGGCACGTCGGTCGTGTCCGAGTACCCGAAGCTGATCAACGCGTCGACCCGGTCGATCTCGGCCTTATCGAGCGTCTGATGCGCCTGTTCGAGTCGCAACTGCGCCGAACGCGGATCGAGTCGGGCGATCACCTCGCCCTGCCGCACGGACTGTCCGTTCGCAACGCAGACTTCGGAAATATCTCCGGCCGTCGCGAAACGAAGCACGCTCTTGGTCACGGCCCGCAACTTCCCGTTGCCGACGATTTGTTTATTGAAATTCCGCGGCCGCAGCACGACCGTATCGACGACATTCCGTTCGGCCACGTATTCGGCCTTGGCCGCTTCCGAATCTTCCCGTTTCTTCTCTTTGTCGTGCCCGCACCCCCAAAGGATCGCCGCCACGCAAAGCGGCAAAAAATAAAGTTTCATTATCAACTCCGATTTAAAATCTTTACTGTGAATTTCCCCGTCCGTTATTTCCCGACGATCTTATCGAACTCGGCCGATATGTTCGTCCTGCTGATATAATCGAACAGGGTCAGCCTGCGTATATTATAGTAATACGACCAGTAATTGTTCAGTTCCTGAATGTAACGGTTCGCCGCTTCGTCCTTTTCGCTCTGAGCCGTATTGAGGTCGGTCACGTCGGCCGTTCCGTTGATAAAACGCTCCATCACCATTTCGTAACGCTGTTCGGCCACGCTGTCGGCCATGGCCGATATTTTACACTGTCGGATCTGGTTGTTGAACTGCACCACTTTGATCATAATATCCTGGCGGTGCTCCGTGTCTTCCTGATTGGTCTGGGTGCGTACCACATTTTCACGCGATTTGGCGGTTTTGACCCGTCCTTTACCCAGCCCCCAATCCATAATCGGCAGGCTCAGACCCAGACTAATAATCTCCTGATCCATCGGATTTTTGTAAGCATATTTAAAGCTTTCATTCTGCTGAGTCAGTCCGAACTGGGCGCTGAGCGTGGCCGAAAGTCCCCGGTTCGCCTTGGCTTCGGCGACGGACTGTTCGGCGTACAACACGGAAAGTTCCTGACTGAGTCCGAAAGAAGAATTGGCATAGGAGAGATCGACCACCTCGCTTACATTCAGCGCGAGTTCGGGAATCGAATCGGGCAGCACCAGCTCCAGTTGCACGCTTTCGTTGTATCCGAGGTACGATTTCAGTTTCAACTGGTTCATATCCAGATTCAACTGACTCTGATTGATCGACAGGCCGTCGTTCAGCAGCCGTAGTTCGAGCTGCAGCAATTCGCTCTTGGTCACTTTCCCAAGTTCGAAACGTTCCTTGGCAATCCGGTAAAGCGTTTCGGTATTCTGATAATTTTTCTGGGCCCTTTCGAGGTTCCGCTGCGACAACAGCGCATTGAAAAACAGCGAAGTAGCCGTAACGGTAATATCCTCCATCGTTTCGAGGTAACTCCGCTTGGCCTTTTCGTACTCTTTCGGTTGGGTCTTCTTCTGCCATTTCAGCGAATTGAAAGCCCGCAACGGCTGAATGTAAGTGATATTGATCGGCTGCGAATTATATGTTATGTTCCGTTCCGGCGCATACTGATCCAGCCGGTTCAACTGTGTGAATACGGATACTTTACCTCCCGTCAACGCGATATTCTGATCCAGCGAAAGCGTCAGGTTGTTGCGCATGTTGTTGTTCTCGACGTATTTGATATTTCCCGTCTCGGAATTCTGAAGCGCCATCAGCGACCGGTTGAAATTGCCCAGCGTCGCCCCCAGGTTCAGCGACGGCAGAAACTGCGCTTTATAAGAACGGTACGCCCAGTAGTTCCCCAGAAAATTATGTTTGGCCACCAATGCGCTGGGCGATTGTTCGTGCGCGGTATAAATAACGTCGGTCAGGGTCATTTTGCGGTTCAGGCTCTGAGCATACCCTTCCGTCGAAAATAACACCCCGACAACGATCAACAACGAAATCGTGTTTCTTTTCATAAAAATCATACGGTCTTGGATCGGCAGTCCGCCGCTTTCTTGTAAAAGTACAAAAAAAGGAATCCGAAAATCCCTTCCTTTGTTACTTTTTTGATCTTTTTTTGTCAGTTTCAACGTTTTTTCGTGCAAACCGGCAGGATCATTGCTAATAATTTATTGTTTAAGTCGACCTGCTTAGTCGTGCTTGGCCTGTTCCCGGATCTCCTTTTTATAAAGCTCCCACAGCCGCTCGTTTCCGATCGGATTGCCGACCAAAACCACCCGGTTCTGCCGGTCGAGCAAGAAAGTATGATACATTTCCCCGGACGGAATGCGGGGATTCCGTTTTAAAAACAAACCTCCGCTATCGAGAAATACCGGATAATCCAACTGGGCCGCTTTCAGCGAAGTAATAAGCTGGGATTCGGTTCCCCGTTTGGGCGAAAATATAAATATCGCATTGAACTTATGCTTCAGTCCGATCGATGTGGCGATCACTTCCTGCCATTCGTACATCCTGTTGATCCGGCAGGAAGAGCAGACCACCGAATCGTAAAATACCACCAGCTTCGTTTCGGCGCCCATAAAGTCGGTCAGCGTGGTGTCCCGGCCGTTCACCGTACTCCGCAGGCTGTCGGGCAGCACGATTTGCTGCCCGGTAAATTCCTTCAATTCCTTTTTGATCCGCGCCGTTTTGCAGGAAACGACCGCAAAGCAGCTTAACAGGATAACCAAAATACGTTTTACCATCATAACATGCTATCAATAAGTTCTAAAATCAAAGCGCTTTCATCAGCCGGTTCCACCGCAACTTCCCGGTCGCTTTGTCCCGCGAATAGGCGATCCGCGTAGCGACGCCGACGATAAACTTTTCCGGAATGAATCCGAAATAACGCGAATCCTGCGAGTTGGCCACATTGTCGCCGCCCATGAAATAATAATTTTCCGTGAACGTATATTCATCGACGGGAAAGTCGCCGAGATACAGAACGCTGTCGCGCACTTCAAGGCGCTTCCCCGTCTCGTATCCGACCGCCAGCCGGTACAGCACATGATTCCGGGCATCCAGCCGGATGCGATCCCCCTTGCGGGGAATATACAGCGGCCCGAAATTCTTCGTCGTCCAGCCGTACTTCTCGTCGAACGGAGCCGACCGTAGGATGACCGGATCGATCAGGGAGTCGGGCGTGGCCGAGAAAGCCGCTTCGTTGTCATAATACCCCAGCGTATCGCGACAGGCCGGGTTACGGTAAAAGCCGTTCACGACAGAGAGCGTATCGCCCGGCAGACCGAGACAGCGTTTGGCAAAGACCCGGTTGATCCGAAACTCGATCTTTTGCCAGTCGTCGTTCCCGAACGGGAAATTGAAAACGACGACGTCGTTGTGCCTGATTTTCCTGAATCCGGGAATCCGGAACGTTTCGAGCGAATCGCCTTGGAGAAACTTTAGGTTTTTATAAATTCGCGCGCCGAAAACCAGCTTATTGACCAGAATCTGATCGCCGGGAATGATCGTCGGAGTCATCGACGTCGTCGAAACCGGATATTTGTCGCACACGAAAACGCGTGTGCCGAAATAGAGCAGCACCAACCCGAAAAACGCCAATACGCACACGGAAACCGCATTGACGGCCTTCGCTATCTTTTGTTTATTTAACATCATCTTTTACATTCTCGCATCCCGAACTGCCGACCGTTTTTGACGCACACCCGATCGGGTTCCTTTAAAAACGCATTCCGCACCATCGTTCAGGATCATTAAAACAATTTTTTGTTATTCGAAATTAATACATTCCGACCGATACTCCATGCCGTCCGGACTATTTTCCATACATTTCGGACGAAACGGACGAATCCGTCTCCGAAAGCTCCCGATTTTGCAGCCGCCGGATTTCCCCCTTCATCTCCCGCACAGCCGTGGAGGGAACCTTGGGGTCGAACGACAACACCCGGTCGGCCATTTCGCGGGCTTTATCGTCCTGCCCCGTCTCGAAATAGAGCTTTGCCAGCAGGTACAACGGATACAAACGGTTCGGTAGCCGACGGTAGGCCTTCTGGTAATACCGTTCGGCGGCAACGACATCTCCCCGCGCCTTGCTGTTATTTCCCATCACGTTCCAGAACATCGGATCGCCGCTGAAACGCGCGCCCCGGCGCAGCGCCCAATCGCTCAGAAAATAGCGTTCCGACTTATTCAGCGCATGCCCGTATTCGAACAGGAAACGGGGCTCGTCGCAAAGTTCCGGATACAGTTCTTCGTACTCCCCCGCAACGAACCGGTAATCCTGCAACTGATAGGCCCCTTGCAACAGCTTCCAATCCTGCAAAGCCCGGTATCGCTTTTCCGCTCCGGATACGGCGCAGCACGACCACGCGAACGTGCCCGAAAGCAGCGCGACGGAGACGACCGCCGGAAATCGTCTTCCCGAACGACCATCGTCCTGAGCCGCCGCGATAAAAAACACAAGCAAAATACAGAAGGGGAGCAGATTCAGCGGATAAGAAGCCAACGAAACGATCATCAGGCTCGTCAAGCCGTACAGCAACCCGTCCCGCCGGCGCGCCAATCCCCGGAAAGACAAAACGACCACCGACAGAAACAGCAAGGCTCCGGCCGCTCCCGTTTCGACCGTAATCTGCAAAAAATCGTTGAAAGCATAATCCGGAGCCCCGGCTACGCGCACCTGATCTTCAGTCATCGCCCCGGAAACGAAGCTGGCTTCTTGCGCATTCCCGTACGCCCCGGCAAAGCAGCCCGTTCCCACGCCGAATGCGGGATTTTCACGGATCAACTGCGCCGACACGTTCCAGATCAGCCACCGGCCGCCGGCCGAATCCTTTTTGTACCGGTACAACCCGACCAGCGACACGACGACCAGAACGAGCACGGCCGAACCAATCGTTGCAAACAGAAACTTCCTGCGTCGGTAAAACTTTCGGATATATGCCGGCGCGGGCGTCTCGCGGCATACCGCAACCAAACCGCTCCCCAGCACCGCCAGCCACGCAATCCGCCCCCGGGTCGCCGGCAAGACAACCAGAGCCAGCAGCAAGAAAAGCCAGGATGCGTAATAGATCAGCGTATCCGGATTCGACAACCGTACGAATCTCGCGCGCCCTTTCGACGCCGACAGAACGGCCGGAACGGCACGCAGAGTCAGCACGTAATAAAACGCCACGGGAACGATCACGGCGAGGTAGTTGGAGTAGGGGCCCGGATTGAAAAACGATCCGGTCATGCCGAACAGCGAATGATTCGACGAAGCCATTCCGTACAACTGCATCAATCCGGTAACAGCCTCGGCAATCCCGGTCGATAGCAACGCCAGCACCAATACGGGCACGACCCCGCGGGACAGCGAAAACACGATCCGCAGGTTCAGGTAAAGGCATCCCAGCGCTACCGGTACAGCCCATGCGTACTCCGTCCGGGAACCGGAACGAAAAACGACGTACGCCAGCAGCACGCACGCCAGAAGATCCGCGACCGTCCACCGTACCCGTTTCTCCCGGGCCATACAAAACCATAACAGGACAAAAAAAGTCAGACACGGCATCAGCCAAAAGAGCGCCTGTTCTTTTTCGGCGACCGCGATCAACGGCGTATCTTTCCGCACCCGGAATACGATGAAAAAGACAGCGACCGACAACAAAACCGTCGTCGTTTTCACCAGAAAAACCGCCAAATCGCGCACCCGCATAACTTCCGTCCGTTCGATATGTTTATAAACAAGCTATGATTCAGGCGGATAAAGTTATAAAAAATTCCGTCCAACGAAGAACGTCTTTCGATTTTAATTTCGAAACAAGTATATTTATGGCCACAATTCCCGGCAGGATTCCCTAAAAACCGATTACGCCTATGAATACGAACCTGAAAACCGTTCTCGAAACAGCGATCGGCGACCCGATAACGAGCGCCGTCTCCGGCACCGGAAAGATCCGTACGAAATCGGGCGCGGAATACTTTCTCAAAAGCGGCGCGCCCTCCGAAAGCTATGTATGCGAAGCCGAAGGACTGAAAGAATTGTCGGAAACCGGAATCTTCCGCACCCCGAAAGTCCTGTCCGTCGGAACGGATCACCTGCTGACCGAATACGTCCCGAACAGCGCCGGCGGAAACGATTTTTTCGAAGATTTCGGGCGCAGACTGGCCCGGCTGCACCGTCGCCGGACGGCATATTTCGGATTCCGGCGGAACAACTACATCGGACTCAATCCGCAGATCAATCTTCCGCACGGCGCCGAACGGTCGAATTGGACCGCATTTTACCTGAACAAACGCCTGCGCTACCAGTACGAGCTGGCCGAACGGAACGGCTATGCCACGACCGGACTCCGCAGAAATTTCGCCCGGTTGGAATCGAAAATCGCGGATATCTTGCAGGGCTGCGAGGAGCCGCCGTGCCTGCTCCACGGCGATCTGTGGGCGGGTAATTTCCTATGCGACGCCGTTTCCGGCGAGGTCGTGCTGATCGATCCGGCCGTTTATTACGGACACCGCGAAGCCGATCTGGCGATGACGCGGCTGTTCGGCGGTTTCCCTCCGGCCTTTTACCGGGCCTATGAGCAGGAATATCCGTTGAAACCCCGCTGGGAGTACCGCGAAGGGATCTACCGGCTATACCATCTGTTGAACCACCTGAACCTTTTCGGCAGCTCCTACCTTCCGGAAGCGAACCGCATCCTGGAAAAATACGCATCCGATTAAAACAGAGGAGCATCCGAACCGTACGGCCCGACTACATGCCCTTTTTAACGCCTTTGCGGATCAGCCATACGTTCATCGGCAGAGCTGCCAAAAAACCGACGAACATGGCCGTCTGCATCATAAACCAGAACGTCCACGACATTTTCGACAATCCGGTTTCCCGGAACAGCACCCAGATAACGACGGCCATCCACGCGTACATGCCGGCCTGCCACGCGGTCAACGACAGAAAATCGGCCTTCAGCGCATGGACGACCGCCTGCTTTCTCGGCAGCATTTGCATACTCCGGATTGCCGCGTACTGAAAATAAACCCCGATACAGAGCGCCAACGCATAATCCAGCGCCCAACCGCCGACAACCGCGCTGCCGCCGATCGCGACCGGCACGAAATACAGAAAGCTTTCCCCGATCAGGTCGGCTAACGTACATCCGGCGCCGCAGTGCAGCGTCGACAGCACGACGGACTGCCACTTCGGACGGTCGCGGCCCATATCCATCGGCATGCGCGTCTCCGCTTTATTTCCCATCGGCATCGAACCGGCATCCGGCGCCTCCATCCGCATCGGAGCGGCCACCGGCGCGGAGCGTTTCGCGCGCCCGAACCGGAAATAAGCCCACAAGGCGATAAACCCGCCCCAGAGCCCGGTCAGTATCCACACGCTGTTCATTATCTTCATGGACTGCTTCCGGCTATGGAGATCCGATGCGATCACGAGGGCCGAAACGATGCCCGAGCATACGAAAAATACGGCGATTGTATTCATACCAAACAGGTTAAATTGTTACGAAGATCCGTAACAATTAACATACCAACGCGGGGAAACGCCGTCAGAACATGCTGACCAGCAGCATCACGTTCAGCAGCGTCACCACGCCGCCGATCGCATAAAGCAGGTATTTGGTGAACGTCGAATTTTTATACTTGCCCATCACCCGTTCGGAAGAAGTCAGGTAAACCTGCAGGAAAACGGTGAACGGCAGCTGGATGCTGAGGATCATCTGCGAATAGATCAGTCCCCGGAACGGATTGGTAATCACCAGGATGATCAGGAACGCGACGACGAGCGAAATGATCACGCCGAGCCGCGAGTGGCTATCCTTGATATCGTAGGGCTCTTTGAAGATCCCGGCGAAAATGGAACCGGCCGCCATACCCGACGTAATCGTCGAAGCGATCCCGGCGAACAGCAGCGCCACGGCGAAGATCACCGTCGCATTGCTTCCGAGCAGCGGGCGCAGCAGCGAATCGGCCTGCTGCAACTCTTCGACGGGTGTTTTGGACACGAAGAACGTCGCGGCGGCCAGTAGGATCATCGCGCTGTTGATCGCCCAGCCGATCAGCATCGACAGGATCGTATCGGCATATTCGTACCGGAGCTGTTTTTTGATCACCGCGTCGTCGGAAAGGTTCCACTGCCGGCTCTGGATGATCTCGGAGTGCAGGAACAGGTTGTGCGGCATCACCACGGCCCCCAGCACGCTCATGATAATCACCATCGACCCCTCCGGAATGGTCGGCGTAACCCACGCCCAAGCGGCCGCGGGCCAGTCGATCGTCGTCAGCGACAGTTCGTAAATAAACGACAGCCCGATGATCGACACGAACGCGATGATCCACTTCTCGATCAGCCGGTAACTGTTGGTAAACAGCATGACGATTACGAAAATCAGCACCATCAGCGCCCCGATCCGCACCGGAATGCCGAACAGCATCTGCAACGCGATCGCCCCGCCCAGAATTTCGGCCAGCGACGTGGAGATCGACGCGAGCACGGCCGACCCCAGCACGGTGCGCGACACGGCCGGCTTCAGGTAAACGGTGGCAGCCTCCGACAAGCAAAGCCCGGTGGCGATCCCCAGGTGGGCCACGTTGTGTTGCAGGACGATCAGCATCACGGTCGACAGCGTGACCATCCACAGCAGCGCATAGCCGTAGTCGGCGCCCGCGGCCAGGTTCGAAGCCCAGTTGCCCGGATCGATGAACCCGACGGTCACCAGCAGACCGGGCCCGATGTATTTCAGTATTTCGAGGCCGCCGAGCCGGGGATGATGTTTACCGAGGCCGAATTTAGTACGCAGCGAATTCAGAAACGAAGCCATGAATCACAATTTGGTTACATTTATATCCTTGCGGTCGATGTAGTTCGGATAGCGGAACGCCGGTATGCCGAGCGCCATTCCGGCGCGTATCTTCCCGGATATGCCGAGCATTTTGGCCAGCCGCCTGTTCCGGTCTTGTTCGACGGCCGAACAGACGAAACCGGTGTAGAACTGGGCAACGCCGAGACTCTCGGCCATCAGCGAACCGTTCTGATAGGCGAGGTTGGCGTCCTGGCATCCGAAGCGGCTTTCCGAAGGCGTATGGATCAGGATCACGGCGGTAGCCCCGCGCAGGATCAGGTCGTTCCCCTTGTCGAACTCCGAGATCAGACGCTTAAAATGCGGCACGTAGCCGTATAGCTGCGGCGCAATCCGTTTCAGCACCGGCTTCAGCAGCGGATTTTCGAGTTTTCTGAGAATCGAAGCGAATACGCCGACGGTAAACGCGCTGATCGCGTGCAGTTTTTCGGGATCGGTCACCAGCGTAAACGCCACCCGTTGCAGGTTGCTGGCGGTCGGGGCGCGGTGGGCGGCCTCGAGAATCCGGTCGAGCGTCTCTTCCGGCACCGGCTTCGCGG
This sequence comes from Alistipes sp. cv1, assembly GCF_900240235.1. Taxonomy (NCBI): domain Bacteria; kingdom Pseudomonadati; phylum Bacteroidota; class Bacteroidia; order Bacteroidales; family Rikenellaceae; genus Alistipes; species Alistipes sp. cv1. The sequence goes on from NZ_OEPW01000001.1 coordinate 18,857, forward strand.
TAAAGGCCCGGTTCGACCGCCGCGCCTTGCACAGCAGCATCACCTGTTCGGGCGAGGGCAGCAATTCCCGATCGACCGGATGCACCTTCTGCGGCGGAAAATCCCCGTGCTCGACCGAACCGGTCGGGCAGACGGCCACGCAATGCCCGCACACGATACACGACCCGATCCCTTGCAATCCGATCTCGCCGCCGGAGGCCGGCTGCGTAAAAATTTTCGACGGGCACACCCGCACACATTTGCCGCACCGGATGCAACTCTCCGCACGAACGCTCAGCATTACTTCCATACCATCCTGATTTTAATTCCGTAAAAATACGATAAACCGGGCTATTTTCCCCGGTCCGCCCGAACTTTTTTACTCGACATTGATCTATAACGCCATACATAAAATGTTCCAAACCGCAGCGCATACGCCCGTCTTCCGCCGTTACTCCTTTTCGAGCCGGAACCGCCACGCGCAGGCGCAGTCCGGCTCGGTCATATCCGGAAAACAACTCACGGCCTCGCATCCGATCCGATCGTCGATCACGCGGGCGAAATAGGCGTACTCGTTTTCGCCGACCGGTTTGCACGGATGCAACGGCAACCCCCTGCGGGTGCGAGCCGACTGCACCCGGCAGTCCGCCACGCGGAACTCCAGCGCATCGCCCGCTCGGCGGCACTCCGTCCGGCGGTTGGCCAGCGCGGCGAAACGAAACGCGAGGGCTTGTTCCAGCCCGTCGAGTCCCGGCCGTTCGGGCAGACCGAGAAACGTTTTGATACGGCGGGCTTCCGTCTCGGTGAAACGCCGCCACACCGCACAGTCGTGCGCCATCGCCTCGTCCATGCCCCGTCCGCGTTCGACGGACTGAAACCACACGCCGTCGAGCGCCAACAGGTTGCGGGCATAGATCCGCACCAATTCTTCGAGTTGTTCCTTAGTCAGTTCTTCCAAACTCATCGCTTTCATAAAGGCATCGTTTCAGTCGGTACAAAAATAACGATTTCCCGGCAATAAAAGGTTCGGCGCCGCCCGGCGCAGGCAAAATATAAAGTCGATTATTTCAGCAAGGAACGGCAATTATACTCGCCGAATACGTTTTTGTAGATTCAAATTTTAAAGGCAGGCTAAATTCCTCTGAAAAACTCCTCGAAAGTAATACCGTAATAATTACACAACTTTTTCAGGGTAGGGAGCGATATGCAATTTTCTGCAATCTCGATACGGCCTATGTTCATATTCAGATCGAAACGCACGTTCTCCTGGGTAAGGCCCTTCTTTATGCGAACGTCCTTCAAGCGTTCAGCTATCTTTATTCCCAAGGCTTATTTTTCAAATCAATATTTTTGAAAAACTCTTCCATCGAAACTTCGTAATACTTGCAAAGAATAGCTAACGAATAAATCGAAGGCATCCGATTCCCTGATTCTATCCTACTGATATTTACTCCCGTATCCATCGTAACCCGCTGTTGGGACACACCCCGGCCGTTGCGGATTTCTTTCAATCTCCACACAATGGTCGCAAGGAATTGATTGTCACGTCTCGGAGTGCTCATAATTGAGCAAAATAGAAGATAATCACTTTCTTTTTTGCATACCAATCGGTATTTTATTCAGAAATAAATTTTATATTTGCATTTGTAAATCAATAATTGACAATGAAAATATTATCTTTGTTAGGTCATAATACGGTTTAAACCGTAACATACACAGTAAAGGTTAAGACAACCTTTGCGTCGTTCAGTAAACTTAGGAACTGTTATATTTATTATGTAGCAGGTTTAGTGTGGCGTAAATCTTGTCCGAAACCCTTGCCATGCCCCGGTACGAAATACCGGGGCGGGGCTTGGGCGCAAGGGCAGTTTCCACACAAGGCATCCTAAGGCCGACTGAACGAGCTGTCTGAGCGTCCTTGCCCCTTTTTTATTGTTCTACCGCAGCGGCGGCGAGGATATGTCCCAGTTTTACGTCCCGGACAGGACGTATCTCATCCAATCATTATCCGAATGCCGCCATGAAAGAAAAGAATGAAAGCTGGTTGTTGTCGCCCCATGCCGCGTACCACCTCGAACTGAGCATCGACTTTCTGCACACACGCCCGGTCATGGATATCGGAGCGAACGAGATTCCCGCAGAACTGTTGCAGACACGGATCGCGCCCGGCCCGAAAGAATTGCTGATAAGAATGGCAGATGGCTCGGCCGGACCGAACGAGACGATGCCGTACGAAGTCTTCGCCCGCGCCCACGAACGCCACGACCGGTCGTACGCCGAAATGCTCGAACGCGAATTTCATACTCCCGCCGCCACGGTCAACCGGAATTTCCTACTGTACCAGGAGATCCTGCGAATCGTCGCGCGACTCCGCGAAAAGCGGATCGAGGTGCCCCCGTTCGCCGTGTTCAACTTCGTCAATTACCCGATCACCGTACCGGCCGCCAGGGAGTATGCGTGGAAACACGGCATTCTGTCCGTATGAAATGATCCGGCGAACACGTACGAAAGAGTAGGGGACAGGCTACCGGCCGGGAGCGGTTCCCCGTCCGGCCGCGCCGGAAGCATCGTCCGCCGAATGGTCTTTTTTGATCCGCACCGCGTTGCCGGCGTCGGGCGAGAGCCCGAGGTAACCGAACAGATGCAGGAACCCGATCGCCGTGACGAAAAAGAACGCCAGCCGGAAATCCGGGATCGTGTATTGTCCCGGCACGCCGCCGTTCAGTACGTTCGAAAAGCGCAGCGCGACGGCGCCGATGGCGATCCCCATCCCGATCGACATCTGCTGGATCGTACTGTACAGCGTATTGGCCGAGGTCATATCGTGTTCGGGAATATCGGCGAAAGCGAGCGTCGTCAGCGAACTGAACTGCATCGAGCGCACGAGTCCCGACAGGAACAGCGTCAGCACGATAATCCATACCGGCGTGGTCGGCAGCAGCAGGGCCGTCAGAAAAGTGAACAGGGCTACGAGGCAGCCGTTTACGATCAGCACGCTGCGGAAACGGAAACTGCGTATGACCCACACGGTAGCCGACTTCATCGACAGGTTGCCGACCATCGTCGACAGGAACAGCAGTCCCGCCTCGAACGGACTGAGCCCGAACCCGACCTGGAACATCAGCGGAACCAGGTACGGGAACACGCCGATCACCATCCGCGAAACCGAACCGGCGTAGATCGTGATCCGGTAGCTTTTGTACTTCATCACCGAATAGTCGATCAGCGGATTGTCGATCCGTTTCGAATAAAACACGTTGGCGAACAGTATAATGAGACTTCCGCCGATAAGCCCCAGCGGCACGTAATACGAAAGTCCTTCTTTGCTGAACAGCTCCACGCCGTACATGAATCCGGCCAGCGCCAGGCCGCTCAGGACGAACCCCGGAGCGTCGAACGGTTTGCGGGAACCCTCGCCGCGCTTCTCGGACGGGATATAACGCCAGGCGAGCAGGACGCACGCGATGCTGATCGGAACGTTCAGGTAGAAAATCCACCGCCACGTAAGGAAAGTCGTCAGATAGCCGCCGACCAGCGGGCCGACGATCGGCGCGACCAGCGCCGGAATCGTGATGTAATTCATCGCGACGGGCAGATTCTCTTTGGACGACGTTTTCAGCACGGCCAGGCGGCCCACCGGCGACATCATCGCCCCGGCCATCCCCTGCATCACCCGGTAGATCACGAACTGCAACAACGACTGCGACGTCCCGCACAGCGTCGAGGAGAGGATAAAAAACACGATCGCCGCGCAGAACACGTTGCGCGTCCCGAACCGGTCGGCGATCCAACCGCTGACCGGAATAAAGATCGCCAGCGCAATCAGGTACGAAGTGATGCCCGTACTCAAATGGATAACATCCGTCCCGAAGGCGCGCGCCATGGCCGGAATAGCCGTATTGACCGCCGTGGTGTCGAGAAACTGCATGAAAAATGCAATGGCCACCACCAACGCTACCCGAACCGATTTATCTATTCTCATCCTCCTCAAAATCTCAATCGCAAAGTTAACAATTTTCAACAAAAAAGGCCGCTCGCCTGCCGGAGGCACGGCAGGGCGAAATAAATATTTTTTTATCCCGGCTTGCGAAATAAAAAATAATATCGTATATTATCCCGATAAATTAAATTCGACCTATGAAAAACCTCTTATTGCTGCTTGTCGCCCTGACCGGATTTATACGACTTCAGGGGAAAGAATTGATCGTTACGACGACCGATAGCGTACAACTTTACGTGAAAATAAAAGGACACGGGCCGCACTTGCTTTATTTGCACGGCGGTCCCGGATCGGGTTCTTATTGGCTTGAAAAATTTTCCGGAGAATTCTTCGAACGGCATTTTACGATGATCTATCTCGACCAGCGGGGAACCGGACGTTCGACCAGTCCTTCCAACGGAGATTATTCGATGAAAAGGATGGCCGAGGATTTCGAACAGGTGCGCCAAATCCTGCATATCGACCGTTGGTTCACACTGGGGCATTCGTTCGGAGGAATCCTGCAAATGGGATATACAGAACGGTATCCCGGTGCAATCGAAGGGATGGTCATGCTGAACTGCACGTTGTATATCGACGACAGCTTCGAAAACGGATGGCTAAAAAAAGCCGGAAAACTACTCGGGAAAAAAGAGTGCGCTTTTTTGAAAAACGATTCTCTTTCAAATATGGAAAAATTGACGATCGCCGCCGGAAAACTCGAAGAAAAAAAACTCCGGTGGAAAATATTTTACGCTTCGCCGGAGAGCGATGCAAAGATGAATCGGTCATATCAGGAAGTTCCCTCTTTCAACAACGATTTCAGCAATAGTTTTTTTAGCAATAACGCCGTTGTATTTCCGGAATATTACCGGGACTATAGACCTGCCACGGCTGAAATTCAAGTACCCGTCCTGTTTTTTTATGGCAGCACGGACTGGAGCGTCGGGCCTAAACACTACCGGAACGTACATTTCCCGAACATGATCCTGCGGAGAAGCAACGTCGGCCATATGCCGTTTCTCGAGAATAGCGAAGACATGCAAAACGCCGTATTGACTTTTCTAAAGGAGAGCGATTCTCTTCGATAAACGATGCCGCAACGCTATCCCACGCCAATCGGTAAAAATGCAGGATATTTGCTCTTATTAGCAAATATCCTGCATAAAATCGGAAAACTGCCTATCATGCGTTTTTTTCAGCCCGATTCGCAACATTCCGAATAAAGAAAACTCACAAACTATTTCTAATATTCGGGCGGCAGCCCATTCAGTTGCGCTTTCGTAAACACCGGACCGTCCTTGCACACGTACAACTTGCCAACGTTGCAGCGGCCGCATTTGCCGACGCCGCACTTCATCCGGTTTTCGAGCGTCGTATAGATCCGGTCGTCGGCGAACCCGAGTTTTTCGAGTACCGGGAACGTGAATTTGATCATCACCGGCGGTCCGCAAACGATTGCGATCGTATTGTCGCTCGACGGAGCGATCTGTTCGAGCACGGACGGTACGAATCCTACGTGCCCTTTCCAGTCGGCGGTCTCGCCGCCCGGATCGACCGTCGTAACGAGATTGACGTCCGGACGCGCCGCCCATTCGTCCAGTTCGTGTTTATAGACCAGGTCGCCGACCGATTTGGCCCCGTACAAAATGGTCACGTCGCCGAAATTTTCGCGGGTGTCGAGCGCGTTCCAGATCACGCAGCGCATCGGCGGCAGCGCGATGCCGCCGGCGATGAACAGCAGGTTTTTACCTTTCCATTCGTCGAGCGGGAAAACGTTGCCGAACGGCCCCCGAAAGCCGACGGTATCGCCTTCTTCGAGCTTCGACAGGCCCGTGGTCACGCGTCCGGCCTGGCGGAACGTACATTCGATATACCCCTTGCGGGTAGGCGACGAAGCGATGCAAAACGTGGATTCTCCTTCGCCGAATACCGAGTATTCGCCGAATTGTCCCGCCCGGAACTCGAAGGCGGAAGCCTCGTCCCCGTTGCGGAATTTCAGCCGGAACGTCCTGACGCCCGGTGCTTCGACGGTGATCTTCTCGATCTCCATCAGGTACGGAAGATATAGATTGGATTGATTCATGGCGGCTAAATGGATTGTAAGTGTTCGAGCAGGTTCATGTTCACCGGGCAGGCCCGCGAGCAGCGTCCGCAGCCGGTACAGCCGGTCTGTCCGATCCGCTCGGGCATATACGAGAATTTATGCAGGATCCGCTGGCGCCAGCGCGCGCTCTGCACCGAACGCGGGTTATGTCCCGACGTATGCAGCGTGAAAAGCGAGAAGCCGCACGAATCCCAGCAGCGCACCCGCCGGCCGGTCGCCCCGCGCGCATCCTCCTGAATGTCGAAACAGGCGCAGGTCGGACAGACGAACGCGCAGGCTCCGCATCCCAGGCAACGCTCGGACTGCCGTTTCCAAACCGGGCTGTCGAACGCCTGATCCAGTTTCTCGCGGAGCTGTCGCGCATCGAAACGCTTTTCGACGCGGGCCAGATACTCTTCCTTCGAAATGCCGTCGGCCGACGCAAACAGCGACGACGCTTCGGCTGCGAGCCGTTCTCCTTTCGGGGTCAGCACTTCGACCAGCGCGCCGCCGTCGGGCAGCAACGTAAGCTGAATGTCGCTTCCCGCCGTACTTCCCGGCCCTCCCCCGACCGACGTGCAGAAACAATATTCGTCGCTCGTCGCACAGCTGAAACTGATGAGCGTCAGCCGCTCGGCGCGCGCATTATAGGAACCGTCCTTGTAATCCCAGTTGAATATGCCCGACAACGGGGCGAATCCGGCCGCATCGCACGGACGGATTTTCCAGACGACCGTTTCGGGAATCGCCTGCAAATCGGGTTGCCGCACGGAAACCTGTTTTCCCTCCTTCCGGTAGGAGAACAACTCCTCCGTCCTCGGGAAAACAACCTTTTTGACCGACTGCGTCGTTTGTACGTAATCCGAGGCCACTTCCTCCGGCCGGGCGATCTTTTTAAAATCGACCCGCTCCCCGGTTCTTACCGGAGCGTATACCGACCGTCCGCTGCCGATCAGTTGTTCGAGCCAGCGGGCGATATTTTCGGGTGTGATATGTAATTTCTCCATGATTCTCGTTTAACGAATGAAATTTTCCTTGTCCGACGGATCGAACGTCGACAGCGCATTGCCTTTCTGACCGAGGGTTCCGGACTTCGCACCGAATTCGGCGTCCACGTCTTCGAGCAACTTTTGCGTCAGCAGGTGGATCGGAATCCCCAGCGGGCAGGCTTCGCCGCAGGCCCCGCACCCGGTACAGCGTCCGGCCATGTGCATCGCGCGGTTGATGTGCCATTCGATATTCGGCAGCGTTCCGGCCCAGGGTTGCACCCACTGCGGGCAGTTGATCTCCACCACGCAACGCGTACAGTAACACAGCGGGCAGGCCGCACGACAGGCGTAACACTTGAAACACGGTTCGAGCTGCTCTTTCCAGAATTCCCAGCGTTCTTCCCGGGACATTCCTTCGAGCCGGTCGATCAGTTCCCGTTCCTTCTCTCCGAGTCTGAAATCGAAACCGGTCAGGTAACTTTCTACCGCGGCGAACGTATCGAATTGCATCACCTCGCCGTCGGCTACGGTAAGTACCAGCAGCTTATCCTCGGACAACTGGTTTTCGGCAGCCAGTTGCAGGATCGACCGCAGCACCGGGATCGTGGCGACTACCGCCGTGCGTCCCGCGCCGAGCAGTTCGGGTTTGGTCAGGTAGACGGCCAGGTTATGGATGCAGCGGCCGTCGTAAACGAGGCGCGCCGCCTCTTCGGGTATGCGGCAGAACAGCGGACGGGTCTTGTTGCCCTTGTCCTCCCCGTAGCCTATTACGAGCGTCGCTGCGCCCTCCCGCAGCAGGGCTGCGGCTTTTTCGGTCAGTTTATCCATGGTTTTCCTCCTTTTCGATATAATCGGCTACTTCCCGATACCTCGTATACGGCCCCAGTTCGCGGATTTCGCGCACCGTGTCGTTGACCAGGTCGGCCCACTTGCCCCCTTCGGCTGCCGACACCCACGAATAGCGGATGCGGCGCACGTCGATGCCCATAAAGTCGAGCAATCCCCGGAAAACGATCCAGCGCCGGCGGGCGTGGAAGTTCCCGGACGTATAGTGGCAGTCGTTCGGATGGCAGCCCGAAACGATGATGCCGTCCGCGCCGCCGGCAAAAGCCTTCAGCAGCAGCATGAAGTCGATGCGCCCGGTACACGGGAAACGCACGATCTTGACGTTCGTGGCGTACTTCAGCCGGCTGGTTCCGGTCAGGTCGGCCCCGGCGTAGGTACACCAGTTGCAGACAAAGGCCACGATATTGGGTTCGAATTCTGTTTTATTTTCGTTCATTGTTTATCGTATTTGCATTGTGACGATCCGTCCGTTCAGGCCCCCTGCGTGTGCAGCAGCGCCATCACCTCGGCGTACATCTGGTCGTTCGAGTATCCCTGAATATCGATTGATTTCGAGCGGCAGAACGCGACGCAGGTTCCGCAGCCCTGACACAGGCCCGGATTGACGCGGGCCACGGTCTTGACGACGTTGCCGCCGCGGTCCTTGATCTCCTCCCGCTCGATAGCCTGGTACGGACAAGCCGTCTGGCACATGAAACAGCCTACGCAGGTACTGTACACCGGCGGCGCCATCCGGTTCACCACCGCGATCAGCGGCTCGCGTACCAACTTGTCCGACGAGAACAGCGCGGCCACTTTCGCCGCCGCCCCCGAGGCCATGCTGACCGTTTCGGGAATGTCGCGCGGCGCCTGGCAGGCTCCGGCTACGTAAATTCCGGCCGTATTGGTTTCGACCGGTTTCAGTTTCGGATGCGCTTCCGCAAAAAATTTGTACGGATCGTAGGATACGTGCAGCCGCTGCGCCAGTTCTTCCGCGCCCTCGTTGGACACCCCGGCGGTAGCGAGCACGACCATATCGGCCTCGATCTCGACGGGTTGGGCCCCCATCAGCGTATCGACGCCCTTAACGATCAGCTTGCCGTCTTTTTCATAAACGCGGGCCACGCGTCCGCGCACGTAGTTCACGCCGTCGTCCTCGATCGCGCGGCGCACGAACTCCTCGTAGTTCTTGCCGGCGGCCCGGATATCCATGTAAAAGACATAGGACTCCCCGCCGTGCACTTTGTGCTGGTACAGCATCGCGTGCTTGGCCGTATACATGCAGCAGATTTTCGAGCAATAGTGAATCCCTTTGGCCGGATCGCGCGATCCGGCGCAGGCGATGAACACGATCTTTTTCGGCATCGTTCCGTCCGACGGACGGCGTATCTCGCCCGACGTAGGCCCGGAAGCCGAAGCCAGCCGCTCGAACTGCAGTCCGGTAATGACGTCTTTGTACCGTCCGTAACCGTATTCCGAAAAAAATTCCGTACCCAGCACGTTGAACCCGGTAGCGACCACCACTGCGCCGATATCCTCGGTAACGAACTCATCTTCCTTGTCGAAACAGATCGCCCCGGTAGGGCAGGTCTTCTCGCATATCTTGCACTTGCCGCGTTTGTAATAGTTGCAGTGCTTTTTGTCGATCACCGGTTTGTTCGGCACGGCCTGCGGGAACGGGACGTAGATCGCCGTGCGAAGGCCGAGTCCGGCATTGAATTCGCTCGGGATCCGCTTTTGCGGGCATTTGGTCGTACACAGGCCGCAGCCGGTACAGATCTTTTCGTCGACGCTTTTGGCTTTCAACCGGATCGTCGCCTTGAAATTGCCGATAAACCCGTCCAGATGTTCGAGTTCGGCATAAGTGTACAGCTTGATGTTCGGGTGTTGCGCGACCTCCACCATCCGCGGCGTCAGGATACACTGCGAACAGTCGAGCGTCGGGAACGTCTCCGACAACTGCGACATGTGGCCGCCGATCGACGGCTCTTTCTCGACCAAGATCACTTGATGACCGCAGTTGGCGATATCCAGCGCGGCCTGTATTCCGGCGATGCCGCCGCCGATCACCAGCGCCTTCTTGGTAATCGGCACTTCGATCGGCTTCAACGGCTTGTTGCGTTTCACTTTCTCGACCAGCCCGCGAACGATGTCGATCGCTTTCGCAGTCGTGGGTTCTCCTTTTTCGTGCACCCACGAGCAATGCTCGCGCAGGTTGGCCATCTCGCACAGGTAAGGGTTCAGCCCCGCTTCGGAACAGGCCCGCCGGAACGTCGGCTCGTGCATCCGGGGCGAACAGGCGGCCACCACCACGCCGTCGAGTTTTTGCTCCTCGATGGCCTTGCGGATCAGCGACTGTCCCGGATCGGAACACATATACTTATAATCGGTGGCAAATGCGACTCCGTCGAACTTCGCGGCTTCGGCCGCCACCTTTTCACAGTCGATCGTAGCCCCGATATTTTCGCCGCAATGGCAAATAAAAACTCCTATTTTAGACATTTTCGGATTTTCAGTTAGTTAGAAGGTGACGGGAACGAAATGGCGTTCGATGCCCAGCTCCCTGGGACTGAGCCCGACGGCCAGACCGATGGCCTGCGTAACGTACAGCACCGGAACATCGATCCGGCGCCTGAGGTAGCTGTCGATCGCCTGCCGGCGCATATCGAGGTTCGAATGGCACATCGGACAGGCCACGATGATCGCCTGAGCACCCCGGTCGGCGGCGTCGCGGACGATCTCCCCGGAAAGCCGTCCCACGATATCGGTACGCGACACCGAAAACCCGGCGCCGCAGCATTCGGTCTTGAATCCCCAGTCGACCGGCTGGGCCCCGACCAGTTTCATCAGCGCGTCGAGGCTCTGCGGGTCTTCCAGACGATCGAATTGCAACACCCCGTGCGGACGTACCAGCAGGCAACCGTAGTAGCACGCCACTTGGCGGTCGAACGGCTGCACGATCCGCGCCGCGAGTTCTCCCTGAATATACTTTTCGATCATCTGCACGACATTCAATATCCGGACGCTGCCCGTATAGGGCATCCGGATCGTATCGGCGATTTCGTTGCGCAACGCCTCGTCTTCGGCCAGTTCGTACTGTACCGTACTGAGCCGATTATAACATGAAGCGCACGGCACGACCACCTCATCGAGTCCCTGTTGTTCGGCCAGCGCAAGGATGCGGGCCGGCAGCAACAGCGCGAGCGTCCGGTTCATCGAGTGGGCCGCAGTGGCCCCGCAGCAATTCCAGTCCTGCACCTCTTCCAGTTCGAGCGAAAACGCTTTGGCAAGGGCCGCGACCGATTCGTTGTATTCGCGGGAAGTGCCTTTGAGCGAACATCCCGGATAGAAACCTATTTTCATCTGCATTCCCGGTTTAAAGTTTTTTACCGGCTTTACCGGCCTCGTCGAAAATATGCCGGATCGCCTTTTTGTTTTTCACCTGCTCGGGCAGCAGGCTCAGCTTGCCTTTCGCCAGCATGTCCGGCACCAGGGGCAGGTCTTGTGCGAGCCGCATCGTCCGGGCCTTGAATCCCGCGATCAGTCCCACCTCGTACAGCCGTCCGGTGTATTTCACCGAGTCGAGGAACGCCCGGTGGAAGGCCACGACCGGTTTCGCCTTTTCGCCGACGCATCCCGCCCGCAACGACTCTTCGCGCAGGTAGTCCATCATACGCGGAATGTCGATCTGCTGCGGACAACGCGCAATGCAATTCTCGCAGTTCAGGCAGAGCCATATCGTGTTCGAACCGAGCACCTTCCGGTCGTTCTCTGCGCTGCGCGTCTGCAACATCCGCAACACGAGGCTCGGCGGATAGTCCATCTCCGGGGCCGTCGCGCATCCGGCCGAGCATTTGCCGCACTGATAGCAACGGGCGACATTTACGCCGGTATTTCCCCGCACTTCGTCGGCCATGTAATTTTTGTTTTCCATTAGGTATTATTTAGTAGCTTGGATGAATAGGCATAGCTATACCGCACCGAACCGGCACGGTCATTCCGATGAAAACGGGCATTAAACCCGCATACAGCCCAATGTATGGATATAATCCGGAAAGGCGTTCCGGATAAAAGACAGGTATTCCGCGGCGACACGTTTCCGCCGTTCCGCAGGAACGGACAATTGCGGAGTAGGGCAGGCAAGCGTCCGTACCGGATATTTCGAAATCTCCGCCCCGGAATATTCCGCGCCCGCAAAAAGACACTTATCCGTCGAAACCGCCTGCGCATCCGTCGCGGGCGGACAGACCGAAACATCGCACGAATCGAAGCACGCCGTCTCCGCATACGCAAAAACGGCGGAGAATTCCGAAGAACCTCCCCCTTTTTCGGTAACGTTTCCGACTACGAACGAAAAAAACAAATATGTCAGGACGAATAAAGCCTTTTGATACATGGTTCACGACGACGCTTACACCCGAGAACACTTTCTACCGTAAACGCGTTTACAAATGTAATCATTCGGAACGACATTTCCGCCTCGATTTGAAAAATTACATAACGCCGTAGAAAAGCGATGTAACCGTAGCACGCGTTTACGGCGATCCGCTGTCGGCCGTCCAGGGTACCAAAAGGTCAACAAAGCCAAGTAATCAAGCCGACGCACCCAAAATAAATTTCAATCCGGGAGGGATTTAAGAAACGATCTTAAATCCCTCCCGGATAATTTTTAGCTTCGACAACAAACTTCCGCCTTTTTCGACCGGAGAATCGCGACATATCGACCGATCTTACTTATATTTGCCGAAAGAGCCGGATCGTCCATGAAAAGAATCGTTTTGTCCTTCGCATTATTAGTTATCGCACAGAGCGGTAAACCGTCGGTTATCGAATACCGATTGCAGGAGCCGTCGTTCGCCGCGACGGAAAACGCCCCGTTTCAGGAACGGGGTCGAGGTAACGGAACCTATACGAAAGACAGTTGGACGGTTTTTTATCGCGGGTATGAAGTAGAGGGAGCTTCCTCGTCATCGTTCGAAGACCTCGGGAGCGGATACGGAAAAGATGCGTGGAAAGTATTTTATCAGGGCCTTGAAATCGAAGGCGCTTCCCCCTCTTCATTCCGAAGTTTCGGCGACGGCTATGCCAAAGACGACTGGCAAGTATTTTACCGGGGCAGAAAAATAGAAAATGCCTCCTCGTCTTCATTCGAAAACCTCGGCGGCGGTTATGGGAAAGACAGTTGGAAGGTTTTTTACAGAGGAAAACCCATACCCAACGCCTCCGCATCGTCGTTCGAGAATCTGGGCAGGGGATATGGCAAAGACGCCTGGAAAGTTTTTTACAACGGGAAAGCCGTCAAAGGGGCCTCCCCGTCTTCCTTTCGGACTCCGCACCAAAGATAATAATCGGTACGATCGTAAAGAAATATCAGATCAGCAATGATTCGATCCTTCTGCGGGGAGAGTAGGGTAACGGTTTTGGCATAACCGATTCTCATTATCAACGCAGGATACTCCTTACCGGCAGGCAAGTTTTCTCGCAAAGCGGAATATGATTTCGACACGGCAAAAGACAAAAAATAAAAATGAGGAGTACGATTATGTTTTTTAGAAAGTATCCACCTGAATATACCGTAATAGCCGTTTTCATAGCGATCGGGCTCGTTCTTCAATTGACAGCTTTGTCCAATTCCGGATTTTTCAGCGACGAATTTCTACACATCGAAGCGGGAAGACACCCCGCCTGGGGCTATTCGGATTTTCCCCCGATGATCGCCGCGTTTGCCTGGATACAAAATCTGTTTAACACCGATTCCGTATTTATCAATCATCTATTCAACCTTGCGGCTTCCGCAATGGCGGTTCTGTTCTGCGGTTTGACGACAATCAAACTGGGAGGCAAATGGTTAGCCGTATTGGCCACCTTGTTATGCATCCTGTTATCTCCCGGAATAGCAGGAACCCGGTTTCTTTTTTTGCCCACCGCATTCGATCAGTTATTTTGGATTATTTGCATTTACTGTTCAGCGAGTTATTGCCAAAGTCAAAATGCCAGATACCTAATTTGGTTTTGCATATTCGGAGCATTGGGATTTTTGACAAAATACAGCATTGTTTTTCTGTTCGCAGGGATGCTTACTTCGTCGTTAATCTTTCGGAGAGATATTTTTCTGAAAAAGAGTTTATGGATCGGATTGCTAATATTCCTTGCGTTAATCACACCGAACCTCTGCTGGCAAATAAAAAATCAGTTTCCGGCGATCACTCATTTTTCCCAATTATACGACAGTCAGCTAAACCGACTTTCAATGGGCGGGGAATTAAAGAAGCTTTTTCTTTTTTCAAATCCCTTCACAATGATATTCTGGCTTCCCGGACTGTTCGCGATTCCGTTTATTTCCAAATTCAAACGATACAAATTAATTTCCTTTGCGTTATGCTGTTCGTTTGTTTTCTTGTTTTGCGCAAAAGGAAAATGGTATTATTTTTTCCCTGTCGTAATCGGGGCGATTCCGTTAGGCACGGTCTTTTTCGAGCGATTATTGCAGAAAAGAAAATGGATAATCTACGCATACCTCACCGTACTCGGATTAACAGGCGTTTACCTCTTGCCTCAAGGAATCCCTATTATCAAGCTCCAGAGATTTATCGAACTATACCATAAAAAACCAAACAAAGACGGTAAAATACCCCTTGCTTTTGATAATTATTATTCAACCGAAATATGGACCCGGATATTAAATGTCGTGAACAAAACGTATATAGAATTGCCTTCCGAAGAACAAGAGAAATGTTTTATTTTGGGGCGGCATTATTCAATGGCGGGAGCGATGAACTTACTCGGGAAAAAATACGGGTTGCCCCAGGCTTTTTCACTTCACAGTTCATTTGAGTGGATGCCTGAATTTGACAAAGGAGCGGTCATCATTGCAATCGGCGAGTCAAACTGGCTCGAACAACACTGGGGCGAATATTTTAAATATGTTGAAGAAATCGGTATTGTCGAAAACAAGTATGCAAGTAAAGAAAGCGAATATAATTATCGCATCTTTTTATGTAAAGGATTGAAATATAACTCAGTCGAATTTAAGCGGTTTATTGAAAATTAACAGCCGAATTCTACGAAGTATCGAATATGAGGCGAACCTGACGATGTATGAACCGATCGTGTATTACGCAGTGATAATCCGCAAATCATTTTTGAAAAGTACCGAACCGCATTGGATAATTATCCGATACGTTTGGACTTCGATACGCCCAACCGTACCGTATTTTGGGTGTATTCCAATAACATCATTCTGCACAGGTCGAAAGACCGACTTGAAAAATATATTTGTTTGAAAAACAAATAATTAGTATATTTGTATGTTAAGTTTGATTGATTCGTTAGAGATTAGGAATTTGGTACATTTTTTTTGGTACACAAAAAAAGACAGTCACAAATTTTCATTGCAACTGTCTGATTTTCAAGTGGTGCCACCACGAATCGAACGAGGGACACAAGGATTTTCAGTCCTTTGCTCTACCAACTGAGCTATGGCACCGGTTTATCGTTTGACGGGTGCAAAGATAGAGATAAAATTTAATAAAACAATAGGCAAGTTAAATTTTACTTCTGGACTAAAAGTTTTATCTTTGCGTCATCTACTAAAACTAAAGGCCACAAACGTAATGAAAATAGCTCTCGCCCAGTTAAACTATACAATCGGCGATTTCGATTCAAACCGAAAAAAAATCGTAGAGTGTATCGATTCGGCGAAATCCCAATCCGCGCAACTGATCGTTTTTGCGGAACAGGCCATCAGCGGCGCACCCGCATATGACCTGTTAAACAAAGTTTCGTTTCTGGATCTCTGCGAAGAAACGCTCCGCGACATCGCATCCCACTGCGAAGACATATCGGTGCTGATCGGTCTGCCGGTACAGTGTTCGAACAAGACCATCAGCGTAGCGGCTCTGATCGAGAACAAAAAAATCAAACGTTACATCGGTAAAAAAACGATTCGTTCGCGGGACGAATCGAGCTACCTGTCTCCTTCCAAAGGTTGCGAATACATAAAAATCGCCGGCAAAAAAGTCGCCGTCGTCGTGGGGGAGGACATCCATACGGAACAGGAATACGGCGAATATGCCGACTTGATCATCAACCTGTGCAACAGCCCGTACTCGCGCGGAATTATCGAGAAAAGATACGATTTTTACCGGCAGTTGGCTTTTATGACCGGCAAAAGCATCGTTTTCGTCAACAACGTCGGCGCGCAAACCGACATCGTTTACGACGGTTCGTCGGGGATCATCAACAGCCGCGGAGAAGCCGTTACGCTGTTGAAAAGTTTTTCGGAGGATTTTCGAATCATCGAACTGGACGCCGACCACGAACCGGTGCGGTTGCCCGAGCAGAATAAAACCGTCAACGTATACCATGCGATCAAACTGGGATTGCAGGATTATTTCGCCAAAAACGGATTTAAAACCGCATGTTTGGGGCTTTCGGGAGGTATTGATTCGGCGGTCGTCGTATCGCTGGCCGCCGAGGCGCTCGGCCCCGAGAACGTGCGGGTACTGCTGATGCCCTCCCAGTTTTCATCGGATCATTCGGTCGAGGACGCGCGGGCGCTGGCCGAAAACCTCGGTATCGAATACCAGGTCGTCCCGATCAACGAAACGTTCGCGGCGCTTACTACGACGCTCGGCCCCGTTTTCGGGGAACTTCCGTTCGATGTGACCGAGGAAAACATGCAATCGCGCATCCGGGGCATGATGATGATGGCGATATCCAATAAATTCGGGAATATCCTGCTGGCGACCTCCAATAAAAGCGAGATCGCAGTCGGTTACGGAACCTTGTACGGCGATACGGTAGGAGCCCTGAGCATCATCGGCGACCTGTACAAAAGCGAAGTTTACGACCTGGCGCGTTACATCAACCGCGACCGGCAGATCATCCCGGTCAGCACGATCGTCAAGGCTCCTTCGGCGGAGCTCCGGCTCGAACAGAAAGATTCCGATTCGCTGCCGCCTTACGACATCCTGGACGCGATCCTGTACCGTATGATCGAAGAGGGACAGAGCCGCGAAGAGATCATCAACGCCGGATTCAACGAGAAAGACGTCTACAAGGTATACAACCTGGTTCTGAAAAGCGAATTCAAACGCTACCAGTCGTGTCCGACGCTGCGGTTGTCGACCTGTACGTTACGCATCAACCGTCGGCTTCCGCTAACCAACAAATACGGTTATTAATCGATCCGGGGAGAAAACGACGTGAACGGGATTATCACACATCCGGCGAAAGTTACGAAGGTCACGGGCGCAACGGTCGAAGTGAAGATTCTGGCCGAAAGCGCATGTGCGTCCTGTCGGGTCAGGAACAAATGCGGAATGGGGGAGAGCCGCGAAAAGTTACTGGTCGTCGAAACCCCCGAAGCCCCTTTTTTCGAAGAGGGGGAAGCTGTCGAAGTACACACCGATCAGGTAATGGGCTTGAAAGCCGTCTTTTTCGCTTACATGCTTCCTTTCCTGCTGGTATTGACCGCTCTGTTGATCCTTTTGCAAACCGGTTCCCGCGAAGTCGTGGCAGGAACGGTTTCGCTTTGCATACTCGGAATATATTACCTGGTTTTGTACCTGTTCAGGTCGAAACTGTCGAAAGAGATTGTTTTTAAAATAAAAAAGCTGAACACTTAACCGACGAAGGCCGCCGTCCGAAGGCGACTCCCGTTCGCCTCGGGGCGGACGCTGTCGGCTGTGTAGATATAATTGATTGTTTATGATAAGCGGAGTTCTGGGATCTACGATCCTGACATTATGCGTCATCGGAGTAATAGCCGCCGTAGTTCTTTATTTTGTGGCGCAAAAATTCAAAGTTCACGAAGACCCGAGAATCGATGCCGTCGAAGGTATGCTGCCGGGAGCCAATTGCGGCGGATGCGGCTATCCGGGTTGTCGGGGCCTGGCCGACGCGCTGGTCAAAAACGACGATATTTCGTCGCTCTATTGCACGGCCGGCGGAGCCGACACGATGCAAAAAATCGCAGAGTATCTGGGCAAAGCCGTTGCCGAACAGGAACCGATGGTCGCCGTGGTGCGTTGCAGCGGCTCGTGCGACAAACGCCCGCATACGAACGTTTACAACGGAGCGCCTTCGTGCGCCGTCGAAGCGGCGCTGTACGGCGGAGAAACGGGATGCGCGTACGGATGCCTGGGCAACGGGGACTGTGTGGCGGCCTGTCAGTTCGGGGCCATCGTCGTCAACCCGGAAACGGGCCTGCCCGAAGTGGACGAAACCAAGTGTACGGCCTGCGGCGCCTGCGTAAAAGCCTGTCCGAGGAACATCATCGAACTGCGTAAAAAAGGAGTCAAAGGACGCCGCATTTACGTCGGTTGCGTGAACCGCGACAAAGGGGCCGTCTCACGGAAAGTATGCGCCGTGTCGTGTATCGGCTGCGGCAAGTGCGTCAGGACCTGCCCGTTCGAAGCCATTACCCTGGAAAACAATCTTGCCTACATCGATGCCGAAAAGTGCCGACTGTGCCGCAAATGCGTCGCAGAATGCCCGACCGGAGGAATTAGAGAAATCAATTTCCCGCCCCGGAAAACAGCGGCCGACAATCCGACAACACAAGCTTAAAAAAGGAGTCTGACATGTTAAAAGGATTCAGCAAAGGCGGTATTCACACGCCGGAATATAAAATCAGCAAAGCCGAGGCAATCGCCGATTTCCCGCTGCCGGAAATCGCCGTCGTGCCGTTGTCGCAACATATCGGCGCCCCGGCGGCGGCCTGCGTCAAAAAAGGAGACGCGGTGCGGGTCGGCCAGGTGATCGGCACGGCCGCAGGATTCGTCTCGTCGAACATTCACGCTCCGGTATCGGGTACGGTAGTGGCCGTCGATGCAACTCCGGATACGGGCGGCATTCGCCGTCCCTCGATCTCGATCCGCGCCGAAGGCGATGTTTGGATCGACACGATCGACCGCAGCGACCGCCTGGTAAAAACGTGCGATCTTTCTAAAGAAGAGATCTTCAAAAAAATCACCGAAGCCGGTCTGGTCGGCATGGGGGGAGCTACGTTCCCGACCCATGTCAAGCTGGCCGTTCCGGCCGGCAAAACGGCAGAAATGCTGATCGTCAACGGCGTCGAATGCGAACCGTTCCTGACGGCCGACCACCGGCTGATGCTCGAAAAAGGAGCCGAAATACTGGTGGGAGTCGATATTCTCGCAAAAGCGCTCGGCACGCAAAAAGCCTATATCGGAATCGAAAACAACAAGCCGGACGCGATCGAACGTCTAACGCAACTGGCCGTCGAATATCCGCACATCGAAATCGTACCGCTGCGGGTGCGCTATCCGCAGGGAGGCGAAAAACAGCTGATCGAAGCGATCACCGGCCGCGAGGTACCGTCCGGCGGGCTTCCGATCGACGTCGGAGCCGTCGTACAGAACGTGGGCACCGCATTCGCCGTTTACGAAGCGGTACAGAAAAACAAGCCGCTGATCGAACGGATCGTCACCGTGACCGGCCGCTGCCTGGCTCGGCCGTCGAACCTGCGGGTCAGGATCGGCACCCCGATCGCCTCGCTGATCGAATATTGCGGCGGTTTTCCGGAAGACGCAGGCAAAGTGGTCGGCGGAGGGCCGATGATGGGCCGCGCCATCGCTAACCTGGACGCTCCGGTCACCAAAGGTACTTCGGGCATCCTGCTGATCCGCGAAAAAGGAGCCGTACGCAAAATGCCGCAACGGTGTATCAAATGCGCCAAATGCGTCAGCATCTGCACAATGGGGCTCGAACCGTACCTGATGAGCAAGTTGGCAAAAATGGGACGGTTCGACGAACTGGAGGCCGCGCACGTAACCGACTGCATCGAGTGCGGCTCGTGCTCGTACACCTGCCCGGCTATGCTGCCGCTGCTGGATTATATTCGCCTGGGCAAGACGGAAGTCGCCAAACGCGTCCGGGCACGCAAAACACAGGAGAAAAAATAAAACCGAACTGAAAATAAATGGATAAAAAATTAGTCGTATCCCCTTCTCCGCATATCCACGGGGCATTTTCGACCAAACGCCTGATGGGGGACGTGCTGATCGCGCTGATCCCCGCCTTCATCGTATCGGTCATCGTCTACGGTGTCGACGCGCTGGTCGTAACCGGAGTATCCGTCGCCGCCTGCGTCGCATTCGAATATCTGATTCAGAAATACCTGCTAAAAGGCGATTGTACGATCGGCAACTATTCGGCCGTCGTCACCGGCGTGCTGCTCGGCTTCAACCTACCCAGTACGCTACCCGTCTGGATGATCGTCATTGGCGCGCTGGTAGCGATCGGCGTCGGCAAAATGTCGTTCGGCGGCCTGGGCTGCAACCCGTTCAACCCGGCATTGGTCGGACGGGTGTTCCTGTTGATCTCGTTCCCGGTGCAAATGACAGGCTTCGTCACGCCGGCACACGTAGATTCGCTGTCCGGAGCCACGACGACGCAAGTGGAAATCAATGCCGAAACCGCCACCGACGCCGTTTCCGGACCTACGCTGCTGGGATATGTAAAAGAGGCGCTGGCCGGAGGCTCGACCACTGCCGACATCGCCGAAAAACTGTCGTACAACGACATGCTGCTCGGCTTCAAATCCGGATCGGTCGGCGAAATCGCGGCGCTGGCGCTGCTGCTCGGCTTCTTCTACCTGCTGTGCCGGAAAGTAATCACCTGGCATACGCCGGTAGCCGTGCTCGGATCGATGGCGCTGTTCGGCGGAATCCTGTGGGCGGCCGACCCGTCGCACTACATGAATCCGTTGTTCCACATCCTGACCGGAGGAGCGATGCTCGGAGCTGTTTTTATGGCCACCGATTACGTCACCTCTCCGATGACGCACAAAGGGATGTTGCTGTACGGAGCCGGCATCGGAATCATCACGATGCTGATCCGCACCTGGGGTTCTTATCCGGAAGGCATGTCGTTCGCGATTCTGATTATGAACGCGGTCGTGCCGCTGATCAACAAATACGTAAAACCGAAACGCTTCGGAGTCGTTTCTGCCAAAACCCGTTAAAGCCGTATGGAAAGTTCATTGAAAAATATGGTCGTCACGCTGCTGGTCATCACGCTGGTGTCGGCCTCAGCCGTAGGGTTTGTCTATAAAATCACCGCCGAGCCGATCGCCCGCGCCAAGGCAGCCAAAATCACGGCAGCGATCGCGCTGGTGTTGCCGACTTTCGACAACGATCCCGGAGCGGCCAAAACGGTGCAGACGGTAGACGGGAAAGAAGTCGTCGTCTACACCGCCACGCAGGGGCAGGATACGGTAGGATATGCCGTCGAAACCTTCACGAACACAGGTTTCGGCGGAGAAATCAAACTAATGGTCGGCTTCCTGAAGGACGGCACGATCAACCGCGTTGAAACGCTTTCGCACAACGAAACGCCCGGTCTGGGCAACAAAATCGAACGCAGCAAATCCGACTTTGCCGTGCAGTTCGAAGGCAAAAATCCGGCAGACTTCAAACTGGCGGTGCGCAAGGACGGCGGGGACGTCGACGCCATCACCGCTTCGACGATCTCTTCGCGCGCCTTCAGCGACGCCGTGAGTCGGGCTTACGAAGTTTACAAATCGATCCAAAACAGCGGAAACCATGAATAAACTGCAAATCCTGACCAAAGGTCTGATAAAGGAAAACCCGACGTTCGTGCTGTTGCTGGGAATGTGTCCGACCCTCGGCACCACCACCTCGGCGATCAACGGGCTGGGCATGGGCGTGGCGACCCTGTTCGTACTGACCTGCTCGAACGTCGCCATTTCGTTGATCAAGAACCTGATCCCTGACAAGGTGCGCATTCCGGCGTTTATCGTCGTAATCGCTTCGTTCGTCACCGTCGTGCAACTCTGCATGGAAGCCTACGTACCCGATCTTTACGCGACGCTCGGCGTATTCATCCCGCTGATCGTCGTCAACTGCATCATCCTGGGACGCGCCGAAGCGTTCGCTTCGAAAAACAACGTCGCAGACTCGGCGCTGGACGGGATCGGCATCGGATTCGGCTTCACGCTGTCGCTAACTCTGCTGGGAGCCGTCCGCGAAGCGCTCGGCAACGGCTCGGTGTTCGGCCTGAAATTCATCCAGGGAGACGGAATACTGCTGTTCATCCTCGCCCCGGGAGCCTTCATGGTACTGGCCTACCTGATGGCCATTTTCAAAAAGCTAACGGCTAAAACGAAATAGTCATGGAATACTTCATCATTATCATCAGTTCGATCTTCGTCAACAACGTCGTACTGTCGCAGTTTCTCGGGATCTGCCCGTTCCTGGGCGTATCCAACCGGGTCGGCACGTCGTTGGGCATGGGCGCCGCCGTTACGTTCGTGATGGCCATTTCGTCGATCGTCGCCTACCTGATCCAGTACTACGTGCTCGTCCCGCTCGGCATCCAGTATATGCAGACCATCGTTTTTATTCTGGTAATCGCCGCGCTGGTACAGATGGTCGAGATCATCCTGAAAAAAGTAAGCCCGGCGCTCTACCAGGCGCTCGGCATCTTCCTGCCGCTGATCACGACGAACTGCGCCGTCCTGGGGATCGCCATCCTGCTGGTACAAAAGGAATACAATCTCGGCGAATCCGTCGTTTTCGCGACCGCGACGGCCATCGGCTTTTCGCTGGCGCTGGTGCTTTTTGCCGGACTCCGCGAACGGCTCGAACTGGAAGACGTCCCGGCCGGCATGAAGGGAATGCCGATCGCGCTGCTCACGGCGAGCATTCTGGCAATGGCTTTCATGGGATTCTCGGGACTGGTGCGGTAACCGACCGATCCGGATAAAATACGGGGGCGGGGAAAGAAAATCTTTCCGTCCCCGTATTTTTTTCATCGAATTTACGTTAACTTTAAGGGTTAAGACCGTCGATATAATGAACGTTAGGATTGCCGTCATATGCGTTACCGTGCTGGTTCTGTCGCTCCGAGCGCAGGGCCGCCCGGACGTTGGCCAGCCTTCCAAGGATACGCTGCCGGCCCGGGAGAAAAAAACAGGACGTTTCTCCCGCCTGCTTTACCAGACGATCTCCGTAACCCCGCGCGACAAAGAAGCCGAAATGCGCGCCGCCAAAGCCGATCAGGAATATTTCGAACAATTCGCCGGGAAGAAGATCGGCGATATCCGGATCGTCCGCGAGAACGTCTTCAATCCCCATTCGAAAGTATGGGGCGAACGCAAGACGAACGCCATGCACCGGATCACGCAGGAGAGCAAGATTCGCCGCGACCTGTTTATCAAACCGGGCGACCGCTTCGATCCGCTACTGGTCACCAACAACCGCCAACTGATCCGCTCCCGCAGCTACATCGCCGACGCAAACATCCGCGTAATCCCCGCGACGCCGGACTCGTCGGTCGTAGACCTGATCGTCACGACCCGCGATCGCTGGACGATCGGCGTCGACCTGAATTCGCAAAGCGACGGGAACACCTATTTCGAACTCTACGACGACAACATTCTGGGGTGGGGGAACAAGCTGAGCGTCAAGACCTATTTCAATTGGAAAAACTGGAGCTACGGCGGCAACCTGTTCGAATACGAGAACCCGAATATCCTGGGCAGCTTCGTCGAAGGGCGCATCATCGCCGGCAAAGGATTCAACTACTCCGACTACGGAGCCGAATTCAAAAAAGAGTTCATCCGACCGTCGGACTACACGCTCGGAGGATACGGCTACTACCGCCGGGAACCGATCGACATCGACCCGTTGGATTCGACGATCAACACCTCCCTGGCCAAATGGGGCGTATGGGGCGGTAAATCCTTTTACATAAAAAACCTGAAAAGCAGTTTCTTTATCACGGCGCATTACAATACGGTGCTTCACCGGGAACGGCCGGAAGTATCGCAGTCGCTGAATCCCTATTTCCACAACGAGAACCTCGTGCTGTTCAACACCGGTTTCTACAAAGAGCAGTTCCGTACCTCCAGCCTGATCTACGGGTACGGAGTCAACGAGGATATCCCTTACGGCTACCAGTTCTCGCTGACGGGTGGCCCTTCGTGGGGCGAGTTCGGCAACCGGTGGTACCTGGGCGGCAAGTTCAGCGCCGGTAACTTCACGTCGTTCGGCTACCTGCGGTGGAGTTTCGCCCTCGGCAGCTACCTGAACAACCGCGACGGGCGGTTTTACCGCACCGCCCTGGTATCGAATCTGAACTGGTTTTCGAACCTGATGGGCAAAGGAAGATACCGCGTCCGCCAGTTCATCGACGTGAACCTGACCCGCGGATGGAACCGGATGGACGGATACCGCGAATCGTTCGGATTCGAAGACAATGCCGAACTGCGCGGACTCGGAGAGGAAATTTACGGCAACAACCGGCTCGTGGTCAACTCCGAAACCGTCGTATTTACCCCATGGCACCTGTACCAGTTTCGTTTCGCGTTGTACGGATTCGCCGACCTCGGCATTCTCGGCTACAACGGCAATCTGTTTAAAAACGGATTCTACTCGACCATCGGCATCGGCGTGCGCATCAAAAACGAACACCTGATTTTCCGAACGATCAACATCCGGCTCGGTTTCGCCGTAGGACGAACCGGCCTACTGAACGCCAATTACTTCCATATCAATACCGAGGACAAGCGGCAACCGATCCGGTACCGGCCGCAAAAAGCGACCG
Source organism: Alistipes sp. cv1 (assembly GCF_900240235.1). NCBI lineage: Bacteria > Pseudomonadati > Bacteroidota > Bacteroidia > Bacteroidales > Rikenellaceae > Alistipes > Alistipes sp. cv1. Next base: position 43,311 of record NZ_OEPW01000001.1, read on the forward strand.
TCACCGATTACGAGGACAATACCTGGTACGGCTGGGATTAATCCGGGACGACCGGTACGCGAAAAAGACGGCAGGCATCCCGATAAAAATACGTTACCGGACTTTCGCCCGGTAACGTATTTTGAACGAAACAAACGCCTTCCGGCGGCGACTTCTAATTCGTCTTGAACGGACGCTTGATCTGAGCGAGCTCCCGGTTCGCCTTGCCGATCTTCTGGGCCAACTCGCTTTTGAAAGCGACGAATTTCCGCATCAGCTCCTCGTCGCCCACAGCCAGGATCTGAACGGCCAGGATCGCGCCGTTGCGGGCCCCGTCCAGCGCCATCGTAGCAACCGGTATCCCGACTGGCATCTGCAAAATGGAAAGGATGCTGTCCCAGCCGTCGATCGAATTGGACGACTTGATCGGAATCCCGATCACCGGCAGCGGGGTAGTGGCGGCGATCACGCCCGGAAGATGGGCCGCTCCGCCGGCGCCGGCGATAATTACTTTCACGCCGCGGGTATGGGCGTTCTTCGCAAATTCGGCCACCATTTCGGGAACGCGGTGGGCCGACAGCGCATTGATTTCATAAGGAACTTCCATCTGGTCGAGAAACTCGGCAGCGGCCTCCATGATCTTCAGATCCGACGTGCTGCCCATGATGATGCTGACTTTCGGTGTCATTTTATCACGCTTTTTAAATTATTTTTGATTCGCTTCATTATCTTTGCAAAGATAAACAACAAACCTCCGGATCACAGCAACCGGACGTTATTTTTTTCCGTTACCGATCAAAGCGAAACAGATGGACACGATACGGCTTCACGACAAGACATTCCGGCGTTCGATCTCCTGCGAACAACTGCAAAAGGCCATCGCGGAGGTGGCCGCACGCATCAACAGCGACTACCGGGAAAAACGAACGCCGCTGTTCGTCGGCGTGCTCAACGGATCGTTCATGTTCATGGGCGAACTGCTGCGTCACATCTCGTTCGACTGCGAAGTCTCGTTCGTCAAAATAGCTTCTTACAGCGGAACCGCAACCACCGGCCGCGTCAGGGAGCTCATCGGCCTCTCGCAGGATATTCGGGGCAGGCACGTCATCCTCGTCGAAGACATCGTCGACACCGGAGCCAGCATCGAATACATGACCGGCGTGCTGAAAAAGCAGGGACCGGCCGACATCGCCGTCGCGACGCTGCTTTTCAAACCGGAATGCTACCGGAAACAAATGCCGCCGAAGTACTACGCGCTGTCTATTCCGGACAAGTTCATCGTTGGTTTCGGGCTCGACTACGACCAACTGGGACGCAACTACAAAGACATTTATGAAATCGCCGACGACCATGAATAACCACGACGACCTGTTCTGCGGCGGACGAAAACTGCCGCTCGTCGAAGATTTTTACACCGTTCAGGGAGAAGGTTTCCATACCGGAAAACCGGCCTATTTTATCCGTCTGGGCGGATGCGACGTCGGATGCCGGTGGTGCGATGCGAAAATGACGTGGAATCCCCGGCTTTTCCCGCCCGTGGAAGTCGATTCGATCGTCGAACGCGCCTGCTCTTTCCCGGCGCAGGCGATCGTCATTACCGGCGGCGAACCGTCGCTGTATCCGCTGGATTACTTGACCGAACAACTCGCGGCCCGCGGACTCAAAATATTTCTCGAAACCTCCGGAGCGCATCCGCTGAGCGGCCGGTTCGACTGGATCTGCCTGTCGCCCAAGAAACAGCAACCTCCGGTCGACAGCGTATTCGCCTGCGCCAGCGAACTGAAAATCATCATCGAAACGCCCGACGATTTCCGGTGGGCCGAACAGAACGCCGCGAAAGTAACGCCGGAGTGTATGCTCTACCTGCAACCCGAATGGAGTCGTTACGACCGGATGATCGCCGAGATCGTCGAATACGCCAAAGCGCATCCGCGCTGGAACATCTCCGTGCAGACCCACAAATACATGCGGATACCCTGACCCGACTCCGGATGGGAAAACAGCAAAGGGGCTGCAAAATTCGGATCTCGCAGCCCCCTTGTCGGCATATTGTTTTAGGCCCATGCGACAGGAACCTAAGAATCACCGTACCAGATAGATCGTCTCCTCCTTACGTTTCATCAGATAATGCTCGCGGGCGTACTGCTCCAGGTAACGGTCGTTTTTCAGGTTCTCGAGCACCGTACTGTCCTCGGCAATCTTCTGCCGGTAATAGGTTTCCTGCACCTCCAGCGCATTGATTTTCTGTTTCAGCCGCCACGCTTCGATCAGGTTGTTTTTGTCGAACACGACGATCAGCAGGCCGAACACCACGATGCTGATCAGCCACAGACGCCTGTCTTTAAAAAATTTACCGACAAATTCCACGCGCGCAATTTTTTGTAAAAATAGTTATTCCTCCGGAAATCTACTCCCAAAAACGATAAAAATGGTGTACGGGCCCGTGTCCGTTTCCGAGCCGATACTCCCGGCCGCGGACAATCGCCTCGTGGACATAGTTTTCCGCACACAGCACCGCCTCTTCGAGCGGATAGTCCTGCGCCAGGAAAGCGGCGACGGCCGACGACAGCGTGCATCCGGTGCCGTGCGTATTCGGCGTGTCGGTTCGCGGGTAACGGAAGGTATGGCAACCGTTGCCGTCGAAAAGGTATTCGGTCAGTTCCGTTCCATCCAGATGTCCGGCTTTCAGCAGCACGGCCCCGGCTCCCATATCGCGAAGCGCGGCGGCGGCGGCGGGAAAATCGGCCTCGGAACGGATCGGCATCCCCGTAATGTATTCGGCTTCCGGAACATTCGGCGTCACCAGCGTCGCCAACGGAAAAATATGCCGACGGATCGCCTGCGCAGCGGCTTCGCTGATCAGACGGTCGCCCGAGGTAGCCACCATCACCGGGTCCATCACCACGCTGCGCACCCGGTATTTTTTCAGCGATTCCGCGATCGGAACGATCATTTCGTCAGTCGGCAACATGCCGAGTTTTACGGCGTCGGCGCCGATATCCTCCAACACCGCCGCGATCTGTCCGGCGACCACTTCCGCCGGAACGACATGAAAACCCCGTACGCCTACGGTATTCTGAACGGTTACGGCCGTGATCGCCGTCATCGCATAGCAGCCGCAAGCCGATATGGCCTTGATATCGGCCTGAATACCGGCCCCCCCTCCGCTGTCGGAACCGGCTATCGAAAGTACTTTTTTGTATTTTTTCATTCTGCAAATTTATGAAAAACCCCGCGGATTCGCCTCCGTCACCGTCCCGAAATGTAACCGAATTTCTCAAGGTCTTCCCATTCCCGCACCCGGAAAGTCCGTCCGTCGCGGATCAGATACAACCGACCGCCGACACACAGGACGTCGCGCGGTACCGGCGATCGGTCAAAAATGACGAAATCCCTTCCACTGCGGTCGGACGACCTCCCCGTTGTCCGACCAGATTATATCCGGCGCTCCGGATCGTATCCGACCGATCCCGTACAACGGCTTCCCGAAATGCCGGACGTACTCCGCCGCAATCCGGTCGGCGGCTTCGGCTCCGACGGTCAGCAGCAACTGGTAATCTTCGCCGCCCGTAACGGCCAGCTCGACGGTCGTACGGGTCGGTATCCGCTCGATGGAAATCTCGGCGCCGGTCTTCGACTCTTCCAGAATATGAGACAGGTCGGAAGCGAGTCCGTCCGAAATATCCATCATCGCATGCACTTCCGGTTGGTTCCCCAGCCAGATCCCTTCGTTGACACACGGATGCGGATCGTGGTGCACGGCGATGAACGGCGAGTCGTATACGCCCGACCGAATATCGAGCAATCCTTGAGCCGAATCTCCTAAATACCCTGTCACATAGACTATATCGTTTTCTCTGGCTCCGCTCCGATATTTGACTTTCGCACGGGCGATACGCCCGATGGCCGTCACGTTGATCGCAATTCGATCCTGCGAAGAGGTGGTATCCCCGCCCAACAGCGGAACCCCGAACTCTTCCGACAGGCTACGGTAACCGTCGGTAAAACGGTCGGCCCAACCGGCGGAGACATCCCCCGGAAGAGCGATCGATAAAAACGATGCGATCGGAACGGCGCCCATCGAAGCGACGTCGCTGAGATTTACGGCAAGCGATTTGCGTCCCAGCAGGTAAGGAGGAATCACCGCACGCAAAAAATGAACGTCTTCGATCAACATATCGGTCGTAACGACCAACGCTTCTCCGTCTCCGCACGGGATTACGGCGCAGTCGTCCCCGATTCCGAGACTTTCCCCGGAAGGGACGCCCCGAAACTTTTCGCGGATACCCGCAATCCAACCGAACTCGCCCAATTCTCGCAATTCCATCTGTCTGTGCTTGTTATCAATTCGTTAAATTATTACAAAAATATGCTAAATATTCAAATTACCGTTGTATTTTTGTACCGAATTTGAGAAAATGTTTTTGATCCTATCCGTAAAATTTTTATCCCGATGAAGTTACTGATTATTAACGGCCCGAACCTGAACCTGCTGGGACAACGCGAAAAGGGCATCTACGGAGAACAAACCTTCGAATCTTACCTAGACGAATTGAAAACACGGTTTCCGGACGTCACGCTCGACTATTACCAATCCAACATCGAAGGAGAGTTGGTCGACAAGCTGCACGCGGCGCAGGAGGCCTACGACGGGGTCGTAATGAACGCCGGAGCCTACACCCACACGTCGATCGCCATCGCCGACGCCATCGGAGGAATCCGCATCCCGGTCGTCGAGGTGCACATTTCCTGCATCCTCGCCCGCGAAGAGTTCCGCCACGTTTCGCTGATCGCCCCCAAATGCAAAGGATCGGTGATGGGTTTCGGACTCGACTCTTACCGGCTGGGGATACTCGGCTTCCTGAATTAACGGTCCCCGACGATTCGTTTTCAATATAAAACCAGATTATTTAAGACACCTACTCATGGACAAAAAGACAAAGATCATAGCCACCATCTCGGACAAACATTGCGAACCGGAATTTATCAGAGCCCTGTACGAAGCCGGCATGAACGCCGCGCGGATCAACTCGGCCCACCTGACGCCCGAAGGGGCCACGACGATTGTCGAGAACGTGCGGAAAGTGTCGGAACAGATCGCTATCATCATCGATACGAAAGGGCCCGAGATCCGGATCACGGGCATGGCTCCGGGATTCGAAGCGGGTATTCCCGTTTCGACCGGCGACATCGTCCGGCTCAGGGGCACGTCGGAAGACCTGCCGTCGAACAACGAACTGATCTATCTGAACGACGGGCACATCTCCCGGGACGTGCCGGCCGGCTCGGTAATCCTGGTCGACGACGGGGAACTGGAACTGTACGTCCGAGAAAAGCGCGGCGACGAACTGGTCTGCGAAGTGCGCAACGGGGGAGTCATCTACGGTCGTAAAAGCGTAAACATCCCCGGCGTGGCCATCGACTTGCCATCGGTCACCGAACGCGACGCGCGGTTCATCAACTGGGCCATCGACATGGACGTAGATTTCATCGCCCACTCGTTCGTCCGCAAAAAAGAGGACGTGCTGGCCGTCAAGGAGTTGATCAAAAGACGCAACAGTTCGATCAAGATCATCTCCAAAATCGAAAACAAAGAAGGGGTCGACAACATCGACGAAATCCTGGACGAGACCTACGGAATCATGGTCGCCCGCGGCGACCTGGGCGTCGAAATTCCGGCCGAACAGATTCCCGTCGCCCAACGCCTGCTGGTCAGCAAGTGCATCGAAAGTAAAAAACCGGTCATCATTGCGACCCAGATGCTGCATACGATGATCACACACCCGCGTCCAACGCGCGCCGAGATCAGCGACGTGGCCAATGCCATTTACCAGCGCGTGGACGCCGTGATGCTGAGCGGTGAAACAGCCAACGGTCAGTACCCGGTCGAAGCGGTGAAGACGATGGCCCGCGTGGCCCGCGAGATCGAAAAGGATACGGCGCAGAACAGTCCGAACTACGACATGAACCTGGTGCGCATCAACAACGAAATCACCGCGCAGCTTTCGCGTTCGGCCGTGCGCGCCTGCATCAACTTACCGATCCGGGCCATCATCATCGACACGCTTTCGGGACGCACGGGACGTTACCTGGCCGCCTTCCGCGGCGAGAAACCGGTGTACGCCGTCTGCTACCGCAAGAGCGTGATGCGGCAGCTCGGAATCTCCTACGGCATCCACGCCATGTACCGCGAACCGACCATCAACCACGAAAGTTTCCTACTCGGCGTGCTGTACTACCTGGAAGACCGGAAATGGCTTTGTAAGGAGGATATGATCGTCGTGATCGGCGGAAGTTTCGGGGCCGCCAAAGGCGCGTCGTTCCTCGAAATAGGAAACGTTCTAAACTTGGAGCACAAAGCGCTGAATGCACAGAATCTTTAAAGCAAACAAATCTTTCGAGGGAATCTGGCACAAACTCACCTGGATAAAACTCAACTAACAATCAAAAACGAAAACGGAAGGGAACGTTTCCCTTCCGTTTTCGTTTATAAACTTTTCGCCGGAATCCCCGACACCGGCCAAAAGCGAATGACTTCTTATCGCTAAAGGCTTTCGCCGAAATCCTTGCGGAATTTAATCATCAGTTTTTCGGGCCAGTCGCTGGTCGGTTCGAGTCCTCCCATGAAGAAACGCAGTACGGGCGGTTCGTAAACGAACTTCAGGCCGCCGATCATGTCGCGGTTTTCATACAACCAGGCCAGGCGGTCGATCACGTACTTGACCTGCGACAGCGTGAACACGCGGCGCGGCACGGCCAGACGCAACAGTTCCACGTCGGCCAGGATCTCGTCGCCGTTCTCGTCCCGGACGCTCGATATGGTCCCCCGTTCCATTCCGCGGATACCCGAAATCAGGTAAAACGCGGCTGCCAGCGCGCCGGCGGGGTATTCGGTCTGCGGAATGTGCGGACAGAAAGCCATCGCATCCACGTGGGCTCCCAACACGCCCGGAGGGGTCACTACCGGAATACCGAGCTTGTCGAGCGATTCGACTAGGTATTTGATAAACGACGGACTCTGGCTGATCATCGTCTCGTCGAGCGTCTCGCGCAAACCGACGGCCATCGCCTCGATCTCGCGCACCGAAATACCGCCGTAAGTCAGGAATCCTTCGAACAACGGAATCAGCGCCTCCATCTTACCGTACAAATCCTTGCGATTAGTACAGATGCCGCCGCCGCGCGACGAACTGAGCTTGCGGGCCGAGAAGTAAACCAGGTCGGCCAAACCGGTCATCATCTTGATGATATCGGCCATCGAATTTTCCTTCCACTGCTCCTCGCGCTGCTGGATCAGGTAAGCGTTTTCACCGAGCAGACTGGCATCCAGCACCAGCATGATGCCGTATTTGTCCGCAACGCGGCGAACGTCCATCAGGTTGCTCATCGAGAACGGCTGACCGCCGATCAGGTTCGTGGAAGCTTCCATCCGGATGAACGGAATTTTATCGACGCCGTGCTTTTGGATGCAGGCTTCGAGTTTTTCGATATCCATGTTCCCTTTGAACGGATGGTCGGAATGAAGCACCAGCGCATGATCGTGCAGCAATTCCTCGATCTTTCCTCCGTTTTCGAGCACATGCGCCAGCACGGTCGTAAAATGGTAGTTGGTCGGGATAATGTCGCCCTTCTTAATAAAAGCCCGGCAAATGACGTTCTCGGCCGCACGGCCCTGGTGAACCGGCAGCAGGTATTTTTTACCCAATACGTCTTCGACCGCCTTTTGAAGTTTGATAAAACTCTGCGAACCGGCATACGCATCGTCGGCCTGCAACATGGAGGCTACCTGATTGTCGCTCATCGCATTGGTTCCGCTGTCGGTCAGCATGTCCAGGTATACATCCAGCGTACTCAGACGGAACGTATTGAAACCGGCCTCTTTGATCGCGTCCAGGCGGCGTTCGATCGGAACCAGGTGGAGTTTCTGTACCACGCGCACTTTGTGCAATTCCAAGGGAATGTCTTCCCCCAAATAAAATTTTACTTGGCTCATCGTTTATATAATTTTGGTTAGATTTTTACGGGATACAAAATTAACGTTTTTGCCGGGAAATAAAAATCCATTTTCATATTCTGTTATAAAACGATCAATATTCCGACCATCCGTTTTCACCGAACAGCGATTCATTCCGTCCGAAAGCTGTCTCCGACAAGCACGGCGACCGGAATCCGTAAAAACGCGGAGGGAACCGGCGTTTTGCCGGTTCCCTCCGCAGGATGATTCATCGAACAACTACCTCGCCGAAAAACCGTAAACGGTCGTTTGGCGATAAGTTTCGCCCGGGCGAAGCACGGCCGACGGAAAGTCCGGATGATTCGGCGCGTCCGGATAATTCTGGGCTTCCAAAGCGAACGCGGAACGATAGAACGAAGCCGTCTCGTCCTGCTGCACGCGCGATTTCCCGGTAAAGAACTGAATGCCGGGAGTGTCGGTCAGCACGGTCATTACGATACCGGTCGAAGGCTCGTAGACCTCGGCTGCCTCGACCACGTCGGGCGACGAACGGCGGATCACGTAATTGTGGTCGTAACCGTCGCGGTAATTAAACGCGCTGTCAGGGCCCAGCACCCGTTCGCCGATCGTCGTCGGGGTACGGAAATCGAGGGCCGAACCGTCCAGCGAAGCGATCTCGCCGGTCGGAATCAGCGTCGAATCGGTCGGCGTGTACCGGTCGGCGTTGATCGTTACCCGATGGGAGTTCACGCTGGTCTTATGATCGCCGCCATGCAGGTTGAAATAGGCGTGGTTGGTCAGGTTCAGCACCGTCGGAGCGTCGGTCGTAGCCGTATAGTCGATCCGGAGCTGATTATCCACGGTCACGGTATAAACCACTTTCGTAGTCAGCGTACCCGGAAAATTCTCTTCTCCGTCCGGAGAAACATAGATCAGTTCGAGCGCCTGTTCGCCGGCATCGTTGGTAAAGGTGCGGGCGTCCCACACTTTTTTACTGAAACCGACGATCCCCCCGTGCAACGTATTCGGGCCGTTGTTGATAGCCAACGAATACTCTTTGCCGTCGAGCGTGAATTTCCCGTTGGCGATCCGGTTCGCATAACGCCCGGTGATGGCTCCGGCAAACGTATTTTCCGGTACGAAATAATCGGCCAGTTTCGGGTACCCCAGCACGACGTCCTTGAAAGCGCCGTCTTTGGCCGGAACCCATACGTCCACGATAATCCCGCCGTAATTGGTGATCTGCGCTGCCATTCCGTTGGCATTCTTCAGCGTATAGAGCGACACCGCCTTACCGTCGATCGTCGAGTCGAAATCGGCCGCCGAGTAGAACGCCGGCTCTCCCGGCTGTGTCTTTTTACAACAAGACACAGCGCCCAGCAGCGCCATGCACAAAGGAAAAATCTTCTTCATTCCGTAATAATTTTAAAAGTTAATGATCGGAGCGTGATTCGGTTGCTAAAGTAATAATAATTCGCAGAACCTGCAACGTTACCGATAACGCCGGCCGCTCCGAAGCTTGTTTATATCGGATTTTTTGCCGAGTTTTGTTTAGCCGACTTCCGACCGCTCCGATGAACAAACTGACAATCCTTATTTTCGCCTGCATCCTTTCACTGCCGGCCCTTGCACAAACGGCCGGCTGGCCGGAAACCGGCAACCGAACGCGTCCCGGGACGAACGGTCCCGCAGGGACTCAACGGCGCGGTAAAATTGATCCCGGCCCGGATCGACGCCGCATCCGATCCTTAATATCTGAAAGTTACATCTATTTTAACAAATTAATGCGAGCGACCGGCCGTTTTTTGTTTCCGGGAATGTATCTTTGTACAGTATCTGTTTCCCGGACTTATGAACCTGTTGAACGACATCCGCATCCTGCTGACACGGTGGAGCACCGCTTTCGTACTACTCGGGGTCTTGGCCGTCGCGATGGCCGGAGCCACGCTGATCGAGGCCGGAATGAACCTGCAGGCGGCCCGCGGCATCATTTACAACGCCTGGTGGTTCGACCTGCTGCTATTACTGCTCTGCGTGAATTTTATGCTGATCGGCCGGAGGCTGAACCTCTGGAGCCGGCGGCGGAGGGGAGCGTTATTGCTGCATTACGGATTCGTCGTCATCCTCGCCGGAGCTTTTATCACGCACATGTGGGGCGAAGAAGGCTACATGCACATCCGCGAGGGAGAAACCGCCCGGCGGATGATGACTCCCGACCGCAAAGTGCAGACGTTGCCGTTTTCGGTTACGCTGAACCGGTTCACACTTCATCGCTACCACGGTTCGCAAAGCCCGTCTTCGTATGAAAGCGACGTGACGATCCGCTACCGGGACGATGTCTCGCACCGGAAAATCTACATGAACAACATCGCGCGGGTAGGGGGATACCGCCTTTACCAATCGTCCTACGACCCGGACGAACAGGGCACGATTCTGTCGGTGAACCACGATCCGGTCGGCACGGCCGTTTCTTACGCCGGCTATTTTCTGCTGATCGCCGGACTGATAGTCGCCTTGTGCCAGAAAGGCTCCCGTTTCAGAACGCTTTACGCGAAATTGGGAAAAGCGACGCTGGTCGTTCTGTTCGCCGGCTCGTCCGTCGTAGCCGTCGCCGCAGCCCGCCCCGCCACTCCCGGCGGCATCGCGCCCGAAACCGCCGAACGGTTCGGACGATTGCTATTGCAATCTTCCGACGGACGCATCGAACCGGTGGACAGTTACGCTTCGGAGATTCTCCGCAAGCTGTATCACCGCGACAGCTACGGAAATCTGAATGCCAACCAGGTGCTGGCCGGCATCCTGACCGACCGGCAGACATGGGGCCGCGAACCGATCCTTTACATCGGACAGAATCCTCTTCCGGAAGAAGCGTGTTTTCCGGACAAATACGTATCGTTCGATGCGATGTTCGACGATCGGGGCGATTACCGGCTGAAGAAACAGGTGGAAACCATTTACGCCAAACCGCCCGCGCACCGCACGAAGCCGGAACAAACGCTGCTGAAACTGGACGAAAAGGTCAATATCCTGTACGCCCTGCTGAACGGGCAGATGTTCCCGATCTTCCCGGTCGCCGGATCGCAGCGGTGGATATCGCCGGGCGACGACCGGACGGAAGCCGACACGGTTCTGACACCGAGGCTGTTCGCGGCATTCCGCAACGCGCTGACCCAAACCGACCCGCAGGCCGCCGGACGGGCGCTCGACGCCATCCGGCAATACCAGCAAGCACGGACGCCGTCGCTGCAACCGCTGCGGATCGAAGCCGAAATCCTGTACAACCGGGCGGATATTTTCCGGATTTCGTTCCGGGCCTACCTGATCCTCGGGGGAATCCTGCTCGTAACGGCCCTACGGGGGATGTTCGGAAAGAACAAACGCCGAGCGACGCTCGCCGCCCGGGTCGTTTCGATCGCCATATTCATCGTTTTCGCACTGCATACGTTCGGACTGGGACTGCGCAGCTACATCAGCGGCCACGCCCCCTGGACGAACGCTTACGAATCGATGGTCTACGTCGCTTGGGCAACCGTACTGTCGGGAATCGTTTTCGCCCGCCGGTCGAAACTGGCCCTCGCGCTGGCCGCGCTGCTCGGCGGGGTCGTCCTGTTCGTATCGAACCTGAACTGGCTCGACCCGCAGATCACCCCGCTGGTACCGGTGCTGAAATCCTACTGGTTGATGATCCACGTGTCGGTCATTACCGCCAGCTACGGTTTTTTCGGTATCTGCGCGGCCTGCGGCATCGCTTCGCTGATCGCCACGATCGCAGGAAAGAACCTCGCGGAACTGAGGATCATCAACGAAATGGCGATGCTCGTCGGGCTGGTGCTGCTGACCACCGGCATCTTTTTCGGCGCCGTCTGGGCCAACGAGTCCTGGGGCCGTTACTGGGGCTGGGACCCGAAGGAGACCTGGGCGCTGATCACGATGATCGTTTACGCGGTCACGACGCACCTGCATTTTATTCCGCGGCTGAATACGAACCCGCTGGTCTTCGACGTTATGTCGGTGGTCGGTTTTTCGACGGTGCTGATGACTTTCTTCGGTGTGAATTATTACCTGTCGGGATTGCACTCCTACGGAAAGAGCGAAGGCTTTTCGCCGGAAATCGTACTGGCTGCGGGAGCAGGGGTGCTCGTGCTGGTCGCCGTTGCTGCCGTCCGTTATCATAAAAACAAAAAAACAAGCTGATCTCCGTGAAATTCAGATACTTTTACGCATTGCTGTGTTTGATACTGACCGTCTTCACGCTGAACCGGAGCTGTCACGAAAGCGTGCGGAACGTTTACAACCCGATCCCGGAAATCATTCTACCCGAAGGGATCAACCACCTGCTCGACAACTCCAACTCGGAGCTCGAAGAGACCCGGCAGTTCGAGAGGATCGTCGAACGCTTCATGCAACAATGGGAGATCACCGGCGCGTCGATCGCCATTATGAAAGACGGCAAACTACTATACAGCAAGGGATTCGGCTGGGCAGACAAAGAACAGGGCATCCGTACCGACGTCCGGCATATCTTCCGGATCGCATCCCTCTCCAAGCTGATCACGGCGACCGGCATCATGAAACTCTGCGAACAAGGACGGCTTTCGCTCGGCGACCGGGTCTTCGGCGCCGACGGCATCCTGAACGATTCGCTGTTTCGGAATATACGGGACAAACGGATCGAAAAAATAACCGTCGAGCATCTGCTGCGCCACCAGGGAGGCTACTCGATCCGCAGCGGCGATCCGCTGTTCTGCTCGGTGAGCGTCGCAAAACAATTGGGCATCGCTCCGCCGGTGGGATTCGACGACATGGTGCGTTATGCGGCCGAAACCCGCCTGCGCTACGAACCGGGAAGCAGCAACCTCTATTCGAACCTCGGCTACGTGGTACTGACCAAAGTAATCGAAAAAGCGAGCGGACTGCCTTACGAGAGTTTCATCCGGGACAGCATTCTGTCGCCCGCCGGATGCCACGACATGCACATCGGCCGCTCGTCCTACGAACAGAAATTCCCGAACGAAGTCCGCTATTACGAGCCTTCCGACGCCGAGCCGACCGAAGCGTTCGACGGCAGCGGCCGGTTGGTTCCGCGCAGCTACGGCGGCTGCGACATGCAGGTGCTGAGCGGGGCAGGAGGCTGGGTAGCCTCTCCGGCGGAACTGATGAAGTTCATTACGGCGATCGACCCCGGCGATTCGCGGCCGGACATCCTGAAACCGGAAACCATCGCCTACATGACCGAAAAAGACAAATCGAAATACCCGATCGGCTGGATGAGAACCACCGAAAGCGACGACTGGTCGCGCACCGGGTCGCTGTCCGGATCGAGCGCAATGCTCAAACGGCAGCACGACGGTTACACCTGGGTATTCATCACCAACACGAGTTCCTGGTCGGGTTCCCGCTTTCCCCGGAAAATCGCCGCAATGATGAAACAAGCGATGGGCAAAATAAAAAAATGGCCCGACCGCGATCTGTTTTCGGTCGAACAGCCGGCCGATTCCGTCCGGTCGTCCCGACTGTCGCCGGCAAAAAAATAACCGGCAGCGCCGGCTGCCGGTCTTTCGAAACGTCCCGGAAACATCTCTTCGGCACGTTTTATTCGTACTTCTTCGGCATCTCTTCGCCCCGCAATACCCGCAGCGCATTTTCGGCCAGCGCTCCCATCTCGTCTTCACCGGGAATCACCTCGACCGGAGCGATAAAGGAAACGCGTTCGCGAATCGCGTCGCAAACCGTGCCGCTGTACGCGATGCCGCCGGTAATCAGAATCGCATCGACCCGACCGCCGAGTACGGCAGCCATAGCTCCGATCTCCTTGGCCACGTTGTAAGCCATCGCGTAGATGATCCGTTCGCAGGCCCGGTCGCCCTGTTTCGCTCGTTCGAGCAATTCCTGCACGCTGTTGGAGCCCGCCAACGAAACCAGACCACCGCTGCCGCAGAGCATTCGCCGGATCTGGGCCTCGGTATATTGTCCGCTGAAACAGAGCTTCACCAACTGTCCGGCCGGTAGGGTTCCCGACCGTTCGGGCGAAAAAGCGCCGTCGCCGTCCAACGCGTTATTCACGTCGATCACCCGTCCGCCCCGGTGAGCGCCGACCGAAATACCGCCCCCCAGGTGGGCGACAATCAGGTTCAGTTCATCGTACTTTCTCCCGACCCGCGCGGCATAAATCCGCGATACGGCTTTTTGATTCAAAGCGTGGAAAATAGAGACCCGGCGAAACAGCGCGTGCCCGCAGACGCGGGCTACGTCGTCCAATTCGTCCACGACGACCGGATCGGCGATATAAGCCTTCGCATCCGGAACCCGCGACGCGATTTCGACAGCCAGCAGTCCGCCCAGGTTCGAGGCGTGCTCGCCCTGCGGAGCGTGGATCAAATCCCGACGTAGCGCGTCGTTCACCTCGTACACGCCCGAAGCGATCGGTTTGACCAATCCCCCGCGCCCGATAACCGCAGACAGCGAGTCCAGCGCAATACCTTCCTCCTCCAGAACTTTCAGAATCAGATCCCGGCGAAAACCGAACTGGTCGGTCACGCGGGCGAACGGCCGCAGCTCCTCCGCCGAGTGACGGATCGTCCGGCTCATCGCCTCCGTTTCATCGAGATACACCGCAATTTTCGTAGAAGTCGAACCGGGGTTGATCGCCAATATTCCGTATTGTTTCATCACTTCTTACTTTTTAACGGACAACGCAGCCATTGCGATCGAATAGAGCTTCGACGCCGGAGAATCGCCGCGGGACGTCAGTACGCACGGACATTTGGTGCCGACCACCATCCCGGCCAGCGGTGCGCGGCATAGTTGGTTTGCCGCCTTAAAGAAAGCATTCGCCGCATCCAGCGTCGGGAACAACAGGCAGTCGGCGTCGCCTGCAACCGGACTCGACAGCCCTTTGGTCTGGGCTACCTCCTTCACCAGCGCCACATCCACCGCTAACGGACCGTCGATCAACGCATTTCCGAACTGTCCCCGGTCGCCCATTTTGGACAGGATCGCCGCATCGACCGCCGACTGGATTTTCGGTAGCATCTGCTCGCTCGGAGCGACCACCGCGACCTTGGGTTTCTGAACGCCCAGCGCCCGAGCCGCCTCGATCAGATAGCGGGTGATCCGCACCTTCTGATCCAGGTCGGGGTAGGGGATCACCGCCACATCCGACACCAGCAGCAACTTGTGATACATCGGCAGCTCCAGCACCGCCACATGGCTCAACACCCCTTTGGGCGGAAGCAACCCGAATTCCTTGTCGAGAATCCCGCGCATGTATTTGTCGGTAGAAACCAGCCCTTTCATCAGAATATCGGCCATTCCGTCATGGATCATTTTCACGGCCGTCGCCACGCAGGCGACATCGCTCTTCTGGTCGATCACCGAAAACTTTTCCGGGTCGATCTCGTCCGCCATGCAAACCCGCTCGATCTCGTCGCGGTCGCCGACGAGGATCGCTTCGACGATTCCCATATCCACCGCCGCGCCAACGGCCTCCAGCGTGTGCGAATCCTGCGCATAGGCTACCGCCAGTTTTTTACGCGGCTGCCCCTGGACGGTCTGAATGATTTCTTCCAGTTTCGTTATCATCGTTTCATAATTTAACAATCCTTTGAAACATCAAAAAGTTTTCCGTTTTTTTCATTCCGGAAAACTTTTCGAACATTCGTTTGCATTCGCCGCAACAACCGTATTATTCGGAGCGTTTTTTGGTCAACCGGAACGTATCCGAAGCGATGACCAACTCTTCGTTCGTAGCGATCGTAACGACCTTGACGCGCGAATCCGGCGCAGAGAGCACGACGTCTTTTCCGCGCACGCCCCGGTTCACCTCGGGATCGAATTTCACGCCCATGAATTCGAGCCCCTTGCTGACGCGCTCCCGGGTTCCCGGATCGTTTTCGCCGATTCCCCCGGTAAAGACGATCATATCGATCCCCTCCATCAGCGCGGCATACGCGCCGACGAACTTCTTGATCCGCGCCGCAAACATTTCGATCGCCAGTTCGGCCCGCGGATTCCCACTCTCGGCCGCAACGCGGATATCGCGCATATCGGACGAAACGCCGGTAATGCCGAGCATTCCGGACTCCTTATTGATCATCACGCTCAGGCGATCCAGATTGATCCCTTCTTTCTCGGCGATATAAATCAGCGCGCCGGGATCGGTGCTGCCGCAACGGGTTCCCATAATCAGGCCGTCGACCGGCGTGAATCCCATCGACGTATCGTAAGACTCCCCGTTCAGGATCGCCGCCACCGACGCTCCGCTACCGATATGACAAGTCACGATTTTCGACCGATTCATATCGATCCCCGTCAACTTGCAAGCCGTCTGGGCCACATATTTGTGACTCGTTCCGTGGAAACCGTAACGGCGCACCCGGTAATCCTCGTAATATTTATAGGGGAGGGCGTACATAAAATTCTTGGCCGGCATCGTCTGGTGGAACGAAGTATCGAATACGGCCACCTGCGGCGTGTTCGGCAGGATGTTTTCCATCGCGAGAATCCCCTTCAGATTGGCCGGATTATGCAACGGAGCCAAGTCGAAGCAAGCTTCGATCTTCTGCTTGACGGACTTGTCCACCAAAGCGCTGTCCTTAAAATACTCTCCGCCGTGAGCCACGCGGTGACCGACCGCCGCGATCTCCGAGATGCTTTCCAGTACGCCGTACTCCGGATCGACCAGCGCGTCCAGGATCAGGCTGATCCCGCTCGTATGATCCGGAATGCTCCGCACCACTTCGTAAACCGGTTTTCCGACCGGCTTATGCGTCAGGATCGCGTCGGACAGACCGATCCGTTCGATAATGCCCTTCACCAACAGCGAATATTCCGTGGCGCTCTTCATGTCGATCACCTGATACTTGATCGACGAACTACCACAGTTTAAAACAAGGATTTTCATAAGTTTATATCACTTTATATTAACCTTCAGATTACTTCATTCCTCCCGCCTGGCATGCCGTAATCGCGACGAGTCCGACGATATCGTCCACCGAGCACCCTCTCGAAAGGTCGTTGATCGGAGCGGCCATTCCCTGCAGGATCGGACCGATCGCCTCGGCATGCGCCATGCGCTGCACCAACTTGTAGGCGATGTTGCCGACTTCGAGCGTCGGGAATACCAGTACGTTCGCTTTGCCGGCGATCTTGCTGCCGGGAGCTTTTTGCGCGCCGATACCCGGAATGATCGCGGCGTCGGCCTGCAACTCCCCGTCGATCATCAACGTCGGATCCAACTCCTTGGCCAATTCGGTCGCGCGCACCACCTTGTCGACCATTTCATGTTTGGCCGAACCTTTCGACGAAAAACTCAGCATCGCGATACGCGGTTCGAAACCGGCGATCACGCGGGTCGTCCGCCCGGTCATCACGGCGATCTGCGCCAACTCTTCGGCCGTAGGATTCGGATGCACCGCACAATCCGCGAACACCATCATCCCGTTCTCCCCGAACATCGGGTCTTTCAGCATCATAATGAACGCTCCGGACACGACGCTGATCCCCGGTATGGTCTTAACATACTGAAAAGCGGGACGCAACACGTCGCCGGTCGCATTGTTCGCGCCGGCTACCTCTCCGTCCGCATCGCCGGCCTTCACCATCACGGCGCCCAAATACAGCGGATCGGCGATCTGCTTTTCGGCCTGTTCGCGGGTCAATCCTTTGGCTGCCCGAAGCTTCAGCATCAGTTCCACGTACTTTTCCTTATCGGGATTGTTTTGCGGATCGACGATCTTCGCCTTCCCGATATTTTCCAGATAGAGTTCCGAAGCCAGATGATGGATCTGATCCGGATTCCCGATCAGGATCAGATCGGCAAACCCTTCGCTGATAATCCGGTCGGCAGCCTTCAGGTTGCGTTCCTCGTAGGCTTCCGGCAGGACGATCGTTTTGATGTTGCTTTTCGCCTTCTGTTTGATTTTATCGACAAATTCCATAATACCAATTATTATTTAAATTGTGTTTTCATCCGAAACGACAACCGGCCGTAAAGAGGTGAGAGCGACCGGATACCCTGCAAAAAAACGCTCTTCTCATCCGTCGAGATAAAAAGAGGACAGCCCGGGGCCGCAACAAAATCACACAAAGGTAGCCATTTACCGACGAAATGAAAATGTATTTTACTTTTTTTTACGTTTATTGCGCCATATCTCGATCACAGCCGGCAAAATGGAAACGACGATGATCACGACGATCAACAGCTTCAGATTTTCCTGCACCACGTCCAGTCCGCCGAACAAAAATCCGGCGTAACAGAAAACGGCCACCCAGGCACACCCGCCGACCACATTGAAAAGGGCGAAATGCCGATAGCTCATGTGCCCCATGCCGGCCACGAACGGAGCGAACGTCCTCACGATCGGAACGAATCGCGCCAGAATAATCGTTTTTCCGCCGTATTTTTCATAAAAAGCGTGCGTTTTCTCAAGGTAACTCTGTTTGAAAATCCGGGAATCCGGATTCCTGAACAATTTTTCGCCGAACAAACGGCCGATCGTGTAATTGGCCGCATCTCCCGACACGGCGGCGACAGCCACCGCCAGCACCAGCAAATGGACATTCAACTCGTTGGTCGGCAAAGCGGCCAGCGCGCCGCCTACGAACAGCAGCGAATCTCCGGGCAGAAAAGGCGTTACGACCAGGCCGGTCTCGCAGAAAATGATCGCGAACAGGATCGCGTATACCCATACGCCGTACTGGGCGACCATCTGCGCCAGATGCACGTCGATGTGCAGCAAAAAATCGATCAGAAAATGAACATATTCCATAAAAGTTCGAGTTATCGCAAAATTTGGAAATGCAATTTTAGGCAATTATTGTTAAAAAACAGTTAAGAAGCTCGCTATATATTCCCGCAAAGGGCGTGAATACCGGTAACTTTTTGAACGGGAACTGTGTTTTTTAGGAAAAATCATATACTTTTGTAATTTAAAGCTGCCCGCTGGCAGCGGGACTTTTCTGAATCTAAAAACGTTTGATGATGGTTACCGAAAACAACGAACTGCCTGTTCCCGAGGAACAAGTCAATGCTTCCGGCATTGAGGATACGACGGATACCGCTCCGACTGCCGAACCGGCGGTCGAAAAAGAAAGCAAGAACCGGCAAGACGCACCGGCCGACCCGCAGGCTCCGGCCCCGGAAAACGCCGCCGATCCGGTCGTAGACTTCTCGGACGAAGAGGCGGCCCTGGCGGCCGACGCTCCGGAATTCGATCTGGGAGACGAAGAACCTGCGGAAGAAAACGCCGGCGGGGATCGCGTTTCGGAGACGGTCGACTATTCCGGGAAGAACAAAGAACAATTGCTCGCGATTTTCGAAACGCTGCTGCGGACGAAGCCCGTACAGACGATCCGCGCAGACGTGGAAGCCATCAAAATAGCCTTCTATAAGAATTACCGCAACGAGGTGGATCAGTTGCGCAAGCTGTTCGTCGAATCGGGCGGCAATAGCGAAGATTTCGTTCCGCCCGCAAACGAAGCGGAACAGCAGTTCAAGACGCTATTCGCCGAATACCGCGAGAAACGCAATGAGTTCATCGCCCGGCTGGACGCCGAAAAAGAAGCCAACTACCAGACCAAACTCCAGATCATCGAAGAACTGAAAGAACTGGTCAACAGTAACGAAACGCTCAATCAGACATTCAACACGTTCCGCGAACTGCAACAGCGCTGGAAAGAGACAGGGCTCGTACAGCAGTCGGTCATGAAAGACCTGTGGGAAACTTACAACCTGCACGTCGAGAATTTCTACAATTTCATCAAGATCAACAAGGAACTGCGCGACCTCGACCTGAAAAAGAATTACGAAGCCAAAATCGCCCTGTGCGAAGAGGCGGAAGCGCTGGTGCTGGAGAACTCGGTCATTACCGCGTTCCACAAATTACAGAAGCTGCACGAACAGTGGCGCGAAATAGGCCCTGTGACCAACGAATACAAGGAACAATTGTGGGACCGTTTCCGCGAAGCCAGTTCGAAAATCAACAAACGGCATCAGGAACATTTCGACCAACTGAAAGAGGAACAAAAGAAAAACCTCGACCTGAAAACCGAGCTTTGCGTCAAGACCGAGGAACTGGTCACCGCTGCGCCGATCTCCCGCAAGGAGTGGAACAAAGCCTCGGAACAACTGATCGAAATCCAGAAAGTATGGAAAACGATCGGTTTCGCCCCGAAAAAAGACAACACCAAAATTTACGAACGCTTCCGCAACGCATGCGATAAATTTTTCGAAAACAAACGGAATTTCTATCTCCAGACGAAAATGGAGATGGAAAGCAACCTGCAACTGAAAAACGAAATATGCGCTGCGGCCGAAGCCGTTCAGGACAGCGAGGAGTGGAAAAAAGCCACCGACGAACTGATCGCGCTACAGAAAAGGTGGAAAGAGATCGGGCCGGTCGCACGCCGCCATTCGGATGCGGTGTGGAAACGGTTCCGCACGGCCTGCGACCGTTTCTTCGAGCGCAAGGCGGCCCACTTCGCAACGATCGACACCCAATACGAAGAGAACCTGACGAAAAAACGCGCGCTGATCGAAGAGATGAAAAACTTCGTCGCGGACGGACAGGAAAAGGCTTTCGACAAACTGAAAGAACTGCAACGCCGCTGGGCCGAAACCGGATTCGTGCCGATCCGGCAAAAAGAGGCTATCCAAAACGAATGGCGTCAGTTGGTCGATGCCGCTTTCGCCAAGTTGCGCGGCAATGAAAAAGAGCGTCATCTGGAACGCTTCAAAGGCAAAATCCAAAACCTGGCGGCAGACAACGCCAACGACCGCCGCCTGCGCCACGAACGCGAACGACTGTACAACAAGATGAAACAACTCGAAGCGGACATCGCGCTGCTGGAAAACAACATCGGCTTCTTCTCGAAAAGCAAGAACGCCGAGGCCATGATCCGTGACGTCAACGAGAAGATCGCCAAGGCGAAAGAGGAAATGGCAACCACGATTGAAAAGATTAACATGATAGATAAGCAGGGAGAGTAAAAACATGGCTGTGAGTAACACGAACAAAACGAAATTTATCTTTGTCACCGGAGGCGTCGCCTCTTCGCTGGGAAAGGGGATTATCTCCGCATCCCTCGCGCGGCTGTTGCAAGCCCGGGGCTATAAAGTAGCGATCCAGAAGCTGGATCCGTACATCAACGTCGATCCGGGAACGCTGAATCCCTATGAACACGGAGAATGCTACGTCACCGAAGACGGCGCCGAGACCGACCTCGACCTCGGGCACTACGAACGTTTCACGAACATCCCGACTTCACAGGCCAACAACGTCACCACCGGACGCATCTACCAGAGCGTTATCAACAAAGAACGGCGCGGCGAATTCCTCGGCAAGACCGTGCAGGTCATCCCGCACATCACCGACGAAATCAAACGGCGAATCAAGTTGCTGAGTGCCAAGAAAATATACGACGTTATCATCACCGAGATCGGCGGCACGGTCGGCGACATCGAATCGTTGCCGTACATCGAAGCCGTCCGGCAGCTCCGCTACGAACTGGGAGCGAACAACTCGCTGGTCGTGCACCTGACCCTGATTCCGTACATGGCCGCGTCCGGCGAACTCAAGACCAAGCCGACCCAGCATTCGGTCAAGCAGTTGCTCGAAAACGGCCTGCAGCCCGACGCGCTGGTACTGCGCACCGAAAAGCACCTGACCAACGACATCCGGCGCAAAGTGGCGCTGTTTTGCAACGTGGACGTCAATGCGGTCGTCGAATCGATCGACGTACCGACGATTTACGAAGTGCCGCTGATGATGCTGAACCAGAAACTCGATCTGGTGGTGCTCGATAAACTACGGCTGCCGGACAACGGAGAGCCCGACCTGAAAGCCTGGATCGAATTCGTCGAAAAGGTCAAGCATCCGCAGAAAAAGGTCAACATCGCGTTGGTCGGCAAATACACCGAACTGCCCGACGCCTACAAATCGATCGTCGAATCGTTCATACACGCCGGGGCCGCAAACCATACGAAGGTGAAACTGCAATACGTAAATTCTGAAAAGATCACCAAAGAGAACATCGCCGCGCAACTGAAAGGCATGTGCGGCATTCTGGTAGCGCCCGGTTTCGGGCACCGCGGCATCGAAGGAAAAATCGAAGCGGTGCGTTACGCCCGCGAACAGAAAATCCCGTTCTTCGGGATCTGCCTTGGAATGCAGTGCAGCGTAATCGAATTCGCCCGCAACGTGCTCGGATACGCCGATGCGAATTCGACCGAGATGGACAGCACGACGCATCCGGTGATCGACCTGATGGAAGAACAGAAGGGCGTGACCGAAAAAGGCGGCACGATGCGGCTGGGAGGATACCCTTGCGCCCTGCAAAAAGGCACGAAAGTCTATGCGGCATACGGGAAAGCCGAGATCGTCGAACGCCATCGCCACCGTTACGAATTCAATAACGACTACCTGGACGAGTTCGTCCAAGCAGGCCTCAAACCGGTCGGCGTAAATCCGGATACGAACCTGGTCGAGATCGTCGAACTGGAAAACCATCCGTGGTTTATCGGCGTGCAGTACCACCCCGAATATAAAAGTACGGCACTGCACCCGCATCCGCTGTTCGTATCGTTCGTAAAGGCTGCCGAAAAATATTGCGAAAGCAACAGTTGTAAATAAAACAGAAGACGTCAAAACATGGATAAGAAAACGCTACTGGGCCTACTGATCATCGGTGTCATACTCTTCAGTTTTTCGTGGTACAACAGTAAACAGCAGTCGCAGTTCGACGAAGCCAAAACGCTCGTCGATTCGCTGAACGCCGCCAATGCGGCAGCCGTTCAGCAAACGCAGAAAGTGGAAAAGATCACCGTGACGAACTCGCCAGCGGGCGACAGCCTCCGGACGGCGCAAGCCGAACAAGCCCTCGAACGCCACCTCGGGAGCTCTCTTTTTCAAGCGACCAAAGGAACCGAAACTTTCTATACGGTCGAGAACGACCTGATGAAAATCCGCTTTTCGAACAAAGGCGGACGCGTCGCTTCGGTCGAGCTGAAAGATTACAAAACCTACGGGGGACAGCCTCTGGTGCTGTTCGCCGACACGACTTCGGTATTCGATCTGTCGTTCTTCATCAAACAGGGATACAACGACGCCCAGATACGAACAGGGGATTACTACTTCACCCCCGCCGAGGCGACCGACCTGACTTTCGGGGCAGGGCAGGAGCAAAAGGAATTCGTCCTGCGGTTGCCGGTGGATTCGGCCGCCTATGTGGATTACGTTTACACGATCCGCAAGGACAACTACATGATCGACTTCGACGTGCGTTTCGTCGGTATGCAGCAAATCTTGTCGCCGAACCAGGGCGACATGGAAATCACGTGGCAGAATGTCGGCCCTCAGAACGAAAAAGGGTTCGAAAACGAGAACCGTTACACGACGATCGCCTATAATTACCCGGGCGACGACGGCATCGAGGAACTCGGCATCTCCAACGAAACGAAAGAGGAGACGATCAATTCCAAGATCAAATGGGTGGCATTCAAGCAGCAGTTCTTCTCGTCTATCCTGATCGCCGGAGACGATTTCCAAAACGGCTCGGTCAAATTCACGACCTTTGCGCCTACCGCCCGCGAGATCAAAACGTTCCATACGCAACTGGCCGTCCCTTATACGCCGCAGACAGACCATTACGATTTCAGTTTCTATTTCGGCCCGAACAAATACTCGACGCTGAAAAAATACGACGACCTGCACCTGCAAAAGTTGGTTCCGCTCGGAGGCTGGATCATCGGTTGGGTGAACCGCTGGCTGGTAATCCCGACGTTCGATTTCCTGGGTAAATACATTTCGAATTACGGATTGATCATCTTGCTGCTGACGATCTTCATCAAAATCATCATCTCGCCGTTGACCTACAAGTCCTACCTTTCGACCGCCAAAATGCGCCTGCTGAAACCGGAAATGGACAAGCTCAACGAGAAGTACCCGAAACAGGAAGACGCGATGAAGAAACAGCAGGCGATGATGGCGCTGTACAAAAGCGCCGGAGTCAACCCGATGGGAGGCTGTATTCCGATGCTGATCCAGTTCCCGATCCTGATCGCCATGTTCCGCTTTTTCCCGGCGTCGATCGAACTGCGCGGAAAATCGTTCCTGTGGGCCGACGACCTTTCGTCGTACGACAGCATCCTGCATCTGCCGTTCAACATTCCGTTCTACGGCGACCATGTCAGCCTGTTCGCGTTGCTGATGGCCGTATCGGTATTCATTTCGTCGAAGATCAACTACGCGCAGACGGCCGGAGCAGGCCCGCAGATGGCCGGCATGAAATTCATGATGCTGTACCTGATGCCGCTGATGCTGCTGTTCTGGTTCAATAATTACTCCAGCGGCCTGAGTTACTACTATCTGGTCAGCAACATCATTACGATCGGGCAAACCTATGCGTTCCGTTACATCGTAAACGAGGACAAACTGCACCACCGGATGAAAGAAAATGCCAAAAAACCGCGCAAGTTGAGCAAGTTCCAGCAACGGTACGAAGAGATGATGAAACAACGGGAACAAATGGCCAGAAAGAGATAACGACTGCAAAACAAGCGATACCCGAAAAACGCCGGCTGTTCAGCCGGCGTTTTTTATAGCCGCAAATTACTGTAATGTAACTTTTACGCGGCACGTTCGGGAACGGATTCCGCATAAACCGGATATTTTACTATTTTTGTTACAAACCAACTTAAAAGCACAATCATGATAAACCGAAAACTGAGAATGGGCATGATCGGCGGCGGGAAAGGCGCTTTTATCGGTGCGATCCACCGGGCCGCCGCGCTGATGGACAACCAGATCGAACTGGTTTGCGGATGCTTCAGCAGCAAACCGGAAGTTTCACTGGCTTCCGGCCGGGAATATTTCTTACCGGACGACCGGATATACACTTCTTACCAACAGATGATCGAGCGCGAAGCCGCGCTGCCGGAAGAACGGCGCATGGATTTCGTATCGATCGTCACTCCGAACCAACTGCATTTCGGGCCGGCCGCGATGGCTATGGAACATGGCTTCGACGTCGTACTCGACAAACCGATCACCTTTTCGCTCGAAGAAGCTTACCGGCTCAGGGACAAGGTCGAACAAACCGGCCGTACCCTTGCGCTGACCCATACTTATTCCGGTTATCCGGGCGTCAAAGAAGCGCGCGAACGTTTCGCCCGCGGCGATTTCGGGAAAATCCGGAAAATATTCGTCGAATATACGCAGGGATGGCTCTCCACGCGCGTCGAACTCGACCCCGCCTCAAACGCCGGATGGCGCACCGATCCGTCCCGCTCCGGAAAAGCGGGGACGATGGGAGATATCGGCACTCATGCCCTGCAACTGGCCGAATACATCTCCGGGCAGCGATGCACATCGCTCTGCGCCGACCTGCGTACAGTCGTGGAAGGACGCCTGCTCGACGACGACGGCGCGGCACTGCTCCGTTTCGACGGAGGCGCCACCGGCGCGCTGGTCGCAACCCAAGTAGCCGCCGGTGAAGAAAATCCGCTGACGATCCGGATCTACGGCGAAAAAGGCGGCATCGAATGGGCACAGATGGAACCGAATACGCTGTACGTCAAATGGAACGACCGACCGATGGAGGTCGTACGCACCGGGAATGCTTACATGGGAGCCGCTGCAAAAGCCAACACCCGCACGCCCGGCGGACATCCCGAAGGTTACATCGAAGCCTTTGCGAACATTTACCGGAATTTCGCACGTACCGTGCGGGCCCGGCGGAGCGGGGAAGCGCCCCGGCCGGAATGGACGGATTTTCCTGATGTGAACGACGGAATCCGCGGTATGCAGTTCATCGAAACCATCGTAAAATCCGGATCGGACGACGACCGTAAATGGACCGAATGGGTAAGATAACCCGCCGCGCGGCATACCGGCATAAAAAAGGCTCCTCTTCGAGGAGCCTTTTTGTATTTTATAAATCCGGTTATTTCGCTGCCGGGGTCGCGGGAGTCGTAGGCGCCGCCGCGTCGGTCACCGGAGTAGTCGGCTTGTCTTTCAGGTTCAATTCCTTTTTCAACAGAGGAAGGATGTCGGTTACCGTTGCCGCGTTGTAATAAGCCAGCGGTTCGTTGGCCGTATTGAACACCAGCGTGAAACTATTTTCCTTGCTTACTTTGTCGATCGCAGCCTGCGCCTTCTTCAGCACCGGATCGAACAGATCCATCTGAGCTTTCTGAAATTGCTGCGTAGCGAGTTGGCTCAGTTCCTGGTAACGCTGCTGAACGCCATCCAGTTCCTTCTGCCTCATCTCTTTCACCGCATCGGAAAGCGTAGCGGCATTTTTCTGATAATCGAGCGCCTTCGTATTGAACTCGACCTGAACGGCTTCCAATTGCTCCGACAGTTCTTTCTGTAAAGCCTGTAGTTTGACCATTGCCGAATCGTTCTCCGGCATCAGAGAGATCAGGTCGTCCATCTTGATATAGCCGAACTTCTGAGCGTAAGCACTGCTCCCCGCTACCAACAGCGTCGCAACCAAGGTTAATTTGAGAATCGTTTTCATAAAATTCACATTAAGTTTTAATTGTTGTTTAACATTTTGATAATTTCATCGGTTTTGTCCAACGCCGGCTGATAGTAGAGCAGGGTCTGATTATTCGCCCGGTCGACTACCATTCCCAGATTGTTGGTTTCGGCGTACTTGTTGATCGCGGCGAAAACCCGCTCCTGGATCGGTTTGATCAACTCGATACGTTTTTTCATCAGCTCGCCTTCGGGACCGAAAACGTCCTGCTGATATTTTTTAATCTCTTTTTCCCGGTTGACGATTTGTTCCTCCCGGTTCTGGCGGCTCGTCTCGGACAGATATCCCCGCTGCGCAGCATAGTTGTTGAACGTCTCGTCCAACTCCGCATACGCATCGTCGATATTTTTCTGATATTC
The DNA here is from genome assembly GCF_900240235.1 of Alistipes sp. cv1. Taxonomy (NCBI): domain Bacteria; kingdom Pseudomonadati; phylum Bacteroidota; class Bacteroidia; order Bacteroidales; family Rikenellaceae; genus Alistipes; species Alistipes sp. cv1. Next base: position 70,143 of record NZ_OEPW01000001.1, read on the forward strand.
CGCGGACAGATCGTCCAGTTGCTTTATCGCACTATTGTAGTCGGCCTGCGACTTGAAAATCGTCTCGGAATTCACGAATACATAACTTTGCGCCCATGCGCCGCTTGCCGCGCAGAATACGAGTGCAAACAATACCACGAACTTTTTCATAGCCTGATAATTTAAATTAGAACTGTTGACCGATCATAAAATGCACCTGGCTTCCGCTGCGGTGGCTCGCTCCCACGGCCCTGTCGAAACCGTATCCCCAGTCGATACCCAGCAGTCCGACGACCGGCATAAAGATTCTAAGTCCCACGCCGACAGAACGTTTGATCAGAAAAGGATCGAACTCCTGCCACGACCTGAAAGCGTTTCCACCTTCCGCAAATACCAGACCATAGATATTCGAATTCGGCTTCAATATAATGGGATAACGTATCTCCATCGTATATTTATTGTATGCCCGCGCATAATCGGTTCGTCCGTCCGTCGTATACGAATAGGGGGTCAGGGCGCCATCCTCGTATCCGCGCAGTCCGATAATATCCACACCGTACACATTATACCCCGACATACCGTCGCCGCCGACATCGAACCCTTCGAACGGAGAAGGTTTGTTCTTGTTGTACGATCCCAGGTAACCCATTTCGGCTTTGGCCATAAACACCAGCTTGTTATTGTTGGTCAGCGGGTAGAACCACTGCGCTTTGAGCTGCCATTTATGATATTCGATCCATTTATACCGTTTACGATCCGGCAAATTGGGATCGGAATAATCGATATTTTTCTGAAACAGCGAGTAGGGGGGAGTCAGAGCCAGCGAAACGGAGAACTCCGAACCGGTACGCGGATAGATCGGCGAATCGACCGTATTGCGGCTGAAAACGGTTTTCAACGCGATAATATTGGAAGTGCCGTTTTCCACGATGAACGACGTCCAGTCTTTCAGATTATAGGCCTGGTAGCTGAGCTCGTGGTACAGCGAGAAGTTCCTGTCGGGCCACTTGAGCCTCCGTCCCCAGCCGACCGAAACGCCCATCGTACGGAAGTGCTTGGTGCCGGACTGCCATGCGTAGTAAGCATTCGTCTCGTTGGAATAGAAGAGTCCGAGCGTAAACGAATTCGGCTTCTTTCCGCCCAACCACGGCTCGGTAAAGTTCACCGAGAAGGCCTTGTAATACGAACCGTTACTCTGCGCCCGGACGGCCAGCGACTGCCCCTGCCCCTGCGGGAAAGGTCGCCAGGCACCTTTCTTAAAGAAATTCTTGATCGCAATGTTGTTCAGCTGAACGCCGATCGAGCCGACGAACATGCCGCTTCCCCAACCGCCGGATATCTCGAATTTGTCGTTGGCCACCTCTTCGAGCGGGAACGCGATATCGACCAGTTCGGTGGAATTTTCTACCGGTTGAACGTCCGGCAACATCTTTTCGGGGTCGAAATGTCCCATCTGGTTCAACTGCCGGATCGTCGCCATCAGCAACGAACGGTTGTACAATTCGCCGGGACGCACGTACAGTTCGCGGCGAATCACGTTGTCGTTCACCTTCCGGTTTCCGGACACGTCCACTTCGTTGATTTTGGCCTGTTTACCTTCGTATATCTTGACATTGATATCGATCGAATCCTCGCCGACGACCTCTTCGCCCGGATCGATCTTGGAGAACAGATAACCGTTGTTCTGATACAGCGAGTTCACCGAAGACATATCCTCCGGGTTATCCTCCTTACCGATTCCCAACCGTTTATACAGCGACTTTTTGTCATAGGTTTCTCCCCGGCGGATTCCCAGCATGTCGTTCAACTGTTTGGTATCGTAGACGTCGTTACCCGTCCAGGTTACGTTCCGGTAGTAGAATTTGTTTCCCTCTTCCACCTTGATCGCGATCCCGATCCGGTTGTCGCTGATCGGATAGATCGAATCGCTGATGATCGTGGCGTTGCGATACCCCTTCGAATTGTAATAGTCGATTACATTTTCTTTGTCCGTTTCATACTCTTTCTCCTTCAGTTTCGCTCCCCGCAGGAAGTTGATGCTCTTGCGGTGCGTCTTTTTCATCGCGCCGCGCAACTGCCTGTCCGAAATCGCTTCGTTCCCATCGAAGACGATATCGCCGATCTTCACCCGTCGGTTGCGGTTGATCACAAACGTCACGTTCACCACATTCTCCAGCGTCGAGTCGTTTTCCACGCGGTAGCTCACCTCCGTATTATAAAACCCTTTTTCCCGGAAATATTTTCGAATCGCCTCTTTCGAACTGTTCAGAATAAAATCGGACAATTCACGGCCCTTTTTCAGATTCAAGGTTTCGAACAAATCGGATTTCTGCCCCTTGCGGATACCTTCCACATTCCAATTATACACCCGGGGGCGGTCTTTCAGCACCACTTCGACATTCACGCTATCGCCGACGGGAGACACCAGCATCTGGATATCCGAGAAGACTCCTTGTCCCCACATTTTCTTAATGGAATTGGAAATGTACTCGCTGGGCAACATGATCGTATCGCCCTTGACCAGACCGGTCATGGCCGAAATGAACTGCGGATCGCGGTAGGTGGCTCCGCTTACGGTTATATTATTGATAATATATGCTTTGGGAGTAGATTTGAAATCAATCATCGGCGGAGTTTGAGTCTGCTTCGTCGAGTCGTCGGGTTGAGCAAAAACGGAAACATTTATCAATATAAACAGTAAAGCTATTGCCAGGTTCCTTAATTTATTTCTCATTTTTTCCTGTACTGGTGTAACAAGGGTTATTTTTTCATCAATATTCCGTATCTGCGCTCCCGCTTCTGATACTCCGCGATCGCCTTATCGAATTCAGACTCGTCAAAATCGGGCCAATAGGTTTCCGTAAAATACAACTCGCTGTAAGACAACTGCCACAACAAAAAATTACTCAGGCGTTGCTCTCCGCTGGTACGGATCAGCAGGTCGGGATCGGGAATCCCCGCCGTAACCAGGTTGTCGGCCACGGTACGATCCGTAATTTCGTGAATCTGCAATCCTTCGTCGCGTACCTGCACGGCTATTTTCTGCGCCATCCGGGTAATCTCCCACCGCGAACTGTAATTGACCGCAACGACCAGGGTCAGTTTCTCGTTCCGGTGCGTCTCTTTCTCGCTGCGCGCAATCGCCGCACGCACATCTTCGGCCAGCGCTTCCACATCCCCGATGAACCGCATCCGCACGCCCTGACTCTTCAGTTCGGCGGTTTCGTTCGACAGGGACGTGCACAACAACTCCATCAGCGCCTGCACCTCCTCTTTCGGACGCCCCCAATTCTCGGTAGAGAAGGCGTAAACGGTCAGGAACTTCACTCCACGACGGACAGCCGCGCGAATCGCTTTGCGCATACTCTCCACGCCGTTGATGTGGCCATATACCCGCCCCTGTCCGCGTTCTTCCGCCCACCGGCCGTTGCCGTCCATGATAATGGCCACGTGTCGGGGTATATTTTCCGGATCGAGATTATCCATCTGTTCGTTTTAAAATGTAGAGTGCAAATATAACACTATTACCGGGATTTCCGTCAAAATAACAACGGGATTCCGAAAGCGTCGACGCTATTTGACCAGATCCCGGCTGTCGATCCCCCACATCATTTTATTTCTTAACGTATCGTAAAAAGATATATTTTGGAAATGCACCAAAAAAATCGACTTTTCGGCCTTCGACACCCGGAAGGTCACTCCATTGGGCGCCGTGTAGTTCTGATTGTCAAGCGAAACGGCAAAATCGGTTTCACGGCTCGACACCCTCAGCGTAATCACGCTGCTGTCCGGAATCACCACCGAGCGCATCGTCAGGTTGTGCGGCGCGATCGGCGAAATCAAAAAACACCGGCAATCGGGCGCCACCACCGGCCCGCCGACGCTCAGCGAATAGGCCGTCGAACCGGAAGGCGTGGAAACCAACACGCCGTCGCCCCAGTAAGTAGCGATCATCTCGTCGTTGACATACACCTCGGTCGAGATCATATTCGGCCCATGCCGCTGGATCGTAAACTCATTGAACGCATACGGAAACCCGGGCTGCTGCGTAAACTCGCCCTCGGCATGGATCAGCGAACGCGGAGCCACCGTGTAGTCGCCCGCCTTTATATCGGCGAACGCCTGCTTCATGTTTTCTTTCGTTATATTCGCCAAAAAACCCAGACGTCCCGAATTGATCCCGACGATCGGGACCGGACGGTTATCGAGCAACCGCACGGCATCCAGAAAAGTCCCGTCGCCGCCGTAGCTGACCATCACGCGCGCATCGTCCCCGATACCGGCGCTGTCCCGGTAAATCTGCTCCGCACCGAACGTCCGGCCGGTCTTCGCCCCGATCAGTCCGGCAAAGTCTTTGTTCATCCGGTAGGACATCCCGGTTTCGTCCAACGCATTGATCAGCAAGTCCAAATCCTCTGCCGAAAAAGACGGCTGAGCACGGCTGTACAAAACTATATTCATCCGATTTCCAATTACTCAAAAAAGTGTTGTAACTTTATGCCCACAAAAATAGCGAAAAATATGACAAAGCTAAGCGTTAACATAAATAAGATCGCCACCCTGCGCAATTCCCGCGGGGGGGACATTCCGAACGTCGTCGAAGCGGCGCTGAACGCCGAACGATTCGGCGCCCAAGGGATCACCGTGCACCCTCGGCCGGACGAACGACACATCCGCTACCGGGACGTCTACGACCTGAAACCGGTGCTTACGACCGAATTCAACATCGAAGGAAACCCGATCGACCGTTTCGTCGATCTGGTACTCGATGTCCGCCCGACCCAGGTGACGCTGGTGCCCGATGCGCACAACGCGATCACGTCGAACGCCGGCTGGGATACCGTTACGCACAAAACCTTTCTGAAAGAAGTGATCGCCCGGTTCAAAGCCTCCGGCATTCGCACCTCGATATTCGTCGACGCACGGCCCGAAATGATCCCGGCCGCAGCCGAAGCCGGAGCCGACCGCGTGGAACTTTACACCGAACCCTACGCGAAGAACTACGCCGCCGACCGCGAAGCGGCGATCGCCCCGTTCGTCGAAACGGCTCGCGAAGCGGCACGCTGCGGTCTCGGCGTCAACGGAGGTCATGACCTGAACCTCGAAAACCTGAAATATTTCGCTGAAAACATTCCGAACCTGCTCGAAGTGTCGATCGGCCATGCGCTGATCGCCGACGCCATCTACCTCGGGTTCGAAAATACGATCCAGCTCTACCTGAAACAACTTCGGTAACGATGAACGACGCGCTGCGACACCCCCTTTTCAAACAAATCGGAGCGATCGCCGACGCCAAAGGCTTACAGGCCTTCGTGATCGGCGGCTATGTCCGCGACTACTTCTTGCGGCGTCCCTGCACCGATATCGACGTCGTGGTAACCGGCAGCGGAATCGACGTGGCCGAAACGCTGGGCCGACAGATCGGCAGCCGGGTATCGGTCTTTAAGAACTTCGGAACTGCGATGCTGCGCTGCGGGAAGTGGGAAGTGGAGTTCGTCGGGGCCCGCAAGGAGTCCTACCGTGCCGACTCGCGCAAACCGATCGTCGAAAACGGGACGATCGAAGACGACCAGCTGCGGCGCGACTTTACGATCAATGCGATGGCTTTCTCGCTGAACGGCGATACGTTCGGGCAGTTGATCGACCCGTTCGACGGAACGGGCGACTTGGAGCGACTGCTGATCAGAACCCCGTGCGATCCGGACACGACGTTCTCGGACGATCCGTTGCGGATGATCCGGGCCGTACGTTTCGCCGCCCAACTGGGTTTCGACATCGAACCGGAAACTTTCGACGCGATCGAACGCAACCGCGAGCGGATTTCGATCGTCTCGAAAGAACGCATCGTAACCGAACTGAACAAGATCCTGCTGTCGCCGGTTCCGTCGATCGGATTCGACCTGTTCGACCGCTGCGGGTTACTGCCGCTGATCTTTCCGGAATTGTCGCGGCTCAAAGGCGTCGAACGGGTCGGGAAACACGCCCACAAAGACAACTTCGTGCATACGCTCAAAGTGCTCGACAACATAGCCCGTCATACCGACAAACTCTGGCTGCGTTGGGCGGCGCTGCTGCACGACATCGGCAAACCGAGAACCAAAGCCTACGACCCGAAAACGGGATGGACGTTCCACGGGCACGAAGTCGTCGGATCGAAAATGGTCGCGGCGATCTTCCGGGAGTTGAAACTGCCGATGAACGAGAAGATGAAGTATGTCCAGAAACTGGTTTTTTTGCACCTGCGGCCGATCATCCTCGCCGAAGACGTCGTAACCGACTCGGCCGTACGGCGGCTGCTGTTCGAAGCGGGCGACGACATCGACGACCTGATGACCCTCTGCGAAGCCGACATCACTTCGGCCAACGACGCCAAGGTCAAACGTTACTTACAAAATTTCGAGCTGGTACGAGTCAAACTGCGCGAAATCGAGGAGAAAGACCGGATCCGTAATTTCCAGCCACCGATCTCGGGCGAGCTAATCATGCAGATTTACGGACTGAAACCCTGCCGGGCGGTCGGCGAGTTGAAGAGCGCCATCAAAGACGCCATTCTGGACGGCGTGATCGCCAACGACTACGACCAGGCTTACGCCTACATGGAACGGCAGGCCGCCGAACTCGGGCTGAAAAAAATCGGGTAGGGCCGTCCCTTCCCGGTAAATTATTCATAAAACCGGCTCATTTTGCATTTTCGGTATTCTATTTGCCGGATAGGTCGTTACCGCCATTGTCAAACGTTAAACACCAAAACTATGTCATCGAACATTCCCGATACCGACAAAAAACGCATCGTCATCGTGGGCGGCGGATTCGCCGGCCTCGCATTGATCCGTACCCTGCGCCGCAGCGGTATGCAGGTCGTGCTGGTCGATAAACACAATTACCACATGTTCAAGCCGCTGCTGTACCAGGTGGCCAGTTCGGCGCTGAATGTCGGCGATATCGCATTCCCGTTCCGGAAAATGTTCCACGGATGGAACGACTTCTACTTCCGGATGGCCTATATCGAACGCGTCGACGCGACTGCAAAGCGATTGTACACCACGGTCGGAGACATCCGCTACGACTACCTGGTCATCTCCACGGGCTGCGTTCCGAACTTTTTCGGGATCGAAAACATCAAGCGCACCGCACTGGCGATGTCCAACATCACCGACGCGCTGAATATCCGCAACCGGGTACTCCGCAATTTCGAGATCGCCGTAACGGCCTCTTCCGACGCCGAACGCATCTCGCGGCTGAACGTGGTGATCGTGGGCGGAGGCGCTTCGGGGGTCGAAATCGCCGGAGCGCTATCCGAAATGAGACGTTACGTGATGCCGAGGGATTACCCGCGGCTGGACATGTCGCACATGAGCATCTACCTGATCGAAGGACTGGGACGCCTGCTCTCTTCCATGTCGGAACAGACCTCTGCTGAAGCGCTGAAAACCCTGAAGAGCAAAGGCGTCAAAGTGATGCTGAACCGAAAAGTGACCGATTATGTCGACGGCTGCGCGATCTTCGACGACGGGGAGAGCATCCCGACCCAGAACTTGATCTGGACGAGCGGCATCCGGTGCAGCGCCGTTCCGGGCCTCGGACAGCAAACCAAAGAACGCGGCGGACGGATCGGCGTGGACGCTTTCAACCGGGTCAAAGAGTACGACGACGTTTTCGCCATCGGCGACATCGCCGCGATGCACGACGACGCGGAGTATCCGAACGGACACCCGCAACTGGCTCGCGTCGGAATTTCCCAGGGAAAACGTCTGGGGAAAAACCTGCTGGCCGGACTCAAAGGACGCCCGATGAAACCGTTCCGCTACTGCAATTACGGCGTCATGGCAACCGTCGGCCGCAACAGGGCTTTCGTCGAATGGAAAAAGATCCGTTTCGGCGGTTTTGCCGCATGGGTCGTCTGGTCGACGATCCACATCATGTTCCTGCTCGGCATCCAGGGCAAGCTGAAAGTATTCTGGGGCTGGGTATGGAATTATTTCGGACACGACCAGCCGATCCGGCTGATCATCGGCTCCTACGAACGCCAGAAAAAAGAGGACGGCCTGGCGTAAACTTACCGGCGAACAAAACCGCGGCGCATCTATTTTCAGATGCGCCGCGGTTTTTATTAGGAAGCAAGGGATCAGTTCTCCGACCGGGCCGGAATGAACAATACGGCATCCGCGACGACTATGCCGTCCGCCTCTTCGTTCGAAATCTCCACATACCCTTTCCTACCTTCGGGCAGCCGATAGCGGCCGATACGCACCCATTCGCCGCCGGTCTGTCCTTCGACGACCACGTCCGACGACCGGATCCTCCGGTCGTACCGCCGCGCCCCGTCGAAAACCCGGATCGAAGTATGCGTAGTCGCTCCGCCCACTTTCGGGAAGTAAACATAAATGTCGTATTCGTTTCCGGCCGGAAGCCGCGGCACGTATCGCAACGATTTGGGAAATGTCCCCTTCGAATCGTCCGACAGGAAATCCGGCCCGTAGGCCGACCAGGCGTTTTTCTCCGTTTTCCAATCGCCGCTGACGACGACGTTTTCGGCATCGCTGTTATCGACGAACAGTTCGGGCTGGCTACCATCCGCCAGCGGATTGCCCGCAAATTCATCCATCACGGCCGCAACGTCGACACGCTGCACGCAGCCTCCGCACCGGTCGATCGCCTGACAGGCCGCTATGGCCGACGACTGCGCCAACACCATGAATACCGGCTCCATGCGGATCGAACCGTAAGCGATGTGCGATGCGGACAGACATACCGGAACCAGCAGGTTCCGGGCTTCTTCGGCCCGCGGCGTAACGGCCCGGTACGAAACGGGGTAGGGGCCGAACCCTCCGATCTCGACATTACCCTCGTTCTTGACCATGCCGTTCACGACGTGGCGGTCGCAATTGTGCGAATCCATCGTATAGGCGGCCCAGCCGATGCCGTCGGTCACCGTCTCCTCGCCCAAACAATGGTGCTGGGTCATCACGACGGGGCCGATCATACGCCGCGCTTCGCGTACGTACATCTGGTGCGTCCAGTGCCCGTTATCCGTATATTCGTCCTTCGGGTATCCCCACCGCAGCATCTCCCTACGGATGGAGTCGGGGACGCGCGGATCGTGTCCGATAAAATAGAGAAGCCCTTTCGTGTAGTCCTCGTGGAATTTTCGAATCCGTTCGCGCTCCGGGTAATCCGCTTCCGGATAGTTCCAGTTTTCACCGATCACGTCGGTCGAAAAACCGCCGGAATTATTGATATCCGTCTTGCCGTTCGGCATTCTGCTCCAGATAAAAACATCGTAAGGCGTTTTCCACGGAAGCTTCTCCTTCAACCGTACCAGCAACTCGTACCGCTGCGGATCGTAGTTGTCCGGGCGGGTGATTTCAACCCGGTTCTCCGGACGATCGGTAAGCGCGATGCGGAAATTATAGGCCTGCACTTTTTTGTTCCCCGTCCCGTCGGGCAGGATCGGATCGGGATTGATGCCGTACAGCAATCCGCTGGCGCTGTCCCCTCTGACGATATACGGGTCGATCCCGTCGGGAAACTGGTGGCCGTTCATCCGCTGCGCCCCGTTGTAGGTTTCGCCGTACCGTTCATTACCTTCCCGACCGACGGTGTAGGAAACCCCGGCGCGCGCCATCAGATCCCCTTCGTAACTGCAATCAATAAATACCTTTGCGCGTACCGTTCTACGGGGCGACGACCGCGGCGAAACGGAGTTTTCGAGCGTGATATTCCGGATCACTCCGCCCCGGTTGGCCGCCCGGACGATCCGGCTGTCGTACCACACCTCCACATCCGCCCGGCGGATGTACTCGTTGAAAACGGCTTCCGCTTCTTTCGGTTCGAAAATCCATTGTTCGAGCTTGCCGTAATGCCGGCCCAGCCGACGGTAGAAATCGAGCGCCAGGCCCCGGATGACGTATTTGTTCCCGATATCGGTATATCCCAGCCCTCCGGAACTCATTCCGCCCAGATGACGCCCCGGCTCGATCAGCAGAACGCTCTTCCCGGCCTGCCGGGCCGTATAGGCGGCTATGACGCCGGCCGAGGTTCCGCCGTAAACGCAAATATCCACCTCTTTCACATTCTCTCCCTGTAAAGGGCTGCAAGCGCATACCGTCACCGAAAGCATCGCCAGACAAGAGATTATTTTCGACATCCTCATCGTATGATCCGTTAATACCGGAGTAGCACTTCTTCCAAAAAATCCGTAAAAGCGAAAATCCTCCGGTTGCCGCAAGTTGGTCATAAAAACTGAAAATCACAACAAAAAACGGTCGCGGATTTCGATCCGCGACCGTTTTTCGTCGTCTCTTTCGCCAAAACCGGAAAGCTACTCCTCCTCGCCGCCTTCGGCCTCTTTCATATTGTGGTAAACATTCGCCACATCTTCGTCCTCTTCCAGTTTCTCGATCAGTTTCTCGACCGTAGCGCGCTGCTCCTCGGTCACCTCCTTCGTGTCGGTCGGGATTCGCTCGAACTCCCCGCTGATAATCTCGTAACCGTTATCCTCCAGGTACTTCTGAATGGCTCCGTACGATTCGAACGCCCCGTAGATCACCACTTCCTCACCATCGACGAACACCTCGTCCACGCCGCAATCGATCAGTTCGAGTTCCAGCTCTTCGATATCCATCCCTTCTTTCACCGGAGTTTTGAAAACGCACTTGTGATCGAACATAAACGACACCGATCCCGAAGTCCCGAGCGAACCGCCGAGCTTGTTGAAATAACTGCGAACGTTGGCTACGGTACGCGTCGTATTGTCGGTCGCCGTCTCGACAATCATCGCGATCCCGAACGGAGCGTATCCTTCGTACACCATCTCTTTGTAGTCGCCCATCTCTTTCGACGTGGCCCGTTTGATCGCGCGTTCGACGTTCTCTTTCGGCATATTGGCGGCTTTTGCATTCTGAATCAGCACTCTGAGGTGGGTATTACCCGCCGGATCAGGCCCTCCGGCCTTCACGGCAATCGCGATTTCCTTTCCCAGTTTGGTAAAAGTACGGGCCATGTTGCCCCATCTTTTCAGTTTGCGTGCTTTTCGATACTCAAATGCTCTTCCCATAATATGTTTTGTTCGTTTTCATTTTTTAGAGGTACAAAGCTATACTCTTTTTTAAAAATAGACAAAAAAAAGCGTACTTTTGTGCGATTCCAAATTATGTAAAACATGGCTGAAGATCCGATTTATCAGGCGCTGGAAGTCCTCCGAAGGGGGGGGGTCATCCTCTATCCGACCGATACGGTCTGGGGGATCGGATGCGACGCGACCAACGAACAGGCAGTCGCGCGCATCTACGACCTCAAACAGAGCGTCAACAAAAAGAGTATGCTCGTACTGCTCGACCAGATCGACAAAGTATCGCTATACATCCAAAAAGTGCCCGAAGTGGCGTGGCAGTTGTACGAAGTAGCCGACAAACCGCTGACGCTGATCCTGCCCGGAGCCTGCGCCGTCGCCCCGAATCTGATTCCGGACGAAGGGACGCTGGGAATCCGTATTCCGGATCACGAATTTTGCAACAAACTGATTCACAAACTGAATCGACCGCTCGTTTCTACTTCGGCCAATATTTCGGGCAAACCGTCCCCAATGTCGTTCAGCGAAATCGCAAAGGAGATCGTCGACGGCGTCGATCTGGTGATCGACCGCGCGTGGGAAGGTCGTCCCACCGGAAAAGCATCGTCGATCGTCAAGGTCGGCGTGAACGGAGAAATTGAAATCATCAGACCATAAAGCCTATGATAGAGACACAAATACAAATGCGCTTCGCCGACATCGACGTACTGGGGCACGTCAACAACGTCAATCAACAGCACTATTTCGACCTCGGGAAGTGCGACTTTTACAAGCAGGTGCTCGGCCTGACTCCGTACTGGAAAACGGCCGGACTGATCATCGTTGCAAGCCAGACGAACTACCTCGTCCAGACCCGCCGCGACGAGCCGATCGCCGTACGCACCCGAATCATCCGGGTGGGTAACAAAAGCTTCACGCTGCACCACCAGCTCATCAACTCCGAGACTGAACAGATCAAGACCGAATGCACGGCCGTCATGGTGGCTTACAATTTCGACGAGCAGCACTCTTTCGAAATGCCGGACGAATGGAAAGCCAAGCTGACTGCCGAAATGGAAAAAGACGCGGGCCGATAACTCCGTTCCGTAGACGGAAACCGGTCGTCCCGCCGGGCGCGCCGCGCCGCAATACCGACGATCCCCGGGAAACAGGATTCCGTTTCCCGGGGATCGTATTTACGAATCTCGCCCGCGCATATTCCGCCGGATCAGAATGCTTCCGATGCGGTAAACAGGAAAGCCGTACACCTTTTTTTATCCCAGTGGAAATTCGGATTGCCGTGCGCGCCCCAACCGTAATCCAACCGGATGTTCATCCGCTTTTTAAATTCGAAACGGTAACCGACGCCGAAACTGCAAAGCGTATGATTCCAGGCAAAAGAATCGACGCCCCAAACGTTACCCGCACCGATCCACGCGGCCACCCCGTGGCGACGGTAAACCCGCTGGCGCAATTCGACCTGCGTCATCACGCAGTTCCGGTCGCGGTAGCGCCCTTCGTAATAACCGCGCATGCGCTCCATGCCGCCCAGCGACGAATACATGTGCCAGGACGGCACTCCCATCGTAAAATTCCCGTAAAGGTCGTAAGCCAACACGCACCCTTTCCACGTTTTCCGATACCAGTCGAAGGTAACCTGTATCTTCCCGAACGTATGCAGCGAATTGCCGAGCCATCTCGGGAAATATTTGATATCCAGATTAAAGAAAATACCTTTGTACGGACTGGTCAGCACATCGCGCGAATCGTATTGCAAGAAGGCCCCCAAACCGACATTCATCGCATTGGGATTTTCGCCGGTCGATCCGACATAGTTGTCGAACGGATCGGCTTTCGCGGGATCGTAATAACCGTTGCGCCACGCATCGTACAACCGTTTCCCGTCTCCGTAGGAATAACCGTTGAAAACCGCTTTTTCCTGCGCGTCGAGACGGTCGTAAGCCTCCTGCGCCCCGCCGATCGTACCGCCCGACTCCTGGAGCACCTTATCCACCACCGATTCGTAATAGAGGAACGACCGTTCGGTAGCGGAGGACTTTTTCGATTTGGCTCCCGTATAGTCCAGACTGAAAGTCATCCCGGCGTAAGCCTTCGGCGCGATCCGAACGCCGCCGCTCGCACGGACTTTATACATCGTCGTGGTCAGCTCCTGCACGTATCCCACTTTTCCGGCGTCGTAACCCACGCCGTAAAAAGCGCCGGGAAAATAGACCATCGCCCCGGAATAAGAGACACGATAACGATTCTGCTTGAAAATATTGGTGCCGCTGACACGCAGCAAGGCGAACTTCTGGGTCGTTACGTTTCCGTAAACGGCAAAATTGGAAGGCATCGTCGTCGAATCCGTTCGATCCAGCCGATACAGGCCGGCTATCAGGAATCCGATACCGAAACCCACGTCCGACGAATAATTCGGACCGGGCGCTATGCTCCAGTCGAGTTTCTTTTCGAAGGTGCGGTCCACGTTCGACCGGCCGTAATAATCGATGATGCGGGCGATGAAATTCTTTTTGTGACGGGAGACGGTATCCTGAAACGCATCGATATCGGACGCCGACTCTTGCTGGAACGATCCGGTTAGTTGCTTGACGGACGGGAAAGACGCCGAAGTTTTCTGCGGATCGGCCATACCGGCGACTCCTCCTTTTTCATCCCTTCGCAATTTCAGAGAATCGTTCGTTGCGGTTTGCCGCGAAGAAAGTTCCTGCGCCTGCAAGGCAGCGGCGGTTCCCAGCAATAAAAAAACGACCAGAACTTTTCGGAAAATCTGCATACAAACGGGTTAGTGATTTAGGACAAAGGTACGGAAAAAAACGAGATAGTAGGCTGAAAGAGGCAAGAAGGTTGTAAACAAAGGGTTTAGAGAAAACACAGACTGCGAGGACAAAGAAGCCAAGCGAAACCTTTGAAAAGCCAAGTGAGATCGGAGTTGCATTACTATCCCGCTACTTCGGTTCGGATAAAGGATTTTCGACGTTAGGTATGAACCATGAAACCTTGTTAGCGATATTCCGTCAGCACAACGAGGATTACCAGAAGCAGGCGGGCAAGCTCAAAAGTCTGCACAGTTATTGGAAATACTGCACCGTGTATAAACACCTCGCGGAGTTCCATCGAAGAACGCTATAAAGTCAGCGCCATTGCCTTGGAAGAGCTTGCTCCCGCATTCATCACCGACTTCGAGCTGTTCCTCAAAACCGAAAGGACAGGCTTCTGAACTGAACCGAACAAAGAAACGGGCAGGCGTCGAAACCTGCCCGTTGTCATTCTCATTCGCTGAATACTCTTGCCGGCAAATTCTTGTTTCTTGTACCTATCGGTTTATATTTGGACATCTACAAATCCATACTACAATTCCTCTTAAATGTAGCGTTTTTATATTCAGACGGAGAACAGCCTGCATACAACTTAAAATAGCGCCCGAAAAAAGACTGGTCGGTAAAATGTAATTTGCATGATGTTTCCTTGATGCTTATCTTAGGATTGGACAATAAACGTTTGGCTTCTATGATGACGAACGTCGTAATCCATTGAGATGGTGTCTTGCCCGATACCTTATGAATTAATGTCGTGAAATAGCGGGGCGTAAGGCCTTGTTGCTTTGCATAAAACTGTACATTTCTGTGAATATGGAAATTCTGATACAGTGAAACGAGAAAGTTCTGGAAAGTCTTGTCCTTGCGAGTCTGCTTCATAGACTGCATCGATTTGTTGGTTATATAGGCATCTATCACTTCGTAACAAAAGGCTTGAACAAGCGATAACACGATTTGTGTCCCCAATTGGGTCTGGATATTTTTCCTTTTACGGACAAACCAAATGATTTCCTCTATACGTTGCAATTGTTCAACCGTCAAAGAAACAAGAGGATGGAAACGTATATAAATATGACTTTGAGTGTCGGATATGGAATCGAGCGAGGAAAATATGAAATTGAAATCCGCCGTTCCCGCCACTCCCTGTAGGTCATCGCTGACACTATGGATTTGCGTCAGCGAGAATGCCGGATATATGTACAAATCGCCTTTTTCCACATTGTATAGCCGTTCGTCCATTATAAGAGAAATTTTTCCTCTTTTACAAAGCAGAAATCCATTTTGATTAAGATAGCTGAAAGGATTTCTTTGCTTTATATTTTTGCTGTCTATATCGAATAACTCGATATTGGAATCTTCAATTGTACTCATTTATTTTGTATATCTAAACCTCGGCAAAGATAAAAAAACAAACAAAACAAACTCATATTTCGCTATGAATCTTCCGTAAATCGAACATATCATACAATTTTCGCTCAATTTTGCTCTTGCGCGCCATTTTTGATTTGCATAATTTTATAGCCGCAATTAAGGACAATTCATATATGAGAAAAAATTATGTTATAACATGTCTGTTCATGGGACTGTTATTGCTGAACAGCTCGTGCCACAGTAAGCAGACGGAGGAAACGGACACGGCAAATGTCCGGCTCTTCATGGTTGAAAACGCCGGTGCTACATCGGTTCAAGAATTTCCCGGACGTGTGAAGGCTGCGGAAGAAGTGAACATGGCTTTCAAGATCAGTGGAACATTGATGAACGTCTATGTCGAGGAAGGCAGCAGGGTAAGCAAAGGTCAGCTTGTAGCGGAAATAGACCCGCGTGATTATCAAGTGCAACTGGACGCTATCAAGGCGGAGTATATGAACGTAAAATCGGAAGCCGAACGTGTAATAGCACTCTATGCGGACAGCGTAAGCACAGCCGATGCATATGACAAGGCACGATTTGGCTTACAGCAGATTGCCGCAAAATATGAAAATGCCCAAAACCAATTAGCTGACACAAAAATATATGCTCCTTTCAATGGGTATGTTCAGAAACGCTTGTTTGATCCGCCAACGGTCGTGGCAGCAGGTATGCCTATTGTCACGATTGTATCAGGGGGTAAGCAAGAAATAGAAATCAATATCCCGGCGTCTACTTATATTCATCGCAACAAAATGGAATCGTTCTATGCTTCATTTGATTTCATGCCGAACCAGAAAGTCCCGCTCCGCTTGATTAGCATAGCACCGAAAGCCAATGCCAATCAATTGTACACAGTACGTCTTTCCATTCCGCAGGACATGTCGCCCCAGCCTTCGCCCGGAATGAATACGATGGTAGATATGGTGATAAGCGATACCGCGAGCGGGAAGACGGAAATACCGTCTTCCGCATTATTCAAGAAAGACGGGAAAAGTTGCGTCTGGGTTTATAATAAGAAGGACGGAGTGATAAGATTACGTGCCGTATCCGTCAAGCAACTCCATACCAATGGCAAGGCAATCATTGCACAAGGGCTTTCTGATGGGGAACTTGTCGTGACTGCTGGAGTACATAAACTGACGGACAGCCAAAAGGTAAAGCCTATGGCTGATGAATCTGAAACGAATGTAGGAGGCTTATTGTGATGGATGTAGGAAAATGGGCTTTCGACAACAAGAAACTGGTTTATTTTCTTATTGTCGTCTTGCTGGTCGGCGGGCTCTATTCCGCATACGACATGAGCAAGCTGGAAGATCCGGAAATCAAGGTGAAAATGGCGATGGTCGTGGCGACCCGGCCCGGAGCTTCCGCACACGAGATGGAAATGGAAGTCACCGAACCGTTGGAAAAAAACATACGCACCATCGGTGAAGTGAACAACGTATGCAGTTGGTCGTATAATGATTTAACCATCCTCCAGGTCGAAATGAAGACCACGGTTCCGGAAAACGAAATCGAGCAGTGCTGGGACATGTTGCGGCGCAAAGTTTCCGATGCCGGAGCCGGACTTCCGGAAGGCACGTCGGTCAAGGTGCAAGACGATTTCGGATTGGTATACGGCATGTTCTACGCCCTGACCGGTGACGGAACGGACGAGCGCAAACTATCCGACTATGCCCGATTGATCCAGCGGGAGTTGACAAACATTGAAGACGTGGGACGTGTCACTATATACGGAGAACGAGAGGAGTGCATCAACATTGAGATGCTGCCTGAACGTATGGCGACATTGGGCGTTTCGCCTGCGGAGGTACTCACCACGCTGCAAGGGCAGAATGGCATCTATTATACCGGATATTACGACAACGGGCCAAAACGCGTGCGCGTGACTGTCAATGACAAATTCCGCAAGGTAGAGCAAATTCGCAATATGATTATACAGGGCCATGAGGATGACCAACTCCGCTTGGGAGATATTGCCAAAGTAGGTAATGACTATGTCACTCCGGTACGCAACTCGATGGCTTATAACGGCGAGCCGTCTTTGGGCATTGCCGTTGCCGCCGCTTCGGGTACGGACATCGTGAAAGTAGGCAAACAAGTTGAACGGCGGCTTGAGGAATTGAAAGCGGAGCATTTCCCGGCAGGAGTAGAATACCATCGCGTGTTCTACCAGCCGGAACGAGTGACAGATGCCCTTGCCACTTTCTTCATCAACCTGATAGAATCGGTCGTTATCGTCGTGGCGATATTGATGCTCGTCATGGGCTTCAAAAGCGGTGTTATCATAGGCACGAGCCTTATTGTCACGGTTATCGGCTCATTCTTGTTATTGGGCATGATGGACGGTTCCATGCAACGGGTATCGCTGGCTGCTTTTATTCTCGCAATGGGAATGCTGGTAGACAATGCCATCGTGATAATTGACGGCATCCTGATAGACCTGAAACGGGGCAAGCCGCACATGGAAGCGATGACTTCCATAGGTAAAAGGACGGCCATGCCGCTTCTGGGGGCAACTTTGATTGCCATCCTTGCCTTCCTGCCCGTCTTCCTTTCTCCCGATACGGCGGGCGTATACGTGAGAGACCTGTTCATCGTCCTTGCCGTGTCGTTGTTGTTGAGTTGGATACTGGCACTCGTGCATGTGCCTTTGATGGCAAACGGTTGGCTGAAAGCCGACGCGCCCGGCAAAAAAGAGGAATCGTTATACAACGGTCGGGTATATGACTGGCTGCGTGCAGCCTTGAATTTCGGGCTGCGTCATCGCGTATCCTCTGTGCTCATCGCGGTCGCGCTCGTCCTGTTAAGCGCATACGGCTATCGGTTCATGCGCCACGGCTTTTTCCCTGACATGGTGTACGACCAGCTCTATATGGAATACAAACTGCCGGAAGGTACGAACTCCACACAGGTGGCGAGCGAGTTGGAAGAAATCAGGGTTTATTTGAAAAGCCGCCCGGAGATACGCAACGTAACGACCGCCATCGGCGGTACGCCCGCCCGTTACAATCTGGTACGCAGCATCGCCACGCCCTCATTGTCGTACGGCGAACTGATTATCGACTTCGAGTCCCCCGACGCGCTGGTGGAAAACATGGATGAAATTCAACGGGAACTTCTGAAGCGGTATCCCGATGCCTACGTCAAGTTGAAACAGTACAACATCATGTACAAGAAGTATCCCATCGAGGCCCTGTTCACAGGACCCGACCCTGCCGTACTCCATGCGTTAGCGGATTCCGCACGCATGATTATGGAACAGACCCCCGAAGTCTGCTTGGTCACGACAGACTGGGAACCGTCCATGCCGTTATTGACGATAGACTACGACCAATCGTCCGCACGCCGCTCCGGGTTGAGCAGGCAAGATATTTCCACTTCCGTACTGACAGCAGCCGGAGGCATACCCGTTGGCAATTTCTATGACGGCATACACAAGAACACGATTTATCTGAAATGTACAGGAGAGGACGGAGAGAAAATGGACAATCTGGAGAATGTTCCTTTGTTCTCAATGATGCCCAATATAAGCAGCGTGTTGGATGAAGAAGCTTTGCTGAAAATAAAATCAGGAACGGCAGACCGCAGTGACCTCATCGAATCGATCATGCAGACGACACCGTTGAAGCAAATCGGCAAGGGGATTAGCATGGAATGGGAAGACCCCATCGTTCCGCGTTACAATGGACAGCGTGCCCAGACAGTCATGTGTTCGCCTTCGCCTGGCATTGAAACAGAAAAGGCACGCGCAACCATTGCCGAAAGGATCGAACAGATAAAACTTCCCGAAGGATACCAACTACAATGGAAAGGCGAAAAAGATGCCAGTACGCAAACCATGCACTACTTGTTCAAAAACGTGCCGTTGGGTATCGTCCTGATGATTGCCATCCTTATCATGCTGTTCAAGGATTACCGCAAGCCTGCAATCATACTTTGCTGCGTTCCATTGCTTGCCATCGGTATCGTCGGAGCCATGCTTCTAAGCGGACAGTCATTCACGTTCTGCGCCATTGTCGGGGCATTGGGACTGGTCGGCATGATGATGAAAAATTGCATCGTGCTGATGGATGAAATCGGGGAACAGATAAGTGCCGGCATCGCGCCGGCCGAAGCTCTTGTATCCAGTTCGGAAAGCCGTTTGCGTCCTGTGATGATGGCTTCGCTTACTACCATTCTCGGCATGATACCGCTGTTGAGCGACGCTATGTTCGGCTCTATGGCTGCTACCATCATGGGCGGCTTGCTCTTCTCCACACTGGCTACGCTGTTCTTTGTGCCTATCCTTTACGCCATGTTCTTCAAAATCAAGATAAAATGAAACGATTATTTATATACATATTCGCCGTATTACCGTTTGCATGCTATTCGCAAACGGTTCTGACACTGGATGAATGCATCCGGTTGGCAAAAGAAAACAATAAAAGGATGGAAGTCTCCGAGCAGCAATTACAGGCTTCCCTGTTTGAAAAGCGCAGTACCAAGGCTCTGTTTCTCCCGTCATTATCATTGACAGGAAACGCTCTTTATTCTACTGCCGACGGTTCCTATTCAAGCGGTATGGGACAACTGCCTGTATTAGGTGCGGATGGAATCCCTACAGGACAGTCTGCCTTGTTTCCGGGCATCGACCTTGCATACGACCTCGGCTGGATATACAGCGGAGGTGTCAAAGTGGAACAGCCCGTTTACATGGGCGGGAAAATACGGACAAGCTACCGCATGGCAAAGATCGGCGATGAAATAGCCCGGCAGAACAAAAGACTGACGGAATCGGAAGTGGTCGTGGAAACGTCACGTGCATACGCCGGAGTGGTGCGCGCCAAAGAACTGGTGCAGGTTGCGGAGTCCTATAATGAGCTATTGACGGAACTGATGCGTACCGTGGAAAGTGCCCGCAAGCATGGTATGAAATCGCAGAACGACGTGCTGAAAGTGAAAGTAAAGTTGAATGAAAGCGAACTGGACTTGCGCCGTGCGGAAAACGGGCATCGACTTGCCATGATGAATCTGTGCCACTACATAGGTCGCCCATTGACGGACAAGATAGAAACAGATAGCTCTTTACCTGAAACGAATGCCGGTCATATGCAGGACGACGGCATATCCAACCGTCCCGAATACTTGATGCTTGAACAGCAAAACGAATTGGCTAAACAGAAAATCGCCGTAGCAAGAAGCGAGCATCTGCCACAAGTGGGATTGGTCGGTCAATACGGCTACTTGAACGGCATTGAGCTAAATGGGAGAAAACTGCTCGACAGTTGGAACTTTCTTGTCGGCGTGCAAGTCTCCATACCTATTTTCGATTTCGGACACCGCACCAACAAGATCAAATCAGCCAAGGCGCAATACACACAGGTTCAAGCCGAACGCGAAGATACTAACGAACGGCTTACGCTTGAGATGACCCAGTCGTTCAACAACCTTGACGAAGCATTCCTTGAAAAGAGGTTAGCGGAATCGTCCGTTGTCTCAGCGGAGGAGAACCTGCGTGCGAGCCGACTGCAATATGAGAAAGGCGTGGAAACGCTGTCCGACTATCTTGAAGCGCAGACCTTGTGGCAACAAGCCATGCAGACACAGGTGGAAGCACGGATAAACTGCTATCTGAGATGGCTGGAGTATCAGAAAGCGGTTGGAAAAATTAACTAACGATCGGCATCGAGGTATATTTCTGCGTCCTTTCAAAAATGATTCATATCGTTTTATCTCGATGATGACCCGCAGAAGCGCCTCTCCGGGACAAAGAGGCGCACCGGACTCCTGCTTTTGACCCCGTATGCGCCAGGACGGCTAATACCCTAATATCCGCATCATCGAACGGTAACTCTGCTCCTTGGCGAACAGGCGGGTATAATACTCGTTATCGCCCTTTTCGCGGTCGATGATAATGTGCTTCGGAGCCGGAATCAGGCAATGCTGGATTCCGCCGAACCCGCCCAGCGACTCCTGGTAAGCTCCGGTATGGAAAAACCCGATGTATTGCGGTCCGCCGTTCAGCTTCGGCAGAAAGATCGCGTTGGAATGCGACTCTCCGTTGTAATAATCCTCGCTGTCGCAAGTCAGGCCACCGAGAAACACCCGCTGGTACTCCTTGTCCCAATTATTGATAGCCAACAGAATGTACCGCTGGTTGATCCCCCAGATATCCGGTAGCGTGGTCATAAAGGAACTATCGATCATATACCAGCTCTCCCGGTCGTTCTGCTGCTTCTGGTTGATGATCGAAAAGAGGGTCGCGCCGCTTTCGCCCACCGTGAACGACCCGAATTCGGTAAACAAGTTCGGCTCCTCGACCTCGGCCAGGTTGCATATATTCTTGATCTGAGCGACGATTTCCTCGGTCATGTACTCGTAATCATAATTGAAGCCCAGCGAATTTTTGATCGGGAACCCCCCTCCGATGTTCAGCGAATCGAGTTCGGGGCAGATTTTTTTCAGCTCGCAGTAAACGCTCAGACATTTGCTCAGTTCGTTCCAGTAGTAAGCCGTATCTTTGATCCCGGTATTGATAAAGAAGTGAAGCATTTTCAGCTTGAACTTCTTATTGCTGCGGATCTTGGTCTTATAATACTCCACGATGTCGTTGTAACGAATACCGAGACGCGAAGTATAAAAATCAAATTTCGGCTCCTCTTCCGACGCGATCCGGATACCGATCTTGCATTCGGTGTGAATAGCGGCGTCCAGCAGATCGAGCTCCTCTTTGTTATCGACGATCGGAATCGTATTTTCGAAACCGTTATTGACCAGCGCCGCAATATTCTCGACATACTGCGGACGCTTGAAACCGTTGCAGATGATAAAGATATTCTTGTCGATAATCCCGCCGTCGTACAGCGCGTCGATGATATGAATGTCATAAGCCGACGAGGTTTCGAGGTTAATGTCGTTCTTCAGCGCCTCTTCCAGCACGAATGAGAAGTGGGAACTTTTCGTGCAATAGCAATAGTTGTAATTCCCCCGGTAATCCACTTTGGCCATCGCCACATTGAACAATCGCTTGGCCCGTTGTATCTGCGACGTGATCTTGGGCAGATAGGTCACCTTCAGCGGCGTCCCGTACTGTTTGATCACATCCATCAGCGGCACTTCGTGAAAATTCAGCTCGTTGTCGACCACGGAAAACTCATCCTGAGGAAATTCGAACGTCTGCTCGATCAGATCGATATACTTATTCTTCATCTTCAAACAACCTGTTTAAGACCAATCCGCCCCCGCTACTTCATCCGATAAACTGCGAAGTAACGAAGCTACATTTAACTTATAGGACGCAAAGAAGACAATTCTTTTCAACAAAAACAACAACTCGGCCGAATTTATTTTGATTTTCGCTTTTATTTTTTTCCGACGAATCCCCATCCCGAACGAATGAAAATACGTCCGGGAGTTGTTTCTATTCCGAAAAAGCCCTATTTTTGGAAATCAAATCTAACGACTGCGAGCCATGGTCAACAAAATTATAGCGGACTACCTGAAAACCAACAAGAGACTGGTCGTTCCTCAGTTCGGCGCGTTCCTCCACAAGGACGACGGAACCGTTGCATTCGTTCCGTTCCTGAAAAAAGACGACGGGGTGCTGATCCAACTGATCGGTTCGGCATACGGCCTGAATCCGGGCGACGCACAGGCTGCGATCGAGGAATTTACCGCCGAAATCAAAAAGAACATCGCCGCGCGCGGCGCTTATATTATAGAAGGTATCGGAACCCTGAAAATCGATTCGAACAGCATCTATTACCTGGATTCCGGACAAAAGGCAGCGCAGGCTATCCCTGCGCCCCCTCCGGTTGCCGCCGCACCCGTACCCTCGCCTCCGACAGCAGCACGGCAACAGCGCCCGGCGCCTACGACCGTCCCTCCGGTCGAAAAACCGCAACCGGCCGTCCCGCAGAAGCCGGCGACAGAGCAACGGACGGCTGCCGCGCCGCAACCTCAATCCGACATCCCGCCCAGACGGTCCGTGCCGCAGCCGACGCAACAACGTCCCGTACAACAACAGACGCCGCCGCATCCGGGCAATCCGGTTCGGCAGACGCCGCCGGCGCAGCAAGTTCCCAACCGCGCTCCGCAACAGCCCTATCAACCGCCGATGCCGAACGCAGGCAACCGGCCTCCGATGAACCAGAGGCCGCAACAGCCCGGTTATCCGCGCAGGCCGCAGCAGCCCGGACGACCGGTTCAAAAGAGATCGAAAGCGGACGGTTTTATCGTCATCGCGATCATCACCGCCATCATCGCGCTCGCCGTGATGATCTTCGGTTTTCTGGTAAGTCGCGAAGGCCCCGACATCCAGTCGATCATCCTGCCTGCACAGACCGATACCGCGACCGTACAAAGCGCGCCCGCTCCGGACAACGATTAGTCCGTACGAAAAACACCTGCGCCGGCACTCCTTTCCGGACTCCGGCACAGGCTACTTACTTAAACGAAAATGGAGTTAACGACCATAAAACAACGTTTCGGGATCATCGGTAACGACGAAAGTCTGAACTGCGCCCTCGAAATAGCCCTGCGGGTCGCTTCGACCGATCTTTCGGTACTGGTGACCGGCGAAAGCGGGGTAGGCAAGGAGTTCTTTCCGCAGATCATTCATGCGAACAGCGCCCGCAAACACGGAAACTACATTGCCGTGAACTGCGGAGCCATTCCGGAAGGCACGATCGATTCGGAACTTTTCGGCCACGAAAAGGGAGCCTTCACCGGAGCTACCGAAAGCAGGAAAGGCTACTTCGAGGAAGCCGACGGAGGAACCATTTTCCTGGACGAAGTGGCGGAACTGCCGCATACGACCCAGGTGCGCCTGCTCCGGGTACTGCAAACCGGCGAATTTATGCGGGTGGGAGCGTCGAAGTCCGCCAAGACCAATGTGCGGGTAGTCGCCGCGACCAACATCAACCTGCGCGAAGCGGTCTCCAACGGACGCTTTCGGGAAGACCTGTACTACCGGCTGAACACGGTGCCCATCACCATCCCGCCGCTCAGGGAGCGCAAAGGAGACATCACGCTACTATTCAGGAAGTTCGCCACGGATATTGCCACGCAATACCGGATGCCCGTCATCACCCTCGACGACGAGGCGCGGCACCTGCTCGAGAACTACCGCTGGCCCGGCAACATCCGGCAACTGAAAAACGTGGCGGAACAGATCTCCGCCGTCGAGGAAACCCGTCTGATTACCGGCGAGATCATCAAAAAATACCTGCCGGATTCCGCGCCGAACACCATTCCGATGGTCATGAGCGGCAGCGCCCCGGCCAGCGAGGTGAATACCGAAAGAGAACTACTGTACAAAATTCTGTTCGATCTGCGCAGCGACATGAGCGAAATGAAACGAATGGTCGCCGAACTACTGGCCGAGAAATCGTACGACGCTCCCAAAAGCGATATCGCCGGGTTGCTGCCTCGCGGCAGCTACCCGATCGCACCGGCCGTTAAATCTCCGGCTGCCGAGGCGCTTTACACCGACACCGAAGAGGTCGTGGACGACGGCCCGAAGGAAGAGATGACCAAAGAAAAAGCGCAGAAAGAGGCAATAATCCGGGCTTTGAAACGTCATAATGGGAAACGCAGAGACGCGGCCCGCGAACTATTCATCTCGGAACGCACGCTGTACCGGAAAATCAAAGAATTAGGAATCGACGAAATCCCGTAATCCCGGAAATGGCCGGCAGGGAAATGGAAAACGCCATGAAAAACAGACTGAAATACATCATCCTGCTCGTATGCCCGCTACTGTTGGGTACGTGCAGCGTGAGTTACTCCTTTTCGGGGGCTTCGCTGTCGCCCGAAATGAAAACGATCAGCATCGCCCGCTTCCCGAACAATGCGCTGTTGGTTGCCCCGATCCTCAGCTCGACGCTAACGGATGCGCTGCAGGAACGTTTCGCGCGCCAGACGAAACTGATCCAGGTGCCCGAAAACGGCGACCTGAATTTCGAAGGCGAAATCACGAATTACGCGTCGACGCCGGCGGCCATTTCCGGGGATGAGTACGCAGTACTCAATAACCTGACGATCACCGTACGGGTACGGTTCACCAACGCTGTCGACCCGTCCCTGAACTTCGACAAAACTTTTTCGGCTTTCTCCACCTACGAGAGCAGCAAACTGTTGCAGGAAGTCGAACCTACACTGATTCCGGAAATCGTGGATCAGTTGGTAGAAGATATTTTCAACGCTGCCGTATCGAATTGGCAGTAATCCGCCTGCAGATGAACGACGAAACGGCATCCCGAACCGCTCCGCTCCTTTGCGATCCGCCCGAAGAGGCGGCCGGCCGCTACCCGTGGTTCGTCGCCGCGCAACTGCTTCTATGGCAACGGGGAGGAACGATCACGCCTGCTCTCCGGTTGCGACAACAGTTCCGGCCGTTGCCGGATTTTTTACTGAAAAAAAACGAAACGGCAGCTACGCGGGACCCGTTCGAAGTCATCGAAAAATTCCTGCAGGAAACCCCTTCCCGCCGTTCCCCGGCGACGGGAACGCTCCCCGGGGAGGATCTGTCCCGGGAATCCGTCACCGAAGACCCCGACCTGATTTCTGAAGAACTGGCCGAAATCTATGCAAAACAGGGATTTTATTCCAAAGCCAGAGAAATTTATACCAGATTAAGTTTGCTATATCCGGAAAAAAGTGTTTATTTTGCCGAGATTCTTACCGGGCTCGGCGACAGCGAATCCGATTAACTGACCAATTATAAACGTTTAAACCCATATTAGTAATGTATATTTTCTGCATCGTATTGATCCTGATAGCAAGCATCCTGTTAATTCTTGCCGTTTTGGCTCAGAACCCCAAAAGCGGCATGGCTGCCAATTTCGGAGCATCGAATCAGGTCATGGGCGTGCGTCAGACCGCCGACTTTCTCGAAAAATTCACCTGGGGGCTGGCTATTTCCATCGTAGTACTGAGCCTGATCGCAACGATGACCATGCCGTCGGCCAGCATTTCGTCGAGCAAAAGCGGCGTCGAAAGAGCGCTGGAACAATCGCTGGAAAGCAACGAAAACCTGATGCCGCAGGCATTGCCGGCAGCCGGACAGGACGCAGCCGCTCCGGCACAGACGACGGACTCTGCAAAATAGACGTTTCCGATCCGGCGGCGGCATCGGCCGGTTTCGCCGGACGTTTTATGAATTTATACAAAAAAGGTGTCCAACAAAGCATGTTGAACACCTTTTTCATTTTCCCGCAACATGATACGACCGCTCGAACCGGAAGATACGGACACCGTACTAGAAATATGGCTGCGAAGCTCCGTCGCGGCACACGACTTCGTGCCGCGCAGCTATTGGGAAGGGAAGTTGGACGAAATGAGAACCCGTTACCTGCCCGACTCCCGCACGTTCGTCTACCAGGACGAATCGGCGGAAAGCGTCTGCGGATTCGTCTCGCTGGTCGAAAACTATGTCGCGGCCCTATTCGTCCATCCCGACCGGCAGGGACAAGGTATCGGACGCCGCCTGCTGCAATGGGCCGCAGCGCAATATCCGACGCTGGAACTGAGCGTATACGCCGAAAACAAACGGGCCGTACGCTTTTACCTCCGGGAAGGTTTCGAAATCCGACAGGAACAGACCGA
Organism: Alistipes sp. cv1; assembly: GCF_900240235.1. Classification (NCBI taxonomy): domain Bacteria; kingdom Pseudomonadati; phylum Bacteroidota; class Bacteroidia; order Bacteroidales; family Rikenellaceae; genus Alistipes; species Alistipes sp. cv1. The sequence goes on from NZ_OEPW01000001.1 coordinate 97,008, forward strand.
TGCGAATACCGGCCGCAAAGAGCTGCATTTACTGCTTCGAAACAAGCGATATTGAACCATCCTATGTCCAATCCTCGCGTCACATACAGGTTTACGGCGATGCCGGTTTTGCAATTGCGCCCGCAGAAAACACGGCGCGACGCTTCCAAACGATAATCAAGGCAAAATCAGCTAATTGAATAAAAATATTCAAATAAACGGATCGGGGAAGTTCGATGAACTTCCCCGATCCGTTTATCAATAGAATAGTACGGCAATCTGCCCTTACCGAGTCACCACCTCCCACACCTTGATGCGGCGGTCTTGCCCGTCCGGGCCTTCGACGGTCAGCGTCACCGTCCATTCGCCGGCTTTGGCATAACGGTGCAGCGGATATTCCTCGGAGGATTTCGTTCCATCGCCGAAGTCCCACTCCCGGCGGGCGATCTCTCCGGTCGAACGATCTTCGAACAGCACGATCCGCCGGTCGCGGTCGACTTCGGTAAACGCCCAGTCGGCAGCGATTTTCGGCCGCAGCGTCTCTTCCAGCGGCATCAGCCGGAAAGCGTTTAGGAACGAAGCGTCGCGGATCATCCGGAAATCGTGCGACAGACACATCACCGGATCGGCTTTCGGCCGATCCACATCGAAATCGATCATACACCACGACATTCCGATCAACTCGTTCTCGGTCAACTGCGAAACGACCGAACGACCGGGCCCTTCGACCGCCGCGTAATCGAACGGCGTGATCCAGAACTCCATTTTCAGCACACCGGATTCACCCGGCCCGAAATCATAGTCGTACGCGACGTTGGCATACGGGAAATCCTTGATCCACGGCGTAGAACCCCATACCATCGCCCAGTCTTTCCCGTGCTGCACCGGCGTGAAAATGTGGTAATTCTGCGCATGGGCGCCATGTCCCTTGAAATGCAGGTCAGCAACCGGCAGCTTGTTGATATTGCCGTTGTCTTCCTTGATAAACGGACCGCCGGACGCGTCGCCGTCGACCACCAATTCGAAAATATCCTGCCGCAAACCCGGATCGGTAAAGTCCCAGCTATCGTCGTAAGCCTCCACATAGAAATAGAGCCGGTTCTCCCCGTTCACCCAACCGACCTTGACGGTCAAGTCGAACTCCTTCGGATCGAGGTTCTCACCGCGTCCGCCATGCGTATCGTACAACTCCGACAATCCAATCGCATAGGAATCGGGCACCATGTCCCAATCCGAAAAATCGCCGTCGATACGCGGAATAGCCGTCCGCGGAAACTGGAAAATCCGATACTCCTTCTCCGGCCGGGCGAACCCGAACGCCTGCTGCGCGCCGAAAATGCACAGCAAAACTCCCAATAAACAATTGATCCGTCTCATCCCTGTCAGTTTTCAAAGGTTTCGTCGCACATCGACTGCGGCAGGTCTTCCGGAGAACTGCCCCAGTTTTTATTCGGTTCGGGCCCCATCTCGAACGCCAGCGTCGCATTGCCGCCGAACAGGTCTTCGTGTCGCAGCCAATTCTTCGAATACGGTGCGCCATTCAGCGTTACGGACTGAATATAGCAATTTTCGCGCGATACGCCGTTCGCCCGGATCGTCAACACCCCGTTCGGATGCTTTACCGACATCTCCCCGAAAATCGGCGTTCCGATAAAATAAACGCCCCGACCGTGGGTAACGGGATAGAACCCCATCGAACTCATCACGTACCACGCCGACATCTGACCGGTATCGTCGTTGCCGCAGATCCCTTCGGGAGAAGTATCGTACAGCGTGTAGATCACGTCGCTGATCCGTTTTTGCCCTTTCCACGGTTGTCCGGCATAATTGTACATGTAAAGGGTGTGATGCCCCGGCTCGTTGCCTTGCGCATACTGTCCGATCAAGCCGGTAATATCGGGCGCTGGGTTGTCGCCGTGTATCTCGGAGCTGACCGTAAACAGCGAATCGAGTTTGGCGACGAACGGATCGCGGCCGCCGAACAGATTCATCAGCCCCTTGCCGTCGTGAGGCACGAAGAAAGTCCACTGCCACGAAGTGCCTTCGCAGAAATCGTCGTCCGGCCGGTAGTGGTTCGAATGGAACGGATCGAACGGCGTCCGCCAACTGCCGTCGGAATTCCTGCCGCGCATAAAGTTCAGATTCTGATCGAAAAGATTCTTATACCAGCCGGCCCGGCCGATGTAATAGTCGTAGTCGTCCCGGTGCCCGAGCATCCGCGCCATCTGAGCGATGCACCAGTCGTCGTAGCAATATTCGAGGGTCTTCGAAACGGAAGTCACCTCCAGATCGCACGGTACGTACTCGTACTGCTTGTAATAACGCGTCCCGCGGAACGCTTTCAGAAAATAACCGAACGTATCGCGGTTGGCCGACGCTTTCATCGCCTCGTAAAGCGCTTCCGCATCGTAACCGCGAATCCCTTTGCAATAAGCGTCGGCAACCAGCGGCATCGAATGATAACCGATCATGCACATGTTCTCGACGCCGGCCAGCGTCCAGATCGGCAGTTGACCGCAGTGGCGGTAGTGCTCCAGCAAGGTTTTCATCAGATCGCGGGTCACGTCCGGCCTGAGAATCGCGATCAACGGGTTCTGCGCCCGGAACGTATCCCAAAGGCCCAGCACGCCGGCGAAATAACGGAAATCGCCCTTATATACCTTCGAGTCGGAACTGCGGTATTCGCCCGTCACATCGGAATAGAGCATCGGGTAGAGCATCGCGAAATAGAGACTCGTATAAAACACCTCCTTCTGCGGCGAATCGGCATCGGCGATCCGGACAGCCGACAGGGCTTCGTTCCAGTCCCGATAAGTCGTTTTCCGGACTTTATCGAAATTCCATCCTTTGATCTCGGCCCTCAGATTCTGCCGCGCGCCGTCCATACTGACCGGGGAGATGCCCACACGGACGACGACCGGTTTTCCCGCCTTCCCTCCGAAACGCAGCACGGCCCGCACGTCGGTACCTTCCAACTCACGGACGCCGTCCCGAAAATGCTTATGATCGAAAAGACGGCACGAAACGATCGGCTCTGAAAATTCGGCGTAGAAATAGACGTGCTGTTCCGGCGCCCAGCCGTTCGAAACCCGGTATCCCCGCACCGTACGGTCGTCGACCCATTCCAGCCGCGAGATTTTGACGGTATCGAAATCTTCGTCGGCGAAAATGGTCGTCGAATGCTCGCAGCCGTGTTTCAAGTCGATGATCAACTGCCGCATCGCCCCTTCCGGATACGTGTAGCGGTGCATCCCGCAGCGAGCCGTAGCCGTCAGTTCGGCATCCACGTCCGAATCGAGCCTGATCCGGTAATACCCCGGTTCGATAAACTCCTGCTCGTGCGAATAACGGCTGCCGACGCGGTCGGGACAAACCTGCTGCTGCGTCCATACGGCATCCGTAACCGGAAAGAACATGATGTCCTGATAATCGGTTCCGCCGCCGCCCGATTTATGGGTGTGGCTGAAACCGTAGATCAACGGATGGTCGTAGTGGTAGCCGGAAGCGGTGAAATAAGTATCCGGCCCCAACTGCACCATTCCAAACGGAGCTGCCGCCACCGGCACGACGCATCCGGCCGCCCCGGTTCCCATCATCGGCCGTACGCAGGCAGCCGGTTCCGATCCGGCGGCAAACCCGGCCGTACACCACAGCAAGGCGACAGCCGATACGATTTTACGATAATTCATCTCGCATTTTATTAAAAAAGCGGGAGCCTGCCGTTCAACAGGCTTCCCGCAATGAAATTTTCCGAATAACTACTTTTTACCTTTTGCCGCCTCGGCTTCGCGGTCCAACAGGTAGTAGATGTTGTCCGCGATAGCGGAAGGAGGAATAAACATACCGCCGTAGTTGCCCGTCGTCGCATTGTGCGTATCGGGGAAACAATAGTCGAACGCACCCTCTTTGTAACGGTCGTACGTCTCCGGAATATTGTGCGGACGCCAGTTGTCGTCGGTATGCACATTCATCCAACGGATCGCCGCATTGGTAATACCGCGGTGGAACTTCATCCAGTCGATCTCCGGATCTACCTCCTCCCAGCGGATGCCGTTCGCAATCGACTGAGCGAACACGGCGAGCACTTCCCACTGCACATGGTCGCGCACCCAGTTGGCGAAGTACCAGTCGCTCGAACTGAGCACCGGTTTGGTATTGTACAGCATCGGAATCTCCTCCGGCTCCCACAGGTGCGTGAAAGGCAGGATCGTACGCATCCAGTAAACCGCTTTTTCCTTGTATTTCGGATCGCCGAACTGCTCGAACGCCTTGTAGTTGGCGATGGCGGCATGTCCCGCGGCGAACAGGTTGGCCGCATGCAACGGGGTTTCCCAGAAGTCGCCGCCCTCGGGGCGCGTCATCGACATGCAGAAGTCGATCGCCTTTTTACCCGCGTCCAGGAAACGCTGTTCGCCGGTTTCCTTCCCGATTTGCAACAGTTCCATCGCCGGCAGAATCGTAATGTCGAGCGCCGTAGCCCCGTCGAGTCCCATCGGCTCTACGAAAGAGGTCGCTACCTTGAAATCGTCCTTGCGGTAGTGTCGTCCGTCCGGTTCGAAAGCGAACGAACCGTCGGCACGCTGGATTGCCAGAATTTCGTCCCCATGTTTTACTTGGCGGGCCTTCTTCTGTTCGGGCGTCTCGATCTTAACCATAGGAACTTCTTTGGGCTGCAACGATTCGATTTTGGCCTGCAACTCTTTAACTACCTGCGATTTTTTATTTTCGTTCATGTAACGCCTCAAAAATCCCGGAATGTTCGGGCCGGCCTCGTCGATCGAACGCTGCACCACGCCGAAACCATGCCCCTCGTGCCACAGGTTCGTATTATAAGCGCCGGCCATCAAGTCGAGCGCCTTACGGTAATCCCATTTCGGAGCCGAAGGTTCAGGCAGGCCATGACGTTTCACCCAGTCGGTTACCACATCGACGCTGTTCCCTTTACTGAGCCACAGTTCGGCGTCGAATTCGATCTTCTCGCCGATACGCAGTTCCGGAGCGATCTGCGAATAAATCTCGTTCTCGTGCCCTTCGACCGAAGCGTCCGGAATCATCAGACCCATCAGTTGGTTATTCATCCGATCGACGAAATTCGGCGAGGCGAACACCGGTTGCGGATGCTGCGTGCGGTAGTTGAACCAACGCGCCGCTACCGCATTCGGGTCCCATGCCAGTCCGATACCGTCCCCCTCGTAGCTGATCGCCATCAACGGCACAGACACCTTGTTGGGGTGGGGGACGACGCGCAGCGCCCACGGGTCTTTGAAAAAGTCTGAACCGCTCGTCCACTCGTCGCCGATCGCCCAGTCCACACCCGGCAGGATCGCATCGTCCTTCTTCGTCCCGAACGACGATTCGCCCACCTTCAGCCATGGACCGCGCAGGTAGCGCAGGTAGTAATTACCGGTCGCCGTCAGATCGTATTTCAGTTTGACGAAAGGAGAATCCGGAGTGACGGTAATCGTCACCGTTCCGGTAATGGCCGGCTCGCCGTACGGATAGTGCATCCAGTTGTCGAACGAAGTGCCTTTCAACATCTCGCGCACGACCACCGATTTGACGTTGAATACGAGACTTTCGCCGTCGGCCGTCCTGACCCGGGACACCGAATCGGCCTCGAAACGCATCGGGATGTCCTGATCGCGGATCATCAGTTCGCCCAGATGATCCATCACGGCCATCAGCTTGCCTTCGGGCGTCAGAATTTCACCCCAGCCCCAGCCTTTGATCCGTTTGAAAAAGTTCATTGTGACATACTTGTTTTCGAGCGTCACCGACTCGTTGACATAACTGCTCTGCTTGAAATGCGGAGTCAGGCTGCCGTTGGCGGCCGTCGCGCTGCGAGCCGTAAAGACCGAGACGGACAACGCCGCCAGGACAGCCGGGAAAAACATTTTTTTCATATCGTTTCAGGTTATCGTTAATCTTCTTCATACCGGTAATTCGCGCGGCGCGACGGGGCCTGATCGCCATTGAGCAGGAACTCGTCGATATCCCCCAACTTTTGGATGCCGTCGGCCCAATGGAAATCGAAAGCCAGTTTTCCGGGCCCGAAACAGCTACGCGGAACGCTCACCATCAGCTCGTTCCCCTGGTAGCGATAGGCTGCTTCGCGGCTTTTCTTCCATCCGGTCTTATCGTAGGTTTTGACCATGCTCTTACCGCTTCGGAAACCGTCGTTAACAAGCAGGTCGTAGCCTTCCCATCCGGTCGCATGCTGCCTGTCGGTATCGATAAACAGCAACATCCAATACGGATCGGTATGCGGAGTAAGCGGCTGCGCCGTTTTTACGTAGAAATAGACATACTTATCGTCACGCGCCACCTTCGACTCGATAATGTCGTTGCGCCCGGTCGCATTCACATACGGCCCGGCAGCGAAATTACCCGGACTGTCGCGGTGATACGTATCGCCCGCATGATCGTAATAAGTCTTTTTGACCTGCCGCCACTGGCCGAAACCGCCGCTCAGGTCGATCGTTACCGGTTCGCCGGCCGGTTCGGGCTTGGCAACCCCTTTGTACTTCCGGACATTGGCGATCAACTGGTAGTAATAGTTGTCGGTATGGCCGCCCTTCATCGGTTCGATGTCGCGGCTGAACTCCTGGTTGTACTGGTCGATGAAATAGCCTTCGCCCATTTTGACTTCGCGGCCGCCTTTGCCGCATTTGGCTCCGGGGAAAAAGTCCCATTTCTTCATCTCCTCGGCGTAATCCGGATTCGTCCGGTTCATCTGTCCGGCCGTCCATTCGTTCCAGCCGGTCACGAATATAAATTCCGGATCGACCTCCAACGCACGCTGCCACTGCTGATCGAAATAAAGCCCCTTATCGGTATCGGTCGTCGCATCGTACCGGTCGTGTTCCGGCTCCACGCCGTCGCGGAAACTCCGTCCGATATTCGACAGCGGATGCTGCGCGGATGCCACCGGCACGTACTCGGCCCGGTCGGGCGACTCGTGCCAGCCGACCGACTGCGGATAATGGTCCACCCACGGCCACTCGTCATGTCCGTCGTCGTACCACCGGAGCGTCGTCCACGCCCAGCTTTGTCGGATCGTGAAAAAATCCCGGATCTCTTTCGGGAAACGGACATCGTCCATTTGCTGGCGCCCGCCGATGATATGCTGCCCGAACATCAGCAACGGCTTGCCTTTCCAGCGGAACCACAGATCGGCATACAACCCCCGGCTGTAGATCTGATCCCAGAGCTGCTGCACCGAATTCTGGCTGGCCAGGCAGGCGATCTGCGGCGTGGTCTCGCCCTCGGAACGCATCTTGCGGAACACTTCGGCGATGAAGACGAAAACATCTTTGTAAATATTGTCGTTCGTATTGTCGAGAACGATCAGATCGACACCCGCGTCGGAGAGCATCCGCGCATGACGGCGGATGATCCACTCGTCCTTCATGATGTAGTAACCCGCTTCCGGCTCTCCCCAGTAATGGACGCCGCCGCCCCATTTCGGGTTCACCGGATCGGCCTTCAGTATCTCGGTCACGTTATAAGGACCGTCTTTCGCCCCGTTCTGGTTGTGGGTTACGAAATAGAACATCGCCACCGTGCGGTTCGTTTTACGCGGACCGCACTCCGCATAACCGGGCAGCGTCCGTCCGAGCGCATCGGTAGCCACCCACGTATCGGCCTGCAGGTCGCGGCCGCCGCATCCGGCAGCCTGACCTGCCGTTTGCGCGGAAACGCTTCCCGACAGCAGACCGAAGGCCGCGAACAGAGCCGCCCGCGAAATCTTAACAGTAAACATCGTATTCAAATTTATCAAAACCGGATTCTTATTTATCCGCCGAATCCCCGCCCGAAATAGGCGAGGATACCGGCGGATGATTCAATTACAATCTATTTCGATTGGGTCGGCATGGCGATCGGTTCTTTGTAAATAATCTGATCCCAACTGTCGATGCCGATGATTTTCTTAGCGAATTCGAATGCCTCTTCTTCCCGGTCGGTGCCGAAAGCCTGGAATACGAACCAGGCCGGTTTGCGTCCCGACGGATCGTCCTTATCGTCCGGGAAGCGACGGATACCGATCCTGAGACCTCCTTCGCCGCGCTGGTCGAACCAGCCGTGCATCTGATAAGCGTCGATTCCGTCGCAGGCTTCGAGCTTCTTCAACGCATAAGCCATTCCGGCAGCCTGTTCCAGCAGCGCTTCTTCAGAGTAATCTTTCGAATTGGGATTCTGTTCGGACAGATAAAGCGTACGTTTCTCCTTGCCTTTATAGAGCGCGCGCGGCTGCTTGATCCATGCGTCGAGCACTTCGAGGTTCTTGAACGTGATCAGCGGCGTATTGTAATCGAACGTCGCTTCGGTATCGAGCCACGCTTTCGGTTCGAACAACGATTGCGGATAAGGATGGTGTGCCACGCCCCATTTGAAATCGCCTTCGGCCTCGGTGTAATCGAGCAGCAGGTCGAGCAACTGGGCCGACGGGTAGCAATACTCGTTGTGGCGCGACTGCCAGTAGTGGGTCAGCGTAATCAACACTTCGGCATGCGGGTTATATTTGCGAGCCGTATAATAGAGCAAACGCATCGACTTGACGTAAATATCCATGAACCGCAGCGGCGTTTTGATCCCGGCATTGGTCCACACCCAACCGGCATCGACTTCGTTGTGGGCGATCCAGTGGTGGATGCGGCCGTACTTCTTGTCCGGGCGGTTGTAGCGCGAAGCGAGGAAATCGATCGCGGCGGCGTAAAGGTTCAGCGATTCGAGCGTCGTCATGTTCGGCATCGTATAGATACCCGCCGGATCGAAATCCGGATGTTCGAACAGTTTACCGGCGGCTTTGTCGGCAAAAGCGCGCTCCGGAGCCACCAGAATGATCGCGCTGACGATCATGTTTTTCGAAGCCGCGAATTGCAGCGTCTTGTCGAATCCGTCGATGGTTTTCTTATCGGCATAATAAGTTTTGCCGTTGTATTCGAACGGAATCGAATTGTCGGACGGAGTCAAGCGCATAAAACCGAGCCATATATTGACCGTAATGCTGGTCGCCTGCAGGCTGTCCGCATCGGAAGCGTACGGACCGTCGTGGAAACCGCCGATCCCTTTTTTGGTAGCCACCACCTCGTGCGGCAGATCGTACTGAGCCTTCACGTCGTCGGCATAACGCCCGTGCGAACAGATCAGATATCCCTTCTGCGACTTCTGGGCCAGCACCCAGCGCGAATAGAGGCGGTCGTACTGCCGCCCGTCAACCTGCGCATAGCGGTCGAATTTCAGCTTGAAGTTCGTCGGCTTATCGATTTTCTTTTCGGTAATGAAAGTCAGATCGGTCAGGTCGCCGAACATCGGCACTTCGCACAAATAAACGTCGCCCGGCATTCCTTTGATATTACCGGCCACTTCGACGCCTTCGTCGGTCACTTTCACGTCGGTCACCTGGCACGGGTGATCTTTCTTAAGGTAAACGTCGATATCGTGGTTCAGTCTTTTCTCGCGTGCTTCCCGTTCGGCTTTCTGCCGGTTCTGAGCGATCTCTTTTTCGGTATAAGCCCTCAGGCGCGGCGACTTGATCCGCATGGTGGTCGGTTTGGCCGCATTCGGAACGATCAGCAAGCTCAGAAAATCATTGGGACTTTTAAGCTGTTTGAGCTTATCGGACACATCGACCGAGAAAGTGCTCCATCCTTCGGCGATCGGCAGGCGGATCATGTTCTCCTCGATGCGCGACCGGTCGTTATTGACCGTCACGACCATGAACTCCATGCCCGAAGCGCAGAAATAATCGAAACTCAGCACCGCCACATCTTCCGGCAACTGCTCTTTCAGCGGGGCGAACTCAATCACCGCGTCGTTCGGAGCGGTCGTCACCTCGAACACTCCCTTTTCGACCTCTTTCATCACAAAACCCTTCGACTCTTTCGGCGCGACGGACAACGGCACCGCATCTTGGGCATGCAACTGCGAAACAAACAACAAGGCCCCGATCAACAGCAGGCCGACAAAACGTTTCTTACTCATCTCTTCGTTCAGTAAAATTAGGTTAAAGTTATCTCCGGCGGCATGCAAAACCACACGCCTTACCAAATACAATAATACGATTTTTTTGCCGAAAGGCCCGACGATTTGTCCCGAAAAATCATTTTACGGAGTATTATTATCATTTTACGGAGCATACGGAGCGCTCCGTACATACACTTTTTTCGCCTTTTTCCGTTTCGTCCGGTAGAACAACCGGGATACTGTTTTATCTTTGCAGCGGCAGTCATAACCGATTCGAGGTACGAGGGAAGCCTTTTTCCCCGGCTTCAGGTATTTTCCGGAATCCTCCGGTTGCGTACCTTTGCCCGGAAAAAATTTCCCGGTCTGACGATAAATGGAAAAAGAAATCATAAATAAACGCCTGTCGGAACTGAAGACGTCGGAAGAAGGGGTCATCACCAAAGTGTTCGGACACGGCTCTTTTCGCAACCGGATCACAGAAATGGGATTCGTTCGCGGCAAAACGGTGCGGGTCATCAAAAATGCCCCGCTGTCGGATCCCATCGAATACGAAATCATGGGTTACCGCATCGCCCTGCGCAAAAGCGAGGCGGAACTGATCGAAGTTTCGCTGCCGAGCGGCGGAACGGCGGGGTCGGGACTTCCGTCCGGCGGAACGTTCCGGGACGAATCGGTCAACCGTTTTCAGCACGTAACGGGCCGAACCATCAACGTCGCGCTGGTCGGCAATCCGAATTCGGGCAAGACATCGCTGTTCAACGTCGCGTCCGGCTCCCACGAACGGGTCGGCAATTACAGCGGCGTGACGGTCGACGCCAAACAGGCCGTTTTCCGGCAGGACGGCTACACGTTCAACCTGTTCGACCTGCCTGGCACCTATTCGATCACCGAATACACGCCCGAAGAACTTTACGTGCGCCGGCACATTCTCGACGCCATGCCCGACGTGGTTATCAACGTGCTGGACGCCTCGAACCTCGAACGCAACCTGTTCCTGACCACGCAACTGATCGACATGGACTTGAAGGTCGTGATCGCGCTGAACATGTACGACGAGCTCGAAAAGTCGGGTCTGAAACTGGACTACCGTAATCTGGGCCGGATGATCGGAATCCCGATCGTGCCGACCGTCGCCTCCCGCGGCGAAGGAATCCGGGAACTGTTCAAAACCGTGATCGACGTGTTCGAAGACAACGAACCGATCGTGCGGCATATCCACATCAATTACGGGAAAGACATCGAACACAGCATCCGGCTGCTGCAAGACGAGATCTGGAAAAATACCGACCTGGTCGCCCGCTATTCGTCGCGCTATCTGGCGATCAAACTGCTTTGTAACGATAAAAACGGATACGAAGTGGTCGAACCGGCCGCCAACTTCGCCGAGATAAGCGCCGTGGCGGAACATGAACGGCAGAAACTCGAACGCCAGTACAAAGACTGCGTCGAAACGATCATTACGGACGCCAAATTCGGGTTCATCGCCGGAGCGCTCGAAGAGACCTGCCAGGGCATCAACCTGCGTAAAAACCGGCCCGACGACCGCGTCGACCGGATCATGACCCACAAGGTCTGGGGACTCCCGATTTTCCTGCTGATCATGTGGATCATGTTCCAAACGACCTTTTCGCTCGGCGGCGTCCCGGCCGGATGGCTGGAAACCGGCGTCGAATGGTTAGGGGACTTCATCGGCGGAATCATGCGGGAAGGCCCTTTGCGCGAGCTGATCGTCAACGGGATCATCAGCGGAGTGGGGGGCGTGATCGTCTTCCTGCCGAACATCCTGATCCTGTTCTTTTTCATCTCGCTGATGGAAGACACCGGCTACATGGCGCGGGCGGCTTTCATCATGGACAAGCTGATGCACAAGATCGGATTGCACGGCAAATCGTTCATTCCGCTGCTGATGGGTTTCGGCTGCAACGTTCCGGCCATCATGGCCACGCGCACGCTCGAAAGCAGAAAAGACCGGCTGATGACCATGCTGATCATTCCGTTCATGTCGTGCAGCGCCCGGCTGCCGGTCTACGTCCTGCTGATCTCCGCCTTTTTCCCGTCGAATCAAGGGCTGGTGCTGTTCTCGATCTACCTGATCGGCATCCTGATCGCCATCGGATCGTCCATACTGTTCAAAAAACTGCTGTTCGCAAAAGCGGAGGCGCCGTTCGTCATGGAACTTCCGCCCTACCGGATACCGACCACCCGCAACGTAGTCCGCCACATGTGGAGCAAAGGATCGCAGTACCTACGGAAAATGGGAACGGTCATCCTGGCTGCATCGATCATCATCTGGGCCCTCGGATACTATCCGCGCAACGTGGAATATTCGGTCGATTACGACCGAGTGGCGGCCGAAATAGCCTCTTCCGGCCTGTCGCCCGAAGACGAGCAAGCAAAACTGCAGGAACTGAACGACATCCGCCATGCCGAACACCAAAAGCAGTCCTATATCGGAAAAATCGGTCGTTTCATCGAGCCGGCGATCCGGCCGCTCGGCTTCGACTGGCAGATCGGAATCAGCCTGTTCAGCGGACTGGCGGCCAAGGAGATCGTCGTCAGTACGATGGCCGTGTTGAGCAACAGCGGGGACGACGACGCTTCGCTGGCCGAGAACCTGCAAAAACAGGTATACACGCAAGGCGACAAGGCGGGACAACCGGTCTACTCGCCGCTGGTAGCCTACACGCTGATGTTATTCATCCTGCTTTACGTCCCCTGCATCGCGGCCATCGTAGCCATACGCCGCGAAGCCGGTCGCAAATGGGCCGCGCTTTCGGTCGTCTATTCGACGGGCTTAGCATGGTTATTGTCTTTTGTCGTTTACCAGATAGGAAGCTGGCTATAAAAAACGGTAAATATGCAGGGAATCATTACGGCAATCATCATCGCGGCGGCATTCGTTTACACGCTGTTTTCCATCTACCGGTGGAACAAGCGGAAAGGGTGCGGATGCGGATGCTCCGATAAAAGGAGCGGAGAGTGCGACCTGTGCGACGGCTGTTCCGAATGCAGTAAACGCGACCGGAAAGAGGGAAGGCGGTAAGAAGCGGTCTTTTAGGTTGACTTTATACGCTCGTTTTTATAATTTTGCAACTGTTTACGAGCGAACCAAACTACAAATAAAAGAACGATGAAAAGATTTTTTGCATTTTTGGTTCTCGTCGCCTGTATCATGAGTGGCTGTAACAAAGACAACGAAAGCCCTGAAATGACCATTGGCAACATCACCGTTTCCGACAAAAACGAAATGAACCAGCGGCTCTACGCCGACCGCAACCAAAGCGGATTCGAATTTACCGCCGCGCAGTCCTGGAACGCCACCGTCACCGAAACCGGCTCCAAAGCAACCAACGCCACGTCGTCCCCGGACTGGATCGAATTGAGCCGATACGACGGCCCTGCCGGAAAATACCGCCTGACGATCGATCTAGAAACCAACACTACCGGCGCGGTGCGCACGGCGGTCATTACGATCGTCTGCGGTGACACCCGCATCACAGTCACGATACGACAGGAAGCCACTACCGAAAGCGGAGACATTCCGGATGACGGCGAAGAGGTAAACCCTTCCTACGGAGATACGACGGTAGTCGATATTCCGGACGAGAATTTCAGGAACTTCCTGATCGAAAACAAAAACTGCGGTTCGTTGGGCGGAAAAATACGTCAGTTCGAACTGGATATGATCGAATACATCGACTGTTCGGGACAGAACATCGCCTCGCTGGAAGGGATCGACCATTTCAGGCGGCTGCTCGGTCTGAACTGCCTGGGCAACCCGATCACGTCGCTCGACCTGTCCGGCAATACCGTTTTGCGGGAACTGGCATGCAGCGGCAACGGTAGCGACACGGGCGAAGAAACGAAAATTATGTCGCTCGACCTGACCGGCTGCGAATCGCTCGAAAAGCTGACCGCATACAGTCTGGACGTGGAATCGATCGTCGGACTGTCTACCTGCAAAGAATTAAAGATCCTTATCGCGGAATCCTGCAAGATCGCCGCCGGACTGGATCTGAAAGCATGCAAAAATCTGGAATCGGTAAAATTGAACTATAACGATTACCCGGCAATCGACGTTTCGGGATGTACCCTGTTACAGACCATCGACTGCGGCTACTCAGACAAAACGCTGGAAACGCTCAACGTGACCGGATGTTCCTCCCTGAAAACATTGGTTATCAATGACAGTAAACTCCGCGAACTCGATCTGGCCGGATGCCCGTCTCTCGTCACGCTGACCTGCGAACACGGCGCACTGCAAAGTCTCGACCTGTCGCCCTGCAAGGCATTGTCTGAACTGAACTGTAATAAAAACGAGCTCACGCAACTCGATATCTCATGCTGCCCGGAAATAACGACCGTGGAAGTCCCGTACAACCGACTCTCCGAAATCGACGCCCGAGCCAACAAGAATCTCGAAAAACTGGACGTAACTTACAACGAAGCGGGCATGAACATCTACCTGCTTGAATCGCACAAAGCATGGCCGTTCGAACTTAAAAAAGACCGCGACGCCAACGTCTTCTACGAATAAGACGCATCCCGAACGGGCGAAGCGGCGGAGCGATCGCTCCGCCGCTTCGCTTATACCGGCACGTCCGGTTATCCGACCTGTTCCAGCGCCCGGGCCAACTGATCGGGGCAGGAAGTGCCTTTTCCCCTGCAATCGATCCCTTTCAAACGGGCGATCGCTTCGTCCACAGGCATCCCTTTTACCAGCGAGCAGATCCCCTGCGTATTGCCGTGACAACCGCCGACGAAGACCACTTCGCATATTTTACCGTCTTCGACCGCCGCGTGGATCATTTTGGAACATACCCCGCCGACCGGAGTATAATCAATCGTTTTTGCGCTCATTGCATGAAAGTTTGAATTCGACTTGCAAAGGTAGCAAATTCCGGCCGTTTTATCCGTCACAACAGTAACGAGCGGCGCGACAGCAACTGCATGAAACGTTCCCGGTAAGAGTCGGACACCGGAATATATACCCTCCCGAACACGATCCGGTTCCGTTCGATCGTTTTGATCTTGTCCACATGGACGATAAACGAACGGTGCACCCGGACGAAACGGTCGGCAGGCAGGGTTTCCTCGATAGCCTTCATGCTCATCAGCGTCATCACGGAAGCCCCGTCTTCGGTATGTATCTTTACGTAATCTTTCACGCCTTCGATATACAGGATCTGATCGAGGCGCAGCTGCACCATCTTGTATTCGGTCTTGACGAAAAGAGTTTGCGCGGATCGGCCCTGGGCAACTGGCCCCTCCTGTTTGCCGTCCTGAAGCCCGAACCAACGCTGCGCTTTGTCGGCGGCCCGCAGGAACTCGGCATAGCTGATCGGTTTGAGCAGATAATCCAGCGCATCGACCCGATATCCTTCCAGGGCATACTGTTCGAACGCCGTCGTAAAAATCACCCGCGTCCGCGTTCCGATCATCCGCGAAAGCTCCAGTCCATTGAGCTGCGGCATCTGGATATCCAGAAAAATCAAGTCGACCTTCTCGCGCTGCAAAACGGTCAGCGCCTCGACCGCACTGGAACACGCTCCCGCAAAATGCAGAAACGGCGTCTGCTTTACATAACCCGTCAGCAGGTCCCGCGCCAGCGGTTCGTCGTCTACGACAAGCGATTCGATAGTCATCGTCAAAGGTTTATAATCAGTTGCGACATATAACGATCTCCCAGCCGTTCCGTTCGCAGGATGTGCCGGTTCGGATAAATCAGATTCAGTCTTTTGCGCAGGTTGTCGAGCCCGATCCCGGAACCGCTGCGATCGCGGTCGTCTTTCGGGAAATAACTGTTCTCGATCGTGCAGACCAGCGTATCGGCTTCGGTAATCCGGAAAGCAATGCTGACGAACGATTTTTCGGACGGGCTTACCCCATGCTTGAACGCATTCTCGATCAGCGTGATGAACAGCAGCGGAGCTACCATATACCCCCTGCCGTCATCGGGAATGTCGATATTCAATTTCACCTGATCGGACGACAACCGCAAGCTCATCAACTCGATGTAATTTTTCATAAATGCGAACTCCTTGTCGAGCGAGATCAAGTTCTGATTGTTGTCGTACAACACGTAACGCAGCAAATGACTCAGGCTGTGGACGGCATACTGCGCCTGCGGGGGATTCAACTGGATCAGCGCATAGATATTATTCAGCGTATTGAACAGGAAATGCGGATTCAACTGACTCTTCAGGTTTTTCAGTTCGGCCTGCGTCCGTTCCTTTTCGATCTCCTGCTTTTCGGCCTCGGTACGGTACCAGTTACCGGTCATTTTGATCGCCACGCTCAGAGCGACCGTCAGCGCCAGCAGCATAAAATTCCACATCAGGAAAAAATAGGCCGGAGGGCCGTGGTGTCCGTCACCCTTCCGGGGCAGATCGGTCATAACGTACAGTCGGAAAATCTCGTGCCAGAAATGCTGGAACAGGTCTACCGCGACGATCAGCAGCAAGTTCATCAGAATAAAACGTCCCAGATGCTTGCGGAACAACTGCCGGTCGATCAACACGCAGTAATTGATGTAAAACACGATGATGAACGTCACCGGAACGACACAGAAATCGAGATATCGACTCAACGAAAAGGTCGCGTCATTCCTTCCGTACGCAAAAAAGAACGGCGACGTGAACATCAATCCCCAGGCGATCGAATGGATTGCAATCTGGAAAAATCGGTTCTTTTTACTCTGAGGCATGTTCATTTTGTTTCCGTAAATTTAAGCGTTTTTATTCAATCCGCCAATCCGGCCCGGCTATTCGTAGCGGATCGCTTCGATCGGGTCGAGGTTCGAGGCCTTCTGGGCCGGATACCACCCGAAAAAGATTCCGGTCACGGTGCAGACGGCGAACGACAAAATCACCGAATAGGGCTGCACGAATACCGGCCAGCCGGCCGCATGCTTAATCACCGCCGACGCCCCGATCCCGAGAACGACTCCGATAATACCGCCCATCACGCTGATAATCACGGCTTCAATCAGAAATTGCCACAGGATATGCCGTCCTTTGGCTCCGATCGACATCCGCAACCCGATCTCCCGGGTACGCTCGGTTACCGACACGTACATGATGTTCATGATCCCGATCCCGCCGACCAACAGCGATATGCCCGCGATACAGGCCAGCAGGATGGTCATCAGGTCGGTCGTCGAACTCAACATCGAACTCAGTTCTTCCTGCGAACGGATGTTGAAATCGTCGTCGTCCCCCGCCTTGATCTTATGGTTCTGCCGCAGGATGGCCGTCAGTTCGTCGATCGCCTCGCCGGACATCTCTTCGCTGATAGCCGATGCGAAAATTCCCTGCAGATAAGTGATCGCCAGAATACGTTTCTGCACGGTAGTATACGGAGCCAGTATGAGGTCGTCCTGATCCTGTCCCATCGAATTATAGCCTTTCGGCGTCAGCACGCCGATGATTTTGAACGGAATCTTCCCGAAACGGATCGTCTTGCCGAGCGGATCCTCACCGTTCGTAAACAGGTTCTCGACCACGGTTTTCCCGACCACGCACACTTTGGCGGCCCGCCGGATATCCTGATCGGTGAACATTTCGCCTTCGCCGACCGAATATTTTCGAATCTCCATATAGTCCTGGTTGATGCCGTAGACCGAAGTAGGGGCGTTGTTGGCCCCGTTGACGACCTGTCCGCTGCTGTTCACCACCGGCGAGCAGGCGCTGATATAGGAAGCCTCGTGAATAATGGTCTGGTAATCCTCCATTTTTAGCGTCTGCATACTACTGGCGCTCTGACGTACGCCGCCGAAACGGCCGGCTCCCGGATGTACCATGATCATGTTCGATCCCATTTCGGAAATCTGCTCCCGAATACTGCGTTTCGACCCCTGACCGATGGCCAGCATCGCGATCACCGACGCGACGCCGATGATGATCCCGAGCATCGTCAAAAAGCCCCTGAACTTATTGTTCGAAAGCGCTTTCAGCGCAATTTTTATCAGATTCTTGTAATTCATAATCCCCGTTTTATTGGCCGCTGTCCTGCGGCAGCGAATCGAGTACTTCTTTGGCGGAACGGACTTGCGTATTCTGCACGTCCTCGACGATCCGCCCGTCGCGCAGCACGATGTTGCGGCTACAGAACTCGGCGATCTCCGGATTGTGCGTTACGAAAACGATCGTACGCCCTTCCCTGTGCAGCTTTTGAAAAAGCGTCAGGATCTCGAACGACGTCCGCGTATCGAGGTTACCCGTCGCCTCGTCGGCCAGAATCATCACCGGATCGTTCACCAGGGCCCGCGCGATGGCCACCCGCTGCTGCTGGCCGCCGGACATCTGGTTCGACCGGTGATGAATTCGGTCGGCAAGTCCCACTTCATGCAAAGCATTGATAGAACGTTCTTTGCGATCGCGCGCCGAAACCGACGGATTGTAGAACAACGGCAGTTCGACGTTTTCGAGCGCCGTCGTCTTCGGCAACAGGTTGTAGGACTGGAATACGAAGCCGATCTTACGGTTACGCAACGTAGCGCGGTCGTTACGACTCATCTCGCGCACCGAAATCCCGTCCAGGTAGTATTCGCCCGCGGTCGCCGTATCCAGACACCCGAGCAGGTTCAACAGCGTCGACTTGCCGGAGCCGCTAGTTCCCATGATCGTAACGAATTCCCCTTCCCGGATGCTGAACGACACCCCGCGCAACGCATGCACCGTTTCACCGCCCACGACGAAATCCCTGCGGAGGTTCTCGACCCGTATAATATACTTTTCCATGATCAAATCCTTATAAGTAGGAAAATCTATTTTTTCGCATTCTTACGCGCCCCCGGAGGAGACGGCATAAACGGATTCGCTTCGCCCTGTCCGTCCGAAATCGACGCCACTCCGATATCCACGCCGGTAACTACTTTGTCGCCCTCTTTGATATCGCCCGTTATTTCAGCAAAAATCCCGTCGTTGTCGCCGGTCGTGACATTTACCGGCTGCAATCCCTGCGGCGACTGCGTCCATAAAACCCGCGCACGCGGATTGGCCGAATCTGCGACCGGTTCCGGGGCATTCTCCGGCTGGAAACGCAACGCTTTCAAAGGCACCAACAACACACTATCCTTCTGCATCGTATAGATCGTCAGGTTGGCCGTCAGTCCCGGCTTTAGCTTCAGATCCGGATTCGGAGCGTCGACAACCACTTCATAGGTAACCACATTCGACTCGGTGGTCGGCTGCAGACGCACCTGCGTTACCGATCCTTTGAAAACATCCTCCGGAAAGGCATCGACGGTGAACGTCGCCTGCTGCCCCTCGACCACGCCTCCGATGTCGGCCTCGTCCACGTCGGCGATCACGCGCATCTGGCGCAAATCGTTGGCGATCGTAAACAGGGTAGGGGTGTTGAAGCTGGCGGCAACGGTCTGCCCTTCTTCGACCGCACGGTCGATCACCACGCCGTCGATCGGCGAATAGATCGTCGCATACTCCAGATTCTGCCGCGCCTTAGTAATATCCGACTGCGATTTTTCATAACTGCTTTTCGCTTTATTGTATTGGTATTCGGCCGTCTCGTAATCGGTATCGCTGACCATCTTCTTTTCGTGCAGCCCTTTGATACGCAGAAAATTTTTCTCCTGATATTCGTATTCCGTCTTATTGGACTGCAAAGTCGCGGAACTGGACGCCAAATCCGCCTCCAACGTCGTTTTGTCCAATTCGGCGATCACCTCGCCTTTTTTCACCACCGAGTTGTAATCCACATAAATATGATTGATGATGCCCGATACCTGCGTACCTACCTCCACCTGGACGATCGGTTCGATGGTACCCGTCGCGGTAACGGTATTCACGATCGACCCCCGGTGTATTTCCGCCGTTTTGTATTTCATCTGCGGCTTTTCGCTTTTGCGCAGGATCAGGAATGCAGCGACAGCCAGTACGGCGATTACGACGATGGCGATTCCTATTTTCTTCAATGTTTTCATGAATTATGTTTTTTTGATTGTTTACAGCGTAATCGGTTCGTTCTGGTAGAAGTTCAGCAGTTTGATCGACAGCACGGCCTGATACTTGGCCTGGATCTGTTCCTGCTGCGCCGACAGGTAGTTGTTCTTCTCGGTCAGCAGTTCGACCGTATTTTTCATCCCTTCGTTGAATTGAGCCAGCACCAAACCGTAACTGGTTTCGGCCGATTTTACTTTGTCGTTGGCAGCCAGGTAGCGGCTCTGCGCCGAAACGGCATCCTGGTACAGCGACTCGACGTCTTTCAGCAGATCCTTTTCCATGCTCTGGTAATCGAGTTCGGCCTGACGGGTTTGCAAACGCGACCGTGCGATCGACGACTTCGCCTTACGATTGTTGAAAATGGGAACGCTGAGCGTAATGCCCACATTCTCATTCAACTTGTTATTCAACTGATTGTAGAAAGAGTAGTTCGTTCCCGAAATATTCCCGGTACCGATCGATGCGCTGGCCGTCAGGCTCGGCAGTCCGTCTCCGGCAGCGATCTTCTCGCCCAACTGGGCCGACTCCACGTTCAAACGGCTGTTTTCGACCTGAGGCATCACCTCCAACGCCCGCTGGTACACCCGGTCCAGCGCCGGCACTTCGGCCAACACGTCCTCGCTGCTCAGGTCGGGAAACTGCACGTCGAAAGATTCGTCCAATCCCAGTTCGAGCAACTGTTTAAGAGTCAGAATATTCTGATCCAGCGATGTTTGGCTGACCGTCAGTTGATATTTGTCGCTGCTGTACTGCGACTCCATCTGGGCATAATCGCTCGGAGCGATCGAGCCGGCTTCCAGCAACGCCTTCGAACGCTCCAACTGCGCGGCGGACGACTCGACGGTCTGTCGGCTGATCTTCACGTTTTCATTGGCGTACAGGATGTTCAGATAGGCCTGCGTCACGGCGATCTCAATGTCGTTCCGAGCCATATCGACCTGGAACTGCCGGCTTTTGTTGATCACCTCTTGTTGCCGCAGCGAATTGGTCAGCTTGCTCCCGTTGTAGATGGTGATGCCGGTCTTCAACGCATAATTTCCGGAATAGGTTCCGTTAGCTTCGAAATTCCCGTCCGTCTTTTCGCTTTTCTGATTGACGTAATTCTGCGACGTCGAGAAATCCAGCGAAGGCACCCGTTTAGCCTTGGCTTCCGCCAGGTCTTCCTGTGAACTCTGCTGGGTCACTTGAGTCGAATGTACCTGGATATTGTTTTCCCGCGCATAGTCGATGCATTTGCGGAGCGACCATCCTCCCGGCGACTGGGCCCACGCCGCCTGTCCCGCGAACAGCAGGAGACAAAGGGCCGGAATCGGTTTAAATCTGTTTATCATATTCGGTTTACATTATGAGATTTCTCAATGCAAACATAATTTTATCCGATCCGTACGGCAAATGAAATATAAGTATCCCGCATTTCCATCGACCAACGCCCCTTTTTCATCGACAGGTTCCGCGTCGGCACCCGATGCAGTTCATCCAGATGACGTCTCTTTCCGAAACGAAGGCGACCGCCCCATTTGGAGCGGCCGCCCGGTAGCACGACGGCCCGTCCGATTACGGCTGCGTCTGTATTTTGGCCGACTTTACGATCTCAGACATTTTACTGCCAAATTCGGCGGCCCACTGCGGCACCACGCCCATCACCTCCTTTAAAATCAACGGTTGCGTCGAAGCCATTTTCTTCCCCAGCGGGCTTTCGTAAAACGCGATCAGTCCGTCCAGATCCTCCTCGGTGTAATACTTGGCGTAGATCGGGGTCATCATTTCGAGCATTTTCGGAAAGTATTCCGCCATCAGATCCTCGATCTGCCGCGAAACGGAATCCGGCATTGCGGGCACCTGCTGCTTCATCATGCCGATCATCTGTTTCGGCAGTTCTTTCATAACCGCATCGGAACCCGAAAGTTCCAGCATTCTCGTCATTTTCGCCGTATACTCCGGCGTTTGCGCCCGAACTTCCAACGCGAGCAGCGCAAGGGCTCCGCACAGTAAAACCAACTTTTTCATTTTTTCGATTTAAAATCCATACTCGATCATTTCCTTCTTTACGCCGCAGGTCGTGCGGTACGTCCGAATAAATAAAGATAGCAATACGTTAAATGTAACGATAAATCGAATATCCGCAAAATAATCTTCTCTTTTTTATAAAAAAACAACGGGGCGCAGTTTTTGAATGAAAACCGGCAATGTTCAACCATTAAAACAAGACATATGAATTACGGAATCAGCGTATTGTTCAGAGCCATACCGCTTGTAATGGCCCTGTTTTGCTTTTTTTACGGCGGCTACATCTACCTGTGGGGCGACGACTCTTCGCGGATGATCGCCGGCCCGGTCGTTTTCTTCCTCGGATCGATCTGCATCGCACTGTTTGCGACGGCCGCCACGATCATCCGCCAGATCATCCACACGTACAATCCGTTCGCCAAGTATTTTCTGCCGATTCTCGGATACTCCGTAGCCCTCGCCACGTTCATCTGCGGCATCGCGATTTTCAAAGACACCGAAGTCGCCGAATTTTTCGTAGCGGGGCACATCGTCTGCGGACTGGGGTTAATCACCGGATGCGTCGCGACGGCGGCCACCGTATCCACGCGTTTCTCGCTGATCCCCGAAAACAGCACTTCGCCGAGCCGCGAGATCAACGCCAAAGGATTTACCCAACAGCAGGAGCTGATTTTCGAATCGATCGCCGCATTCTTCGCGGCGCTGGCCTGGGCCTGGACGATCGTTCTGCTGGCCGGAGGCAGCACGCCTCATTTCGTAGCCGGAAGCGTGATGGGGGGTATCGCCTGTATCTGCACCTCGCTGATCGCATTGGTCGCCAGCATTGTCCGTCAGGAGAGGAACGTCTATGCGGACCGGGAAAAAAAGATCTGGCCGAGACTGGTGCTGATCATGGGCACGATCGCCACGATCTGGGGACTGATCGTGATCTTCGTCTATTACGGCCAAACCCGCGACTTCGTCGGATTCGTCCTGATCGGCCTGGGCCTGGTTTGTTACAGCATTTCCAGCAAGGTCATCTTGCTGGTTAAAATATGGAAAGCCGAATTTCCGCTGGCCGCGCGTATCCCGCTGATCCCGGTACTGACGGCCTTGATCTGTCTGTTCCTCGCTTCGTTTCTGTTCGAAGAAGCTGTTTACAAAGAGAAATTTTTCGTTCCCGCCCGGGTAATCGTCGGTCTCGGAGCGATCTGTTTCACGCTTTTCTCGATCGTCAGCATCCTCGAAAGCGGCGCGAAAAAATCCAAATAACCTTCAAAAAACAGCAAAAACCCATCTTCCTTCACGGAAGATGGGTTTTTATTTTCATACGCTCCGACCACATAGCCGGACACGTCCGGTTAGAAACGGTAACCGAGCGTAAGGGCGAACACGTTATTATGAACTTTTCCTCCTTCGCCGGCGGAGATGTTCGCCACACCGATGTTGTAACGGGCATCCAGAATCAGCTTATTGAAAAATTCATAGCTTACGCCCACGGGGAATGCGAAATCGAACGACTTATAGTTATTGGTCGTCGTGAAAGCCGTCTCTTCGCCGCTCTCTTTAACCTTATCTTTGCCGGACAACAGCACGCCCGGCTGGATACCGATGTTGAATGCCAGTTGGTCGAGCACGTAGAATTTGGCCAGGATCGGCAAATTCAGGTAGTTGGTCTTGGCGATGTACTTGTCTCCGCCGCTTTTCAGCATAGCGCCTTCGCGCGAGAAGAGCAGGTCGGCAGACATCCCGATCCAATCGTTGAACCGGTAGTCGACGAATACGCCGGCCGTGAGTCCGGTCTTCGAATCGAGTCCGGTATTATTCATTCCCGAAACGTTCAGACCGGCCTTGACACCCCAGCCGAATCCCTGTGCAAACGAAGAGGTTCCGATCGCCAGCATGGCGACAACTGCAACAACAATTTTTTTCATGATCGCATAATTTTTAATTAGTAATCAATTGATTTTATCAGGTGTAATACGATTCTTGACAAAACGCACCGCCGCCCAACCGTTGCGCCTGCGCACGCCGTCGGCATCCAGCCCGCACGCCGCCGCCCGGCTTTCGATAGCCGAAATATCGGCTTCGAGGATACCGCTCACCAGCAGCATTCCTCCCGGCGTCAGCGTCGCCGCATAAACCGGCATATCCGCCAGCAGAATGTTGCGGTTAATATTGGCCAGCACGAAATCGTAACGTTTCCCGGCCAGCAAAGACGCGTCGCCCTGCAACGGGACGATCCGTCCTTCCATTCCGTTGGCCTTTATATTCTCGGTCCCGTTGCGATATGCCCACTCGTCGATATCGACGGCATCGACCCGTACGGCTCCCCGTTTCACGGCCAGAATGGAAAGCACCCCGGTGCCGCTTCCCATATCCAGTCCCGATTTTCCGGCAAAATCGACATCCATAATTTCGGCCGCCATCAGATAGGTAGTCGCATGATGACCCGTGCCGAACGACATTTTCGGCATAATCTCCACATCGTACTCGCAAGCGGGATTTTTCGAATGGAAAGGAGCGCGTATCCGGCAACGTCCTTCGACGTCGATCGGCTCGAAATTGGATTCCCAGACGGTATTCCAGTTCCGGTCGGGAACTTCCGCCGCCGTATACCGGCAGCGATTGCGTTCGAGCGACTCCTCGATCGCGGATCTCCACATCCGAAAATCCGCCTCGGGAATATAGGCCTTCAAACAATCCTCCTCTTCGGTGAAGCCGTCGAACGGATAGTCGCTCAATTCGGCGATCAACATCTCCCGTTGCGACTCGGTGGCGGCCTCGATTACAAATTCGGTATATTTCATGCGCTCTAACGATTCAACCGGTTTCTTCGGAATCTGCAAAACCGATACCAGCTTTCCCCGTACTTTGTTTCTTTCAAAAAACTTGATTATTTTACAAAAATAGTAATTTTGACTGAAAATAAGCACAGGTCATGCGAGATTGGGATAAAGAGTTGAAAGATTACACCTTTTATATCAAACTGGAAAAAAAACTTTCGGACAATACGGCCGAGGCCTACCTGCGGGATCTGCGGCAAATGGCCGGCTATATGGACAGCGAATTCGGTATCGGGCCGGAACAGGTGCGCGAGCAGCACATCGAATCGTTTTTGGCATACTTGTACGACAAAGGCGTGAAAAAGACGACGCAGGCACGGATTCTGAGCGGGGTGAAAAGTTTTTTCAACTACCTGCTGATCAACGACCGGATCGAAAACCTGCCCACCGAATTCATCGACCCGCCGAAAACGGGACGCAAGTTGCCCGATGTCCTTTCGGTCGCGGAGATCCAAGCCATTCTGGATACGATCGACCTGAGCAGCCGTTTCGGACACCGCAACAAGGCGATGATCGAAACGCTGTACAGTTGCGGCCTGCGGGTTTCCGAACTGATATCGCTGCGAATCAGCGACCTGTTTTTCGACGACGGATTCATCCGCGTGATCGGGAAAGGGGACAAACAACGGCTCGTGCCGGTCAGCCGACAGGCCGTCCGGCTGATCGGCTGTTACCTCGAACAGCGCGCCGGGCAGGAAACCGACCCGCGTTCGGCCGACACGCTGTTTCTGAACAACAAGGGTAGGGGGCTGACCCGCGTTATGATCTTCCACATCATCCGCGAAGCGGCGAAAGCCGCCGGGATCGCCAAGACGATCAGTCCGCACACATTCCGTCACTCATTCGCCACGCACCTGCTCGAAGGAGGGGCGAGCATCCGCCAGGTACAGGAGATGCTCGGGCACGAATCGATCCTGACGACCGAAATATACACCCATCTCGATCGCGAAAACCTACGCGACAACGTTGAGTCGCACCATCCGCTGTCGGATTTTTGACCCGGCGGGAACCGTTTTACTCCTTGGGAGTCAGCTCGCAGCCGAGCAGCATACCGTCATAAGCCGACGCCACCTTGCCGATTGCGTTCACCGTGGCGTTCTGGGTCATATTAGCGACCGCAGAAACGATTTCCAGCAACTTGTCAGCCTTGAAAAGCAGCCGAATACGGTCGCCCGTCTTGCGGACGTAAAGGTTCAAAGAACCGGCGCCGGCAAGCCCTTCCACGGCTCCGTATTTCAGACTGATCTGCCCGGTCTCGCCGTCCACAGAAAAGGTTCCCCCGATACTGCGGTTCTTCAGTTGGCAGACAAAACTGCTGTCGGTATTGAACGTCACCGAAAACCGGTCGGCCGAGATGCCCGCTTTTGCATACAACTCCGCGAGTTTCGCTTCGATTTGCGAAGAGACGAGACTTCCGCCCACTTTTTTCGCCGCATCGTCGCTCTCCAGCTCGCAGGCGGGTTTCGAATACGCCCATGTCCCGGCCAGATCGGCCGCCGTGACTTTCGACGAAATCAGCGAACCCGCCAGATTTCCGACCGTTTCCTTGTTCAAAACGTCTTTCAGCGACCACTGGGCGTTTGCCGTCAGGCACGACATGCAGCACGACAAAAACATCAATACAAAATATTTCATTTTTTTCGGAATTAAAATTTCTAAAATCGAACCCGCCTTAACGCGAAGCGACCCGGATCGGCGCGTCGCCCTCCTTGTACCAATCGCCGCGGGCCCGCATCACCTGCTCGACCACATCCCGCACGCATCCCTGCCCGCCGCCGAACTGCGACACGTAACGCGATGCATTGACGATCTCCGCCACGGCGTCGGCCGGACAAACCGGCATACCGACATGCCGCATCGGCTCCAGATCGGGCACGTCGTCCCCCATGTAAAGAATTTCGTCGGCGGAGACGTCCAATTCGTCGCAAAGTTCTTTCAGAGCCTTCAGCTTTTCGTGGCAATCCATATAAACGTGATCGACGCCGAGCATGTCGAAACGCACCTTCAGGCTGTTCCCCTTGCCGCCGGTAATGATCGCTATGTGATAGCCCTTTTTCAATGCCAGCGACAGCGCATAACCGTCTTTCGAATTGTACTTGCGGATGAAATCCCCTTCCGGAGTGACGGAAATCCCGCCGTCGGTCAGCACCCCGTCCACATCGAATACGAAAACCCGGACGCGCGCTATATCTTCTTTGAAGTTTCCCATATATTAAGGCTTATGTTTTTATAAAGGTTTTGTAGTTCGGGATGATTGTGCAGCATTTCGATGTGCTTGTGCCGGGTACGGTAGTCGTTGCGGCGCGCAGGGCCGGTCTGTACGGCCGCAGCCGACGGGCTGTCGAGCGCCTTGGCGACCGTTTCCCGGATCAGCGGCTTGATCAGGTCGGCGGGCAGGCCGTACTCCTGCAACAACTGCTGCCCGACGGCGAACATGTGGTTGGCGAAATTGCAGGCGAACACGGCCGCCAGATGAAGTCGCATCCGCTGCCGCGAATCGGCGATCCGCACCCGCGTACTCAGCGCCCCGGCCAGTCCGGCCAGCGCATCGACCGTAAAATCGTTGTTTCCCTCGATAAAAAGAGGAACGTCGCTCAGTTCGAGACTGCGCCCCGCCGTAAAAGTCTGCAACGGATAAAAGACCCCTTTATTCCGGATGCGGGGGGCCAGTTCTCCGAGCGCGACGCTGCCGGCCGTATGCGCGACGACCGCATCCCCGAAGTCGAAACTCTCGGACAATTTCGGTACGGCGCGGTCGCTGACCGCCATCAGGTAGATATCCGCTTCGGCGATTCGCTTCGGATCGTCGGCGCAGGCGCAACGAACCGCCCGGGCAATCGCCTGCCCGCGTTCCCGGTTGCGGGCATAGATCTGCACCAATTCGTAACGACTGGCTCCGATCGCTTTCGCCAGCGCCTCGGCCACGTTTCCGCTTCCTATGATAACGACTCTTTTCACTCCGTTCCGGCTGTAAATATCTTTATTCCGTTCGTACATCCATCAGTAAAACATTGTCCGCGCTGCGACTGACCGTCAGGTTCAGCCGGTTCACGATCGCGTCGATCTGCCGGAACTCGGGACTCTGCTGCAAATCGAGCGACGCCATTCCGCTCGCCTCGACCTGCTGGATCACGTCGCAGACCCGCAGCGTATGCACGTCGCGGGCCGGCACGTACAGGTTGACCTTATCTTCTTTACTGACCGTCGACACGATCAGCCCAGCCTTTTCGAGGTCGAAAACGGCATCCCGCACGATGCGCACCGGCAGGTTCAGATCCTGAGCCACCGTTTCGGACGATACGGCTCCGTCGCGCGCGAGAAAATGCGCGATAATCTGGTGCATCACCACGAGCAGCGCCTTCTTGCGGTACTCGTAACTCATCTCCTTGGCGATCTTTTCGAACTCGAACTTCCGGATGTTCTGGTAGGCGAACGACAGCTCGGCGCCGAACAGCACGATCTGCCAACTGCTCTGCAACCAGATCAGGAACAACGGCACGGCGGCAAAACTGCCGTATATCGCATTATAACTGGTCAGTCGCGACTGAATGAAAATATAGGCGATCTGGAACAACTGAAAGATCGTCCCGGCAATCACCCCGGCCGAAACGGCGCTGCGCAGCTTCACTTTCGTATTCGGCATCACCAGATAGACGAATGCGAACATCAGCCAGATCATCACCAGCGAAGCGAGTCCGAGGAATACGCTGACCACGGGCGACGAAGTAAGGTGCATCAGATGTTTCTGTATCTGCAGCCCGATACTGCTGGAGATGATCCACAGGATCGGCGTTACGACGATCACGGTCGTATAATCGCTGAATTTGCGTGCGAAACTGCGCGAACGGCGCACTTCCCAAATGTTGTTGAAAGCGCTTTCGATGTTCCCGAATACTTTCAGCACGGCCCAGAACAGCACGACCAGACCCACCGAAGCGATCAGTCCGCCCTTGGTACGCAGCAACATCGCGTTGGCGAATGCGATCACCTGGTCGATCACGACGGTATACTGCGGGAACTGGTTGTAAAGATACTCGTTCAGGCGCGTTTCGAGTCCGAACCCCTTGGCGATCCCGAATACGAGCGCGGCGACCGGAACGATCGACATCAGCGTATAGAAAGTCAGCGCGGCCGAGCGCACCAGAATCCCGTGCTGCCCGAAGCCCTGCGCCGTAAAGATGAACACTTTGAACTGGCGCACCGCCCAACGCATTTTCCGGGACTTGTATTCGTGTTCTTTCTTTACCCAGATGTCGTGCGTGATATACTGAATGATTTTCCTGATCATATTTTCGCTTCCTTGGCCGTGTAACAAAGGTAACTATTTATTTCGATTTTCCGTTTCCGGCAAAGCGCCCTGCGGCGGGATTCTGCGGATACGCAAACCCAGCCAGGCGAACAGGATCGACATCAGCGGACTGATGTAACAAAAAAAAGCGTAGGGCAGGTAAGCGACCGTCGCCACGTTCAGCACGCCGGCCTGCGTCGCGCCGCAGGTATTCCACGGGATCAGCACCGAGGTGGCCGTACCGGCGTCTTCCAGCGTCCGGCTCAGCACTTCGGGAGCCAGCCCTTTGCGCCGGTACGCGCTGCCGAAAATTTTGCCGGGGATCACGATGGCGAGGTACTGGTCGGATGCGGTCGAATTGAACAGCACGCAGGTTCCCGCCGTCGCGCTCACGAGTCCTCCGGTCGAACGTACGCGGCGGATGAGCGCCGTCGTGATCCGCTCCAAAAACTGTCCGGCCTCCATCACGCCGCCGAAAATCATCGCCGTGATAATCAGCCAGACGGTATTCAGCATCCCGGCCATTCCCCTCGACGTAAACAGCGAATCGACCATCGGATCGCCCGTTTCCGGCGATACCGTCCCGTACATCGCCCGGCTGACGACACGGTAAGCGCCCCCGGCCGTCAACGTCCCGTCGCCGCTGAGCGAACCGATCAGTTCCGGCTGGCATACGACCGCCATCACGCCGCCGAGCAGGCTGCCGACGAAAAGCACCGGCACCGGAGGCATTTTGAACACGATCATCGCCACCGCCGCCAACGGCACGAGAAACAGCACCGGAGAAATGTAATAATAATCCGTAATCATCCGCTGCGTATCGGCTACCGAAACATCCGCTGCAATTTTACCGCCGCCGATCGACAGTATCGTAAAAATAATCAGCGTTACGAAGATCGTGGGCAGAGTCGTGTACAGCATGTAACGGATATGCGTGAAGAGATTCGTTCCGGCGATCGCCGCGGCGAGGTTGGTCGTATCGCTCAGCGGAGAAACCTTGTCGCCGAAATATGCCCCCGAAATGATGGCTCCGGCGATCACCGGGTCTCCGAACCCGAGCGTCCGTCCGATTCCCAGCAACGCCACCCCGACGGTGGCCACCGTCGACCACGAACTGCCCGTAGCCAGCGAAATCAGCGCCGAAATGACCACCGTAGCCGGCAGGAAGTATTCGGGACGCAGCACATACAGCCCGTAATGGATCATCGCGGGAATAATTCCGCTGAGCATCCACGTTCCGGAGAGCACCCCGATCATCAGCAGAATCAAGATCGCCGGAATGGCTCCGGTCAGCGTCCGCACGATTCCTTCCAGAATATCCCCCCACGTTTTCCCGTTGCGAATCGCGATGCAGGCCGTAACGCCCGAAGCGATCAGCAGCGACATCTGATTGGCTCCCGCGAGGGTCTCGTCGCCCAGCAGCGTCACGTTAAGCCCGATCAGCACGATCAGTACGGCGACCGGAATAAGGGACTGAAAAACAGTGGGGGATTTAACGGTCTTCCGCATCGTCGGTCATCTTTTTGATGGGATTTCCTCCCCGAGCATCAGGGCGTACAATTTTCCTTCGATCCGGGTAAAAGCGAAAGAATCGTCCCCGCCCTGACGGATGCCCAGCGCGCGGGCAATTCTTTCGGCATCGAACGGAAACTCTTTTTTCAGTAGATTGCAGCGGGAAATTCCCGCCGCTTTCAGGGCTTGTTTCAGCTTTTTCGGCTGATAGAATGCCATCTCGCGGATCGGGTAGACCCGGCCGAAGAACCGGTCGGGCGCCTGCCGCGACAGGCAGTAACCGCTCTGCGATACGGCGTAGCATCCGATCCGGGCAGCGTATCTCCGTACCAGACGGGCCTTGCAAAGCGACACGTCCGGCACCAACAGATACCCGTACGGCGGCTCGAAATCCGACGCCTGCGCCGGCTCGCCGTCCCCCCGTCCGAATACGAGCGAACCGCAGCCGGCCGCGACCGCCCGGACGCTTCCGGCCGGCGCGTCCGGCGCCGAAGGAACATCGATCAACACCTCTTTGCACTCGCCCTGCCGGGAAACGATAT
Source organism: Alistipes sp. cv1 (assembly GCF_900240235.1). Classification (NCBI taxonomy): domain Bacteria; kingdom Pseudomonadati; phylum Bacteroidota; class Bacteroidia; order Bacteroidales; family Rikenellaceae; genus Alistipes; species Alistipes sp. cv1. Next base: position 128,089 of record NZ_OEPW01000001.1, read on the forward strand.
CGACGGTTATGCGGTCGCCGAACAGTCGGAACGCCTCGTCTATGTCGAACAACGGCGACGCCTTGACCACGACCCGGCGCGTTTTCTCCCGGATCGCCGGCAATAGCGAGACGATGTCCGGAGAACACTCCTCGAACCGGAACACTTTCCGGTTCCCTTCGCCGCGCCGCGCCGGATCCGCATACACCAGATCGGCCGTCCCGGGAAACGACTCTATGAAATGTTCGGCGGAGTCGTTCACCACCTCTATGTTCGAAATCCCCAGCAGCGAAAAATTCACGGCGGCGACCCGGGCCGTAACCGGATCGCGTTCGACGGCGATCACCCGGTCGAAACTTTTCGAAAAATGGGCCGAATCGACGCCCAGACCGCAAGTCAGATCGATGCAGAGCGCACCTCCGTACCGTTTTTCGGCGGCGACCGCCTCGCTGCTGGCCTGCTCGAACGCCAGCGGCGGCAAAATACAGCGGGCCCGGTAATAGGACGGGAGTTTGGTCCGGGCACGCTGTAAATATTTCAACTGGGTGGCCAGCAACGCTCCGCCGCCGCCCAGCCGCAGCGCGAGTCGTTCCGGCCGCTCGTCCAGATATTTCAAAACCGTTTGCCGGGACTCTTCCCGCAACAACCAATCAACTTCTTCGTGCGTCATGTTCGATCATTCGTTCCAAATTCAACGGGCGACTCCCCCGAAATATTCTTTGCGAGAATCCTCCCGCCATTTCAACCCGACGGCCAACGCCGCCAATACGACATAAGCGGCCGCCGCGCCGTACCCGTCGAAGCGCACGCCCGAAACCGAAGCGACGGGCGTGCCGGCGGCCCACGTTACGATCCCGTTCTGCGCCTGCAACAAAGCACCCGCTACCGCGCTGAAGACCGCGTTGAGTCCGGGAAAAGCGAAAAGCACCCACAAAATCCCCGTAAAAACGGACAAAAAGGCCGTCAGGATAACCAACGGATTAATGATCAGCGAAATTATAGGTATATTCCCGAAATTCCAGGCGACCAGCGGAAGCGTCCCGATCTGCGCCGCCGCGCCGAGCAACACCGAACTGCACACCGCATCGGCGATCCGGTTGCGGCATAGTTTTCTGCGATACAGTCGCGGATAGAAAAACAGGATCGATAGCACGGCCATAAACGACAACTGGAAACTGAGGTCGTAAAGATAGAACGGATTGGCGGCGAGCATCAGCGTCGCCGCGCCGAGCACGACGTTGTAACCGTTTCCCGGAACCGAACAGGCCAGGGCCAACTGTGCGGCGGAAAGCATCAGCGCCGCCCGCACAGCAGACGGCGACAGCCCCGCCATCACGGCATAAAACCACAACGCCGATATGACCAGTACGTTTTTCGCCACATGACCGTACCGCAGCAGCACCGTCCAACCGAACAGCAGGTTGGCAATCACCAGCACGAACCCCATATGCAGTCCCGACACGGCCAGAATATGCGCCACGCCGGTTTTCGAATAGTCCGCTTTCAGCCTGCGGTCAAGGTTCCGTTTATCCCCTGCGATCAGAGCCGACAGCAATTCCTGTTCTCTCTCGCCGACATGCAGCCGGTGGATACGTTCGACCGCCCACCGTTGCAGCGCCGCCGCATAACGGGTCGCCCGGCGCCCGTTCCCTGGCAGGCGCGAAATCACCTGATCCCCGCGCACATAGACGCGCGCGCCGATTCCGCGGCTGCGCATTAGCGTCCCGTAGCGACTCCCGGCCGTATCCACGGGATTCAGGTAGCCCGCCACGTACAATTGCTCGCCCACGGCGACCCGTTCCGCCGTATCGACCCGCAATTCGACTTTTTCATCGACGCCCCGCCAACCGCTCCCGGCAGAGTCCAGCGGTCGGTATGCCCCCACACGAGCCACGGTCTGCCGCCACCGGCCGTTCGAAACCGGATTCTGTCCGACTTCGAGCACCATAGCCAGCCTTTCGCCGCGCGGCATCGCTTCCTTCCGGGCGCTCACGGCCGTAACCAGTATCCCCGAAAAGAAGAGCGCGACAGCCACCGTCCACCACCGGCAGGAACCTTTACGCTGCTGCCATGCGACGGCATAGCCGATAACGGCGGCCGCGACGATCAGCCAGTCGGGGGCGGTCACATACCGGAAAGCGAGAATACCCGCCGCGAAAAACGGAAGTATCCTCGCAAAAGGCGTTATGTCGATTTTATCGGAAAGTTGCATCGCGTCCGTCGGTTTTTAAGCGCCCCACGTATCGCGGTCAAGCGTCCGGTAACCGATCGCCTCGGCGATATGCGCCGGTTCGATCCGCCCGCCTCCTGCCAGATCGGCGATCGTCCGCGAAACCTTGAGAATCCGGTCGTAGGCCCGCGCCGACAGGTTGAAACGTTCCATCGCCTTGCGTAACAAAGCGCTCGATTCGGCCGAAAGCGGACAGAATTCCCGCAACTGACGGCTGTTCATCATGGCGTTGGTATATACCGGTGTTCCGGCGAAACGTTCGGTCTGAACCTGCCGTGCAGCCACCACGCGGCTGCGGATTGCGGCGCTGCTCTCCGCAGCCCCCGGTTGCGACAACTCCGAAAAATCCACAGGAATCACCTCAATGTGCAGGTCGATCCGGTCGAGCATAGGCCCCGAAATCCGGTTCAGGTATTTGGATACCGCCCCATGCGAACAGACGCACGCTTTGGTCGGATGGTTATAATAACCGCACGGACACGGGTTCATCGAAGCGACCAGCATGAAATTGGCCGGATACTGCACCGTGTATTTCGAACGGGAGACCGTGATTACTTTATCTTCCATCGGCTGACGCAGCGTCTCCAACAGGCTGCGTCCGAACTCGGGCAGTTCGTCGGCGAACAGGATTCCATTGTGGGCCAGCGATATTTCGCCGGGCTGGGGCGACGTTCCGCCGCCGACCAGAGCGGCCTGAGAAGTCAGATGATGCGGCGACCGGAAAGGCCGCGTCACCAACAGACCCGTTTCGGCGCCGAGCTTCCCGGCTACCGAATGTATCTTCGTGGTTTCGAGCGCCTCCTGCAACGTCATCGGCGGCATAATCGACGGCATACGCCGCGCCAGCATCGTCTTGCCTGACCCCGGAGGCCCGATCATCAGTACGTTGTGCCCGCCGGCCGCCGCGATCTCCAGCGCCCGTTTCACATGCGCCAGCCCCCGGACGTCGCCGAAATCGACGTCGAACCGTTCGGCATTTTCCCGGAATCGTCCTTCGAGATCGACCGTTGTCCGCGAAAGGGTATGCTCCCCGCACAGGAATCCGACCACCTCGCGCAGATGACCGGCTCCGTAAACCTCCAGCGATCCGACGACCGCCGCCTCCGCCGCATTCTGTTTCGGCAGGATAACCCCTTTAAATCCCTCTTTCTGCGCCCGTATGGCGATCGGCAACGCGCCCCGTACCGGCAACAGCGAACCGTCCAGCGACAACTCGCCCATCAGCACATAACGAGCCAGCGGAGCCGAATCCACCTGTTCGGTAGCCGCCAAAACAGCCACCGCGATCGGCAGATCGTAGGCCGACCCTTCTTTGCGGATATCGGCCGGAGCGAGGTTGACGATCACCTTCCGACCGCTCATCTTGTACGAACAGTTTTCGAAAGCGGCCCGGATACGTTCCTGGCTTTCGCGCACCGCATTGTCCGGCAGGCCGACCATGTAGAGTCCGATCCCCGCCGAGATATTCACCTCGACGGCGACCGTGATCGCCTCGATGCCGACAACGGCGCTTCCGTAACTCTTAACGAACATAACAGTCTGTTGCGTTGCTACGCGCCCCGGACAGATCCGAAGCGGTTATTCAAAAATCAAATCCTTTTCTCGTTTAGAACGGCGGATTCTCATCGTCCGGCGGCGTGCCGAAACCGCCGAGCTTGTTCGGCGCCGATCCCGACGGCACGCCGAATTCGCCATACCCGCCGAAATCGTTCATTGCTCCGCCGCCGGCATTTCCGCCGTCGATAGCCGATCCGAATTCGGAATTCATGCTGCTGTCCATCGAGAACCCGTCGCCGGAAATATCGTCGTAATCCATGAATTTCGCCTGTTCTTTGCGGAAACGCAACTTAATCGTATCAACCGCGCCGTTACGGTGCTTGGCGACGATGATCTCGGCCATGCCCTGCGTGGGAGTGCCGTCCTCGTCGGTCATCAGCCCGTAATACTCCGGGCGGTGGATAAAGGCCACCAAGTCGGCGTCCTGCTCGATGGCGCCCGATTCACGCAGGTCGGACAGTTGCGGCCGTTTGTTGCCGCCGCGCGACTCGACCGAACGGTTCAACTGCGAAAGCGCGATGATCGGGATGTTCAGCTCTTTGGCGATCGCCTTCAGCGAACGCGAAATCATCGCCACCTCCTGCTCGCGATTTCCGCCGCGCGTATCGACCGCGGCGGTCATCAACTGCAGGTAGTCGATAATCACCAGTTGGATATCGTACTGCGTCTTCAGCCGGCGCACCTTCGAACGAAACTCGTAAATCGACAGGGCCGGCGTATCGTCGATAAACAGCGGCGCACCGGCCAACGGCTTGATCGACGATTCGAGATGCTTCCACTGCTCGGGCGTCAACTGTCCGTTGCGCACGTCGCGCGAGTCGAGTCCCGACTCGCCGACGATCAGACGCATCATCAACTGCTCGGCGCTCATTTCGAGCGAGAAGAAGGCAACCCCTTTTTCGAAATCGACCGCCACGTTGCGCGCCAGCGACAACACGAAAGCCGTCTTACCCATCGACGGGCGCGCCGCAATGATAATCAGGTCGGAAGGCTGCCAGCCGAGCGTCAGCCGGTCGAGGTGCGTAAACCCGGTCGGCACGCCGCTAAACCCGCCCTCGCGTTTCGAAGCCTCCTCGATCGCGAGCAGCGTTTTGGTCAGGATATCGCGCGACTTCTGCACGTCGCGCTTCACGTGGCCTTCGGACACTTTGAAAATCTCGCCTTCGGCCAAGTCGATCAGGTCGGTTACGTCCATCGACTCGTCGTACGCTTTCTTCTGTATCTCGGTCGCCGCGCGGATCAGCTCGCGCTGGACGAACTTTTGGGCGATGATTTTGCTGTGAAATTCGATATGCGCCGCCGATCCCACCTTCTGGGTCAACTGCGCGAGGTAGGCCGCACCGCCCACTGCGGACAGTTTGCGGGTTTGCTTCAGTTTTTCAGTAACGGTATACAGGTCGATCGGTTTGAGTTCCATCGACAGCTCCATGATCGCCTTGTAGATGATCTGGTGCGCCTCTTTGTAAAAAGCTTCGGGAGTGATGATCCCCTGTATTTCGATCACGGCGTCCTTTTCGAGCATCAGGGCGCCGAGCACGGCCTCTTCCAGTTCGACGGACTGCGGCGGAATCAACCCGACCGTATCGGTCAGCGCGGCCGCAGCCTCTTCATTGTTCGGATTCGGGGTGTAACGTTTTGCCATAATTCAATTCTCAACGGTCATGTAAAGATACGATTTTAATCGACACGGGGAAAGACCGCGGCGATTTTTCGGACTTACCGTTCGCCGCGCCGGTCTTTCCATCCGAAAAAATAACTTTTCTGCCTTCGCTTTTCGTCCTGCGAACGCGCGACATACACTTTTTCGTCCGTGTACGGATTTTCGCCCGTGTAAAACATCACCGACGACAGCGTCATCGGGGTGGGGGTCAGGTCCTGCACCTGTTCGAGCCGGAAATGCAGCCGCCGCGTCTCGGCCGCCAGGTTGCGCATATCCCGTTCGGTACACCCCGGATGGCTCGAAATGAAATAGGGGATCAACTGATAATTCAATCCCTCGTCCCGGCATATTTTCTGAAAACGTTCGTTCAGGTCGCGGAACAGCGCGAACGACGGTTTGCGCATCAGCCGCAGCACGCCGTCCTCGGTATGTTCGGGAGCCACTTTCAGCCGCCCGGATACGTGGTTCACGACCACTTCGCGCAGGTAATCCCGGTTGTTGTCGCCGAACAGATCGTAGCGTATTCCGCTGCCGATAAACGATTTTTTGACTCCGGCCAACCGGTCTACCTTACGGTACAGTTCCATCAACGGCCGGTGGTCGTTGTTCAGGTTGCGGCACAGCGACGGATAGATGCACGACGGACGGCTGCATTTGCGGCACAACGCTTCGTTGCGCCCGCCCATCCGGTACATATTGGCCGACGGCCCGCCCAGGTCGGAAATATATCCTTTGAAACCCGGCATCCGCGTCAGTTTCCGCACTTCGTCGAGCACCGACTCCTCGCTGCGGCTCGAAACGAACTTGCCCTGATGCGCCGAAATCGTGCAGAAACTGCACCCGCCGAAACAGCCCCGATGCAGGTTCACCGAAAATTTAATCATCTCGTAAGCCGGAATATCGCCTTTGCCGTTATAGCGCGGATGCGGCAAGCGGGTATAGGGCAGGCCGAAACTGTGGTCCAGCTCCTGTTCGGACAGTTTCGGATACGGCGGATTGATCACGACGAAACGGTCGCCGACCGGCTCGACCAGCGTCCGGGCTTCCATCCGATTCGATTCGGTTTCGATCCGGACGAAATTCTCGCCGAACGCCCGCCTATCTTTCAGACATTTTTCAAAACCGTGCAGCCTCAACGCCTCGTCGCCGAGCGAATCCACATACCTATCGTCGGCCAGGAAGGCCACCTGACGCAATTTGCGCAGCAGGTTCAGGTTGTAACCGTTGTGCATCGCCCGCGCGATGTCAAGCACCACCCGTTCGCCCATGCCGTAAGTCAGCAGATCGGCCCCGCTGTCGACCAGCACGGAAGGTTTCAGAGAGTCGCTCCAGTAATCGTAATGCGCGGCCCGGCGCAGCGAAGCCTCGATCCCGCCGATCACGACCGGCGTATCCGGGAAAAGCCGTTTTAAAATGCGGGTATAAACCGTTACGGCATAATCGGGCCGGAAACCGGCCTTTCCGCCGGGCGTATAGGCGTCGTCGCTGCGCAGCCGCTTGTTGGCCGTATAGTGGTTGACCATCGAGTCCATGCTTCCGGCCGACACGCCGAAAAACAGCCGCGGCTTGCCCAGCTTGCGAAAATCGCGCAGGTCGTCCCGCCAGTTCGGCTGCGGCACGATCGCCACGCGCAGTCCTTCGGCCTCCAGCAACCGGCCGATCACGGCGGCCCCGAACGACGGATGATCGACATAAGCGTCCCCGGAGAACAAGATCACATCCAGTTCGTCCCACCCGCGCGCTCGAACCTCTTTGACCGAAGTCGGCAGCCAATCCGTTATCTTATACGAAATCCCCATCTTTACCGAATCAACAGCGAACTGTCCCCGTAACTTAAAAACCGGAACCCGTTGTCCAACGCATAGCGGTACGCCCTGCGCCAATCCTCGCCGATAAAGGCCGACACCAACAGCAACAGCGTGCTCTGCGGTTGGTGAAAGTTGGTTATCAGGCTGTTCACGACCCGAAACCGGTATCCGGGCATAATCATGATCCGCGTGGAGGTTTTGATCTTCTGCAACCGCTCCCGTTCCATATAGTCCGCCAACGCCGCCAGCAATTCCCGGCCGTCCAGCCCGTCGGGAATGTCATAAATTTCCCATTGCCCGACGACTCGTTCCGGATCCGGCTCCCCGTCGCGGACAATGCGGTAGCCGAGCGCCGCCAGCGATTCGAGCGTCCGCACGCTGGTCGTTCCCACCGCGGTAACGCGCCCGGCATACGCAATCAGATTCCGGATCGTGGAAACCGAAAACTCGAAATGCTCGGTATGCATCCGGTGGTCGACCACGCGGTCCGTTTTGACCGGCAGGAAAGTGCCGGCCCCGACGTGCAACGTCACCTCGTCGGTCGGATGCCCGGCCCGACGCAGCGATTCGATCAGTTCGGGCGTAAAATGCAGGCCGGCGGTCGGCGCGGCGACCGATCCCTCGAACTTCGAATAGACTGTCTGGTAGCGGCTGTTGTCCAGTTCCTCGCTTTCGCGGCGCAAATAGGGCGGAATCGGAATCCGCCCGAGCGTTTCGAGCAGTTGCCCGAACGACAAGTCGGCATCCCAGCGGAACCGGACGATTTGTTCCTTCTCCCCGGCGGATACCTTTTCGGCGCTCAGGCGGCAGGAACATGCGCCCAGTTCGAAATCGATATGCAACGGGCCGTCCTTCCACTTTTTCAGGTTACCGACGATGCACGACCACTCAGAACTTCTTTTGGCGGCGAACGCCCGCTCGTAATCGGCCGGATCATGCGGTTCGAGGCAGAATATTTCGATCCGGGCTCCGGTTTCCTTATAGAAAACGAGCCGCGCCCGGATTACTTTCGTATTGTTGAACACCAACAGGCTGCCTTCGGGCAGGTATTTCCCCACTTCGAAAAAACGGTCTTCCGAAACCCGTCCGTCGCGGCAGAGCAACAGTTTCGACTGCTCGCGGCGTTCCAGCGGAAATTTGGCGATCCGCTCCTCGGGCAGCGGATAATCGTAATCGGATATACAGATATTTTGTTTCATGCACAGTTGACCGGCGAACCGGATTTTCCTGCAAAGGAAATAAAAAACGAACGGTTTCGAGCCATATCCGACCGGCGAATCCCTTTTTTTCGTACTTTTGGTATTCGAAAAATCACTAAACGAACATCTCGATGAAAAAAATCGTCTTTTGTTTTCTCGGCCTACTGGCCGTATTATATACCGCGTCGGCGCAGTCGTACACGTTCAACCACGGCCCATATCTGCAAGAACTCTCCGAACACGCGGTCACATTCGTCTTTACGACCAGCGACAAAGGCTTTTCGTGGGTGGAAGTGAAACCGGACGGCGGAGAAGCCGAACGACACTACACCGTCAGGAACGGCTTGCGCGACGCCTACAACACGTTCAACGTGATTCGCGTCGAAAACCTCCGGCCGGACACCCGTTACCAGTACCGGCTCTGTTCGAAGCAAATCGCCGACTTCCAGCCTTACAAAGTGACGTTCGGCGACAGCATCGTCTCGCCCTGGCGCCGCTTCTCGACTCCGGATCCGAAAGCGACCGCCTGCTCGTTCATCGCGCTGAGCGACATGCATCAGCAGCCCGATAAACTGGGCCGCCTGCTGAACCAGGCCGGCGTCGGCAGCGCCGATATGATTTTCTACGTCGGCGACATGATGAATTACTACGACAACGAAGAAACGCCGTTCCGGAGCTTCATCGATAAAAGCGTCGAGCTGTTCGCCTCGGAAAAACCGTTCGTACTGGTGCGCGGCAACCACGAAACGCGCGGCAACATGGCCCGCGAATACGCCCGCTACGTTCCGAAAAGCAGCGGAAAATATTACGGAGCCTACCGCGTGGGCGACATCATGTTCATCGTGCTCGACTGCGGCGAGGACAAGCCGGACGATTTCTGGGTCTACGCCGGACTGACCGACTTCGACGGATACCGTACCGAACAGGCCGCCTGGTTCGGCGAACTGATACGCTCGAAAGCGTACAAAAGCGCGAAATGGCGCATCGTGATGAACCATTTCCCGCCGCTTTCGCACATGGAGAGCGACAATCCCGAGCGCCACGGGATACAGGACATCACGGACAAATTCCTACCGCTGTACAACCAAGCGAAGATCGACCTGATGATTTCCGGGCACACCCACGCTTACGAATTCATGTCGCCGGACAAGTACGACCGACTGACTTTCCCGGTAATCGTCAACAGCACCGAAAGCGTCGCACGGATCGATATCGACGGACGCACGCTGAAAGCGAAAGTGACGGACACCGGAGGCAACACGCTCAAAGAATTTACAATCAGCAAGTACCCCGCCGTATCGACTTTCTACAAGGCCGGCGCCTGAAAATAAGGTGCCGGCTTTTTTCACGGCCTACCGGCAGGAACTTCCGGACGACGATTCTCCGGAAGATAAAATTAACGGCGGGACGGCCCGTATTTCGGTTTCATTTGATTACCTTTGCGGGGCACAGCAGGGAAGCTCTGTCGCTGCTCCCGGGGCCGGAATGCATTCGACGATATTTTGGTTCGCATACGGGAGGGGAGGAAAGTCCGGGCAACGCAGAGCGCCGCGCTTCCTAACGGGAAGATTCTCGCGAGGGAATGGCAAGCGTAACAGAAAACGACCGCCGTCCGCAAGGACGGTAAGGGTGAAAAGGCGGGGTAAGAGCCCACCGCGGCCGTGGCGACACGTGCCGGTCAGTACGTCCCGCGGGTTGCAAGACCATGTATACCGGCAGTTGTAGGGCTGCTCGTCCGATGTCGGGGGGTAGGTTGCTGACGAGCCGTGCGGGTGACCGCCGGCCTAGATAAATGACAGAGGCCTTCGCTCGCGAAGGTACAGAACCCGGCTTACAAGCCCTGCTGTGCTTTTTTACTTTTTCTGCGCCAGGACGAGGATCGGATGGTAGGTCAGCGCGACGCGACCGTCCGGCATACTGAAATGTTCCCGGTAAGCCGTTTCGAAATCCATCAACTGTTGCTTTCCCCAGCGCGCCTTGCGGATCGAGTTCACGCCGGTGGCCTTGATATGCCGCAATACGTCGGCCGGAGTGTCGAACGGCAGATGGCGCGTGTATTCGAGCGTTTCGACGATCCCGTATCCGGCAGCGGTCAACAACTCCTGCAACTGCTCGCTGGTATAGTAATGCAACCCTTCGCCGGTCGTAGCCCGGATCTCCCGGAAATTGTCGGTACCGAACGTCGTAAACGCGAAGTAACCGCCGCAGCAAAGGCTCCCGACCGCGCGGTCGATAAAAAGCGGCAGGTTGTCGAACCACTGCACGGCCGACGCCGACGCGATCATATCCAGCTCTCCGGGCAGCGGCAGCAGTTCCGCATCGCCCCACAGGTATTCCACATAGTGTCCGGACGCATAAGGCCGCAAATAGATTTCCGATTCTTCGATCAGGTCGTTGACGATCCATTCGGCGTCCGGATAGCGCCGCAGCAGGTAGCGCGTAAGGAAGCCGGTTCCGCAGCCGACCTCCATCGCCCGGCCGATCCGCCCGGGGCAGATCCGCCCGATCATTTCGTCCAACTGGCCGCAGATCTCCTGCTGAACGACGGCCAGCGAATCGTACTGCCGGAACGTGGCGGCAAAACGTTTTTTGAGTAACTGTTTATCGGTTGTCATTTTCAATCTTTTTTAAGTAGCCGGACACGATGCCGGGATCGCCGAAAGGGTAGTGCGGCAACGGTTTTACGACGGCCTTTTCTTTCCAGTAGGCAAGCATGTTCGCCGGCGGGAAAATCGCGTCCCGGTCGCCCACGACCGCCGCCGTCCAATCCAGCGACGGCATATACGGTTCGGCGGAGCGTTCGAACAGCACGCCGAGTTCGTCGAGTTTGTCTTCGAACGGCCGCTCGTCGAAAAACGGGGCGAGCCGGTCGTAATCCGCGCCGTAGGCGCGGCGGTTGAACGTTTCCGCCCCGCTGCCGCGCAGTCCCCGGAGCGTCGCCAGGAACGCCCTGCGCGGAATGCCGAAACGGTCGTCCACCGGATAGGGCGTTCCGCCCAGCGCGACGGCGCAATCCGACGCAACGTCGCGGCACGTCCGTTCGGCGGCCCACACCCCGAACGACCATGCAAAAAGCGTGACATTCCGGTAGGCGGAAAACTCCTCCGCAGCGAACGGTTCCAGCGTACGGTAATCGTATACGCAGAGCATATCGTACCCCTCGGGCGCGAGGTGCTCGACCGCGTGATGATCCGCCGCCCAGCCCAGCATGAAAAGGATCAGGCCGGGATTCCCGTCCCGCGTCAACCAATACTTGCGCATATTTCGGTAAATTTTCGGATTTCGTCGGCCGTGAGCGCCGCGCTGAGCGACACGCGCACCCGAGCTTTCCCTTTCGGCACCGTCGGATAACGAACCGGCATCACCCAGTAGCCCGCTTCGCGGAAACGCCGGCTCATTTCAATCGCCCGGCCGTTTTCTCCGGCCGGCAGCGGAACGATGTGGGAACGGTACGCATCCCCGGTAATCAACCGCGAAAATTCCCGCAGCCGGGCGCGGCGGTCTTCCATCTCCGGCAAACGCCGCACCAGGTATTCCGACCAGCGCAGCGAAATCGGAGGCAGCGCCGTCGAGAAGATCAGCGTCCGGAGCCGGTTAATCAAGAAATCGCGCGTCAGCCCGTCCGTAACGACGAACGCCCCCTGCGACGCGAGCGCTTTGCCGAGCGTCGCAATACGGACATCGCAATCGTCCCCGACGCCCATCTCCGCGGCGACTCCGCATCCCTGCGGCCCGCAGGCCCCGAATCCGTGCGCTTCGTCGACATACAGCTTCGCGTCGTAACGCCGTTTCAGCGCGGCCAGCTCTTTCAGCGGCGCGCGATCGCCATCCATGCTAAAAATCGATTCGGTCACGATCCAAACGTTCCGGTACGAACGACGGTGGGCGGCCAATAACCGCTCCAAATGTCCCGTATCGTTGTGGTTGAACCGTTTCCAGTCGGCTTCGCACAACCTGAGTCCGTCGATCAGGCTGGCATGCACCAGCTTGTCGGCCAGTACCAGATCCCCCTTGCCGGTAACGGCCGGCAGCACGCCCGAATTGACCATGTAACCGCAGCCGACGACTAGTACGGCACGCCCGCCGAACAGTTCCGACAGCGCCATCTCAAGCCGTCCGTAATCCGGACTGTTGCCGGTAATCAGCCGCGAAGACGGATTACTAAGCAGAAAATCCCCTCCGTCGGTCATCCGCCGCATAAACTCCCGGTGCAGGCCGCTGCACGAAAGGCCCAGGTAATCGTTCGACGACAGATTCAGGTATTTACGACCTTCGTAAACGACGTATTTCCCGTCGATCCCTATTTCGGGCAGCGTCCGCAGGTTGTCTTCGGCCGCCAGCCGCCGCAATGTTTCGCGCATCATACGAAAATCTCCTCTTCTTTTCTTTCCAGCAGCGCGCACACCGCCTTCTTTCCTTCGGCCCCCAGATCGACCGAATATTCGTTTACGAACAGTTCGATATGCCGGCGCGTCACCTCCTCGCTGAGTTCCTGCGCATACCCGCGCACGAATTCCGCCGAAGCCGACGGCTCGGCGAACGCGAATTCGACGCTGCGTCGCAACACCCGGTCGATCTTCCGCTGCGTCTGCCGGTCAAGCCGCCGCGATACGGCGATCGCGCCGAGCGGCAACGGCAGTCCGGTCTTTTTCTCCCACTCCTCGCCGAGATCGGCCACCAGCCGCAACCCTTTTTCGCGGTACGTAAAACGTCCTTCGTGGATCAGCACCCCGGCGTCGCATTCGTCGCTCATTACGGCGTCGGCCACGTCCGAGAAAAGATAGACCCGCTTGTCGGTCACGCCCGGATACAACGTCGCCAACAGGCGGTTGGCCGTCGTGTGCTCGCCGGGGATCGCCACCCGGATACCGCTCACTTCGTCCGGGTAAATCCGGTGGCGGCTGACCAGCAGCGGTCCGTTGCCGCGCCCCAGCGCGCTGCCGCTGTGCAACACCCGGTAACGGTCGAGCAACTGCGGCACGACCGCATAACTCAGTTTCGAAATGTCCGGAACGCCTTGCAACGCTCCGGCGTTCAGTTGTTCGATATCGGCCAGCGAAAGGTCGAATTCGAGACCCTCGGTGTCGATGCGGCGGTGCACCATCGCATCGAACATGAACGTATCGTTCGGACAGGTCGATATATGAAGCTGTAATTTCATGTTCGCTCGGTATTTAAGAAATGCAACAATTCGCACAGCGAGTCGGCCAACGCGGTCACCGCCCCCCGGACATCCCATTCCGGAAACGGATCGCCGACGCGGTTGGAAACGGCGCGCAGTTCCAGGAACGGCACTCCGCACTGCAGGCAGGCATAAAAGAACGCCGCGCCTTCCATATTCTCGATCTGCACCCCGACGCGATCGGCGAACGGAGTACCCGCGACGCCGACGCTGTTGCTATCGACCGCACGGAACGGAACCCCTGCCGGCAGCCACGGGCAGTCGTAACGCCCACTGAACTTCGGCGTGAAATCGCCGGCCACGAACGAACCGGCATCGGCGGCGCACTCCGAAGCGACCAGCACCGTCTGCCCGACGGACAATCCGCTGCCGGGATACGCCCCCGCGATCCCGGCAAGGATCAGCAACTGCGGGTCGCAATCGCGGACCGCCGCCATTGTCGTCACAGCGCAGCGATACGGGCCGACCCCGGCGATCCGGATTTCGGGCCCGTCGGCGGCACCGTAGCGGAAAGGCGCTATTTCAGGCTCCGTCGGACTCAGTATGACGATCTTTTCGTTTTTCATGGCAGGCGGTTTTGATTCTCAGAATATGGATCGAGACGAACAAAGATACGGTAAAAAGCAAAACGGCGACCCAAATCCGGCTATTAAGTACGATGCCGACGAACAGCATGGAACTCCACATCACCGACAACACGGTTATCTTGACCGACAGCGGGATTCCCCGACCGCTCCTGTAATCGCGCAGGTAGCGGCCGAAAACCCGGTTCTGAAGCATCCAGCGGTTCATCCGGGGATCGCTTTTCGAAAAGCAGTAAACGGCCAGCAGCAGAAAAGGCGTGGTCGGGAGCATCGGAACGAAAGCCCCGACGAAACCGAGCCCGACGGCCAGGTATCCGGCGATTTTGAGCAGCGTATTCTTCATAGTCGTACGAAACGGGCGCAAGATACGAAAAATCAAAAAAATGTTTACCTTTGTGACGCTTCCGGCGGCCGGCGGATCGCATCCGGCAGGTGCAATCCCCAGTTTCTCAAAAGGAACGCGTTGCGCACCGGAAACGCCTCGCAGGGAGCATCATCCGATAATTATCATTTTTATGTCAGAAAATTCGATACTTTCACGCCTCGACGGACTGAAGATCAAATACGAAGAGATCGGCCAGCAGATGACCGATCCGGAAGTGATCGCCGATATGAAAAAATTCGTAGCGCTGAACAAAGAGTATAAAGAACTGCGGCCGGTGGTCGAAACCAGCGAAAAATACCGGACGGCGCTGAACCACCTCGCCGAAGCCAAAGAGATCCTCACGACCGAAAAGGACGACGAACTGCGCGAAATGGCGCGCATGGAGGTCGCCGAGTTGGAACCGGAACTCGAGCGGCTGGAAGAGGAGATCAAGCTGCTGCTGATCCCGGCCGACCCGCAGGACAGCAAGAACGCCATCGTCGAAATCCGCGGCGGAACCGGCGGCGACGAAGCGGCCCTGTTCGCCGGCGACCTGTTTCGCATGTATACCAAATACATCGAGAAACGCGGTTGGAGATACGAGATCAACAGCATGAGCGAGGGCACTTCGGGCGGATTCAAGGAGATCGTGATGAAAGTGATCGGCGACAGCGTCTACGGCGTGCTGAAATACGAATCGGGCGTACACCGCGTACAGCGCGTGCCGCAGACCGAAACCCAAGGCCGCGTACACACGTCGGCCGCGTCGGTGGCCGTACTGCCCGAAGCCGAAGAGTTCGACCTGGAAATCAATATGAATGACATCCGCAAGGATATTTTTTGCGCATCGGGGCCCGGCGGCCAGTCGGTCAACACGACCTATTCGGCGATCCGGCTGACCCACATCCCGACGGGCATCGTCGTGCAGTGCCAGGATCAGAAATCGCAGTTGAAGAACTTCGACAAGGCGTTCGAAGAGTTGCGTACCCGTATTTACAACCTGGAGTACCAAAAATACCTCGACGAGATCGCCGGCAAGCGTAAGACGATGGTGTCGACCGGCGACCGCAGCGCCAAGATCCGCACCTACAACTATCCGCAAGGCCGCGTGACCGACCACCGGATCAACCTGACGCTCTACAACCTGAGCGCCGTGATGGACGGCGACATCCAGGAGATTATCGACAAGTTACAGGTAGCAGAGAATGCCGAACGGCTGCGCGCGAGCGAAGAGTAACGAACCTCAAAAACGAATACTCCATGACTTCATCGGAACTTTTCGAACAGATCAGGCGGAAACGCAGTTTCCTGTGCGTAGGCCTGGATACCGATCCGAACAAAATCCCGCAGCGCCTGCTGTCCGAAGACGATCCGGTTTTCGCCTTCAACCGGGCGATCGTCGACGCCACGGCGGCATACGCCGTATGCTACAAGCCCAACCTCGCTTTTTACGAGGAAAACGGCGCGAAAGGCTGGGAAAGTTTCGTCAAAACGGTGCGATATATCCGGGATAACTATCCCGAAATCATGATTATCGCCGACGCCAAACGGGGCGATATCGGCAATACGTCGCAGATGTACGCCCGCGCCTTTTTCAGCCAAGATCTGGCCGACGGGGTGACGTTGTCTCCGTACATGGGACGCGACACGGTCGACCCGTTCCTCCGCTTCGACGGCAAATGGGCGGTCGTTCTGGCGCTGACATCCAACCCGAGCGCCGCCGATTTCGAAATGCAGCGGCTCGAAGAGGGCGGCTATCTTTATGAAAAAGTGATCGACGTATCGAGCGGATGGGGCACGGCCGAAAACATGATGTACGTCGTCGGCGCGACGCAAGCCCGGATGCTGAAAGGAATCCGGGAACTGATCCCGAACCATTTCCTGCTCGTCCCGGGAGTGGGCGCGCAGGGCGGCAGCCTCGAAGAAGTGGCCCGTTACGGGATGAACGATCGTTGCGGCCTGCTGGTCAATTCCTCGCGCGGGATCATTTATGCCGACCGATCGGAACTCTTTGCCGACACGGCCGCGAAAAAAGCGGCCGAAATGGCTGTCCAGATGGCCGAATTATTGTCCGCGCACGGCCTGTAAAAAACGATTCCGAAAAATAACGCCCCGGAATATCATACGATTTCGGGGCGTTTTCATTTTCATCCGCATACGCCGACACTCTCCCGATCCGGCGACATAATTCCATGAGATATGAAAAGGATATTCCTTTCCGGTCTGTTTCGTTCGGACTTTTCTATCCCGCAAAAAACGGCGTGACCCGGGATTTCGCAAAACTGGCACTGAAAATGAGCACTCCGTTACGGCGTTACCCGACACCGTTCGAACCCTTCCGTCCGTTTGACGGGGTCGAAACGAATCGCCCGGTATATAAAATTTTCTATCGTTCAAAATTAAGTAATATTTCATTAAAAAATCAAACTATGGACAATTCTTTTGAAACGCTGCTCGAACATTCGAAACAGGCGATCCGTTACTGGTGGTTGCTGCTGCTGACCGGCATCGCGCTATTCATCATCGGCCTGGTCGTATTCCTGTACCCGGCGCAAAGTTACCTGGGCATGTCGCTGATGTTCGGTTTTCTGATCTTCTTTTCCGGCCTGTTCCAGATCATTCTTTCGGCCGGCAACAAACACTACATGACCGGACGCGGATGGATGCTGGCCGGTGGCATCATCGAGGTGATCTTGGGCGTCATCCTGATCTTGAATACGGCGCTGTCCGCAGCGACGCTGCCGATCTTCCTCGCTTTCTGGTTGTTGTTCCGCAGCTTCAGCGCGATCGGACTGGGTAGCGACATGAACGCGATGAACGTTCCCGGTTCGGGATGGACGATCGTAAGCGGCGTCCTACTGCTGCTGCTTTCGATGTGGATCCTGTTCCAGCCGATACTGTTCGGGACGGCGGCCGTGATCATCTGGGTAGGCATTTCGCTGCTTTTCGCCGGGATGTCGACCTGTATTTTCGCCTTCCAACTGCGCGACGTACACAAACATATGAAATAGAATATTCGTTATTTTTCTCTGCAAATCCCGGCTCCGGCCGGGATTTTTCGTTTCGCACGACGCCTTTCCCGAAAAACATCGCTTTTGCGGTACAACCGCCCGTCCGTACGCGAAAGATCAGATCCGCAAAATCCGGAATCGTCCTCGATCCGCTTTTTCAATGGGAAAATTAGAATCTTTTTCTAAAAATCCGTATCTTTTGGGCAAAAATCGCCGACTCGCTACAAAGTCGGCTTCAACCCAATTTATTCAGGACATGGCTTCTTCTCAAGTATTTTTCACAAACCTCCGCACCACGCCGACCAGCAATCTGCTGGACAAAATGGAGCGACTGGTTCGCCGGGCGGGCATCGCCGGCATCGATTTCGAGAACCGTTTCGCCGCGATCAAGATTCATTTCGGGGAACCGGGCAACATGGCCTACCTGCGGCCCCAGTACGCCGCCCGGATGGCCGGACTGCTGCGTTCGCTCGGCGCGAAACCGTTCCTGACCGACGCCAACACGCTCTATTCGGGACGACGCGCGAATGCCGTCGACCACCTACAGAGCGCTATGGAGAACGGCTACAACCCGATCTCCGCACAATGTCAGGTCATCATTGCCGACGGACTGAAAGGCATCGACTACCGGGAAATCGAAATCGACGGCGAATACTGCAAAGCACCGAAAATCGGCGCGGCCGTCGCCGACGCAGACATTGTCATCTCGATGACCCATTTCAAAGGACACGAACAGACCGGATTCGGCGGTACGCTGAAGAACCTCGGCATGGGTTGCGCCAGCGTCGGCGGCAAGCTGGAACTGCACTGCGCGGCCCAGCCCGTCGTCAAAACGGAAAACTGCCGAGGCTGCAACATCTGCGTAAAACACTGCGCGCACGACGCCATACACCTGAACCCGGAACGGAAAGCCGAGATCGACTACTCGAAGTGCGTCGGCTGCGGACAATGCATCGCGTTATGCCAGTACGACAGCGCGTCGATGGGGGCCAACGATACATCGGAACGCCTGAACTACAAAATCGCCGAATACACGAAGGCCGTGCTGAAAGACAAGCCGAACTTCCATGTCAGCTTCATCATGAACGTCTCGCCGGAATGCGACTGCTGGAATCACAACGACGCCGCCGTCGTCCCCGACCTCGGAATCGCCGCTTCATTCGACCCGGTAGCCCTGGACAAAGCCTGCGCCGACCTGGTGATCCACGCGCCCGCGTTGCAGACGGTCAACCGACTTACCGAAAGTCGTCCGCACGAACACCTCGAAGATACCGACAAATTCCGACTGATGCATCCCGACACCGACTGGCTGGCCGGACTGACGCACGCCGAAAAGATCGGAATCGGAAACATGCAATACGAACTGATCGAGGTGAGGTAACGTTTCCTCCCCGAAGATACTCCGCAATACCGCAATCGAATAACTTTAAAATACAACTATGTTATGGAAACGACTGTAAAACTCTATTCGCTGAACTTCCGACAGGCCAAGACCTATTGGTTCACGCTGCTGTTCGTAGCCGGCAATCTGATTCTGCCGCAATTATGCCATCTGATTCCGCAGGGGGGACTGATCCTGCTGCCGATCTACTTCTTTACGCTGATCGCAGCCTATAAATTCGGCATCCGGGTCGGCCTGCTGACGGCCGTGCTCTCTCCGCTGGCGAACAGCGCGCTGTTCGGGATGCCCGCTGCCGCCGTACTGCCCGAAATCCTGATCAAGTCGGTCACGCTAGCCGTAGCCGCCGCTATGGCGGCCCGTTACCTGAAAAGCGTTTCGCTGCTGGCGATGGTCGCCGTCGTACTGGCTTACCAGATCATCGGCTCGCTGTTCGAATGGGTCCTCACGGGCAGCTTCCTTACCGCCATGCAGGATTTCCGTCTCGGCGTTCCGGGCATGTTGTTGCAGATCGTAGCCGGGTACGCGCTGCTGAAATGGCTGGCCAAACGCTGACACGATGCAGGGAAAAACATTCGAAGAAGTGCTGACCCGCTTCCGGGAGATCCCGATCCCGGAAGATTTCGACCTGCTGGTAGCGATCGCCAACGGCGGGATCATACCGGCCGCGCCGTTGAACCTGCGGCTGAACAAAGAGGTTCGCCCGCTGCGAATCAACCTGCGCGACGAATGCCAGCGGCCGAAATACGACAAACCTAAAACGGCTGGCCCCGGTCGACTTCGACGTAAAGGGGAATGCGGACTACGCGCTATACAACGAAGCTTGCTTCCGATTTCCATGAATACTCTGACCGTATGAACGTACTGACGAAACTTTACCTATGCGCCGCAATGGCATGCTGCGGCATGATTTCCGCACGGAGCGCCGTACCGGAACGCTTCGCCGACTCCGTACGGATGGACGAAGTGATCGTGACCGGATCGCGGCCGGCGGTAAACCTCCGCAACCTGCCGATGAGCGTATCGGTCGTCGAGGAACGGCAAATCGAACGGCGGTTCGAACCGTCGCTGCTGCCGGTGCTGACCGAACAGGTGCCCGGACTGTTCATCACCGGACGCGGCGTGATGGGGTACGGCGTGGCGGCCGGCGCGGCCGGCGGCATGAAAATCCGGGGAGTAGGGGGCGAACCCACTTCCGGGGTGCTGGTGCTGATCGACGGACATCCGCAGTACATGGGCCTGATGGGGCATCCGCTGGCGGACAGTTACCAGTCGATGAACGCCGAACGGGTGGAAGTGGTGCGCGGCCCGGCCTCGATTCTGTACGGGTCGAACGCGATGGGCGGCGTCGTAAACATCATCACGAAAAAAGGGCAAGCGGATGGCGTCTACAACACGGCCCGCCTGATGTACGGCTCGTTCAACACGCTGAACGTCGAAGTGAGCAACGCCGTGCGGAAAGGAAAATTCAACAGTTTCGCCGCGCTGAATTACAGTCGTACCGACGGACACCGCAAGGACATGGGATTCGGCGGTTGGGGAGGCTACCTGAAGCTGGGCTACGATTTCACCGCGCACTGGAAAGCGTTCGCGGACGTGAACCTGAACCATTTCGCCGCCTCGAACCCCGGTTCCGTCACTGCTCCGCTGATCGACAACGATGCGCTGATTACCCGCGGAATGACCTCGTTCTCGCTCGACAACCGCTACGAACGCACGTCGGGATCGCTGAAATTCTTTTACAACTTCGGATATCACAAAATCGACGACGGGCACAGCCCGGGACAACCGTCGCCGGACTACCGTTTCCGTTCGCGGGACCGGATGCTGGGCATCACAGCCTACCAGTCGTACCGGCTGTTTACGGGCAACCAGACGACGCTCGGAGCGGACTACCAACGCAGCGGGGGACGCGCCTGGAACCGCTATCCCGACCGAGACGAACAGTTGGCCGACAAGACGCTGAACGATGTGGCGGTCTACCTGAACATGCAGCAGACGCTCGCGAGATGGATGACGCTGAACGCGGGCGTCCGCATGGATTATAACCCGCACTTCGGCGCGCAGTGGGTCCCGCAGTTCGGGATCAGTTTCCCGATAGCGCCCGAAACCGTCCTCAAAGCGATCCTCAGCAAAGGATTCCGGACACCGACCATCCGCGAAATGTACATGTTTCCGCCGCAAAATCCCGACCTGCGACCCGAAAGGCTGATGAATTACGAGTTCTCCGTTACGCAGAGTTTCTGGCAACGCAAACTGTCGCTGAGCGCCAATGTTTACTACCTTAAGGGCGACAACACGATCCAGGCGGTTTTCGACGGCAACCGGCCGATAAACGTCAACACGGGCCGGATCGAAAACTACGGCGTGGAACTGACCGCGCGATACCGGGCCGTCCGGTCGCTGGCCTTCTCGGGCAATTACAGCTGGCTGCACATGGAATACAAAATACTGGCGGCGCCGCAGCACAAACTGTACGCCGGTATCGACTTTATCCGGCCGCGCTGGAGCGTATCGACCGGGGTGCAATACATCCGCGGACTCTATACGGATCTGAAAGCGCCGGGCACGGAGCAATTCGTATTGTGGAACCTACGCGCCTCGTGGCAAGCGAGCTCCGTCGTCGAACTTTTCGCGCGGGGCGAGAACCTGCTGGCCCAGGACTACGAAATCAACGCCGGTTACCCGATGCCCCGAGCCACGGTTTTCGGCGGCGTGAACCTGCGCTTCTGATATACTTCGAAAACAACCCGACTAAAAACAAACGCGATGGACAGACGAGATTTCTTAAAGGCGATCGCCCTGACGGGGGTTGCGATGATTATCAAGCCGGGCGGGACGATGGATCTGCTGGCCCAATCCGTCACCGACCCCGCTACGGGAGGAAAAACCGACCTGATCGCCGTCATGGGCGGCGAACCGGACGCCATGTTCCGCAAAGCGATCGCCGAAATGGGCGGCATGAAAAAGTTCGTCAAAGCAGGGGCCAAAGTGGCCGTCAAACCGAATATCGGCTGGGACAAAACGCCCGAACTGGCCGGCAACACCAATCCCAAGCTGATCGCCGAGATCGTAAAACAATGCCTGGCCGCCGGAGCCAAGGAGGTCGCGGTTTTCGACCACACCTGCGACGACTGGATCAAATGTTATAAAAACAGCGGCATCGAAGATGCCGCCAAAACCGCAGGCGCGAAAGTCGTTCCGGCCCACGAGGAGTCCTATTACCGCGACATTTCGCTGCCGCACGGCAAAATCCTCAAAAACGCCAAGGTGCACCGGGCGATCCTCGACAGCGACGTCTGGATCAACGTACCGGTGCTCAAACACCACGGGGGAGCCAACCTGACCATCTCGATGAAAAACCTGATGGGCATCGTCTGGGATCGCGGCGCATTCCACCGCGACGACCTGCAACAGTGCATCGCCGACATCTGCACGCTGCAAAAGAAACCGGCGCTGAACGTGGTGGACGCCTACCGCGTGATGAAGACCAACGGACCGCGCGGTCAGTCGGCCGACGACGTGGTGCTCGCCAAAGGGCTTTTCGTATCGCCGGACATCGTCGCCGTCGACACGGCCGCCACGAAATTCTTCAACCAGATCCGCGAAATGCCGATGGAATCGGTCGGACATCTGGCCAACGGCCAGGCGCTGAACATCGGCACGACGGATCTCGATAAGTTGAACGTCAAACGAATCAAACTGTAAAAAGACGAAAACATCATGCTCAGAAAGTTGCGTGTGGTAGCGGCGGCGGCGACCTTTACCCTGATTACGCTCTACTTCCTCGACTTCGCCGGATGGCTGCCGGAAAGTTTTCACGGACTGGTCAGTATCCAATTCCTGCCGGCGGTGCTGTCGTTGAGCCTCGTCACGCTGGCCGGGCTAATTCTGGCGACGCTGCTGTTCGGGCGGATTTACTGTTCGGTCGTCTGCCCGACGGGCATTTTCCAGGATATCGTGAACCGAATCGCCGGCCGGTTGCAGAAAAAACGGAAACGGTTCGCGTTCGCGCCGGCGAAAACGATCCTAAGGTGGTCGGTGCTCGGAGTCGTCGTAGTCACGTACCTGTTCGGCCTGACCGTCGTGCTGAGCCTGCTCGATCCGTACGGGGCTTACGGGCGGTTGGTATTGAATGTCTTCAGCCCGGTCTACATGGCCGGCAACAACCTGTTGGAAGCGATTTTCACGAAATTCGACAACTATACTTTCTACCGCACGGAAGTCGCCGTCGTCAGCCCGCTGGCTTTTATCGTCGCACTGGCCACGTTCGGAATCATCGGTTTTTTGGCATGGAAACACGGTCGCTCGTACTGCAATACGATCTGTCCGGTCGGCACGCTGCTGGGTTTCCTGAGCAAATACGCGCTGTTCAAAATCAGGATCGACAAGAACAACTGCAACGGTTGCGGCGTATGCGCTTCGAAATGCAAAGCGTCGTGCATCGACCGCAAGACGCACACGGTCGATTACAGCCGTTGCATAGCCTGTTTCGATTGCCTGGACAACTGCCGGCAGCAGGCGATCCAGTTCTCGTCCACCGCATCGAAAGCGGCGGTTCCGTTGGCCGTAAAAAAGGGCGGTATCCCGCAAACGGTTCCTACGTCTTCGCAACCTGCCCCTTGCAGCCCGCCCGAAACGGCAGGCGTTTCCGAATCGCCCGACCGGTCGCGGCGGCAGTTCCTCGGCACGCTGCTGGCGACCGCCGCCCTGCTGCCCGAAGCATTCGCCAGGAAACAGGAAGAGTTGCTATCGGGCCGCAAAGGGTACAAACGGCAGCATCCGCTCTGCCCCCCGGGAGCGGTCAGCCCGGAACACCTGCTCAAACACTGCACGGCCTGCCACCTATGTATCGCCAAATGCCCGTCGCACGTACTGAAACCGGCCGTAACCGAATACGGACTCGGCGGGGTAATGCAGCCGGTAATGTATTTCGACCGCGGATTCTGCAATTTCGACTGTACCGTCTGCTCGGACGTATGTCCGAACGGGGCGATCCATCCGCTTACCGTCGAGCAAAAGCACTTGACGCAGGTGGGGCGCGTCGTATTCATTAAGGAAGATTGCATCGTCTATGCCGACGAAACGAGTTGCGGCGCCTGCTCCGAGCACTGTCCGACGCAAGCGGTGACGATGATCCCGTACAAGGAGGGACTGACCATCCCGTCGATCGACCCGGATATCTGCGTCGGATGCGGCGGCTGCGAATACGTCTGCCCGGCACGACCGTTCCGGGCGATCCACGTGGAAGGCAATCCGGTGCAACAGCAGGCGAAACCGTTCGAACGGTCGGGCGGCAGCGACATCAAAATCGACGATTTCGGATTTTAAAATGCGCAGACCGCTTATGACCGCCGAAACCGTCCGACGAATCGCCGCATATGGCTGTCTGACGGCCGTATGCCTGTTCGCGGCTTTATGCGCTACGGCAAAACCGCAATGCGGAACGCTCGTCCGGCAAATCGACTCCGTGCTGTCCCGGTACCGGGCGACCGTCGGGGTGACCGTACTGTCCAACCGGGACGAAATCGTCGCGGCGAACGACAGCATCCTGTTCCCGCTGATGAGCGTATTCAAATTCCACATCGCCCTGGCCGTACTCGACCGCATGGACAGGAACCGCACCCGGCTGGACAGCGTCGTCCGCATAAAAGCTTCGGACATGCACCCGGACACATACAGCCCGCTGAGAGAACGACACCCCGGCCGGGACTTTTCGATTACGATAGCGGAATTGCTGAGATACAGCGTAGCGCACAGCGACAACAACGCTTGCGACATCCTGCTCGAATATGCAGGAGGCCCCGAAGTCGTCGAAAAATACGTGCGCGGCCTCGGCATCGAAAACACGTTCATTTCCGCCTCGGAAAAAACGATGCACGACCGGATCGAGAACCAATACCTGAACCGTAGTACGCCGACGGCGACGGCACGCCTGATCGAGACCTTTTTCGAAAACCGGCTGTTCGCATCCAAGTACAAAAAATTCCTGATCCGGATCATGACGGAAACCTCGACCGGGCAGGACAAGCTCAAAGGTCTGTTGCCCCCGGACTGCACGGTCGGCCACAAAACGGGCTCTTCCGACCGCACCTCAACGGGCGTCAAAATCGCCGACAACGACGCCGGATTCGTGCTGACGCCGGACGGCAAAAGATACTACATCGCCGTATTCGTCAGCGATTCGCAGGAAGACGATCCGACGAACGCCTCCATAATCGCCCGCATTTCCGCAATCGTATACGATTTTATGATACGTCCGACTGATCCGAACCGTCCGACGCTTTGCCGCCCCGAAAGCGTGTCAGCCGACGATGCGGCCGGGATTCCGTAAAAAAGAGAGCGCCTTGCCAAACAAACAAGCGCTCTTCTTTTTAACTTTGGTTGCGACGCCGCAGGTAGCGGGAAGCGGTACTTACGCTCAGAAGTTCGGCAATACAACCTTTATTCGAACGGATGATTCGAATAAAAAAACAAAACCGGGTTATCATCCTCCCGGGCTGTCCGCACACGGCTCAGAAAAACCGAATCCGTTGAATTTCCCCGGTCGGATACCGACAATTTCAATTGCTGTAAAGTCTGAGAGAACCCGACCACGGGATGCCCTCCGACGTGTTCGACGGCAAGCATTTCCCCGAGGAAAACCCCCAGACGTCCATCTTTAAGAGACCGCAAATAAGTTGTTTGCCGTCCTTCCAGATCGATCTTCCCCAATCCGGACAGGTTCGTCGTAAAATAAACCGTTTTCCCGTCTTCGGTGACGTTCGTAACGGAATAAACGTAACCCTTTACCAGCAAATCCCAAAACTCCTCCTGTGTCAATTGTACATTCAACCGCGACGCAGGGAAATTTTTCTCCCCGAAATCGATTTGGAACCAAGGTACGATTTCCTTCCCGTCCAATCGGTAGACCGTATTGTCGTACCGGCACGTAAAATTCAGATGATCGGAAACGACGAGCTGCCGCCCGATGGAATAGGTATTGAAAGGAATCGGACGTTCAAAAGGAATTTTTACAAATCCATCTTCCCGTCCCCGTTCTATCAGGGACAGATAATCGGCCGGAAACATCTGCTGGCTGTTAATCGCGACAAGGTACTTTTCCGTAAAAGCCAACTCTTTGAACAGAGCGTCCGGCAACCGGCTTTCATACCGGAAATCGCCTTGTACACCGCAATGAATCAATTTGTAGGGCTTATCGGCATAGATGATCAATTCTTCCCGGTCGGGATCGATCACGAAATCCGTCATTCCGATATACTCCCCGGGCCCTCTGCCGACCCGGCGAATATTCCATAAAAACTTTCCGGCGGTATCGAACACGCATATTTTATCATAGCGGTTATCCGAAACAAAGATCCGACCGTTCCACAGAACGACTTTCGAGATCATACTCAGCGCCGATTCGGAAGTGGTTTCCAGAAATACCGGTTTCGAATAACGCCAGAGAGAATCGCATAAACCCGTATTCGCTTCCCGAACAGTCACCGTAAAAACAGGGGCGGATCCGGATTCTGCGGACGAAGTACAGCCAGCGATCCACAAAACAGAAACCCAGAAACAGATAAACGACGACTTGTACATCGATAATCAACCGATTTGCGTTCTGCTTATTTCCGACATTGCCATATCTCCCACAAAACACTGAACCTCTCCTTGACCGTCGCAATCTACAACCTCCGTAACAAAATAAACCACACTATATTTACGACCACCAGACTCTTCTGTAACTGTGGTTTGATATGATTTCGTCGTCATCTCATAAGAATACGGTTTATCATCCGCTTCTTTTCTTGTTAAAGCTTCAACATTAGCCTGCAATAAATCACTATTCAAATGAGGTTTACTCTTTAAGTAAACTGTTACGGCAAAAGACACGCATAACGCACCTAATGCAATCCATCCTTTTTTCATTTCACTTAAATTTGGAATAAATAACTAAAATAAAAATCTTTAGCGCACCTACACAACAATAAATTTAACAAATCTTCTAATCTCTGTTTTTACCATAGGCATAAATATTTAAATTATATACTTATGTCCCGAAGGTAAACAAATTAATCTTTACCTGCAAATTTCATATCGGTTAATTCATAAAATTAGCATTTAAACACGTAACAAATGAATTAAATGCGAACAAAATACCCATCTTTAGTCTGCCCGTCGTTGATTTATTCCGGAAATCTTTGCAATATTGCATTCCGTGTCGGAAACACCCCGAACGGGTTTTAACCGTACCGTTCAAAAGTCCGTAAAACAGAAAATTATGAAACTTCATTCCTTACTGCTGTGTACGCTTTTCTGCATCGCGACCGGCTGCGACGGCCTGGCCGCCCGGCCGAAAGACCGCGACGACCGCGGATGCGCCACCTACAACATCCTGGACTTCGGAGCGAAAAACGACGGGACGACCGACTGCGCCCCGGCCTTCGAGAAAATATTCCGGCGGATGGAAGGCAAAAGGCAGGTCGAGATCGTCCTTCCGGCGGGGTCGTTCCGGATATCCCGACGGATCGTTTTCGACCAGCCGCAGTTCGGCGGATACGATTACCATTCGGGAATTTGCGTCAGGGGAGCGGGGGAGGACGCGACCGAACTGATCTGCGACAACGAGGATGGAGGGCTTTATTTCAATCTGGCGACGAATATGCTGACCGTGACCGTCTGCGATCTTTCGCTGGTCGCCGTAAAAAAAGGCCTCGGTACGGCGGTCGAATTCAATACGGCCGACCAGAACACCGGAGATCACCATTCGAGGATGTTCCAGGCAAGGAACCTGCTGGTGCGGGGACCGCATTTCAGCAACGGCTATTTCGCCAACGGAATCGTCGTAAAGAACGCCTGGTATCCGATGCTGGACAATGTCAAGATCACGTCCGAGTACGGCGATTCGCACGGTAAAATGGCTGCGGGATTCGCCTTGCTGGACTGTTACAGCCCGCTCGTCGACAAATGCTACTTCTGGGGAGGGGCGGAATACGGCCTGCTGTACCGGAGCGAAATAGACAGCGAGGACGGGATCGTATCCGACTGCTATTTCGTAGGGCAGGACACCGGCATTCGGGTAAGGCTGTCGGCACGAACGGACGGGTGGGGCGAACCGGCGTTCCACCTGACCGACAGCCACATCCACTACAAGGTCAAAGGACTGGCCCTGAAAGGCATCCGGCAGGGATTCGTCTCCGGAAACCTGTTTTACTGCTTCAACCGGGCGGCGAGCAGGTGGCATGCCGACCCCGACAGCGTATCGTCGTACACATCCAAAGACATCGAATGCGACGCCGTGAACGATTTCATCGTGTCGCACAACCAATTTACCGAACCCGCATCGCCGAAGAGGGTGTGCATAGACATCCTTCCCAACTCGGGCAACCTGCTGATCGACGGCAATATTTTTAACATGGACGGCACCGCCATTCGAAACCGGTCGCAGGTCAGCAGCAGGTGTATCGGAAACGTGTATACCGGGAGTCCCGACTTTACGAAATCGGCCGACGGAGCGAACGCCCTGATCCGGTACGTCGATCCGAACGGAACCCTGAAAACCCTCGACTTCGAATAAGCCCGCAAGCGGCCGCCCGCCCGGCAACGCTTTCCCAACGACAAAAACGACCGGACGTTGCTGTCCGGTCGTTTTCCCGATACGAAAGCCGTACCGCGTCTATTTTACGGCGATCACATCTATCTCGACTTTTGCGCCTTTGGGCAGCGCCGCGACCTGATAGCACACCCGGGCCGGCATCTGCCCGGTGAAGAATCGAGCGTAGACTTCGTTCATGGCCCCGAAATTGCTGATATCGTCGAGCAAAACGGTCGATTTGACCACGTTGTCGAACGAGCATCCGGCTTCGGCGAGGATCGCCCCGATGTTGAGCAGCGATTGTTCGGTCTGCCGGGCGACCGTATCGGGCATCGTACCGCTGATCGGATCGATCGGGAGTTGGCCGGAAACGTAAACCGTCCCGTCCGCTTCGACGGCTTGGCTGTAAGGGCCTACGGCCTGCGGGGCCGCCGCGGTTGCAATAACTTTTTTCATGGCTCTGTAATTTATCGGTTATACTGTCGTGCAAATTTAAAACATCATCCGGAATCCGGACGGGTTCTCGGAAATTATTATTAGCTTTGCTTGCCGTTTTTTCGGAGGGTATTTTTAACAATTACAAATAAAATCAACTTATTATGAAAACCGCACGTTTGATTCTCGCAATCGCTCTCGCCGTTTCGGTTACGGCCTGCTGCTCCTGTCGCAAAGGAAAAAAGAATGCCAAACCCCTGACCGAAACCACCTGGGCGATGGTCGAATGGGAAGGACAGCCGTTCAAAGCCGACAACAACTATACGTTGGTATTCAGCAAAGAAAAAGGCCGTTTCGGCGGACGCGGCGACTGCAATTCGATCATGGGCAATTACACGCTGTCCGACAACGGCAAAATCAAAATCGAATCGGTCGCTTCGACGCGCGCCATGTGTGCGAATCAGGCTCAGGAAGACAAATTCATCAAAGAACTCGACCGGGTGGATTCTTACCGGATCGACGGAGACCTGCTGATGCTGATGCACGACGGCGAAATGCTGATGGTGATGCAGGCGCAGGACACGACGATGAAATAAACGGAAACAGGAGAATACCTGCTAAAAAAAACGGATGCGCCGTCCCGAGGGACGGCGCATCGTTTTCCTGGTATTCCCGGCGCGTTTTTTGCGAATTGATTCCCCACGAATCAATCATCCATCCATGAACGCACTGCAAAATAAGACCAAGGCCCACCTCGGCCTGATCCTGGCCAATCTGGTCTGGGCGATGAATTACCCGTTTTACAAGATGATTATGCCGCAATACATGTCGCCTTACGCACTGGCGACCCTGGCGGTAAGTATCGCCGCGATCCTGGCTCTGCTGTCGTTCTTTTTCGTTCCGGTCGAACGGGTGCAACGCAAAGGAGACATCGTAAAATTCGTCGGGGCAGCCGTACTGATGGGCGTCGCAAAAAAACTGTTCCTGATGGTCGGCATCCAGCATACCAGCCCGATCGACGCCTCGATCATCGCCACGCTGGGGCCGATCCTCGTACTGGTGATCTCGGTATTTTTCCTGATCGACCGGTTCACTCCGATGAAAATCGTCGGCATGGTGATCGGCCTGGCCGGCGCGCTCGTGGTGATTCTCAGCAACAGCGGCACGACGGCGGCGACGGCCAAACTGGGCGGCGACGCGATCGTCTTCCTCGGCATCGTCAGTTCGTCGTTCTCGATGGTATGGCTCAAAGACCTGATCATGCGCTACAAACCGATCACCCTGTTGCGCTGGATGTATCCGCTGGCCGCGCTGATGCTGCTTCCGTTCGGACTGAGCTCGGTGATCCATACCGATTTCGCCGCCATCCCGCCGCACATCTGGTGGGTAATCGCCTACGCCGTCCTGCTCCCGAGTTTCGGACCGAATTACCTGCTTATTTTCAGTCTGCACTACGTCAAACCGACGATCAGCAGCGTCTATTTCTACCTGCAGCCGGTCATCGCGACCGGGCTTTCGGTCGCCCTCGGCATGGACAAACTGTCCTGGGATCGTGGACTCGCCTCGATCGCGGTTTTCGTCGGCGTACTGCTGGTAGTCAACGCATATAAAAACCATCCGTCGGCCCCGCGGCACGGCGGGGAGTGAACCCGCCGGCAGAACCGATTTCGCATAATCCCGGGATATTATTGACAATCTGCCAAAAAATAGCTATTTTTGCAGATTATTGCAAAAGTCAAGTTATCGAAACATGGGCAGTTCAAAATTCAAAGAGTATAAAGGACTCGATCTATCGCAGATCAACCGGGAAATTCTCGAACAGTGGGACCGCAACGACGCATTCCACCAGAGCATAACGACCCGCGAGGGACATCCGACGTTCGTCTTCTACGAAGGTCCTCCGTCGGCCAACGGAACGCCGGGGATCCACCACGTCATGGCGCGTACGATCAAGGACATCGTCTGCCGCTACAAAACGCAGCAGGGTTTTCTCGTACACCGCAAAGCGGGATGGGACACGCACGGACTGCCCGTCGAATTGGGCGTCGAAAAGAAGCTCGGCATCACCAAAGAGGACATCGGCACGAAAATTTCGATCGAGGAGTACAACCGCATCTGCCGCCGCGAGGTGATGACCTATACCGACATGTGGGAACGGCTGACCCGCGACATGGGGTACTGGATCAACATGGACGACCCGTACATCACCTACGACAACAAGTACATCGAGACGCTGTGGTTCCTGCTCGCCGAGTTGTACAAGAAGGGACTGCTGTATAAAGGATATACGATACAGCCCTATTCGCCGGCCGCCGGCACGGGGCTCAGCAACCACGAGCTGAACCAGCCGGGCTGCTACCGCGACGTGAAGGACACGACCTGCACGGCGCAGTTCCGGATCGTTCGCAACGCGAAAAGCGAGCCGTTGTTCGAAGGGGTCGAAGGGGCGCTGTACTTCATGGCGTGGACGACCACGCCGTGGACGTTGCCGTCGAATACCGCGCTGGCCGTAGGGCCCGCAATCCGTTACGTAAAAGTAGAGTCGTTCAATCCGTATACGGCCGAACCGATCACCGTTATCCTGGCCAAAGAGCTGCTGCATAACTTTTTTCCGAAGAAAAACGAAGAGTTGCCGCTGGACGGTTACGGCGGGGACGGCAAAAACATTCCGTACCGGGTGATCGGAGAGTACATGGGCAAAGACCTCGCCGGCGTCGAATACGAACAACTGATCCCGTGGATCAAGCCGGACGGCGACGCATTCCGCGTCATCACCGGCGACTTCGTGACGACCGAGGACGGTACGGGAATCGTGCACATCGCGCCGACGTTCGGCGCCGACGACGACCGCGTAGCCAGGCAAAACGGAATCGCCCCGCTGATGGTGACCGACCGCGCCGGCAAACGCCAGCCGATGGTCGACCGCACCGGGAAATTTTTCCTGATCGCGGACATGGATCCGGAGTTCGTGAAAACCCATGTCGATACGACTGCCTACAAAGAATACGAAGGCCGTTTCGTCAAAAACGCTTACGATCCGAAGCTGACGGACAACGATCCGACGCTCGACATCGACCTGTGCATGAAGCTGAAATTCGAGAACAAAGTATTCAAGATCGAAAAGCACACGCACAACTATCCGCATTGCTGGCGTACCGATAAACCGGTGTTGTACTACCCGCTGGACTCGTGGTTCATCAAAACGACGGCCGTCAAAGACCGGCTGATCGCGCTGAACGAAACGATTAACTGGAAACCGGCCAGCACCGGTTCGGGACGTTTCGGCAAATGGCTCGAGAACCTCGTCGACTGGAACCTGTCGCGCTCACGGTATTGGGGCACCCCGCTGCCGATCTGGGCGACCGAAGACCACAGCGAACTGAAATGCATCGGCTCAGTCGCCGAGCTGAAAGCCGAAATCGACAAATCGGTCGCCGCCGGTTTTATGACCGAAAACCCGTTCGCAGGTTATGTCGAAGGCGATTTCAGCAAAGAGAATTACGAAAAATTCGATCTGCACCGGCCCTATGTGGACAACATCGTGCTGGTATCCGACAAAGGTGAAAAGATGGTGCGCGAGAGCGACCTGATCGACGTGTGGTTCGATTCGGGGGCCATGCCCTACGCCCAGGTGCACTATCCGTTCGAGATCGGCGATGCGGAGTTCCGAAAAGTATATCCGGCCGATTACGTAGCCGAAGGAGTGGACCAGACGCGCGGCTGGTTCTTCACGCTGCATGCGCTGGCCACGATGTTGTTCGACAGCGTGGCGTTCAAAAACATCATTTCGAACGGTCTGGTGCTCGACAAGAACGGCAACAAGATGAGCAAGCGCCTCGGCAACGCCGTCGATCCGTTCGAAGTGCTCGAAAAATACGGGGCGGACGCGGTACGTTGGTACATGATCTCGAACTCGCAGCCGTGGGACAACCTCAAGTTCGACGTGGAAGGCGTGGACGAAGTACGGCGCAAATTCTTCGGAACGTTGTACAATACGTACAGCTTTTTCGCGCTGTACGCCAACGTGGACGGATTCACCGGCCGCGAACCGGAAGTGCCGGTCGAAAAACGTCCCGAGATCGACCGCTGGATCATCTCGCTGCTGAACACGCTGGTCAAAGAGGTAACGGACGCGCTCGAAAATTACGATCCGACGCCGGCGGCTCGCGCCATCCAGGAATTCGTCGGCGAAAACCTGTCGAACTGGTACGTGCGCCTGAACCGAAAACGTTTCTGGGGCGGCGAACTTTCCGAAGATAAACTGGCCGCTTACCAGACGCTCTATACCTGTCTGGAGACCGTTTCGCAACTGGCTGCGCCGTTCGCGCCGTTTATCAGCGACCGGATCTTCACCGACCTGAACGCCCTCAGCGGACGCCACTGCGATGCGTCGGTACACCTCAGCGCATTCCCCAAGGCGAACGATTCGCTGGTAAACAGCGACCTGGAAGAGAAAATGGCGCTCGCCCAGAAGGTATCGTCGATGGTGCTGGCGCTGCGCCGCAAGGTCAATATCAAGGTGCGCCAACCGCTGAGCAGGATCCTGATCCCGGTGCTCGACCCTGTGCTGAAAGAGCATATCGAAGCCGTCAAGAGTTTGATCCTGAACGAAGTGAATATCAAGCAACTCGAATTCATCGAAGACACAACCGGCGTAATCACCAAACGGATCAAGCCGAATTTCAAAACGTTAGGCCCCCGGTACGGAAAGCAGATGAAACAAATTTCGGCGCTGGTCGCCGGATTCTCGCAGGCCGACATCGCACAGTTGGAACGCACCGACTCGTGGACGGCCGAAATTGACGGCGTGAAGATCGAAGCCACGGCCGCCGATTTCGACATCACGTCGGAGGACATGCCGGGTTGGCTGGTCGCCGCCGAAGGGAAACTGACCGTCGCGATGGATATCACGGTAACCGAAGAGCTGAAGCGAGAAGGAATGGCACGGGAATTGGTAAACCGTATCCAGAACATCCGAAAAGAGAGCGGGTTCGAAGTCACGGACAAAATCCGGATAACGATCGGCAAGAACGGTCAAACCGACGGAGCGGTCGAATCGTACGGCGATTATATCGCCGCGCAAACGCTGGCGGTAAGTATTTCCTCAGCCGATTCGATAACCGATCCCGACACGCAAAACATCGAGTTGGACGATTTGACAGTCAGCATATTGGTCAAAAAAGCATAACCTGCGGACGATTATTTTCCGGGGTTACCGCCAAAAACTTTTGCCGATTCGTAAATTAATATTATTTTTATACATAAACCAAAAACTTTAGGGCCATGTCTGAAAATGAAAAAACACGGTATTCCGACGAGGAGCTGCAGGAGTTTAAGCAGATAATACTGGAAAAATTGCAAAAGGCAAAGGCTGACTACGATTTGCTGAGATCGACTATTACGCACACCGCAAGCAACGATATCGAGGATACCTCGCCGACTTTCAAAGTGCTCGAAGAGGGTGCCGCCACGTTGTCGAAAGAAGAATCCGGACGCCTTGCCCAACGGCAGCTAAAATTTATCCAGCATTTGGAGGCAGCGCTCGTCCGCATCGAGAACAAAACCTACGGCATCTGCCGCGAAACGGGGAAGTTGATCCCGAAGGAACGCCTGCGTATCGTACCGCACGCCACGCTGTGTATCGAAGCCAAAGGCGAGCACAAATAGCAATCACGAGGGTAGGGCGGAGGCTTCCTCAGGCCGTACCGGGGTCGAATTTACTAACAAAGAAGAGGGCGCGTCCCTCTTTTTTAACGCATATGCCGAGACAAATTACGATTTACACCGACGGCGCCGCACAGGGGAATCCCGGACGCGGCGGATACGGGGTAGTCCTGCTGAGCGGCCCGTTCCGCAAAGAACTGAGCGCCGGCTACGCCCATACGACCAACAACCGGATGGAACTGATGGCCGTCATCGCGGGGCTCGAAGCGCTCCGGTACGACCAGTGCGAAGTGACGATTTACAGCGACTCGCAGTATGTCGTCAATTCAGTCGAAAAAGGCTGGGTTTTCGGTTGGGAACGCAAAGGTTTCAAAGATAAAAAAAATGCCGACCTGTGGACGCGGTTCCTGAAAGCGTACCGCCGCCACCGCGTTCGCTTCGTCTGGGTGAAAGGACATGCCGACATTCCCGAAAACGAACGCTGCGACCGACTGGCCGTCGCGGCGGCATCTTTGCCGAACCTTCCTCCCGACACGGGATACCGCCCCGAAACCTGAACGACCGCACGAAACGACCGGTGCGAACTGCGATAAAATGACAAAAAAAGGCAAAGAAAACCGTTTTATTTTTGGTTTAAAGAAAAATCTGTCTATCTTTGCACCACCAAAAACGGAGATTCAGTAGCTCAGCTGGTAGAGCACAACACTTTTAATGTTGGGGTCCCGGGTTCGAGCCCCGGCTGGATCACAGAAACGCTGGACAGAAATGGACAGTAAATGTACAACTCCTACAATATCAAGGTATTGTAGGAGTTTTTCTTTGTATAATGTCTGTGACCTAAGACACGAAAAGGTCACAAAATGACACACTTTTGTGACCAATTCGTGACCTGTCCACCCTCTAAGATTTTAGGTCACGGAATGTCCAAAATTGGCGGTTTGTTGTCTTGATTTGTCCGTACTGCAAATATCTCATTTTCAGTTTATCAATTTAAGTTTGTAACTAAAAAAAGAGATTATGAGAAGTACTTTTAAGCTACTCTATTTCGTCAAACGAAATGCAGTAAAGAAGAACGGTAACGCACCGATTATCGCACGTATCACTATCGACCAAGTTGTAGCCCAGTTTAACACCAAACTGGAAATAAATCCGGCTCACTGGAGCGTGGAATTAGGCAAGGCTTCCGGCAGAACCGCAGAAGCCGTACACATCAATTCTATGCTGGAAAGTATTCGTAGCACAGTTCATCAACATTACCATGCGTTAATGGCGCAAAACGGATATGTAACCGCAGAACTGGTTAAGAACGCTTTTTTAGGCAAGATAGCAAGGGAACGGACTTTGATAGAGTTCTTCAAACAGCACAACGAGCAGTATTTGCAAAAGGTCAAAATGAATACCACAGACAAAACCTATTCACGTTATGAACTGACAAAGAAACGGCTTATCGAGTTTATGAAGTTCAAGTACTCCGTTTCCGACATGCTCATAAAAGATATAAATGTGGTATTCATTGAAGATTTCCTGCTGTATATCAAGAACAACTACGGATGCAGCCATAATACGGCTATGAAGTTCGTACAACGCTTTCGCACAGTGGTAAACTTTGCCAAGAATACGGGTTTGGTGACTGCCGACCCTTTCGGGTCTTATCGGGTAAAATTTGAACGTACCGATAGGGATTATCTGACTATGGAAGAAATTACCGCTATTTACAATCACGAGTTCTGCACCAAGCGACTGGAACAAGTACGTGATTTGTTCATTTTTAGCTGCTATACGGCACTTTCTTACATTGATGTATGCGAACTAAGACAAGAGGACATTCGTACCGGATTTGACGGTAATTTGTGGATTATACGGAAAAGACACAAAACAAATGTTACATCTACCGTCCGATTGCTGGATATACCAAAAGCCATATTGGAAAAGTACAAAGACAAATTACCAAACGGTAAGATTTTACCAATTATCAGCAATCAGAAAATGAATGATTACTTAAAAGAAATCGCAGCCATTTGCGGAATTGAAAAGACCTTGACCTACCACGTTGCAAGACATTCGTGTGCGACTTCGGTGCTGCTTGCCAATGGTGTTCCCATTGAAACGGTATCTAAGATTTTGGGACATACCAATATCAGAACCACTCAAATTTATGCGAGGATTACCAATTTGAAAGTAAGTAGCGACATGGAAATATTGGCTCAAAAGTTGGATGTTCCACACAGGACTGCCAGCCGATGAAACTATGTTATCGTCAGATAACAGCAAGGTGTGATTTGTGGCACACAAATCTGTTTTCCGTGCCGCAAAACACCTTGGGCAAATTCACTCCGAAGTCGTTTGCCAATAAAAGAAAGAGATTCCCCAACTAAAGATTTTTTCGCTCGTCGGGATGGGTGGTCCCGCCCCTTGCCGCTGGGCGTTCCCCGACCGATGAGTTTATTTTTGTAATTCTGCAATCTTGTT
Organism: Alistipes sp. cv1; assembly: GCF_900240235.1. Taxonomy (NCBI): domain Bacteria; kingdom Pseudomonadati; phylum Bacteroidota; class Bacteroidia; order Bacteroidales; family Rikenellaceae; genus Alistipes; species Alistipes sp. cv1. Next base: position 165,210 of record NZ_OEPW01000001.1, read on the forward strand.
TTATTGAAATATTGATAGCTTGATTGATTGAAAGCAAGATTTCAATATGGCAATATTGAATGGAAACAATAAACCATTCAATATTGATTGAAATACTGAATGGTTTATTTATTGCAAGAACATAATTACTTGCGAAAAGAAAAAAATATTATTTGCTATCATCTTCGTCCATACGCTTAATCAGACAATCTTGCAAACGGGTAAGATATGCCGTCCGGTCTTTCTTCCGTTCTTTCATGGCAATATAAGCAGCATAATAATCCCCTAATTCCACTTGAAACACTGTGCCGAGAAAGTTCATTATTTCTTTAATTTCCACATTTCCATTGTTAATGTCCCCCGAAGAAACAAGAGAATAACCCAATTCTATAAGAAAAACTTTTTTACCCGTGAAACGAAAAGGACATTTCGTGCCTTTTTGCAGGTTATCTTCTACAAGATTATCGGTTTCCAGTTTAACTAACCTCTTATTTAAATAAATACGTAACATCTCATTGGCTATAATTTTTGCGACCTTGTAATCATATCCAGTTGAGAATTTTGGATCTTTGTCAAGTTGTACGCTATCCGTACATAATCTTAAATCAGCCTTTCCACGAACAAAATAGTATTCATCATATATGGTTGAATGTGAACGATAATACTGATAAAAATCTAAATTCCTATTGAAGAAATAGGTCAGATTGTCCAATTCCTTATTAAGATAGCTTCTAACGGCTTCATTACTACCATTAGGACATTGCGTTTCTATACGATATATTTTATGAAAATACAATAATCGACCAAGTATTTCCGGCTTCTGGGACTTAAAGAATGATATTTCATCTTCCTTAGTAGGGAAAACATAAGTTTGCAATTGATTTCTTAAATCATTCAATACGTCTTGTAACCGATGCACCATTGAAAGAGAAGTCGGAATAATATCATAACCGTAGAGGTCAATTTCATCTATTTCTGAATCTATTAGAACTAATATTTGGGAAAGTTTCTCTTTCATCTGTAATTCTTTTGTAAGTCATCCACCTTGCTAAAATCAACAGCAAGGTGGATTCTCAATTATTACAAGTAATCTTCTCGTTGAGGAGTGAACACATCAACAACCTCACCACCTTCAATAACTTCAAACGAATGGGGCGTGTTCCCCGGAATAGCATAGCTATCGCCTGCATGAAGCAATATATCAATATTTTCTTCCGGTATTTCCACTTTCAATCGGTATTCACCTGAAATAACATAGCCGCATTGCTCATGCGGGTGTTGATGCGTTGTAGCGAAATTACCTTTTACATAATTCATCTTGGTTACCATTGACTTTTCACCAATTGCCAAAGAATCCAATGAAACACCTTTAAATACTTTTTTCAAGGCATCTTTTTTGTGTACCACAATTTTTGTCTTTGTCATCTTTCTACTTTTTAGATTAATTGCTTTTTCGTTATTTGTTTTCAATATGTTTTCATTAAAAGGACAACTACATAAATTAGCTACATTCAAAACGAATAATCTACTAAGCATAAATATTGTCGATTTATATTGTCAGCTCCATTTGAATATCACCTCTTTCATAAGCAGGATGATATTCAGAAAGTTCTTTAAATCCTATCTTTTTGTATATATGAATAGCAGGTTTTAACAGTGTGTTGCTTTCAAGGAATAATTTCTTGGCTCCAAGTTCTTTTGCCTTATTTACAGCAGCCTTACATAACAGAATGCCAATACCTTTCCCTTGTGCTTTTGGACTGACAGCAAGTTTTGCCAATTCGTAATCAAATATTAAATCATCCATTTTACAGAGAGCACATACGCCAACTGGTTCGTTTTTGTAAGTCGCAACAAAAATATATCCACCTTTATCAATAATATTTTGTTGAGGATAATCAAGATATTCCAAATCATGTGCTTCTAAACGCCAATGGGCAGTTATCCAATTCTCATTCAACGATTTGAATATAGCTTGAAAACTTGGGGTATAAGAAACTATCTGTATATCATGGCTTTCTCTTGCCTTTTTCGCCTCTTTCACCCGTTGAAATAAACTTTTCTCAGAAAGTAATTCTTCCCATTCTTCAATAGCTCTCCATAAATCATTACGTGTTTCTTTTGATATATTCTCGATTGCTGTTGCTACATCAGAGCATTGCGTAGATAAAATATCTGCCATTTCTTTTCCTTTATCAGACAGAACAATAACATTTCTTCTTTTGTCTGTTTTGTCCGTTATTTCTTTTATTAGCCCCTTTGCATCCATTTCTTTTACAATATTACTCACTGACGGGTGAGTATGACCTATTTCTTTGGCAATACCCGTTATCGTCTTAGCTTCTCCATCAGATAATACAAAAAAGACGGGAAACCATTTAGGTTTTATATCCACATCATACAATTGATAAATTTGAGATGCGTCAGCTGTAACCTTATCGGTAAGCATACGTAATCTGCTACCAATAGCCATTTTACCTGTTTTTTCAAAAAATCCCATATTATATGTTATTAAAAACGTAATTGATTACACAAAAGTATAAAACAAACTTTTATCTGCAAAAGAAATACAGAAAATATTTTCTCTCTTGGCAAGTAATAAGTTTATTTTGAGAATTTATGCCTACAAATTTTAGTGCAAGGTGCAAGTATATATTTATATATATAGCTTGCACCTTGCACTAACCTTAGAATGTTTATTTTCAACGGTTTGCAAAATTCAAAAATAATGCGTACATTTGAACTCAAGATGTTGGCAGACAGACACCGGACAACAGCAGACAGTTTTTAAGGACTAAAGCGTGACGGATGCAAAGCTGAAATTTATGAAAGTGCTGATATTGAGGAAGAAATAACGTTTGGTTCATAACCCAGGCGGATCACTGAGAATCAAAGCGATTTGGTGACAAATTGAGATTAAAAGGTTTAAAACTGATGTTTTAAACCTTTTTTATTTCTGCATGTCGTGACTTACAATGTATTTTCGATGTCATTGGGGATAATTATTTCATCACTTATTCGTTACTTTTTTGCATTTTCAGAAATAGGTAACAGACAAGGAACAAGCTCACAAATCACCAACATTCAATATTTTTTACTTGTAATTCCTGTCGATTTTTTCTCTTTTTCATCACTTAATTAGTTAAACTCCGCCCTGAATAAAGCCTATGTCTTCGGGCGAAAGCCTGTAATCCGAATGCAATCCATTTTACCCGACCGAATCATATCGATCAGCCGGTTCAGACTGTGGTTCTCCCGCTTCAGCCACTCCTCGAACGGATGGTCGATCGGAATATCGACCGGCGGATAATCGTAAGGATCGTCCTCCTTGCATATCTGGGTAACGCCAAACGGAACTTCGAACTCCAATTGCTTTAACTGAGGTAATGTTATTTTAGCCGTATTTCCCGTAGAAATTTCCGTATATCCTCCGCAATGTTGTCCGGCCGTCAGACCGATTCCCAATGTCTGACAGTAACGGGCGAACATCTGACTCGCCGAGTAAGTAAGCGGGCCGGTCAGGACATATACGTTTCCTCTAAAACCGTGTTTCGGATGATCTGGAACATATTGCAGATCGCAGACCGTATCCGTGCAAAAAACGGTTCCGTCTTTCAGTGTTCCGATGTATTCGATCAAACGCTCCCGATCGCTTTCTTTTATATGCGGGCTTCTCTCTATATTCGTCTGTAATTTTTCTCTGCCTTCGTCGATTACACGATACTTGGCGTTTATATCGATCGGCTTATCCGTAAAATAATTTAGCGTATAATATACGTTTTCTGTCATTCCGCCGCAGTTCAGACTGACATCGATAATCAGATCTTTTATATCGTCCCGATCGATACGGCGCATGGCTCGACGAAGCAAGCGTTTGTAGCGCCAGTCTTTGCCGAACAGCAACATGGCCGCCCAACGTTTGCCCCAGAAAGAATTGATCGAAAGTACGCCGATTCCATTGCCGAGATTTTCATAAACGATTGGTTTTTTCCCAAAGCCGACTTCTGATTTGACTTTACGTTTATCGCCTGATTTTTTAAATTGGCGATACTTATCTTCACGAGATATACCCCTTAATACAACGGTGTCTTGTTGATTATTGTCAGGTCGGATATAAACGACCTCGAACGGTGCACGAATACTTTCCATGAATAAAAAATTGGCGAAGTTCGGCCAAGCTGCAGGTCTTGCCTCGTACCTTGCATTCATCATAGCCATCGCATTGGCTTCCTCACCGGGTCCAATAGCCCGGTTCATCAGTGCCATTTCTTTAGCTGAGCGGCCGTTGATGCTGAGAATTTGAGCGAAACGGGGAATAACGCCGTTGTAATCCTTTACGTTGTAAACCGATCCGTCTTCCCATGTCTGAACCCATAAAGGAAACAAGTAATCGTCTTTTTTGAAATATTCCCATCGGTTGAATATGCCGTCGTCGGGGAACTTGAAATGGGCATCGTCTTTAAGCAGGTTCAAATAGCGCCACACATAAACGTAATACCCCTCCATTCCTTTATCAAAGAAATTTTGTAATTGGCTATAAATGATACTTTTGTTTTTGTTCCATTCTTCGTCATTAATACCTCGCCGACCGGATATGTAAGTATTTTCGATATGATCGATAATAAATGCTATTTCATCGGAACAGGTACGCTTAACTGAATCCAAGTTGTTATGAGCCGTGTCGCATGTCCCACCTGCTGCACACCCTAATAGCGGCAGAGAAATCATAACAGACAGCATAAAGCATAATTTTTTACCCTTAAAGATTATGCGCGTGACTTTTCTTGATTTCATAATGTAAATCCAAATACTTGTTGAAAATGTCTTTATCTTTATATGCGGCACACATATAATGCTTTCACCGTATTTCGTGCTTCTGTACCGTCTGTTCACGCAAACGCCCCACTTCGCAGTCGCGGCTTTTTATTCAATAACTGAACGCTTTTATCAAAATTAAAATATTTCTAGTTCAAATACAATACCTGTTTATGCGTTTTGTCATGCCTTTATTCAGAACTTAAGCAGCGGCATATAATCATTGATTATTCCCTGTTTTTACTGCGCTTGCCAGGATAAAGAGAAGGGATATATTCTGACAGCGGCATCGGAAAGATATATGTTGTCAGATGGTTTTCAAGTTTCAAAAAGCCCTATACTACCTCGTCGAACTGGAAAAACAGCATATCCATACCATACCGTTTCAAATTCTGAATTTCCACGCTTATCCGGCAACACAGTCGCGACCGAAAGAGATTGTTACGCGGCTCGGAATCCGCTTCGACAAAGAGCCGATAGGATCGAAAGATAGGATCGGACAAGACCTGTCCAAATTTATCAACTCAATTTATTCTTTTATACTCGCCGGGGGAAAGTCCGGTCATTTTCTTGAAGAGAAAGCCGAAATATTGCACCGAAGGGAATCCGAGTTCTCGTACGATCTGGCAAAGCGGTTCCTGTGACAGGCGCAATTTCCGTTTCGCGATCTCGATACGCCTGAGTTGCATGTGGCAATGATGCGTATGTCCGAACTCCTGTTCGAGAAGGTCTTCGAAATAGGCTTCCGACAACCGGAGCCGTTCCGCGCAACGTGCGGCGGTAAGAGGGCCCCGTATCGCCCATTTTCCGTCGGCGAGGTAGCGGTCGGCAAAGGCTTCGTACTCCCAGACAAGGGCTTCGTTCGCCGTATTCCGGGTGATGAACTGCCGCTCGTAAAAGCGGGTCGTATAATCCAGCAGCCGGATGATATGCCGGGTCAGAATCGCGCGCGTGTAGCGATCCGCACCGTGACGGAGTTCCCGGCGCAGATCGTCGAAACAGGAGGTGAGGATGCGACGTTCTTCGCAGGATACGTGGAGCGCTTCTGCGGGAGCATACGAAAAAAACGTATACTCTTCGGCCCGTTTCTCCTGTACGCAGCCCTCGAACAGATCGGGATGGAATGCAACCGCCCACAGGCAGGAGGCCGGAAGTCCTGCATATGCAGCGTCCGGATGGCGGCAGATCAATGTCCCGCAGTTGTAATCGTAGTACTGCCGGCCGTATTTCGTCCCGGATTCGGAAACATCCGCCGCCATGACCAGCGCATAGTATCCGCATCGGACGAGGGACGGGAGCGCCGGGCGGAGATCGGCAGCTTCGCCGATATAGAGACCGGGAAATTGCAAGTCGCTCATCGCCTTTTCCGCATAAAGACTATTTCCGCGAGCGGAACTCGTTGGGGGTGCAACCCGTAACCCGTTTGAACATCCGACTCAAGTGCTGCGGGTATTGGAAGCCCAGGCCGTAGGCAATCTCGCTCGTCGTCTTATCGGTCGACAGCAAAGATTCTTTGGCCCGTTCGATCAGCTTGTTTTGAATGTATTCCGAAGCGGTCTGTCCGGTCTGCTTGCGGATCATATCGCCGAAATAGTTTGCCGAAAGAAACACCTTGTCGGCAAAGTATTTGACGGTCGGCAGTCCCTCCTGCAACGGGGCCTCGCTGTCGAAATAGTCGTCCAACAACCGTTCGAAACGGACGATGATGTCTTTGTTCACCTCTTCGCGCGTGGTGAACTGCCGTTCGTAAAAACGCATACAGTAGTCGAGCAACAGCCCGATGTTGGCCGTAATCAGCCGGCGGCTGTGCTTGTCGATGCCGTGCTTCAGTTCCGCTTCGATCTTATACAGGCAATCCATCACGGTTTGCCGCTCCTCTTCCGAGAGGTGCAACGCCTCGCGGGTTTCGTAAGAAAAAAAGGAATAATTCCGGATCTCCTGACCGAGCGCCGTTCCGCGGATCAGGTCGGGGTGGAACAGGATACCGTGGGCATTCGGCCGGGTATTTTGCGACATCTCGGTCTCCACGACCTGTCCGGGCGCGAAACTAACGATCGTCCCGTCCTGATAATCGTAACTCTGACGGCCGTACATGATGTCGCCGCAACGGGTATCCTTCAGGAAAAGGGCATACACCCAATAATTGATCCTGAAATGCTCGGGCCACCGCGTCGCTTTCGACAAATCGACCACGCTTACCAGCGGATGCCGCGTCTCGAGTCCGAAAAATTTGTTGTACTTGTCTACTTCGTCGAGTTTTATAATCTCTTCCATAGGTCTGAACGGTTTTCTTTCGAGCAAAAATAACTTATTTAATTCAAACGGCGCACGGCCTCACTGCAGAATCGGGGATTCGGGTATGAATATCGGTAAATCGTATACAATCCCGCCGTTTTATCGCGGTAATTTTGCAATCGGAAGTTTAATAAAAACTGAAAATTATGGATGGCAGAGTTTTTTTGAAAACGGCATTGGGCCTGCTGACGTTTCTGGCTTTCACGAACGTCGCGGCATCGGGAAAGACAACGTTAAAAAACATAAAATCGACCGACATGGACACATTGGAATTAACGCAGGAGTGGGACAAGACCTTCCCGCAGAGCGACCGAGTGGAACACTCGAAAATCACTTTCCACAACCGTTACGGCATCACGCTCGCCGCAGACGTGTATAAACCGAAGAATGCGCGGGGACGCCTGGCCGCCGTCGCGGTCAGCGGCCCTTACGGGGCGGTGAAAGAGCAGGTTTCGGGCCGTTATGCGCAGACCCTCGCCGAGCGCGGCTTTCTGACCGTCGCATTCGACCCCTCGTTTTACGGAGAGAGCGGCGGCGCGCCCCGCTACCTCACTTCGCCCGAAATCAGCACGGAAGATTTCAGCGCGGCGGTCGATTACCTGACCGCCCGCGAAGATGTCGATCCCGGGCGCATCGGCATTCTCGGCATCTGCGGTTGGGGCGGGTTCGCGCTCAATGCCGCAGCCAACGACCCGCGCATCAAGGCTACGGTCACTTCCACCATGTACGACATGAGCCGCGTGAATGCCAACGGATATTTCGACGCCATGAGCGCCGACGATCGCTACAAGTTGCGCGAACAACTGAACGCCCAACGCAGCAAGGACTACGGCAACGGCAGTTATGAGCGTAACGGCGGCGTAGTCGACCCGGTTCCCGAAGACGCTCCGCTCTTTGTCCGTCAATACCACGACTATTACAAGACCGAACGGGGCTACCACCGCCGGTCGCCGAATTCAAACGAGGGAATCATCAAAACCAGTTCCCTGGCATTCGTCAATATGCCGATCCTCTCCTACATCGGCGAAATACGCAGCTCCGTACTGATGATACACGGGGCCGAGGCCCATTCGCGTTATTTCAGCGAAGACGCCTACAAACGGCTGACGGGAGACAACAAGGAACTGCTGATTATCCCCGGAGCCAACCACGTCGATCTTTACGACAACCTCGATGTCATACCTTTCGACAAAATAGACGTTTTTTTTAAGGAAGCCTTGAAAGGAAAATAGGATTCCGATTGCCGAAATCCCGCTTACCGAACGGCGACGGCTAAGGCCCATTCCGACCATCTCGACAATTTGCTCGGAGCGGGAATGATTCGTCCGTCGGCCTGGGAAACGGAAACGTTCGACCGGGAATACGCGCAAATCGATCTGATAGGTCACCTCGCCGAAAGTCAGATCGACGAATAAAACAGGTTTATAAAAACTGATTATGGTCAAAACAATCATAGGCTTTCTGTCTCTGTTCGTCCTGCCGTCATGCGGCAAATGTCTGAATCTGGATAAGCAACCCGGCATGTGCGCCAAACTGCCGATGGCGGCCGACGGCATCGTGCGGCTATCGAAAGTAGAGGTCTATCCGGAATATCTCGACGAGTATATGAAGTATGCGACCGAAGTGGGCGAAATCTCCCTGCGTACCGAGCCGGGGGTGCTGACCATGTATGCGGTCAGCGAAAAGGAGAATCCCCGCAGGATAACCATTCTCGAAACCTATGCGAGCCGCGAGGCTTACGAATCGCACGTTGCATCGGAGCATTTTCAGAAATACAAACAGGGAACGCTGCATATGGTCAAGACGCTCGTGCTCTCCGACCAGACGCCGCTCAACCCAGCAAACCGCATCAATAACTTCATCCAATAAACGAAACGATTATGAATAAATTCCTTTTATTTTCAGTATTCAGCATGTTAACAATCAACGTTATGGCACAGGAAAAAATCGTACAAACGGCCGGACGCGACCAGTTAGGCGACTTCGCTCCCAAATTCGCGGAACTCAACGACGACGTCCTTTTCGGCGAAGTGTGGAGCCGCACCGATAAACTCGGTCTGCGCGACCGCAGTGTAGTGACCATCGCTTCCCTGATCAGTCAAGGCATTACGGACAATTCGCTCGTTTTCCATCTTCAGTCGGCCAGAAAGAACGGAATCACCCGCACGGAGATCGCCGAAATTATCACCCACATCGGTTTCTATGCCGGTTGGCCGAAAGCGTGGGCGGCATTCAACCTGGCAAAGGGCGTGTGGGCCGAGGATACGGCCGGCGAGGACGCCAAGGCCGCTTTCCAGCGCGAAATGATTTTCCCGATCGGCGAACCGAATACGGCATACGCCCAGTATTTCACCGGCAACAGCTACCTCGCCCCGATTTCGCGCGAGCAGGTATCGATCTCCAATGTCACGTTCGAACCCCGCTGCCGGAACAACTGGCATATCCACCGTGCGACGAACGGCGGCGGACAGATGCTGATCGGCGTGGCCGGGCGCGGCTGGTATCAGGAAGAGGGAAAGCCGGCCGTGGAGATTCTTCCCGGCACGGTCATCCACATTCCGGCGAATGTCAAGCACTGGCACGGGGCGGCGGCCGATAGCTGGTTCGCCCATCTTGCATTCGAGGTTCCCGGCGAGAACGCTTCCAACGAGTGGCTCGAACCCGTTACGGACGAAGAATACGGTCAACTCGACCAGCGATAAAAGGTTCGCCGGCGAAGGTCGAACGGCTCTACGGCATCGAATGTCCGAAATGAATACGGGCATACCGAAAACAGACTCCCGTAATCGATCGTATTACGGGAGTTCTTTTGTTGCGACGGGACGTTTTTGCAATCGGAAGCACAATCCGTAATTCGGGTATATAAACCGGGGAATTATCTACAAAAAGTACGACCGGGACAATCTACTTTTGTATCAAATAAATAATATAAATAAAGAGAGATGAAAAAATTACTATTGCTTCCGTTCCTGCTGCTCGCCGTTCTGTCGATGGTAGCCTGCGGGGGTTCCGACAACGAACCGTTTACGCCCGGACAGCCCGAAACTCCCGAACAGCCCGGCGGAGGAGACGATACGGACGATTCCGATACGCTCGCTCCCGAAGGCAGCGGCCGATACCTGGTACTTTACAGTTCGCGCACGAGTAATACCGAACGTATGGCGCGACAGATCCGGACGGCACTCGACTGCGACATGATAGAGGTGGAACCTCAAATGCCTTATGAGAACGACTATAACGCCATGCTGGAGCGAGCGCAAGAGGAACTGGCCGCTATCGAGCAAGGCCGTTATCCGGCCGTCGGCACTTCGGTAGACAGCTTCGACGGTTACGATATCGTGTTCGTCGGCTATCCGATCTGGTACGGCAGCATGGCGACGCCAATGCAGGCTTTCCTGCACGAACACGCCTCGAAACTCGCCGGCAAGCGGATCGCCCTGTTCGCCACGAGCGGCGGCAGCGGCATATCCGCTTCGATCGGCGAAGCGCGGTCGCTCTGTCCCGAAGCGACCTTCGTCGATCGAACGTTGCTGCTGACCTCCTCGACACTTTCCCAGATGGAGGGCCGCGTTGCGGAATGGCTCGACGAAATCGGCGCCGGCCGTGAAGAACCGGTCACACCCGGCATCTCATCGCCGAACGTAAACATCTCGGTCGGCGACCGCACGATTACCGCCACGATGGAAGACAATGCCGCCGCACGGGACTTCCTTTCGCGCCTGCCGTTGGAAGTGACGCTGAAGGACTACAACCTGACGACCGAAAAGATTTTCTATCCTTCCCCGGCACTGACGACCGCCGGCACCGCGCGCGGCTGCGTCCCCATACCCGGCGACATCACGATCTACGCGCCGTGGGGTAACGTGGCGATTTTTTGCAAGAACGGATCGCGGAGCAACGACCTGATTAAAATCGGACATATCGACGGCGACGGCATCGAGGCGTTGCGTGTCGCCGGCGATGTGCGGGTAAAATTCGAACGGCAATAAGATAACGAACAAAACATGACTATCGAAACTTTCAAAGAATACGCGAAGACGCGCCAGGCGCTCGACTCGGAGGAGATTCGCCGTTTTATGGACGAAATGAGCAACGAGGCGAGGCGCGTCACCTTCCGGCTGAACGCATCCTTCCATACGGCGGACGAAGTGCGCGGGTTGCTTTCCGACCTGTTCGGCTACCGGGTTCCGCCGTCGCTCCGCGTCTTCCCGCCGTTCTATACGGACTTCGGTAAGAACATCGCCGTAGGAGACGAAGTGTTCATCAACGCTTGCTGCCACTTTCAGGATCACGGCGGGGTAACCCTCGGCGACGGCTGCCAAATCGGGCACAACGTCGTATTCGCCACGCTCGATCACGGACTTGCTCCGGAAGACCGTAAAACGACTTATCCCGCCCCGATCGTTTTGGGAAAGAACGTCTGGGTAGGGTCGAACGCCACGATTCTTTCGGGCGTAACCGTCGGCGACAATGCCGTCGTGGCAGCGGGGGCCGTAGTAACGAAAGACGTGGCGACGAATACGGTCGTCGGCGGTATTCCGGCACGGCTCATCAAATCGATCAAAAACGAATAACACGATAAACGATGAAACTTATTTCGAATACGGAATTCGGAGGCGAGCGCCCCCTGTTCGAATCGCACGATCTCCGGCTGGAGAACGTAACCGTCCGCGCCGGAGAGTCGGCCATTAAAGAGTGCAGCAACATCGAAGCCGTCAATTGCCGGTTCGAAGGGAATTATCCTTTCTGGCACGTCCACGGCTTCGCCATCGACCGATGCTTCTTCGATGTCGGCGCCCGTTCCGCCCTGTGGTATTCCGACCACCTGAAAATGACCGATACGCGGATCGACGCTCCCAAGATGTTCCGCGAGATGCATGACATCGAGATCGAAAATGTGGAGATGACCGACGCCGACGAGGTGTTCTGGCGGTGCAACCGGCTGAACATAAAGAATCTGAAGCTGCACGGAGGAACTTATCCGTTTATGTTCTGCAACGGACTCCGCATCGACGGACTGGAAAGCGACAGCAAATACGTGTTCCAGTATGTGAAGAACATGGAACTGCGCAATGCCAAAATCACGACGAAGGACGCTTTGTGGGAAACGGAAAACGTGACGGTTTACGATTCCGAGCTGAACGGCGAATACCTGGGCTGGCACTCGCGCAACCTGCGTCTGGTGAATTGCAGAATTTCCGGTACGCAGCCCCTGTGCTATGCGGAAAACCTCGTGTTGGAGAACTGCGTGATGGCCGACGACTGCGACCTGGCTTTCGAGTACAGCAGCGTACACGCCACGATCGACAGCCCCGTCCGCAGCGTGAAGAATCCCCGCAGCGGCCGCATAATCGCCGAGAGTTACGGCGAGATTATCCTCGACAAGCATATCAAGGCTCCTGCCGACTGCGCGCTGAAACTCCGGGACGAACGGACTTGTTTCTCCGCCTGATAATTTCCGGACAGGCCGATGGGAACGGGAAACGACAATACCGATTACCTTTTATCGCTCATCCGCGAAGGAAAAAAGATGACGCTGGGGCAGCAGTTGCGATTGACCGCCTACCTCAGTGCGCCGGCCGTTATGGCCCAGTTGTCTTCCATTGCGATGCAGTATATCGACGCTTCGATGGTAGGGAGCCTGGGGGCGAACGCATCGGCCTCCATCGGGTTGGTATCGACCACGACGTGGCTGTTCTGGGGACTGTGCGCGGCCGCAGCAACGGGGTTCTCCGTACAGGTGGCGCACCGGATCGGGGCCGGCGACTTCGCAGGGGCCAGAAAGGTGCTCCGGGAATCCGTTGCGGCTACATTTATATTCGGTTCTTTGCTGGCGGCCGTCGGCGTCTCCATCGGCGGAGCGCTTCCAGGCTGGCTGGGCGGCGACGAGACCATACGGCACGATTCGTCCGTTTACTTTCGGATATTTTCGCTTTTTTTGCCGGCCCTGCAACTGAATTTCCTTGCGGGCGGGATGTTGCGGTGCAGCGGAAACATGCGCGTGCCGAGCCTGTTGAACGTACTGATGTGCCTGCTCGACGTCGTGTTCAATTTCTTTCTGATCTTCCCGACACGGCAAATGGAGATTCTGGACTTCAGTTTCGTCGTACCCGGTGCGGGCCTGGGCGTGGAAGGCGCGGCATTGGGAACGGTGCTCGCCGAACTGGCGACTGGCGGAGGGATGATGTGGTATCTCTGCCTCCGGTCGCCCCTGCTGAAACTGTCCGGGGAACGGGGGCTTCTCGTGCCCCGAAAGGATACGTTGCGCAAAGCCGTGCGCATCGCCCTGCCGATGGGATTCGAACACGCGGCCATTTGCGGCGCGCAGATCATGACGACGGTTATCGTCGCCCCGCTCGGCATCGTCGCGATAGCCGCCAACTCGTTCGCCATCATAGCCGAAAGCCTTTGCTACATGCCCGGCTACGGCATCGCGGAAGCGGCTACGACACTGGTCGGACAAAGTCTCGGAGCGAACCGGATCCGGTTGCTCAGGCGTTTCGCCAACATCACCGTCTGGTCGGGGATGTCGGTCATGGGAATCATGGGCGCGCTGATGTATATGGCGGCTCCGCAAATCATCGGCGTGATGACGCCCGTCGAGGAAATCCGCGTACTGGGAGTCGAAATACTGCGAATCGAAGCTTTTGCCGAGCCGATGTTCGCAGCTTCCATCGTGGCCTACGGCGTTTTCGTCGGAGCGGGTAGCACGTCGGTTCCCAGCCTGATGAATTTCGCGAGTATCTGGGGCGTCCGATTGACGTTGGCCGCATGGCTCGCTCCCGCGATGGGATTGCGCGGCGTGTGGCTCGCCATGTGCATCGAACTTTGTTTCCGGGGCGCGATATTCTTAGTCAGACTCTGGGGCGGTAACTGGATTTATAAATTACGGATAAAAAAATAAATTATGAAATACGATTTCGACACAATTATCCCGCGTCGCGGGACGAACTCCTACAAATGGGATACCCCCGAAGAAGAGGGCGTACTGCCCATGTGGGTGGCGGACATGGACTTCCGTACCGCTCCCGCCGTTATCGAAGCCTTGCAGCGGCGCGTGGCGCACGGGATTTTCGGCTATACCAAAGTGCCGCAGGCTTATTACGATGCCGTCGTGCGGTGGTTCGGGAACCGTCACCGCTGGCAGGTGGATCCCCGGTGGATCGTCTATACGAGCGGCGTCGTTCCGGCGTTGTCGGCGATCATCAAAGCCCTGACGGTTCCGGGCGACAGGGTGATCGTCCAAACCCCGGCATACAACTGTTTCTACTCGTCGATCCGCAACGACGGATGCGAAATGTCGGCCAATCGCCTCGTTTACCGGGACAACCGCTATACGGTCGATTTCGACGATCTCGAAGCGAAAGCCGCCGATCCGAAAGCGAAGCTGCTGCTGCTATGCAACCCGCATAACCCGGTCGGACGGGTCTGGACGCCGGAAGAGCTGCGGCGTATCGGCGACATCTGCCTGCGGCACGGGGTATTCGTGGTTGCGGACGAAATCCATTGCGAACTGACCTACGAAGGGCATGACTATACGCCTTTCGCCTCCTTGTCCGAACGCTTCCTAATGAACTCCGCGACCTGCGTCTCCCCAAGCAAGGCGTTCAATTTGGCCGGGCTGCAAATCGCCGACATCGTCGCTGCCGACGAACAGGTTCGCCGCCGCATCGACCGCGCCGTCAACATCAACGAAGTGTGCGACGTCAACCCGTTCGGCGTAGCAGCCACGATAGCGGCCTACGACGAAAGCGGGGCGTGGCTCGACGCCCTGCGAAAGTATTTATGGGGAAACTACGAATACCTCCGCCGCTTTTTCGAAGAACGACTGCCGCAATACCCCGTGCTGCCGCTCGAAGGAACTTACCTGGTCTGGATCGATTGCCGGGCGACCGGTATCGGCTCGGACGATACGGCCCTGCGTTTGCAGAAAGAACAGAAACTGATGGTCAATTCGGGCACGCTGTACGGCCCCGGCGGAGAAGGATTCATCCGGCTGAATATCGCCTGTCCCCGGACGCTGCTTGCCGACGGACTGGAACGGACGGTACGTGTCCTGGAGCGCCGCCGGGATTGAATCGGCCGGAGATAATCTGAAATCGGGCATCGAAACATAATCACCATTAGATCAAATATATACGACACACCCATCCTATCTGCGTCCGGGAGAGGCCGTCGCCCAATGCACGCCCAGAATTTTCGCATAGCACCTCTTCGATCGTATCGTCGAACCAGGGCGGATGCGTCGCTTCTACTTTCTGTTTTCCAGGATGCCGTCCGCGTGCCGCTGCGCCCATTCCACCAGTCCGTTCAGACACGGCATCAGACTCCGGCCTCGGTCGGTCAAACGATATTCCACCCGCGGAGGCACCTCGGCATAAGCTTTCCGTTCCACGATTCCGTCCGCCTCCAGCGTGCGCAGCGTGACCGTCAGCATCCGTTGCGACACGTCGCCGATCGACCGCTGCAAATCGCCGAAACGCATGACTCCGTTCGTTTGCAGCGAAACGAGCACGAGCAACGACCACTTGTCGCCCAGCCGGCTCAGCACGTCCCGGATCGGACATATTCCGTCGCGATGAAAATTTTGCATGATTTTTTCTGATAACGACTCCCTGAAGATCAGCAACGGTTACATGCGTGTAACTTACTTATCTGCAAGTGCCTTCTTGTTTTTACTTTTCGTTTCCGCTACATTTGTTCACAAATATAACGAACTTACGAAAGATAACTTTTGTTTCACTAAAAAAATCAAACGTCATGGCAAAGAAAGTAGCTGTCGTGGCCGTCAATCCGGTAAACGGGTTCGGCCTGTTCGAGTACCTGGAAACATTTTATGAAAACGGGATTCCCTGCAAAGTATTCGCCGTAGCGAATTCGAAAGAGATCAAAAGCAATTCGGGCATCGCGCTGGTCGCCGACGACGTGATCGCCCACCTCAAAGGACGCGAAGACGAATTCGACGCCCTGGTATTCGCCTGCGGCGACGCCGTGCCGGTCTTCCAGCAAAACGCGGAGAAACCGTACAACGTCGACCTGATGGCCGTACTGAAAGCATTCGGCGAAAAAGGGAAAATCATGATCGGGCACTGCGCCGCCGCAATGATGTTCGAGTTCGCCGGGATAACCGCCGGCCGGAAACTGGCGCTGCATCCGCTGGCGAAAACCGCCATTCAAAAAGGCAAAGCCACCGACGAAGATTCGGTGACCGACGGCAATTTCTACACGGCCAAAGACGAACACACCATCCGGACGATGCTGCCGAAAGTCGTGGAGGAACTGAAAAAGTAACTACCGGCAACCGGTCGTTCCTCACACGACCATATCCTGAATACGAAACGGGAAGGCGCTCGTCTCACGCCTCCCCGTTTTGTATTCCCGGTTTCGAACGTTACAGGTTTTTCACCGTTTCGACCAACCGGATAAACTCCCGCCGGTATCCCTGCGGATCGTCGTCGAGTCCCCGGCGGGCCAGCGCGATCACATCGTCGTACGTGGCTTTTCCTCGGAAATCCGAATTGCGCAGCAACTGTCCGAACATCGCCACGGCCGAAGCGAAACGGAAATCGGACGACACCCGGTCTCCGCCCGAATCGACCAGGGCGACCTCCATTTTTTTGCTGACGTCTCCGTCCGGCTCCTTGTAACGGAGTTTGACGGTCAGCATCTCGGAATCGGGCCCCGCATAGGACGGAACCGGAGCGGCCGACTGGTATTTCAGCGGATCGACACTACCCGGAACGTTCCCCGCCGCACCCGCCGGAACCACTTCGTAAAGGGCCGTCACGCAGTGCCCGGCGCCGATTTCACCGGCGTCTTTCGTGTCGTCGTTGAAATCTTCCTTGTTCAGCAACCGGCTTTCGTATCCGATCAGACGATAAGTCTGAACCCGAGCCGGGTTGAACTCGATCTGCAATTTCACGTCTTTGGCGACCGTGTGCATCGTCGAACCGAATTCGTTCACCAACACGCGGTTCGCTTCCTGCAGGTCGTCGATATAGGCATGGTTGCCGTTACCCTTTTCGGCCAGCGTTTGCAGCTTTCCGTCCTTGTAATTCCCCATCCCGTAACCGAGAACCGTCAAAAAAACGCCGCTCTGACGCTCCTTCGCGATCAACCGTTCCAGTTCCGCCTCGCTCGAAACGCCGACGTTGAAATCCCCGTCCGTACAAAGGATCACCCGGTTGTTACCGCCGTCGATAAAACTGCGCCGAGCCAGGTCGTAAGCCTTCTGAATCCCCGCGCCGCCGGCCGTCGAACCGCCGGCCTCGAGTTGTTCGAGCGCGTCCCTGATTTTCTGTTTTTCGCTGCCCGGCACGGACTCCAGAACCGTTTTCGCACTGCCGCAGTAAGTAACGATGCCGACGCGGTCTTTGTCGCGCAGGTTGTTGATCAGCAACTTCATCGAAGAAACGACCAGACCGAGCCGTCCGGGTCCGTACATCGACCCCGAAACATCGATCAGGAACACGAAGTTGGACGCGGGCAAAGCCTCGGAAGCGATCTCCCGCGCCTTGATACCGATCCGCACCAACCGGTGCGCCTCGTTCCACGGGCAAATCCCGGTTTCGGTCGAAATAGCCACCGGATCGTTCCCCTCGGGCTTTTTATAACCGTAGGTGAAATAATTGACCATTTCCTCGATCCGCACCGCGTCCTGCGGAGGCGTCTCACCCCTGCCGATCATGCGCCGGAGATTGCCGTAAGAAGCTCCGTCCACGTCGATCGAAAAGGTGGACAGCGGTTCGGACTGCGCCGAACGGAACCGATTTTCGGCAAAGGCGGCGTACGCTTCGCCGTTTCCGGCAACCGGCGCGGGCAGGGGTAGGCCGCAATCCGCGGCGAAAACCGCCCGCGGCATACGCTCCGCCCGCAGGCTCTGTTTCTCCGTCCCGTAACCGACGACTACGCACTCCTCTTCCAGTTGCAAGTTATCGCTCTCGAGAACCACGTGCAGCCGAACCGAATCGGCGGCTACCGAACGGGTCTTATACCCGATATACGAAAAAGTAAGCATACTCCCGCGTTCGACGCCTTTCACCAAAAAATTTCCATTTACGTCGGTAAGCACGCCGTCGGCCGCTCCCGCCCTGACGATTACCCCGAGCAGCGGGGTCCGGTCGGCATCGGTCACCCGTCCGCTCACGTCGATTCGTTCGGCCCGCAGCAGCGGCGCCGCAGCCAGCAGCATAAAAGCCGCAACCAGCGTTTTTCTTAAAATTCCTTTTTTCATAATCCATGTTTTAAGGTTCGTTTGCCTGATAGATGCCTTCCGCACGGAAATTCCATAAATTACCCGGAAATTTTTTGACGAACCGTAAAAATAGCTACCTTTAAAACAAAAACAGGCTTGTTTTTCGCACAGACCCATACCCGGGAACCGGACGACGACGAATTGCTGCGACGGCTTCGCCAAACCGGACAGGATAGCTGCTTCGGCACGCTGTACAGCCGGTATATACCGTTGCTGTACGGCGTATGCCTGAAATACCTGCAAAGGCAGGATCTCGCGGAAGATGCGGTAATGGCGTTGTTCGAAGAGCTGCAACCCAAAATCGCACGGTACGAAATCCGCGAATTCCGGACATGGATTTACAGTGCGGCGAAAAATCACTGCCTGCAGCAGTTGCGTAAAACGAAACGGGAAATTCCGCACGAACCGGACGCGCGATTTATGGAATCGGCGGGAATTACGCATCTATTGGACGAACCGGAAGCGGTATCGCGGAACGAACCGCTGAAAGCCTGCCTCGAGGAACTGCCCGAACCGCAGCGGATCAGCATCCGGCATTTCTTTTTCGAAGAGATGTCCTACGCCGATATCGCCGAAGCGACCGGATGGCACTTGAAAAGCGTCAAAAGCTACATCCAGAACGGGAAACGCAACTTGAAAATCTGCATCGAAAAACGGACGGAACGATGAAACTGATCGATTACATAACCGGAAACCGCAAGGGTAGGGAAGCCCGCCGCATCGAACGCGAAGCGATGGACGATCCGTTCCTGCGCGATGCGCTGGAAGGATACGATGCGGTGCCGGGCGATCCGACCGATGCGATCCGGCGAATGCAGCGCCGGGTGACGGGCGCCGCTGGAAAACTGCGGCGCAGGATTTACTGGAGCGCGGCGGCGGCGCTGTTGCTGTGCGCCGGCGCGGGAGGATACCTGCTGACGCTACGGAATATTCCGATGCAGGAACCGGCGATTGCACTGCGGCAGGATACGCCCGAACGCTCCGTTCCGACCGATTCCGTCGTACTCGCCGCCGCGACGCCCGAAAAATCCCGCCCGGAGGCAAAAACCGCCGCCGAAACGCCGTCGGTCTATCCGGAAGAGACGCCCGCAGCCGAAGACCGGGCGCCCCTTGCGAAACAAGAGGCAGAATACGCCGAAAACGAAAAATCCCGGCCGGGCGAAACCGTCGCCGGCACTCCGCCGCCGGCTCCTTCCGAAGAAAGCCTTTCGCAGGACGAGGCCGCCCTGCCGGTCGCTGCCGACATCGCCGCCGAACGCAGCGACCGCCCGGAGAAAATGCAATCCTCCGTTCAGGTCTCCCCGGCATCCGATTCCGAAAGAATCTTCCGGAAAATCGGGAGACCCGCATCGGTACGGGGCCGGATCACCGATAGAAACGGCACGCCGCTTATCGGAGCCACCGTCGCTTCCGGACCCGGCAAAGGCACCGTAACCGACAGCGACGGAAATTTCTCGCTATCCAAAATTCCGGGAACCGACACACTGGAAATCAACTACCTGGGATATCGCACCGAAAAAATACCGGCCGACACCTCCCGCCCGATACGGCTCGCATTGCAGGAGGACGACGAGCAATTGACAGAATGCATCGTCGTAGGCTACGGTACGCAGAAACCCGAAGCACGACAGGAAGACGTCCGCAAATCCATCCCCGTCGGCGGACACAAAGCCTATCTCCGGTATCTGGACGAGCACAAAGTCTATCCGGACGACGGGAACCTACCGCACGGCAAAGTAACTCTCCGTTTCAGGATCGACTCCGCAGGACGCCCCGTCGACATCGAAGTGATCCGCAGCCTGGGTGCCGCAGCCGACCGGGAAGCCGTCCGCCTCGTGCGGGAAGGCCCCGACTGGACGCCCGGCAAAGGCTTCGTTCGCCTCGACATCCGGTTCTGACCTCGGACCGAACCGTTTTCCGCGCCGGATGCAACCGCCAAGAGCGACTGTTCCTTTCTCTTTCCGCTTTCACGGGGGCCTCCCGGAATCCCGTTTTCCGGCAGACAGGTCGGAAACTCTTCCGTCCGGGCGGCGTACCCCGCGCTCATTGCCGCCCGCAACGGATTCGTCACCGGAAACCGTCCCGGCTGACGGTCTGCATCGAACGTAAAAATTTCCGCTTCTCAACGAGCGCGTCCGGACATGGTACACGAAACGATACAGTACGTCCCGTTACGCAAAAAAGCCGACCCGTACATACATACGGCCCGGCCTTCGCCCGTTTTCGGCAAAGAACGAATCAGGCTTCCTGCAGGCTTTCGACGATCTCCCGCTGTTCGTTGAAAAATTGCCTCCGCTGGATCTCGCTGCTCTGCGAGATCAGCGTCGAATGACGTTTGAGCGACTGTATCCAGTTTTTCTGAATGTTGCACATGCGCGGATTCTGCGAATCCATCGAGTTGATCGAATAAACGCGGAACAGGCAGGCCTGGAAATCGCCCTTCTCGACATACGTGTAAGTCGCCTCGAAATTGATATCCGACAGGTAGATCGCCAGCGAATGTCCCTTGCTGAACTCTCCGGTCGTCGTCACGGCTTCCAGTTCCGACAGCAGCAGTCCCAATTCTTTCTTCATATTTCTCACGTCCTCGGCGGAGAGCAGGTCGAGTCCGGCAAAATAACGGATCTCCTTGACGATCGACCGGAATATGTTGTAATCCCAGATAAAACTGGTGTGGGACAACTGCCGGATGCTTGCGCTGAGTTTCCAGTGCATCTGGGGCACTTTGTCCGGCACTTGTAGGTCGGACAGGCTGGCGGGAGGCTTCATTTTACCGTGATGGTAGATCCAGCGGCCCAGACGGAATTTCGAAAGGCATTCGTACGGAGAATAGAACGTAAACGGAATCAGGTTCGAAGCCGTCGCCACGCTCGCCGTCGGATCGTCGCGCAGCAGGTCGAACAATTTCGCGTAACGCACCAGGATTTCGTAATAGCTCTCGATCGGATCCCCTGTATGCAGCAGGTTCAGGTCGAACATCGTATCGTTGAGCATCCGGCGTCCGACGATCTTGTCGAGCGAAATGCCCAGATGCTGCGAGATCAGAGAAACCTCTTCGAACGTAAAGGCGACCTCGCCCCGCAGCCTACGGTAAATGGCCTCCTTACCCATACATAGGATCTCCATCAGGGAATTGGCCAGGTTGCTGCCTTTGGGAATCCGTTCCCGCATGACTCCGATCAATTCATTAACCATCTCGTTTTTCATTGTTTTTTGTTTTTGTCGTTCATTAAGTCATTTCATTCTACGCCCGGAAGCGCCGCCCGAACTCGCGGGACGGATCAGCGGCTCCGCGGACCGGAGAAACCGGTATTTTCGGAATCAGGCGCGCGCATCTCCCGCTGTTCCTGCTTGCGCCATCCGCACGCCCGGCTCCCTTTCGCTGCACGATACCCGGCACCGGCAGACTGCCCGTCCGGCGATCGACCGCGCCGTTTTTTTTCCCTCCTTTTCTCATCCATACAAAGATGCGTCTTCCGCTTCGAATAAAAGTTTCCGTATCCGCAGGATTCGAAACGAACGATTTCTAATATTGCACCGCACAAAAAACAGCCGGGCCGCATAATGCAACCCGGCTGCTTTTCAACTACCGTATTTTCGTTTTTCGCAACAAGACGTTCCGCAGAGTTGCGGAAACCCTTACACTACAATTCCGCGATAATCTCGCGCTGTTTTTTAAAGAATTGAATCCGCTGCATTTCCGCGCTCTGGGAAATCAGCGTGGAAAACTTCCGCAGCGAACGGATCCACTCCTTCAAGTTGCCGAACACTTCCGTATCGCGCGATGTAATGGAATTGATCGCGTATATCCGGATCATGCTGACATGGCGGTACTTCGACGCGGCATAACTGTACGTCGCCTCGAAATTGATGTTCGAAATGTAAATATGAACGTCTTTCCCCGATGCGAATTTCCCTTTCATGGCGATCTCCTCCAACTCATCGAGGGATTGGAGCAGTTCGGTTTTCAGTTGAAACACGTTATCTTCGGTCAGCAGGTGGATTTTCGTAAAATATTTGATATCGTTGACCAAGTACTGGAAAATCATGCTGTCCCATATATGGCAGGTCGATTCGAACTGCTGCGCCTCGTCGACGAGTTCCTTTTGCCGCTGCAACAACTTTTCCGGCAGCACCAGATCGTCGTAACAATGGTTCGTGCAGTCGATCTTGTCATGCTGGTACATCCATTTGAACAGCCGGAAACGAGACAACATATCGTACTTCATATAAAGCGTCTGCGGAATGATGTTGGACGAAGTCGCCAGCTCGGACTCGGGCTCTCGTTTCAATTCCCGGAAAATCTTCGCATAACCGTCGATCATCGCGTAATACGTCTCGACCGGATCGGCATAATGCACGATATTGAGCCCGAACAGCGCATTCCCGCCGAAGTTGGCGCCGATCAGCTGATCCAACGATACGCCCAACTTTTGCGAGATCACCGCGGCTTCGGTAAACGTAAAGGGCACTTCGCCCCGCAGCCTCCGGTAAACGGCCTCTTTACCTATATACAGTATATCCATCAACAGGTTCGCCAGGTTGGCTCCCTCCGGAATCTTTTCTTTCATCGACTCGATCAGGCCGGAATTCAGCTTGTCGGTCATCATCATTTCCGTCGTATCCATGTTTTTTACTTTTTAATCCCAAAAAGAAACCGCGAAGGCGATCGCTGCGCCGGTCGGCAAAACAGGGCGGTTCCATCCGGAGCGCGTTGCGAAAATCGCACCGTTCCCGACTCCCGGGTTGTTTTATTAGAAAATATTTGAATTTAAATACTTTATAAACGACACCAATATGCCGTTCTCTGAAAATACATTTGCAGTACCGAAAGGTACGAATAATAATGCTCAAATCAAATCGTAAAATGCGAATAAAACGCAGGTACAGAGGACGGCCGATCCGTTCGGGAATACCGGTTCGGAGATTCCGCCCGTAAAAAAACAACATACGCCACATGAAAAGATATTTCTTCCAAAAACTTCGCAAAGTGCAGTACAAAAATTATTTATGTTTATGAAACGGCGGGCCGTACCCGGCTCGAAAATCAGGCGGACAATCCGTAAGCGGTCCACGTTTACTGTTTTCCCCGACGCCTCGGAACCGATTTGGTTCCGAGGCGTTTTTTCGATTAACGTTTCCCCTCCTGCCTACCACGGCCACGACGACGATCGATACAGGACAACGGATTTTCAGGGAAAGTGCGGTACCGCCGGAGCGGACGCCATCCGAAAATCACCGCCCGATTGGTCTTGAACAGTCTCGAACCGGACAGATGAATGCCGGATTTACTTTGCAGACCAACGTCTACTGAAACGTCCTTCGGGATTTTCGGTTACATACCCAGTTCAATCGAACACGGTCTCCGCTGCATATCGGATTGCAACGGAGACTTTTTTACGAATTATTTTTTACTTTTGCAGTAACGACAGATTTCCTCGGTTTTATTTTCAGTCAATTATTTACGGACAAAAACCCGCCTTATGAAAAAAACAATTCTCCTAATCGCAGTTGTGCTGGCCGCCGGAGTCGTTTCCGGGCAGAAAACCTTTACGTTCGGCCCGAAAGTCGGAATCAACATCGCCGACCTGTACGCTAGTTCCGCCGAGAATACCCGCGACCTGAACGGAACGAAACCCTCGCTGATCGTCGGCGCTTTCGCCGAATACCGCGCGCTGAAATGGCTCGCCGTCTCGGCGGACGTGCTCTATTCCCGGCAGGGTTCCACCGACAAGGCGACGTGGACGGAACGGGGCCCGGGAGGAGGATTCGTAACCGAGTCCGAAGAGTTTAGCTACCGGCTCAATTACCTGAACATTCCGATCCTGGCCAACTTTTACGTAACCAAAGGACTGGCCCTGAAAGCCGGCATCCAACCGGGATTCCTCATCGGTTCCAAACTGCGGGTGCGCAGCAACGACGGACCGTGGGAAACCGCCGACCTCAAAGACGAAAACCTGTTCCGGACGACCGACATCGCCATTCCCGTCGGCCTCTCCTATACCCTCGACTACGGACTGGTAATCGACGCCCGCTACAACTTCTCGCTGAACGACATCGCGACCGATACGTTCAAAGAGGAAATAGCGCAAGAAGGCGGCGACCTGAAAAAAATCAAAAACCGGGTATTTTCGCTGACTCTCGGCTGGAAATTCTAAACCTATCGGGGAAATACTTCCAGAACCGTTTTCTGATACGGGCGGGTGACTTTTGTAAAGTCGCCCGCTTTCTTTATTATTTTCCGGCACGACACGAACGAACGTCGAATTGTTTTGTAAATCAATCGAATATTTTATAAATTTGATACAATCCAATACCATATGCGCTATGGATAGATTTTTGCTGATTTTATGTACGGCAGTTTATCTTGCCTGCCCGCACACCCGTGCCCAAACAGCCCGCGAAAACCGGAACGCTATGCAAGATTCCGGGATACAGTCCTTTTTCGACGCGCAAACCGCCAAACATCCCGAGAAGCTCTACCTTCATCTGAACCAGCCCTACTACGGGGTCGGAGACACGATCTGGTTCCGGGCCTATCTGACGGATGCCGTGACACACAGACCCGATACGCTCTCCAATTTCATTTACGTCGATCTGTACGACCGGGCCAAACGTTTGGTGACTTCGAGAAAGATCAAACGCGATTCGATGGGGTTCGCAAACTGCCTCCCGTTGGCCGATACTCTTTTTTCCGGGGAATACACCCTGCGGGCTTATACGGGTTGGATGCTCAATTTCGACGCCTCCGGTTTCTTCCAGAAAAACATCGTGATCGGACAGAATATCTCGAAAGTCCGCCATTCGGTCACTTATACGGACAAGCGTATGGTCGTCCGTTTTCTCGACCGTTACGAACGCCCCCTTTCGAAAAAGGAAGCGTCGTTCGATCTGTACGATAAGAACGGGAAACACCTGGGTTCCGGTACGCAGCGTCTTTCGTCCACGGGCGCCGTACTGGTTCCCCTGCCCGGAGATTCCGCTTCCCGCGGGGCCTATGCCGATATCCGGATTTCGATACGCGAGGATTCCGTTTTCCGCCGTACGGTCTTTATCGAACCGCCCCGCGCATCGTTCGACATCCAGTTCCTTCCCGAAGGGGGCGAACTGGTAGGATCCGACATGCCCCAGATCGTTGCGTTCAGGGCGGTCCGTCCGGACGGCAGTCCTGCGGAGGTACAGGGGTATCTGTTGAACGGCGGCAACGATACCGTAGCCCGCTTCCGCAGCGAGCACGACGGAATGGGCCGTTTCCTGCTCACGCCCCGCGAGAGCGAGAGCTATCGCGCGGTCGCGTTCCTCGATACGCTTTCCGTCTCCGTTTCCCTTCCGGCTGTGCGTGACAACGCCTGCGCTTTGCAGGTCGTTCAGGGAAACCGGGACATTCGTTACCGGATTCTGGGAAAAGTTCCCGCGTCTGGCCTTTTGGTCGGACATACGCGGGGCGTGTGCTGTCTGCTGCACCCGGTAGACGCGCGGCAAAATACAGGAACGATAAGAACCGATTCATTACCGGAAGGTATCCTTCACCTGCTGCTGACAGACTCGACCGGTTGTCCCCGCACCGAACGGTTGGTCTATATCCGCAAACCCGGCAGTACTCCCCGTTTCACCGTCCGCGCCGACAAACCCGCCTACGGAGCCCGCGAGAAGGTGCGGGCGGATATTTCGCTGAAAAGGGGAGAGCAACCCCTCTCCGGACGGTTTTCGGTCAGCGTAACGGATGCGGATGCCGTGAAACCGGATTCCCTGTCCGATCATATATACACTTATCTGTTGCTGACCTCCGATCTGAAGGGATACGTCCACAATCCGGGGTACTATTTTCTGGACGACTCGCCGGCCCGGCAGCACAGCCTTGATTTGGTTATGCTAACGCACGGCTGGCGGCGTTTCCGTACGGACAGTCTGTTCCGCACCGCTCCGTTCAGGCCGAAATTCTTTTTCGAGCACGGACAGTTTTTCTCGGGTCGCGTGAACAATATGTTCGGCAAAGGCGTTGGGGAAGCGACCCTAACGGCGTTCGCCTCCCGGGGCGACGGTCTGGGCGACCGGGCGTTCACTGCCACGACGGACAGTGCGGGACACTTTCTGTTCGAAGGGTTGGATTTTCAGGATACGACGGTATTTCTGATCCCGTTTTACAACAAAAAAGGGAAGATTCCCTACGAGATCCATTTCGAAGACACTTATTACCGTCCGGGGCTTACGCCCCTGGCTCCTTATCAGAGCGAGACAATCAGGGAAAAGCGGCTCGAAGAGGTTCGTCGGGCGTCTCCGCCTCCAACGGGTTTGGACAGTCTTACAACGTACCAGATCGACGAGGTGGTGGTTCATGGCCGTGATCCGAACGCTCCGGCCCTGCGAATCGAAAAGAGACTGCACAAGGATACGGCGCAGTTCGCAAAACTGAGTACGATGTCGCTGGAGAAATATGTACAACACTTTCCGGGAATGAAACAGATGCCTTTGGGATGGTGTATAGATATGGGGGGCAGAATGAGTGTCCCGCTTCAATTCCGCCTGAATGGCGAGGTGATTATGGGTACCGAGTTTTTGAACTTATATACGGTCAGGGACATCGAATACATCCGTACGGTACTCATGCCTATGCCTGGACCTCCGCTGCGGGAGTTTCTTCCGTATCTGCCGATCGGTACCAGCCCGGATTATCCCTGCCGTTTCGAGATTTATCTGAAAGAGGACGCCCAGGGAAAACGCCGGTTCGGCCTGTACAGAACGGTGGGTTATATACCTGGAGCCGAGTTTTACCATCCTGTTTACGACACTCCGGAGCGACTGGCGAATAAAACCCCGGATCGCAGGACGACACTCTATTGGGAACCCTATTTACAACTTGGGAACGACGGCAAGGGTTCGATCGAGTTTTACACCAACGACAAAAACAAGTCTCGTTTGGAAATCGTGATCGAGGGTATCGCGGCGGACGGATCGGTATGCAGAACGCTACAAAGATTGGAGTGATTTTGGCGCATTTGTTTGATTCGGGATACGCCTACGATAGTTTTTCAACGCTTTCCGGCGTGAAATTTATCCCTGAACCGGGAATCAAACGCCGGCAGCCGACAAATAAATTTTAACCGATTGTTATTTTTTTCAGGATATAAATCTTACTTTTGTAAGATATAGCGTTTTTGAAAAAATTTATGAACATCACCCTGATACAGGCCGATCTCGTCTGGAACGATCCGGCCGCCAACCGCAACCGTTTCGAACGGGAAATCTTTGCGGTCGGAGAAACCGACCTCGTCGTACTGCCGGAAATGTTCCCGACCGGGTTCTGCACCCGCCCGCGCGAAGCCGCCGAACCGGACGGAGGGCCGACTCTGGCATGGATGCGACGGACGGCCCGGAAGAAAGGAGCCGCGTTGGCCGGCAGCGTAGCCGTAGAACAGGACGGCCGCTACTTCAACCGGTTCTATTTCGTCCGTCCCGACGGTGCGACGGTACATTACGACAAACGCCACCTCTTCACTTACGGCGGCGAGCACAAGGAATACACCGGCGGAGACCGGCGCGTGATCGCGGAATACAAAGGCTGGCGCATCCTGCTGCAAGTCTGTTACGACCTGCGGTTCCCGGTCTGGTCGCGCAACCGGGACGACTACGACATGATTCTCTACGTAGCCAGCTGGCCGACGCCGCGCGTAGAAGCCTGGAACGCGCTGCTCAAAGCGCGGGCGATCGAAAACGTCTGCTACGTGGCCGGGGTCAACCGGGTGGGAGACGATCCGAACTGCAACTACTGCGGAGGGACTGTACTGCTCGACTTCCTCGGCAAACCGCTGGCCGATGCCGGCACGGGCGGACAGCCGGCGACGCTCTCCGCCGAAGCGGACAAAATCTCCCTGACGACCTTCCGCGAAAAATTCCCGGCGCTTCAGGACGCCGATCCTTTCACACTGAATATCTAACAGCTAACCTCACACGATCAATATGGAAGAAAAATTATTGCTGCTGGGTGACCAGGCCGTCGCATTGGGAGCCATTCATGCCGGGATTACCGGCGTGTACGCCTACCCGGGAACTCCCTCGACGGAGATCACCGAATATATCCAGACCTCGGAACTGGCCACGCTGCGCGGCGTGCATAGCCGTTGGTGCACCAACGAAAAAACGGCGATGGAAGCCGCTCTGGGCGTCTCTTACGTCGGCAAGCGGGCGCTCGTCTGCATGAAGCACGTGGGCCTGAACGTAGCTGCCGACGCTTTCGTCAACTCGGCCGTAACCGGCACCAACGGCGGATTGGTCGTCCTCGTGGCCGACGACCCGTCGATGCACTCGTCGCAAAACGAACAGGACTCCCGCTTCTACGGCAAATTCGCATTCACGCCGATGCTGGAACCTTCGTCGCAGCAAGAAGCCTACGACATGATGTCCTATGCGTTCGATCTTTCCGAACAGCACAAACTGCCTGTACTGATGCGTATTACCACGCGGATGGCGCATTCGCGGGCCGTCATTAGCCCGGGCCGCATCCGCGAACAGAACGAGCTCGGTTTCCCGGACGACGCGGCGCACTGGGTGCTGCTGCCCGTCAACGCACGCAGGTGCTACGGCGAATTGCTGGGACAACAGCCCGCACTGGAAGCGCTCGCCGCCGAATCATCCTACAACAGCTATACCGACGGCCCGAACCGGAAAACGGGCGTAATCGCCTGCGGTATCGGCTACAACTACCTGATGGAGAACTTTCCGGCAGGATGCGATTTCCCGGTACTGAAACTGTCCCAGTATCCGCTGCCGAAAACGCTGGTGCGCCGTATGGCCGAAACCTGCGACGAAATCCTCGTACTGGAAGACGGACAGCCGTTCGTGGAGGAACAACTGCGCGGCGTACTGCCTACCGCCGTCCGTATCCGCGGACGCCTCAGCAACGATGTGCCCCGCACCGGGGAGCTGACCCCGGACAATGTCAAACAGGCGCTGGGACTGGAATCGGCGCCCGGTTTCGCCCCGAGCGAACACGTAACCCCGCGTCCGCCGGCGCTGTGTTCGGGCTGCGGGCACCGCGACACGTACGACGCGCTGAACCGCGTGGTGCGCGAATACAAGGATTACCGGGTATTCAGCGACATCGGATGCTACACGCTCGGAGCGCTGCCCCCGTTCCGCGCCATCCACTCCTGCGTCGACATGGGAGCCTCGATCACGATGGCTAAAGGCGCTGCGGACGCCGGCCTGTGGCCTGCCGTAGCGGTCATCGGCGACTCAACGTTCACCCATTCGGGCATCACCGGCCTGCTGGACGCGGTCAATTCGAACGCCAACATCACCGTCGTGATTTCCGACAACCTGACCACGGCGATGACCGGCGGCCAGGACTCCGCGGGGACGAACAAGCTCGAAGCGATTTGCCTCGGAGTAGGGGTCGATCCGGCCCACGTGCGCGTGGTGGTTCCGCTGCCGAAAAATATGGACGAGATCACCGCCATCCTGCGCGAAGAGATCGAATACCGGGGCGTCTCGGTCATCATCCCGCGCCGCGAATGCATCCAGACCCTCAAACGGCACCACAAGGAAGCCCGACAAAACAAAACGACCAAATCTTGAAACCTATGAAACTAGATATCATTCTGTCCGGAGTAGGGGGCCAGGGCATCCTCTCGATCGCAGCGATCATCGGCGAAGCGGCCCTGGAAGAAAAGTTGCATATCAAGCAAGCCGAAGTGCACGGCATGAGCCAGCGGGGCGGCGACGTACAATCGAACCTGCGGATCTCGTCCGAACCGATCCGTTCCGACCTGATCGCCCGCGGCGGGGCCGACCTGATCCTGTCGCTCGAACCGATGGAAGCGCTGCGCTACCTGCCTTACCTGTCCGACACGGGCTGGATCGTGACCAACGCCGCGCCTTTCGTCAACATTCCGAACTACCCGCAGGTAGACGACCTGCTGGCCGACCTGAAACGCTTGCCGCGCGTCATCCTGCTCGACGTGGATGCGCTGGCCAAAGAGAACAACGTCCCGCGCGCCGCCAATGTCGTGCTGCTGGGCGCCGCGTCGCCGATCCTGGGCATCGGGATCGAAAAAATCGAAGACGGTATCCGCCGCTTTTTCGGACGCAAAGGCGACGACGTAGTCGCGATGAACCTCAAAGCGCTGGCATGCGGCCGAGAAGCCGCCGAGCACATCATGCGGAAACATCTGTAAAAAAGCGAAAACGAAAAACATGCAAAATAGCGTATTCAGTCGACAACTGGTCGAATCGATCGTCGACGAGCTGAAGATCACCGACCTGGCACAGGCCACGATCGGACAGGTAGTGCTGCTGGCCTCGGCCCTGGAGCAGCGCACGGGCATCCCTTTCATCCGGATGGACCAGGGCGTACCGGGCCTGAGCCCCAACCAGGTAGGAATCGCCGCCGAAAAAGCGGCGCTCGACACCGGTATCGCAGCCATCTACCCGGCCGCCGAAGGCGTTCCGGAGCTCAAACGCGAAACCTCGCGCTTCGTAAAGGCCTTCCTGAACGTAGACATCACGCCGGAAGCCTGTATTCCGACTACCGGATCGGTCGCGGGATCGTTCGGCTCGTTCATCGTCACGAGCCAGTGCTCGCCCGGTAAGGATACCGTGTTGTTCATCGACCCGGGATTCCCGATCCAGAAATCGCAATTGAAAATATTGGGTGTCAAATACCGCCAGTTCGACATTTTCAACTATCGGGGAGCAGCGTTGCGCGACAAGCTGGAAAGCTTTCTGAAAGAGGGAAATATCTCGGCGATCATCTATTCGAACCCGAACAATCCGGCCTGGATCTGCCTCGAAGAGGAGGAATTGCAGATTATCGGCGAGCTGGCCACGCAGTACGACACGATCGTGCTCGAAGACCTGGCCTACTTCGCGATGGATTTCCGACGCGATCTGAGCCGTCCGTTCGAACCTCCTTTCCAGGCGACCGTAGCGCGTTACACCGACAACTACATGCTGATGTTGTCGGCCTCGAAAATATTCAGCTATGCCGGCCAGCGAATGGCCGTCGTATGTATTTCCGACAAACTCTTCAACCGCCGTTACCCGGCCCTGGCCGAACGCTACAACGGAGCCGGACTTTTCGGCAACACGTTTACCAACGCGATCATGTACATGATCACTTCCGGCGCCAGCCATTCGGTACAGTTCGGCCTCGCGGCGATGTACAAAGCGGCCTGCGACGGACAGATCGATTTCGTGGCCGACACGATGGAATACGGCCGGCGGGCGGAAAAGATGAAGCGGCTTTTCTGCGAAAACGGCTTTCACGTCGTATACGACAAGGACGTCGAGCAACCGATCGGCGACGGATTCTTTTTCACGATCGGCTACCCGGGAATGACTTCGGGCGAACTGATGCGCGAATTGCTCTATTACGGGATCAGCTCGATCACGCTGAATACCACGGGCAGCCTGCAGGAAGGCATCCGCGCCTGCACGTCGCGGATGACGGACGAACTGTTCGACATCCTCGAACAGCGACTCAAAGCCTTCAAAACCGACCACCCGCTGTAACCTGAAAACCGAATGAAAACCCACCGCATCGCCGGATGCGGAATATCTACAAAATTATGATCTGGAATCAAACGAAGGAGTGTATGGACCGCGAACAGATGCGGTTGCTACAAGGAGCCCGGCTCAAAAAGTTGGTGCACCGGGTCTACCACCATACCCCTTTCTACCGCGACAAAATGCAGCAGATGGGCCTTACGCCCGACGACATCGACACGATCGACGACATCGTCAAACTGCCTTTCACCACCAAGCAGGATCTGCGGGACAATTACCCGTACGGGCTGTTCGCCGCCCCCCAATCGGAGATCGTCCGGCTGCACGCCTCGTCCGGGACGACCGGCAAACCCACGGTGGTCGGTTACACGCACCGCGATCTTTCGATCTGGTCGGAGTCGATCGCGCGCTGCCTGATGGCTTTCGGCACTACGCGCGACGACCTGTTCACGGTCGCCTACGGCTACGGCCTTTTCACGGGCGGACTGGGTCTGCACTACGGGGTGGAACACCTCGGAGCGACCGTCATCCCGATGTCTACGGGCAATACGGCCAAGCACATCCAACTGATGCACGACTGCGGCTCCACCGCGCTGGCCTGCACGCCGTCTTACGCCCTGTACCTGGCCGAACAAATCATCAAGTCGGGTATTCCGCGCAGCGAATTTCGGCTACGTACCTGCATTCTCGGCGGAGAACCGTGGACCGAAAACATGCGCCGCGAGATCGAAGCGAAGCTGGGCGTCGATGCGTACAATATATACGGACTCAGCGAGATCATGGGGCCCGGAGTATCGTACGAATGCCGCTGCAAATCGGGTTCGCACATCGTCGAAGACCATTTTTATCCGGAAATCATCGATTCGAACACGTTGGAACCGCAGCCCGCCGGCGGGCAGGGCGAGCTGGTGCTCACGACCCTGACCAAAGAGGGTATGCCGCTGTTGCGCTACCGCACCAAAGACCTCTGTTCGCTGACCTACGA
Source organism: Alistipes sp. cv1 (assembly GCF_900240235.1). Taxonomy (NCBI): domain Bacteria; kingdom Pseudomonadati; phylum Bacteroidota; class Bacteroidia; order Bacteroidales; family Rikenellaceae; genus Alistipes; species Alistipes sp. cv1. The sequence continues at coordinate 198,041 of NZ_OEPW01000001.1, forward strand.
ACCCTGCGCCTGCGGACGCACGAACGTCCGGATGAGCCGTATCGTCGGCCGCAGCGACGACATGCTGATCATCCGCGGCGTGAACGTTTTCCCGTCCCAGGTCGAAAGCGTGGTACTGGAATTGCCGGAATTCGAACCGCACTATCAGTTGGTGGTCGACCGGGTCAACAACCTCGACACGCTGCAGGTGCAGGTCGAAGTGCGCGAAGCATTCTATTCGGACGAGATCAGCCAGATGATGGCGCTCAAAAAACGGATCGCCGACCGTCTGCACAGCGTGCTGGGCATCGGGGCCGACATCCGTCTGATGGAACCGCACAGCATCGAGCGCAGCGAAGGCAAAAGCAAACGGGTGATCGATAAACGCGTACTCAAATAGACAAACCTTAAAAACTGGATAATCATGACGATCAAACAATTATCGGTATTTCTGGAAAACAAGACGGGACGCATCAACGACGTGGCCCGCATCCTGGGCGAACACGGCATCAACATGTATGCGTTCAGCATGGCGGAGACCGCCGATTTCGGTATTCTGCGGATGATCGTCTCCGACGTCGAAGCGGCCAAACGGGTGCTTCGCGAAGCTAAATTCGCGGTGACGCTCACCGACGTGGTGGGAATCAACTGCCCCAACACGCCGGGCTCGCTCTCTCCGGTGCTGGATATTCTGGCCCGCGAGCAGGTCTTCATCGAATATATGTACGCCTTTTCCGAAGGGGAACTGGCCAGCGTGATCATCCGTCCTACGGACGTGGCCAAATGTATCGAAACGCTCAACCGGTGCAAATGTCGTTTGGTTTCGTTCCGTTCCGAATAAACGGGCAGCGGCTCCAATATATCGAAAAACGACAAAAAGCGGATGAAAAATCATCCGCTTTTTGTTATTCCGCACTTCCGGCAATCGACCCGGTACGATTCGGCGTAAAACGCTCCTGTAGTGATCGTAAAGATTCTCCGGCCGCATTTAATTCCATCCGGAAAAACTTTTTGTATATCAACGGATAAAATATTGACATGCAGGAAAGACGAAAAGACACAGTAAATCGGAAAAAGTTTCTAAATTTGCACCGATTGTACTTACACATTCCTGTGAATGAAAAAACTCCTGCTCCCGTTCTTCTGCATGTCCTGCGTATCGGCCATAAGCGCCCAAAATATTCCGGAAGATGCGGACACCCTGTCCATCGGACTGAAAGAGGTGAAAGTAATGGCTTCCTACGGACATGACAAAGGCGTCGAGCCGGTCGTACTGTCGACGATCAGCGCGAAAGACATCGCGACCAAACTGAGCAATCAGGAATTTCCCGAAATCATGAAATCCACGCCGTCGATTTATGCGACCAAGCAGGGAGGAGGCTTCGGCGATTCGCGGCTGATGCTGCGCGGCTTCGGTTCGGAAAACATCGCCGTGCTGATCAACGGCATCCCGGTCAACGGCATGGAGAACGGAAGCGTCTATTGGTCGAACTGGTCGGGACTGGCCGACGTTACGAACAGCATCCAGGTACAGCGCGGTATCGGGCTCTCCAAACTGGGTCTCTTTTCGGTCGGCGGGACGGTCAATATCGTCACCCAGAGCACCGAAGTCAACCGGCAGGGTTCCGTGTATTACGGCATCGGAAACGACCGTTACCAGAAAATGGGCTTCAACCTCTCTTCGGGTCTGCTTCCGAAAGGGTGGGCCTTCTCGATCATGGGAACCCGCACGACGGGCGACGGATACGTAAAAGGAACGAATTTCGAAGCTTGGAGCTATTTTGCGAACGTTTCGAAAAAATTCGGACGCAACCACATCCTGTCGCTGACGGCCTTCGGCGCGCCGCAGTGGCATAACCGGCGCAGCAACAAACAGTCGATCGAAGATTACGACCTCCATAAAGACGGCATCCGGATGAATACCTGTTACGGTTATATCAATGGACAGATCGTTCCGACCTATTCGGGCTATAACGAATACCACAAGCCGCAAATCTCGCTGAACCATTTCTGGCAGATCAACGGCAAATCCACGCTGTCGACCTCCGTTTATGTCTCCAATGCGACGGGAGGAGGCCGAAAAGTGTACGGCAAAGACGCCAACCGCCTGCAATACAATTATAAGACCGGACGGCCCAACGAAAACACTTCGCTGACCCCGGACGGACTGATCGACTACCTGCCGGTGATGGAAGACAACAAAAACTCCGACCACGGTTCGGACGCCATCTTCACGATGGGAACCAACTCGCACGATTGGTACGGGTTGCTGTCCACCTATACGAACGAACTGTCGAAATCGCTCAAACTGACGGTCGGTATCGACGGGCGTTATTATAAAGGCTATCACTACGACAAGATTTCGGATCTGCTGGGAGGCGCCTACTACAAGGACAACAAACTCGCATGGCGCGATCCGGACACGAAACTGCGGGAAGGCGACAAAGTCAACCAGGACTATCTCAGCAAAATCCTGTGGATGGGGGCTTTCGCCCAGTTGGAATACAACCGGGAGCACTACAAGGCATTCGTCTCGACCTCCGTGACCAGTCACTCCTACAAACGCGAAGATCCCGGAAAATACGGGACGTACGGCAACCAGGAGACCTATCCCGTTGCAAACGTAAAAACCCCGTGGAGCAATTTCGTGCCGTTCAGCGTGAAAGCCGGTTTCAACTACCGCTTCAACGGAATGCACAACGTATTCGTCAACGGCGGCTACGTAACCAAAGCGCCGATGATGGACAACATCTTCGTAGACAACACGCCGCTGTCGAACCCGATCCCCGAAAAAATCGCGACGGGCGAAATCGGCTATGGATTCAATTACCGGACGCTGAGCGTCATGCTGAACGGTTACTACACCCAATGGATGGACAAAAGCGTGACCAAGGCGATCGGCAGTTGGAACGGCCCCAGAGCCTGTATCCCGAACATCGACGCGCGGCATATGGGTATCGAACTGGAAGCGAGCTACCAGCCGCTCGAATGGCTGCGGGTGTACGGCTTCTTTACGATCGGGAACTGGCGCTGGACCAACGACGTGAATTTCACCCTGTTCAACGAACAGAACGAAAAAATCGGGGAATACCACGCCTACATCAAGAACCTGCATGTCGGCAACGCGCCGCAGACGAGCGCGATGCTGGGGCTCAGTTGTATGCCGGTATCGGGACTGACCCTCGGCGTCGACTTCAACTATTACGGGCGCCACTATGCCGATTTCGCCGCAGCCGACCGCACGGATGAAAAAGACAGGGCGGAAGCCTGGAAGCTGCCGGATTATTCGACGGTCGACCTGAACCTCAATTACGATTTCAAAATGGGTACTTTTCGGGGGCAGCTTTTCGGCAACGTGAACAACCTGTTCAACCGGAAATACATATCCGACGCACTGGACGGATCGGATCATACGCGGGAAACCGCCGTCGTATGGTACGGATTCGGCATTACCTGGACAGCCGGCCTCAGGATATCGTTTTAACCAAATCGGGGAAAAATATGTCGGTCAGAAGACTCAATAAGCTGAAATTCATAGTCGGGTGCGCGACGGCCGCGCTCTTCGTCAGCTTGTTGTTTCCGATCGGCATCGCGGCCAAAAACAGCCTCGACAGTCCCGGGGATCAGGGCACCATCCTGATCATCGCGTCGTACAACCCGGATACCAGACGCATGTCGAGTTTCATATCCGACTTCGAACATAAGATCGCCAACGAAAACGTTCCGTTCGAAATTCTGATCGAAGATCTGGGTTGCAAAAGCGTAGCGGAAGCCAATCTGTGGAAAGACCGGCTTATCTCGGTGTTGGAGCGCTACGACAGGAACCGGCTGAAAGCCGTTATCCTGCTCGGTCAGGAGGCATGGGCATCGTTCGTCTCCCTGGACAGCTTTCCCCAGGACATTCCGTTTTTCGGATGCTACGCCAGCACGAACGGAATTCCGCTCCCGGACCGGAACCGTCCGGTTACGGATAAATGGATGCCCGAGTCCGTCGATATGATACGGCAGGCGGACAGCATCGGAAACGGGGGAGGAAGTCTCAACCGGTACGACATCGCCAAAAACATCGACCTGATCCGTTCCCTCTACCCGAACGTAGATAACATCGCATTCCTATCGGACAATACCTACGGGGGTATTTCGCTGCAGGCTTTGGTCAAGCAGGAAATGAGCAGCCATCCCGACCTGACCCTCACCCTGATCGACGGGCGGAACGGGGAGAAAAAGGCCTATGCAGCCATCGAACGGCTGCCGCGCAAATCGGTGCTGCTGATCGGCACCTGGCGGGTAGGTCAGGACGGCCAGTATTTTATGGACAATTCGCTGAAAACGCTCCTGGCCGATCAACCCCACCTGCCCGTTTTTTCGGTCAGCGGCTCGGGGATCGGCAGCGGGGCTATCGGAGGCTACATCCCCAAATACGAAAACGGAGCCAGCGAAATAGCCGGGCAAATAGCCGACTTCTATAAAAAGAAACCCCGGGCGGTACATTTCGATCCGACGGAAAACGAATATCGTTTCGACCTGCAAAAACTCAAGGAGTTCGGAATCGCGGAATATAAACTGCCGTCGGGTAGTATCGTCGTAGACACCGTAGAGGCGCGATTGCAGAAATACGAATCGTACATCCTGATCCTGATCGTTATTTTCATCGTGCTCTCGCTGTTCATCGCCTTCTTGTATTACCTCTACTACCGGAACAAAAAACTGAAAATCAGCCTGGAGAACCGGGGTAGGGAGCTCATCGCCGCCAAAGAGAAAGCCGAGGAATCGGACATGCTGAAATCGGCGTTCCTGGCGAACATGAGCCACGAAATCCGGACGCCGCTGAATGCGATCGTCGGATTCTCCGCCCTGTTGGGCGACGAATCCATTTCCGAAGAAGACCGGAACGTATACATGGGCATCGTGAACCAGAATTCAGACCTGCTGCTGACGCTGATCGGGGATATTCTCGATATTTCGAGGCTCGAGACGGGGAAAATCAGTTTCACGCTGCATCCGGAGAATATCGTCGCCATCTGTCAGCAGGTCATTTCGACGACCGCCCACGGCCGTAAAAAAGGCGTGGAGTGCGTTTTTAATCCTCCCGTCGAATCCTTTATCCTGAAGACCGACTCGCAACGCCTGTCGCAGGTGCTGATCAACCTGCTGACAAACGCCAGCAAATTCACCGAAAAGGGCACGATCGCGCTCGCATTCGAAATACAAAAAGAGCAGCGGCGGATTCTGTTCTCGGTTTCCGATACCGGATGCGGCATCCCGCGGGAACGGCAGGAACGGGTTTTCAACCGATTCGAAAAACTGAACGAATTCAAACAAGGCACCGGTCTCGGCCTGGCTATTTGTAAACAAATCGTACTGCGGTTCGGAGGGAACATCTGGATCGATCCGGAATACACTGAGGGAGCGCGGTTCGTCTTTTCGCACCCGATTGTCCCGTGACCCGTATTTCCCGTTACATAACGCTCTCTCGGAATCTGTTCTTGGGGATGATGATGATATTGATTGCCGGATACGAAAGTTCGGGGCAGATCCCGTCCGTCTATCGCCGTACATGCCTGCAGGACTCGCTGCCGGCCCTCGCAGCGCCCGCGCGGGACCAATGGGACCGGTTCACTTCGTCGCAAACCTACCGCATGACCTACGTGGCCGTCCCGCTGATCGCAGCGGGACTGATCGTGGCAGGGGAAGACTCGCATTTCCACAGCCTGCGCGACAACTTCCTGCCCTCCTTCCGACACCATTACGACGATTACCTGCAATACGCCCCCGCCATCGCCATGCTGGGGCTGAAAATCGGCGGCATACAGGGAAGAAGCTCCTGGGGACGAATGCTGGTTTCGGACGCATTTTCGGCCTCGCTGATGGCGATCGCGGTCAACACCCTGAAACACACGGTCAAAGTGATGCGCCCGGACGGATCGAACCGCCACTCGTTCCCGTCGGGACATTCGGCAACGGCCTTCATGACCGCGACCATGCTGCACAAAGAGTACGGCATGACCCGCAGTCCGTGGTACAGCATCGGCGCCTATACGGCGGCCACGCTCACCGGCCTGTCACGACAAATGAACAACAAACACTGGCTGAGCGACGTGCTGGTAGGGGCCGGCATCGGCATTCTGTCTACCGAAGTGGGGTATTACCTGGCCGACCTGATCTTCAAAGGTCGCGGGATCACGTATGCGCGACTGCCGGACAGACCTTTCGATCCGGGTTACAAACCTTCGTTTTTCGGGCTTTACCTGGGACTCAACCTGACACCGGGACGCTACGCGCTGGAAGACGGCCGCGAAGCGTCGCTTTCGACCGGAGGCACGGCAGGCGTCGAAGGCGCTTGGTTCATCACGCGCCACATCGGGATCGGAGGACGCGCGACCATCTCCAACATGCCCCTGTCGGTCGATAAAATCCTTCAGGACGAATCGCTGGACATGATCTCCGGGTACGTCGGCCCGTTTTTCTCCTATCCGCTGACCTGCCGCTGGCTGGTCGGCGGCAAACTGCTCGCCGGATATGTTCACTATCCCTCCTGTCGGCTTTCGGACATCCGGATCGGCGACAAGAACGGATTCGGGTTCGGAACGGGCCTGTCGGTCACGTTCCTGGCCAACCACAAATTCGGGATGAAATTCTCTACCGACTACGATCTCGTCACCTCCGGTTTCGTTCCACGCGGAGGAATCCGGCACGTTCTCACGCTCTGCGGCGGCGCCAGCATCATGTTCTGACACGCAGCCGGCGGACGCATCCCGCAGAAAACGTCCGTCGCCTCAACGCTCTTTAACGGCCGATACGATCAACATCATCGGCCTACGCAGCTCGTCGTTCATCCCGGCAACGGTTCTCAGCAATTTCTCGCCGGGTTCGGGCTCGACCAGCCCGGTAATCCCGAACCCTTGTCGAATCAGTCCGTTTACATAAGTAGTCAACGTTTTATGGTACTTTACGACCTGTTCGCCGAGAAAGTTCGAAACGCGCCGCCCCTGACTGAAACAACTCCGGCCAGTGCAGTCGATTACCTTGTCCGGCAATACCACTCTTCATGTCCCTGCGCCGTAAAGACCGGATGCCCGACCGAGAAAACGAACGTCCCGCCCGGACGAAGGCAGCGATACACTTTTTCACAAAGATTGTCGAACGACTCCAGGTTTCAACGAAAAAACCAAATATTTTATCGGTTAAGATGGTAATAAATCGGAAAAAAACACGTTAAAAAAACAGGATATGAAAAATATATTCCTGCAAAACGATCATTTTTCAACGGCCTCCAACGTACTGAACCATAAAAGAAAAAGCTGCATATCGCCGTATCGGTAAGAGCAACGGACCGCTAAAAACGAGAGTAAATCTTCGAAAAACGCAAAATAATTAGCATATTTGTGAAACTTTTTAACAAAAATGCAACATTTTCGATCAAAAAATAATTAGATGAAAAAAGTAATTCTGTACAGTTTGTTGACTGTTTTGTCCGTCATGTTCTACGAATGCGGTAAAAGCGAGGAAGCGCCGGGCGAAACTTACACGTTCCAGTTTTCGGAAGAAGACTGGGCGGTTCCGGTGGCCGGAGCCAACAAAAACGTTCCGCTGGAAGCGCCGGGAGAGTGGACTGCCGAAGTCGTTTACGTTTCGGGAAGCGGCAAATGGCTCAATGCGACTCCGCTGAAAGGAAAAGCCGGAAAATCCCAGATAAACCTGTCGGTCGGTAAAAACACCTCCTACGACGAAGCGCGCGAAGCGACGCTGACCGTAACCTGCGGCACCGAAAGCAAAAGCATAAAAATCACGCAGGACACCCAGGAAGGCGTCGTCATCGAACAACAACTGTTCAACCTCAAACCGGGCGACACGCTGATCGCCGTCAAAGTATCGGCAAACGTCGGATACGAGCACACGATCGACAAATCGGCCGAAAAATGGATTCTCCCGGCCGAAGCCAAATCTTCGATGAAAGACTCCACGATCCGGTTCCAGGTGCTGGCCAACGATACGGACAAAGAACGTACCGGCACGATCACGTTCTCGCCGACAAAAGGAAACGACGTCACGGTAACCGTTAAGCAGGCCTGCGAGCCGAGGCTGACGCTGCTGCAGTTGAACCTGTGGATGGAATGTACGAAAGTTCCGAACGCTTTCAATGCGCTGGTCGACCAGATCGTATCGCTGCAACCCGATTTCGCTACGTTCTGCGAACTGTACAAAGGCGGGGACGAAGCGATCATGCCCCTGCTCGTGGACGCACTGAAACAAAAAGGGCTGACCTATTACCAAAGCCGCGTGGACGGCCGCGGACTGCTGTCGAAATACCGGATTACCGAAACGCAGAAGATCAACGAATGGATGTTCAAAGGGGTCTGCAATGTCGACGGCCGCAGAATCGCCGTCTATCCCTCACATGCCAACTACGTCTATTACTCCTGCTACTACCCGCGCGGGTACAACGACGGGGGCAACAACGGCGACTGGAGCAAAATGGCTACCGGCCCGAATACGGACGTAGCCCTGATCCTGGAACGCAACCGGCTGTCCGGACGTCCGCAGTCGACCCAGCAATTCATCGACGATGCGAAAAACGAGATCGCCAAAGGCGCGCTCGTCTTCTTCGCAGGCGACCTGAACGAACCTTCCCACCTCGACTGGCAGGCCGATACGAAAGATCTATGGGACCACAACGGCTGCGTAGTGAACTGGCAGAGCTCCATGCTGATGTACGACAACGGATTCATCGACGCTTACCGCGAAACGTATCCGAACGTCGTGGATTATCCGGGGCTTACCTGGCCGGCCGATAACAAAGACGTCGACGTAAGCACGCTGGTATGGGCCGGCGATGCCGACGAACGCGACCGGATCGATTTCGTTTATTACTATCCCCGACAGGGGCTCAGCGTCGAGAAAGCCCAAATCGTAGGGCCGTCCGGCACAATCGTCCGTAGCCAGCGGGTGGAAAACGACAGCAAGGACGAATTCATCGCCCCCGCAGGAGGACACTGGCCCAGCGACCACAAAGGATTGCTGATCACGTTCAAACTGGACGAATAATCCTCCAGAAAAAACGTATCCGAACAAGCCAGTCCGTTCATTTGCGAACGGACTGGCTTGTTTCATAAAATCTTTTCTCCGGGACGCTTCGCTTTATTACCTTTGCAGCCGGAAAAACGTCTGTCGATGAAAAAGAGTCTTATTGCGCTGGCTTTCGGAACCCTGGCGCTGGGGATCGCCGAATTCGTGATGATGGGGATTCTGCCGGACATAGCGTCCGACCTGCACGTCAGCATCGCCGAAGCCGGACACCTGATCTCGGCCTACGCGCTGGGCGTATGCGTAGGCGCCCCGATGCTGATCCTGGCCCGCAAACACCCATTGAAACGCATCCTGCTGGTACTGGTAGCCGTCATCATGGCCGGAAACGTCTGTGCGGCCCTCGCCCCGAATTTCTGGACGCTGATGGCGGCTCGGTTTGTCTCGGGACTGCCGCACGGCGCTTATTTCGGGGTCGGTTCGATCGCTGCCGAAAAACTGGCGGACAAGGGGAAAGACTCCGAAGCGGTCTCCATCATGATAGCCGGCATGACGATCGCCAACCTGCTCGGCGTTCCGCTGGGTACGGCGCTCAGTTCGATGCTTTCATGGAGAGTCACTTTCCTGCTGGTGGGATGCTGGGGAATGATCGTCCTTTACTACATCTGGCGATGGATTCCGCCGGTGGAAAATCTACCGGACACGGGATTCCGGGGGCAGTTCCGCTTCCTGCGATCACCGGCCCCGTGGCTGCTCATTTTCGCCACGATGCTCGGCAACGGCGGCGTATTCTGCTGGTACAGCTACGTCAGTCCGATGTTAGTGCACGTTTCGGGATTTTCCCCCGACAGGCTGACCCTGCTGATGATACTGGCCGGTTTCGGTATGGTCGTGGGGAACCTGACCGGCGGCCGTCTGTCCGACCGGTTCACTCCGGGCCGGGTCGCCGCCGTTTCGCAGGGATCGATCTTCGTAATCTTGCTATTGCTGTTCTTCACCGCACATACGGCCTGGCTCGGCGCACTGCTGATGTGTCTGTGCACCGCAGGACTGTTCGCCGTATCGAGCCCGCAGCAAATTCTGTTGATCCGCTACTCCAAAGGCGGCGAAATGCTCGGCGCCGGAAGCGTGCAGGTAGCATTCAATCTCGGAAACGCCATCGGAGCCTATTGCGGCGGATTGCCGCTGGATGCGGGATTGGGATACCAGTATCCGGCTTTGGTCGGAGCGCCTTTCGCCCTGGCCGGTTTCGTCCTGCTGACCGTATTCCACCGCAAATACGAACGGAGTCGGTAAACCGTGCGGAAGACGAAAGATCCGTATTTGATATGTGTCTTTAATCTGTCTGAAAAAGATAAGAAACGGTCTAAAACCCTTCCGGAAGCGGGAAAGTATACATCGGCGCTTCGGTGTTCGAATTCACCATGACCAGCACCTGATTGACCGTATCTATATCGAATCCGTTCACGCGACGATTCAATTTATATTTCCGAAGCATCGTACCGTCAAGATCATATACCAATAGTTGATCAGAGCCATCCGGAACATTTTTACCTCGCCGTACAAGTTCAATCATTTCTTTACGATCCGCTCCCCGGATGACGTCCGGTACGCCTCCTTCGCCTATTATTGAAATGATCCCGTCATGCCCCTGCTTATATATCTCCAAAAGATCTCCGAGCTGGGACACGTTTACGGCTATTTTCGGTTTTTCTTGATAGGCAATCGATGAATTCCACAACGAAGTCATATATTTCTCCAATACCGATCGACGTTTTACATCGACGTAATCAGGCAACTCAACCTTTAACAAAGGCATAGTATCCGATGCAGACAGTTCAACGAAATTCCTCTCCTTCGAATTATGGATTATAAAAAGGCCCCGCGGAGTAACTTTGTAATTCAAAACGGGACTGAAACCGGTAGGATAGTATATACATGTGTCGGGGTTATCGCTTCCTTCGGCGGTAAGACAATACCCGAACGAAAGCGCCGTCGCCGGCGTGAAGATCCAATATGAAAACCAATGAATCGGCCAATCTGATTTTATACGGATAGAAGAAAACTGTTTCACGCGGCATCGAGCAACGCCTCCTCCACCTGAGTGACGGACATCATTCCGCATGAACGCATGGGAGAAGGGCTGGGCATGTACGGACTTTCGATGGCCATATCAACTGCCGTGGCACCCGCATTGGGTCTGGCAATGATGAACCTATTGCGCTTCGTTTGTAAATGGTAGAATCCGCAATTGAATCGCTATCGGATATAGGGAATACAAATGTAAGAGTTCGTTATTGCTATGAAAGCGCAAACGTGGTCGTATGCTATGTATATTCCCTCTGGCTTTAGTCAGAATAGATATTTATAAACGGCTCACGATTTTTCAGGCTTGGGCTGGCAATAGAATTTCATCTGAATCAAAGTAAATCGGATAATTCTTTGTAATTCGCGTTTTGGGTATTAAATTTAACATTGAATAGGTTAGAGTAAGACGAACGCCTCAACTTATCAAGTGGGGAGAGTATTGCCGAGCGATAGGGTTCTCCGACGGATAGGCCCGTAATCTCGTGAACATGCGGCCCGTCCGTTTTTCCAGTAGTCTATATTCAAGCGAACACTCCCAACATTTCGATGCAGAAAATGCCGAAGCGAGGCTCACAAAGGATGAGAAAGGCCCCGGAGGGTTTCAACTGTTCATCGACCAAATACCGATTCTGAGATGGTTCCGGCAAAAGGCGAAAGAGTTTTTGGAGCATATCGGAATCAAGATCAAAGACCGCGAGCAGGGTCGGGGAATAGGGATGAGATAAATCCTAAACCCGGCATTTCATTAATATATTAGACAAATTTTCGTATATTTACCGCGATAAACCAATTAATTAAAGGCGAGCCTATGGCATAAACGGAAATATACAAGACATAATATAAAAAGCGTTAGCTTTTATTCTTGCTTCTGAAATTACCACTTTTAAAGCGATCAAGAGTAAAGTTAATGCCTGCGGAAACGTGGGCTTTACTCATTTATTTGATCGCAGGTTGTGGTAGACCTCAGAAGCAGATAAAAAGGTACTGTCCCACGTCTTTTTATGTGTAACTAAAACTCCGCCGGGGGACGGGCGGAAATGATTTATACAAATGAAAAAACATCTGTTTTTATTGATGCTTTCAACGGCGATTCTTGCCGGTTGCAGCAAAAACGAAGGCGGAGAAGGCGAGCCGTTCACTCCGCCCGCACAGGAACAACTTACGCAAAACGCCTATGCCGATAACGAGAGTACGGGCGGCGGCTTTTCTTTCACGGCCAGCGCCCCCTGGACGGCGACCGTGAACGAAGTGCAGGCGCAGGCTTCGGCATTGGCATCCGTACAAACAAAATCCGTTACACGGGCTGCCGACAACAACGGCAATAACGTAGTCTGGCTGAAACTCTACAACGGCGACAAGGAGGCTTATAGCGGCGGGGCCGGGACGATTACGCTCCGCATCGAGATCGACCAGAACTATACGGGAGAACGGCGCGAGGCGACGATTACCATCCGTTCGGGCAACAACACCTTTACCGTAACGGTCGTTCAGGAGGGAACCAAGCAAGACGGCAGCGAGAACGAGCCGCCGGTCAAAGTGACGAAGATTACCCTCGACAAAACCGAACTTTCGTTGGATGCAGGAGCTAAAACGACGCTGACCGCCACCGTAGAGCCTGCCGACGCCACGATCAAATCGGTGGTATGGTCGAGCAGCAACCCTGCCGTTGCGGACGTAAATCCCGTAACCGGCGAAATCACCGCGATAGCCGACGGAACGGCGACCGTTACGGCTACCTCTTCCTCTAACAAAGAAGTGTCGGCCTCTTGCGCGGTAACGGTGGGCGACGACGAACCTGTCGTACCCGATCCCTCGAGCTACGCTCTTGTCAGCCGGATCGAACGCACGGTAACTTATTGGAATCAACTCCCCACTTCGGATCACGATGAAGAGGAGGCGACCTATACGTTCGAATACGACGACCATAATCGCGTTTCGTCATATACGATCGACATCCGCCCCACCAACGATCCGGAAGGTTCGAGCCAACTGGTCAGCAACATCGACTACTCGGCACCGGATCGTCTCCGCATCGAGGATCGGTGGTCGGACGCCGGAACACAAACCTACGACGTCCTGCTGAACGACAAAGGATACATCCGACAGGGCAAATCGCATCCCTATTCCCATGACGAAGATAATTATGAGTTTTACACCTATGAGATAGAATATAACGACGAAGACCGTATCTCGCGCGTCGCCTACTCCAATACGTGGAACACGTATACCTATAAAGACGGTGTGCTGTCGGGCGGTTCCTATTCCGACGGAGCTCAGCCGGACGAAGTGTCCGGGTTCGAGCAATATTTCAACCAGACGCCGAACGACAAGTTGAATCTGGACATCAATATGCTCTTTTTACCGGATATGCTATTGGAAGAAACCGAAGACGGAGAGGTGCCGGGCCGGCTCGGGCGCTTGGCTCTGCTGCGCCTGGCGGGTCGCGGTATGGACCGTTACACGACAATATTTACCGGATGGAGTGACGATGAAGAAGTCGCTGGCGCTACTCAGGGCTATCCGGAGCCCAATGTGACGGTTCATAAGAGTTACGAATACTACGCTTATGTCGAGGACACGGAGAAGCGCCTGGATTACGTCTTTAACGACGACGGTACGGTCGCTTCGGTCACAGCACACGCAACCGTGGCCAAAATCAAGCATGAATACGACATCGTGGTAGGTAATGAACCCGTCCATCCCGAATACCCTGAAGCAGGATATAAATACGAAATCAAAAACAGAAAAGATACCGAACTGGATCGCGGTACGAATTCGGCCGTCTATTCGTTTACCTACCGCTAATTTCTTGTATAACTAAAGAAGACAGACTACGATATAACTTTTTAATCTATCTTTTAACGATACGCAAATTATATGAAAGAGCATCCCTCCGAATGTGGGATGCTCTGATTTTATGTGTTTGCCATTGCGGAGCAGTTAATACGAGGTAAAAGCATAAAAATATCTGCACGGATTCCCGGAAATTCACTATCGTTTATGAATCTATATTCTTTTAATTTTGTCCATATTTCTTTACTCAGATTCGGGATTGTAAATGCTCCCAGCTATTGTCATACCCTTTTTGATGATTGCTAAGTGATATTATCACGGAAATTGTCCTATCTGTTTTTAATTCCATCAAATAAAATGCCGTACAAATTTAAAACAAAGCCGCCTCACAGTGCACTGTGAGGCGGCTTTGTCGAGGTCTGAAGCGGATTCGAACCGCTGTAGCAGCTTTTGCAGAGCTGTGCCTAGCCACTCGGCCATCAGACCCTTTCGGGAGTGCAAATATACGATAATATTTCATACGCCCAAAATTTTACAGGACTAAATCTCCCATTTTCATACGGATATTCCTTTAAGGTGTGCTGCTTTTGTTCGGAAACGGATAAAAACGTACCGCGAAATATAAAATCGATCTCGGCACCTTTCGCAACGAAGCGTGGCGGACATTCGGCCGATATGAACTTTTTCGCCGTCCAACACAGGGAGAACACAACTGGAGATCAGCCGGTAATTGTACTGTTTCTCTTCTCTGCCCGATTTACTTTGTGACGGCATGTTTCAATAAACGATTCCTGCATCCATCGCTTACCACCTGATGTAATCATTTCATTATTTATTTTGAACTTTTTGTGTTTCAGGGAGTAGTAAAGCGTGATTTAGATCCGGTCTCTGTTATTCAATACGTTTCTCGGTATGCCGGGAAACGGTGAAAATTCAGCAAGTACAACCATAATCATACCTTGTGCGCCTGGGCGACGTTGCCCAGAAAAATCAAACGAAATATGATAATAGGTTATTTACGGGTAAGCACCGGGAAACAGAATCCGGGCAACCAGCAGGACGAGATCCGGCGTTTCGCCGAGAGTCGGAATTGGATCGTAGACAACTGGGTTACGGAAGTGGCCAGTGGCAGCAAACGGGAACAGGACCGCAAACTTGGGACTTTGCTCCGTAAGATGAAACGGGGTGATACGCTGATCGTAACGGAAATCTCGCGCCTGAGCCGGACGCTCACGGATGTGATGGCGATCATGGGCAGGTGCCTGCAAAAGGAGATCAATCTTTACACGACCAAAGAGGGTTACACATTCGACAACAGCATTAACAGTAAAGTGCTTTGTTTTGCATTCGGATTGGTCGCCGAAATCGAACGCAACCTGATCTCGATGCGCACCAGAGAGGCGCTGGCCCTACGCAAAGCCGAAGGCGTGGTGCTTGGCCGCAGAAAGGGCAGTTATACGAAGTTCAACGTGCTGACCGAGAATCGGCAGCACGTTATCCGGATGTTGCATCAGGACAAATCCGTCACCGACATATGCAAACGTTTCGATCTCTCGCGGGACACCTTCGATAAATTCCGCCGGAGCTACCCATCGGTACAGCAAGCTCTCCGGGAGAAAGAAATGCGACGGGTACGGCGTTTCCGCAGCAATTGCTTACAAACGCTTACCTAAGGCTGGTATTTCAAGAGCCCGAAGATACAACTTCGGGCTTAATTCTTGGTTAAATCGTTGGTTTACAACAGCAAACCTACAAAAATTCGAAACGATTTCCAAATAAATATTGCAAATATATATCACACAACAAGTTGCCAAAAGTATGTTTCATTGCTTTTTAGGTTTACACCTCCTTTTATTCATATACCACGAGATAACCAACGTTTAAACGGACAAGAAAGTTCTTTTGTCTGTTTCGATAGAAATTATATAACAACGAATGATTTGTTTTAAGAAAAGCATTTCAGGCCGCGAATGTCGTTCGAGAGCGATCCGGATGGTCTTTCTGCTCGGATTCCTGTCATACGGATTTACCGTTACGGCCCAGGAGACGCGCAGCGATGTGTCTGCGGGCAATAATGAAAGTTTTCGGCAAACGACGAATACGCTCACCGACGGACAGGATACGGTTGTTTTCCGTTTCGCACCCAAGCGCCGCATGTTCTGGGCGGATTACAAGGGGAATGCGGCCGCTCTCGATTCGCTTACCCGATCCATCCGACAACACAAGCTCTCGATCGAATCAGGCAATATGAAAGTGCGCGTACTGGGATTCTGTTCCTCGTACAATTCCCCACAGGAGAATCTTGCCACTGCGAAGAACCGGAGCAACCAGGTCAAATCTTATTTTATCGTTCGGGAAGGGCTGAAAGAGGAGCATTTCCGCACGACGAATTCCACGCGCCGGTGGCGCGGGATGACGGACGTGATCGCGGTGGCTTATTTGTTTCAAAACACGAAGGCAATCGCGCATTCCGACGTACAGTCGAATCGTTGCGTTGTGCCGGCCGATTCGTTGTCCGAAAACGAAGCTCCGGCATACCGGCGGACTCCGGAACCCGCTGTCGAACCTGACGCGCCTGTCGCGGAGAGGCCCGCGGAACCGGAATCCGAACCCGCGCAGCCGGTTGTCGAGGCTTTGGCAGGCGCGCTGGGCGATCCCGTTCGTCCCCGCCAGCGGTGGGCCGTCAAGACGAACATAGCTTATCTGGCCGCCACGGTAGCCAACCTCGGCGTGGAGCACAGCTTCGGCGATCACTATTCGGTCGATCTTCCGGTCATATACAGTCCTTACACCGTGGCGCGCGATTACCGGCTGCGTTTTCTGGCGATTCTGCCGGAGTTCCGCTACTGGCTCGGCACTCCGATGAAAGGACACTTTTTCGGGGCGCATCTCCATATCGGGGCGTTCAATATCTCCGTGGACAAGCATACGCGCTACCAGTCTCCCGACGGTTTCTACGGCGTGGGGCTGAGCTATGGCTATATGTTGCCATTTGCCCGCCATTGGGCGGCTGAGTTCACCGTCGGCGCGGGATACGTCCATACGAAGTACGATGCTTATTACAATATCCCGAACGGAGCCCGCTACGAGAAAGGCATCCCGTACAATTACTGGGGGCTTACGAAGGTCGGGATCAACCTGGTTTACAGATTCGGAAAATAAGGAGGAGAGGCGATGAAAAAAACAATACTATACACCGTGTGCCTGTTCGTCCTGACGGTGACGAGCTGCGATAAAACCGTGCTGGAGTTTCCCGAAGGCGAAGGCGCCGATCCGACGCTCGTACGGATGAATCTCTCGCTTGAGGTCGATCCCTCGATCGAACTTTATACGCCCTCGCGCTCCAAGACCGCAGGCACGGATGAAACCCACCATGTACGTTGGATCGTCGAAGTGTTCCGCGACGAAATAGACGGCGCTCCCGTCGAACGCCGCGTTTTGTGCTGCGACAAGGCCGCGGACGGCAAACATACCATACAAACCTCGATCCCCCTCCATGCCGCCAGATACCATGTCGTAGCATGGGCAGACTATGTGGACAAAAGTTCTACGGAGGATAAATACTATACGATAGGTTCGCTATCGTCGATCTGTATTCCCGAACCGGAGGAGTACATCGGCGACGAAGAGCATAAGGATGCCTATGTCGGGCGGCAGGCGTTCGATCTGACCGTTTACCGCGACCGCTGGAACGAGACCGCGGAGTGCGCGATAACGCTCGAACGCCCGATGGCACAAATCGAGTTCATCACCACCGACGTCGATAAGTTTCTCGACGATCTGGCAGCGAAAAAAGAACGGCAAGGCAGCAGAACTGTCGCGGACAACCTGCTCGGCAGCGCGCCCGACCTTTCGTCCATTCAGGTCACGGTGGACTATGCCTGCTACTTCCCGTCGAGTTTCAATGCCTATACGAACAAGCCCAACGACGCCTGCTTGGGCATGTCGTTCGGATGCTGTATGACGCCGCTTACGGAGAAGGAAGCGCACCTGGCCGGCGATCACATCTTCGTCAATGGGGCTGAGTCGGCCGTAACGATCAACCTGACCCTGCGCGACGGCGATGGCAACCTGCTGAACCGCATAGAGGGGATCAACGTCCCGATCGTGCGGGGCAAGCTGACCGTGGTTCGCGACGAGTTCCTTACAAGAAGTTACGCACCCGGTATCGGCATCGATCCCGGGTTCGACGGAGAGATCGATATTGTAATACCAGATTAACCCGACCCGACGATGAGAAAGATATTTTACTTGTTTTTGATTCCGATCCTTTTTGCCGGTTGTAACAAAGAGAGGGAGACGCTGCCGGAACCGGCGCCGGTCGGCGGCATGATCTCCGTCCGTTCGCAAAAAGAGCTTTCGAACGAATCGCAGAATTCCTCCGCCATACGCAGCGATGCCTTCTCCCGCGCCGCCGATGCGGCTGTGACCTACACTTTCGAGGCATGGACGCACGATGCGAATCCACGCTGCGTGTTGCATAAATCCGTGACGGGGACACTGACGGAAGCGGCATTCGAGATCGCGCTGATTCCCGGAAATTACGACTTCCTCTTCTGGGCCGATTACGGCAAGGGAGCCTATGCGACCGACAATCTGCGGCAGGTAACCGCAACGACCGCTTATACGCTTGCAGCCGCAAGTGAACGCGACGCCTTTGCTTGCGCCAAAACCGGAGTAACATGGAACGGTGGCAACGGTGTGTCAGCCACGCTTATGCGTCCGATGGCAAAACTGACGATGCAAAATACCTCGCCGTTTGCCACAGACGGCAAGATGGTTTCGATCACTTATCGGAACACCCCAACGCAGTATGACGTACTGACCGGTACGTCATCCGCTCCGGCGGCGGAGATAACGCTCCCGTTCCCGACGACAACGGCAGGATCGGCCGCGGTCGGCGAGGATTTCATTTTCGTTCCGGCAGAAGGGAAATCCGTCGGTCTGACGATCACAGTGGGCGATGTAGAGAAAGAACTCGACGCGCTGCCGCTGAAACCGAATTATATAACCAATGTAACAGCCGTATTCGAATGACGGAAGACCGAACGGAATATGAGAACAGAACATACTATAAACTATTGATTTACAAAAATTAACTAATTTTTACAAAAAGATAAACCCACTAACATTAATATATCATGAAAAAAATTTTACTTGTAGCCGGTATGCTGATGGCACTGACCGCATGTCAGAAAGACGAGGGGATCGTATCCGATACGGCAACTACGTCCTCGTTTACGGTAACGATTCCGCAAGGCGAAACACCAACCCGTGCCGTGACCGATGCTTTCGGTACCGGTACATCGGCTAACCGTTGTATCCTGGAGATCTACCACGGCGATCGGCTGTATGATCGTATCGAAAAAGGAGTGACCGCCAAGACGGTTACGTTCGATAACCTGCGTCTGGTGGCCCAGCAAACCTACGACTTCGTATTCTGGGCCGATTGCGCCGATGGCAGCGAAGGAAATTTTACGGATCGGCATTACAATACGCAAAGCCTGAAAGCGATTTCGAATCGCGGGAACTTCGAGGGCAACTCCGACAAGCGCGATGCGTTCTTTGCCAAAGAGACATTCGAAGTGACCGGCGCATTCTCGAAACCCGTAACCCTGACCCGTCCTTTCGGCTTGCTGGTCGTCAAAACCAATGACCTGAACGAAATCAAGGACGAGGCGCTGAAACCTACGGGGTACACGGTCGCTTTCAAAGGGCTTCCCACCACATTTAACGCCCTGACGGACGAAGTGAGCGGCCCGGCCGACGTGACTTATACGGCAGGAGAACTCGCCAAGGACGACGGTACGATCTCAATGGATTTTCTTTGGGCCACCAATGCCGAGGCTGCGCTCTCCGATTTTTCGATGACGTTCCTCAATAACGGTACGACAATCTGCACCAACGATGCCTTTACCAATATTCCGATCCGCCGCAATTACCGCACCAACGTATCGGGTAACCTTCTGACCAAGCAGGGCACGATCAATGTAACGATCGATCCGGAGTTCCAGGGCGATATTCCGCGGGACATCGATCAGGTGAAAGATATCGCGGCGGCCAACGAGGCATTCGCGGCGGGCAAGACCAACGTAATCGTGACCGACGTCCCGACAGACGACGCTACGCTCATTCTCCCTTCGACCGAGGCTCCCGTATCGGCCACGCTGCCTGCTCTGACAACGAAACTGAAAGTCCAGTATTCCGGCGCGGCAGGAGCGAAACAGCCTGTTACTTTCCACTTGACGACATCGAGCAGCGCAACCGTCGAGATCAAGGCTCCGAACTCCACCGTCACGCTCTCCGGTGCTCAATACGCTGATGTGACGGCTACTACGGCAGCCAACACGCTCATCGTCAGCGAAGAGACGACTATCGAACAACTGACCGTAAAGAGCGGGAACGTAGAGGTTTACGGATCGGTGAGAACGATCGTCTCGAAACCGGCCGGTACGATCTTTACACTCTACGCTTCGACGGTTGAGCAACTCCGAGATTTTGCTTCAGGCGTGAAGGCCGGGACCAATGTCTACAACAAGGTAATACTCGCCGCCGATATCGACTTCAAGGGAGCTGTATACACAATCGAAAAAGCGAGCGGTTTGGAGTTCGACGGTCAGGGTCACAAGTTATCGAACTACAAGGTGGAAAACACCCAGACGGCCGGATTGATCTGCGACGCCATTTCGGTGACTGTCCGCAACCTTACGGTCGAAGGAGCCACGGTACGAGCGCTCGATGACGGCAGCGGAAACGCTTATGCGGGTGCGCTTGTCGGCCGTTCCTACGGCACTATCGTCTTCGACAACTGCCAGACTGTCAATTCGACGGTCGAAGGCATCAACAAAGTGGGCGGCATGATCGGTTTCGTTGCCGAAAATCGCCTCGAAGCGACCGACTGCAAGGTCATCGGCTGTACGATCTCGAACATCGACATCGCCGAAGAGTCGGGCCAGACCGGCGGTTTCGCCGGATATCTGGGCAGCCTTTACAGCTCCACCTGCTCATTCACGAACTGCTCGGTCGAAGATACCGAAATCAACGTTTACATGAATCGGAACGACCGTACCATCAGCAAATTCATCGGTTGTTTCCAGGGGGATCAGGCAACGGATATCGTTTCGATTGACAACTGTTCGGTGAAGGACGTCACACTCAACGGCATGAACGAAATGGCCCGGTCGTTCGTTTCGACCTACGGCGATCTGCTTGGCGGACAGCGCAACGGCAACGGTACAGTAAAGATTACCAACAGCGATACGGATATCTACATCTCGACAAAAGAACAACTGTTCACTTTGGCTTCGATGGTAAATGCCGGTGAAGCCTTTGCTCAAAAGAAGGTAAAACTTGCTAACGATATCGATTTGAAAAACGAATCATGGACCCCGATCGGAAACGGCAGTCGTTCCGGCTCCATCCCTACAGGCAACCAGTTCAAGGGCACGTTCGACGGTAAAGGCCAGACGATTTCGAACCTGAATATCAATACGACGAAAGGTACGGACTTCGCCGTCGGCCTGTTCGGTGTCGTGAACGGAGGCACGATTGAGAATCTCAAACTCCAAGAGGTAGCCGTTGATGTGCCGACCAGCGAAATGGCTGCCGCCGCCGTCGGTATGCTGACGGGCGGAGGTGCGGTCAGCGGTGTCGAAATACTTTCGGGACATGTTACGGCCAAACGCGGTAACGGCGCTATCGTAGGTCGTATGATCAAGGGCGGCACGATCAGCGGATGCAAGAACTATGCTAAGATAACCGGTACGGGAGCGAATGTCGGCGGTATCGTAGGTGCGGCTTACTATACCGCCGAGAGCCAGACGATGACGATCGAAAATTGCGAGAACCACGGACAGGTAACTGGTACTGCCGGAGTTGTCGGCGGTATCGTCGGCTTGTCGGCCGCCGACGTATCGAATTGCGTGAACGAAGAGGCCGTCACGGGCGCGGGCAATGACGTGGCCGGTATCGTCGCCGAGCAGCAGAACGCCGGCAGCGTGAAGAACTGTACGAACAATGGCGACGTCCACAACAACAATACCGCTTCTTACGGTACGGCCGGTATCGTAGGTTGGATACGCTACAACGGTGCGGAACAGGATTATCCCGTCAAGAACGTGATCGAAGTAACGGGCAATACGAATCACGGTGCGGTCAGCGGCGGCAACGATGCGGGCGGTATCGTGGGTACGGTCTACAACCTCGGTAAGGTCAACGACAACAAGAATTTCGCACCCTCGCTCCAAGCAGCCACGTTCGCCGCAGGTATTGTCGGCAATGCACAGTTTACCGAAACGGCGGTCGGCATGACCGAACCGAATTCCGTCGAAGTGAAGAACAATGTTTCGACCACCCCCAAAGAATCAATCACCGGTAACTGTACAGACCTGTATGTGTATATCAACAATCAGGAATTCGTAACGGCCGGGAACAACCGGAACTCCGAATAAAGCGATTGTGGTACTCCGGCCGCATGACCGGACAACTTACAACCCGGAGGAGTCTAATCGCTCCTCCGGGAACAAAAAGGCAAACACAGAATTCTTATCACCACAAAAATTACAAACTGCCGGATTGCAAAACAATTCGCTAAAATTAATTGTATCATGAGGAAATTTTTCTTATTAGCGGCGGGCCTTGCACTGACCTTTACCGCATGTCAAAAGGACGAGGGCCTCGTATCCGACGGAACAACCGCCCAGACGATTACCGTCACCATCCCGCAAGGAGTAAAAACCCGTGCTACGGCAACGGACTTCGGCAACGGTTCGCAGATCGACCGTTGTCTGCTTCAGATCTACCGGAACGGCCAGCCCTACGGAGAGCAACAGACGGCGACGGTAATGAATAACGCCGCTACGTTCAACCTGCGTCTGGTGGCTCAGCAAACCTACGACTTCGTATTATGGGCCGACTGTTCGGCTGACGGCGGCCGTTACAATACGGACGACCTGACCCGAATCGCCCTGAAAGACGGCGTATCGTATACGGGAAACGACGATAAGTTCGATGCCTTTTTCTTCTGCAAAAAGGACTACACGGTTAGCGAGTCTTTCTCGGAGAAATTCACGCTCCGTCGTCCTTTCGGCCAGATGAACGTGAAAACCAATGACATGGGGGACATTCCCGCCAACGCACCCGACCTGAAACCCGCGAAAGTCAAGGTAAAGTTCACGTCTCTTCCGACCGCGTTCAATGCCTATACGGGGCAGGAGAGCGGCGAGACTGCTGTGGAATACGAGGCCAACGTGCTTAATGCAAACGGCGAGCTGACGGTCGACTACGTTTGGGCTCCTGTCGAGCAGGCTACGCTGGCCGACTTCTCGATGACATTCTACGGCGCCGACGGTAGCGAAATATCGACCAACAGCGACTTCAAGAACATTCCGATCCGCCGCAACTACCGCACCAACGTATCCGGTAACCTGCTGACCAAGCAGGGTGCGATCAACGTAGAAATCAATCCGGAATTCGAGCAGCCCGACATCAACGACTATCCCGAACTGCGTGCCGCGTTTGCCAACGGCGGTAGCGTCACCCTATCGGAGGATGTGACGATTAAGGCTCCGCTGGTCGTGGAAAGCGGCAAGACGGTCGAGATCGACCTGAACGGCCACGACATCATCAATACGACATCACTTCCTGATGGAGAATATGGAAACACCACCGTATTCGAAGTGAAAGGTGACGCGACCCTGAATATCAAAGGCGACGGCAATGTTCAGGCTATCGGGACTAATCCCAACGAAGACGGCTACCGCATGGCGGTATATGCCCTTGGTAATTCGACCGTGAACATCTACGGAGGCAATTTCTTTAACGACCAGGATTATAAAGATCATCAGGCCCAACTCGATCTCATCTACGCAGATCAAAACGCCATTATCAACATTTATGGAGGTACGTTCGAATCGAAGAGTGCCAATGACAGAGGCTATTGGGTATTGAATTTGAAAGATGGTTCGAATGCTGCCATCAATGTGTACGGAGGCACGTTCGTCAATTTCGATCCTTCGAGTTCGATGACGGAAAATCCGGTTAAGAACTTCGTCGTTGCGACTTCCTCCACCGTAAAGATTAGTGAAGCCCCCGCACCTAACGGTACCTACGAAGTCGTTCCCGAGGGAGGAGTGGTGAGCGTCCCTATTGAAGTAAATGATGCGGAGAGTCTAACCGAAGCGTTGTCTAATCCGGTAGTGGCCAATATCGAGGTTGCGTCCAGCATCGACCTCTCGGAAAAGAGCGCCGAAGAACTTACGTTCTCAGAACACAAAACCATCGACATCAAAGAGGGTGCGACCGTCCTGCTCGGTAAAACGAACTTCCTGACGGCTGAAAAGGGCCTAACTCTGACCGGGGAGGGTACGATAAACAATACTTCGGAGGACAACAGCGACCTGGGTAACGGCTACCAGAAATCGCTGATCCATGTCATGGGCGGAGAGTGCGTTATCGACGGCGTTACCCTGATTAACGACCCCGAATACCATTGGCATGGAAACTCATCAACGGGGCATCCTTACAATAGTGCGGCAATCGCTTATTGGAATGATGCGAATGTAACCATAAAGAACGCCAGGATCATTTCGGGCGAGTTCACCGTCTGCGGTATGGGACGCGACGTCGCCAGCGGAGAGATCACCCTTGTTGACAGTTATTTCGAATCTACTTCCTCAAATAAGGATAACGGTACGCACTGGGCTTACGCAATGCGTCTGTTCGGCTCGAAAGTAAGAATCGACGGTTGCGAGGTCAAAGGCATTCAGGGCGGCATCTCCATTGAAAGTTGTCAGGATGCGGTCATCAGCAGTGGCAAGTATTACACGGTAAATACGCCGGGGCAGATAGATGCCTTTTATGCGTTATATATAACCAACGGCGCGAAAGTCACGATTACGGGCGGAGAGTTTTCCGCAGCCAATGACCGGTCCGGGGGGGTTGCAGATCGAGGGAACGAGCGCTGTCGTGTCGGGCGACAATGACGTTGATCTGCCGACCGGAAGCGTAATTCTCAAAGGCGGTAAATTCAGCGGCAAAGCTTATAACCATACAACCTCGGTCGTTTACGAACCGGCCACGGGTTACAAGTGGCAGACGATCGAAGGCGGTGGCGATTTGAAATGGGAAGTTGTCGCCGAATAAGGCAGGGGGTCAAGTTGGAGTGACCCAAACCCGATAAAACACCGATTACCCGATAGGGGTTAAACTATGTACACAAACAAAACAAAAGCGACTGTTATGTCGCTTTTGTTTTTTACGCCCTTAAATTTTGCGAAAACGAGTTGTCAAAACGATATTCAACTTTCGTTTCAATTGATTGCACCTTCGTGCATCACGCCCCGTTAGACGGCTACCGCACATAGCGCTCCTTTATCGAAAAAGAGTAATCCTGTCCGGGAGACGCTGCCGTCAGCCGACCGATGAAGCGATCCGGCGCAGCATACGGCGGATGATGATCCGATGAAACGGCCGGATCAGTGCGAAATAGATCCGGCCGAGCCGGTTATGGTATTGCACCGCCGTGGAAATACTGATTCGCCGCACCCCGTCGGGACGGGGGAGCACGCTGAGCGAGACCGTAAAGATCAAATGTTTATCGTCATTGGACAGTACCGCTTCCCGCTCCGATTCTTCGACGATCGCTTTCCGGAAAACACGGGATTCTCCCGTCTTCAAACCGAAAGGCGCAACGAGCGCATTACGGATTTTCATCAGCCCGTTCACCCAGCGCGGAGTATCGGAGAAAACGGATTCCAACAGTTTCCCGGGACGCAATTCCGCATCGGAGTTTACGTCGAGACTGTAAGAGTCCGAATAATCGGCCCGGATCGGTTCGGCGGAATCCGCATCGGAATACATGCTGAAAAAATTTAAAAACGCGGTTTGAGAATTTCGGAATACAGCACGGCCATTTTCGGATCGAAACCGCCCGGAAACGCCCTTTCGGAAGAAGCCGGTTCCGGCTCCGTAGCAAGCTGCGGAGTAGGGGAATTCCCCTGATCCGCGGTAGACATCGGCTCCGGCGCGTTATCTCCGACCATGTCGTCGTACGAAAAGACCGTACGGTTCTCGAACGCTTCGATCGCCTCGTCGTCGTAAGACAGCATCTCCGTCGGCAGCGCGTCCGCATCCGGAACAGTCCGCTGCACCGGACGCGAATCGGCCGCAGATTCCGTATCGGCTCCGCCCCCTTTTTTAAGTTCGCGCATCAGGTCGTCCCACGGAGAATCGGACGGAGCGGTATCCGCCTGCTCCTCGCTTTCGGAAACCGGTTGTTTTTTCTTTTTCGCAGCGGAAATTATTGCGAAGACAGTAATCAGAAGTACCGGAAGCAACTCTTTCAGATCCATAGCTATTCGATTTTATTTTCCACCCGGTTTACCTGCTCGACCCCCTTGATCCGGATCACCTTGTCGATAATCATCTTCAGATCCTTGATATTTTTCACATAGAGGCTGATCCGCCCTTCGAAGATACCGTCGTGGCTCTGGATATGCAACTCCCGGATGTTCGTGTTCAGCTCGCCGGTAATCACCTGCGACAGTTCCATCAGGATCCCGATCCGATCGATTCCGCGCAACTCGAGGATCGACAGGTAGGACATCGCCTTGTGGCTCGACCAGGTGACCGGCGTCAGACGATTGCCGTGCTGGGCAGCCAGTTTAATCAGTTCGTTGCAGTTTTTCTTGTGAACGTCGATCTTGTGCGTATCGGGATTGCTGTAACCGACAACTTCGTCGCCCGGAATCGGATTGCAACACGGGGCGATCTCGAACTCCGGATCGTCCGCATCCTCCGGCGATGCGCCGTCAATTACCTTTTTCCCTTTTTTCTTATCGTCGCCTCCGAGGAACTTGAATGGATTCGGTATCTGCAACGTCCAGAATTTCAAAATCTTATTGGCAGGATTGTCGCGCAGGATCTTTTCGATCCCGTCCAGTTTCAGGATGCCGGCCCCCAACTTGCTGTAAAACTCGTCCTTCGTAGCGCAGTCGTAAGCAGGCAGCACTTTCCGGAACACGCGGGCGCTCGGCACGATGCCGAACTCCTTGAGCTTTCCTTCGAACAGCACGATCCCGTTAGCGATGTTATTGAGATTCTCCTTTTTCAGGAAAACCATGATCGACTGCTTGGCCTTGGTCGTAATCACATGATCGAGCCATTCGGCCTTCGGCTTCACATTTTTCGACGTGATGATCTCGATCTGGTCGCCGCTGCTGATCGGTGCGAAAATCGATTCGATCTTCCGGTTGATCTTGGCGCCCATCGCGCTGTTGCCGATCTTCGTATGAATCTCATAAGCGAAATCGAGCGCCGTAGCGCCCTGAGGCAATGTCCGCGAATCGCCTTTCGGCGTAAACACGACGATCTCGTAGGTATAAAGGCTCAGTTTGAAATTGTCGAGGAATTCGACGGCATTGTCCGTCGGGCTGTTCAGCGCTTCGCGCACCTGCTTCATCCAACGGTCGAATTCGCCTTCCTCCTTCGACAACTCGCCCGATTTGTACTTCCAATGCGCGGCGAATCCCCGCTCGGCAATCTCTTCCATCCGCTGCGAACGAATCTGCACCTCGACCCACACGCCGTCGGGACCCATCACCGTGGAGTGCAGGGCCTCGTAACCGTTCGCTTTCGGAATGTTCACCCAGTCGCGGATCCGATCCGGTTTCGGCTTGTAAATATCGGTTACCAACGAGTAGATGTGCCAGCACTGCGACTTTTCGGGAATCAGCGGCGAAGGCCGGAACACGATGCGAATCGCGAAGAGATCATAGATCTCTTCGAAAGCGATATGCTTGCGCTGCATTTTGGCCCAGATCGAATAGATCGACTTGACGCGCCCCGATATTTCGAAGTCGATATCGTTGCCCTTGAGCTTCTCGATAATCGGCTGACTGAATTTTTCGATAAATTTCGACCGGTCGGCTTCGGTTTCCTGGATCTTGGCTTCGATCTGCCGGTAATCTTCCGGGAAACGGTATTTCAACGACAGATCCTCCAGTTCGCTTTTGATCGCGAACAACCCCAGGCGGTAAGCCAACGGAGCGAACAGATAGATCGTTTCGCTGGTGATTTTCATCTGCTTATGCGGAGGCATCGATTCCAGCGTACGCATGTTGTGCAGCCGGTCGGCGATCTTGATCAGGATCACCCGGACGTCGTCGGAAAGCGTCAGCAGCATTTTGCGGAAATTTTCCGCCTGCTCCGAAGCGCTGGTTTTGAAAACGCCCGACATTTTGGTCAGTCCGTCCACCATCAGCGCGATTTTGGGTCCGAAACGGCTTTCGATATCCTCCACCGTATAGTCGGTATCCTCGACGACATCGTGCAACAAGGCCGCGATCACCGACTTGACGCCGAGGCCGATTTCATCCACGACGATCCGGGCCACCGCCAGCGGGTGCACGATGTAAGGCTCCCCGGAACGGCGGCGCACTCCCTCGTGAGCCTCCTTCGCCAAGAAAAAGGCCCGTTTGATCAGATCCCTGTCATATTCATTTTTACAGATTTTGGCACAACTCCGCATCAGTTTGTCAAACTGCTCGCCAATCATGCGTTCATCTTCCTGCGAATAACCCATCAATCTCCCGTTTTACATACGCCGACATCAATCCCTTGCCCGCCGAGGACAAGACAAAACATGTTTTCGGGTACGCCCCGGACGGAATCAGGCTGTGTCTCCCGCCGGCCGTACCGCACCCGCGCCCGCTAACCGGCGGCGGCAAGCGCTTCGCGCACTTTGGCCTCCACCTCGGCCGCAAACTCAGGATCGGCCTTGAACGCCTCCTTGACGGCATCGCGCCCTTGTCCGATCTTCCTGTCGCCGTAAGAAAACCACGAGCCGCTCTTCTTGATAATTCCCTGATCCACTCCCAGGTCGATGATCTCGCCGATCTTCGAAATTCCTTCGCCGTACATGATATCGAATTCCGCTTTGCGGAACGGGGGAGCCAGTTTGTTTTTCACGATCTTGACACGCGCCCGCGCGCCCATCTGTTCTTCTCCGTCTTTGATCACCGAAGCCTTGCGGATATCGACCCGGACGCTGGCGTAAAATTTCAGCGCATTACCGCCCGTCGTAGTCTCCGGATTCCCGTAAACCACGCCGATCTTATCGCGAAGTTGGTTGATGAAAATACAAACGGTTCCCGTCTTGCTGATATTGGCCGTCAGTTTACGCAAAGCCTGCGACATCAGTCGCGCCTGCAACCCCATTTTCGATTCGCCCATCTCGCCTTCGATTTCGGCCTTCGGCGTCAGCGCGGCGACCGAGTCGATCACCACGATATCGATGGCGCTCGAACGGATCAGGTGGTCGGCGATCTCCAGCGCCTGCTCCCCGTTGTCGGGCTGCGAAATCAGCAGGTCGTCGATATCCACGCCGAGCTTCTGCGCATACGTGCTGTCGAAAGCATGTTCCGCGTCGATAAATGCGGCGATTCCGCCCGCTTTCTGGGCCTCGGCGATCGCGTGGATAGCCAGCGTGGTTTTACCCGACGATTCGGGGCCGAAAATCTCGATAATACGTCCTTTCGGATACCCGCCGATCCCGAGCGCATGGTCGATCGTTACCGACCCGGACGGGATGACCGGGACTTTGTCGACCGCCCGGTCGCTCATTTTCATGATGGCGCCTTTCCCGAAATCCTTCTCGATCTTATCCATCACGGCGCTCAATACCTTGAGCTTCTCAGGATTCACCTGAGGCTTCTCCTTTTCTGCCATATTTTTTCGTTTAGTAGTCTTGTTTCAAATTTTTCCGGTTTTACTGGTAAGCTTCGACGATCTGTTCGAAGTGATCCTTCGTCCGCACTTTATCGAAAATCTTCTCGATCACGCCCTGTTCGTCGATCACGAACGTCGTCCGCAGAATCCCCATGAACGTCCTTCCCATAAACTTCTTCTCGCCCCACACGCCGTAGGCTTCCGCGATTTTTTTGTCCGTATCGGCCAACAGCGTAAAATTCAACCCCTGCTTTGCGATAAAGCCCTGGTGCGACTTTTCGCTGTCGGGACTCACGCCGACCACTTCGAAGCCCATTCGCCGCAGCGTATCCCGTCCGTCGCGCAGGCTGCACGCTTCGGCCGTACAACCCGGCGTATTGTCCTTCGGATAAAAATAAAGGATCAACTTGCGGCCGCGGTAATCGGCCAGCGTTTTCATATTGCCGTCCTGATCGACCGCTTCGAAAGCCGGAGCGGGATCTCCCGTTTTCAGTTTTGCCATTTTCTTTCGCATTTAAAAATTCCGGTGCCTATTGTTCGTAAAGATACACATTTCCGGGAAAGTCAAAAAGTTTTTCCGGTCAAATATAACGCCAGAAAAACTTTTCACCGCGTCGCCCGCTACGGAGCGCACCTTTTTCCGAAAAGCGCTACGACCGCGCAAGCACCTTCTTCTCGATCTCCTCCACCTGGTGGCAGAACACCTTGTCCGTCTCCATCAGATTCGAAATCGCCTTGCAGGCGTGCAACACCGTCGCATGGTTCTTGCCGCCGATCGCCGCGCCGATGGTCGTCAGCGGAGCCTTCGTGTGCTGCTTGCTCAGGTACATCGCTATCTGGCGCGCTTGCGCGATCTCGCGCGTCCGTTTCGGAGAATTAAACACCTCCGCACTGAGTCCCATGTATTCGCAAACGACCTTGCGGATATGCTCGATCGTGATTTCCCGCTGATTGAACTGCACGTATACTTTCAGAATTTCGCGGGCCAGCGTGATCGAAATCTTCTTGCCCAGGAACGAGGCATTGGCCACGAGCGACGAAAGCGCCCCTTCGATCTCCCGGACATTGGCGTTGATATTCTCGGCCAAGAACTTGACCACCTCCTGCGGCACCTCCGCATTCAACTTCACGGCCTTGTTACGAATGATCTTCACCTTGGTTTCGTAATCGGGCTGCAACAGTTGCGTGGAAAGCCCCCATTTGAAGCGGGTGATCAGCCGCTGTTCGATATCTTTCAGCTCGACGGGCGGTTTATCGGAAGTCAGGATCAACTGCTTGTTCGACAGGTGCAAGTGGTTGAAAATATTGAAAAAAGCGTTCTGCGTCTTATCCTTCCCGGCCAGTTCCTGAATATCGTCGATAATCAGGACGTCGAGCATCTGATAGAAATGAATGAAGTCGTTCAGTTCCCCCTTCAGCGCGGCGTTCTGGAACTGCGCCTGGAATTTGTTCATCGACACGTACAACACCTGCATCTGCGGCTTGCGCTGCTTGATTTCCATGCCGATCGCCTGCGCGATATGCGTTTTTCCCAACCCCGAATCTCCGTAAATATATAAGGGATTGAAAGGCGTATTGCCCGGATTCACGGCCAGCGACAGCCCGGCCGAACGGCAAAGTCGGTTGCATTCGCCCTCCACGAACGTATCGAACGTATAGTTCGGATTCAACTGCGGGTCGATTACGATCCGGCGAATCCCCGGAATAACGAAAGGATTCTTTATATTTGTCGTATCGGACTGCGTGACGAACGTATTGATGGCCGTCATGTCGGCATCCGTCACTACGGTAGGAGCGCTCTGTTCGGTACGCGGCACGGCATAACGCAGCTTGGTCTTCAAGCCAAACATCTGGTGAATGATCGGACGCAAAAGCGGAATAAAGTGTTTTTCGATATGGTACACATAACTTTCATTAGGCACCTTCAGTTTCAAGGTCACCCCGTCAAAATCAAGCGGCACGATCGGCTTGAACCATTTGGCGAACTCCTCGTCGGAGGTATGCTCGCGGATACGGGTCAAACAACTTTGCCACACATCACCGTATGTCTGGTTATTAACTATCATCATCCTGTCTGTTTCGGAAGACAAAATTGTAAATAAATTCATTAAAAAAAATTTTCTTCTCTATTGTTTGTTGTGCAAATATTTATATAGAAAAATAAGGGTTCCCGCAGAGTCAAAACTTAACCGTTTGATATAGAATATTCAAAAAAATATCCGTATCTTTGTTTATAACTTTTTTCAACCGAAACAAGCATTCGTATAAATAAAACAAATAAGATTATGAGTGGAAATTTGGATTTAATCGTTAAGGAGAGAGCCGAAAAATGGCTCTCCGGAAACTACGACGAAGACACGAAAAAGCAAGTCAAATATCTTATGGATAACAACTTGGGCGAGCTGACCGAGAGCTTCTACAAAGACCTCGAATTCGGCACGGGCGGCCTGCGCGGCATCATGGGGGTAGGCACCAACCGGATGAACGTCTACACGGTCGGCATGGCTACGCAAGGCCTTGCGAACTACCTGAAAAAAGCCTTTCCGGGTAAGCAGATCAAGGTCGCTATCGGGCACGACAGCCGCAACAACAGCCGGCTGTTTTCGGAACGCGTCGCCGACATCTTCGCAGCGAACGGATTCAAGGTTTACCTGTTCGACTCGCTCCGTCCGACGCCCGAGCTGAGCTTCGCCATCCGCAAGCTGGAATGCGACAGCGGCGTGGTCATCACCGCCTCGCACAACCCGAAAGAGTATAACGGCTACAAAGCGTACTGGAACGACGGCGCTCAGGTAGTGGCTCCGCACGACAAAAACATCATCGCGGAGGTGCAAAAGATCACGTCTCCGGATCAGGTGCTCACCAACGGACACAAAGACAACATCGTCATTCTCGACGAAACCTTCGACGCGATCTACCTCGACGCCGTTCATTCGCTGTCGCTGTCGCCCGAAGCCATCGCCGCCCATCACGACCTGAAAATCGTCTACACGCCGATACACGGAACCGGAGTCATCCTCGTCCCCGAATCGCTCCGCAAATTCGGCTTTACGAACGTCGTCACGGTAAAAGAACAGAATATCCCGGACGGCAACTTTCCGACCGTAGCGTCCCCGAACCCGGAAGAACGCGCGACCATGAAAATGGCGATCGACCTGGCCGCCCGGCAACAGGCGGAGATCGTCCTGGCCACCGACCCCGACGCCGACCGCATCGGGATGGCCCTGCGCGACCGCGACGGATCGTACATCTTGCTGAACGGCAACCAGACATGCGCCCTGCTCGTATATTATATCGTAAGAAGGTGGAGCGAACTGGGAAAACTTCACGGCCGGGAGTACATCGTCAAAACGATCGTTACGACGGAACTGGTCGCCCGAATCGCCGAATCGTTCGGCGTGAAACATTTCGAATGCCTGACCGGCTTCAAGTATATCGCCACGGTCATCCGCAACCTCGAAGGGAAAATGCAGTACGTCTGCGGCGGAGAAGAGAGCTTCGGATTTCTCGCCGAAGATTTCGTCCGCGACAAGGACGCCGTCAGCGCCTGTTCGCTGGCCGCAGAGGCCGCAGCCTGGGCCAAGAGCCAAGGAATGACGCTGTATGACCTACTGAAGGAAATCTACGTAAAATACGGCTTCTTCGACGAAGCGCTCGTCTCGATCGTCCGCCAGGGCAAAGAGGGACAGGAGGAAATCGCCCGAATGATGACCCAGTACCGGAACAATCCGCCGCAAAGCCTCGGAGGATCGCCCGTAATCACCGTGAAGGATTATCTGACCGGAGAATCGCTCGACGTAAAGAGCGGCCGCAAAACGCCCATCGATATGGAAAAATCGAACGTATTGCAGTTCATCACAGCGGATTCGACCATCGTATCGATCCGTCCGTCGGGCACCGAGCCGAAAATCAAATTCTATTTCGGCGTCCGGGGAGAATTGTGCTGCGAAGATAAATTCGAAGAAACGCGCCAAACGATGGAACGTAAGATCGAATCGATCAAACAGGAGATGAAACTGATTTAAACCGAACCAAAAACCGTAAAAAATGGCTTCCGTATTCACACGTATCGTAAAAGGGGAGATCCCGTGCTACAAGGTAGCCGAGGACGACAGATATTTTGCATTTCTGGATATCAATCCGCTTGCAAAGGGTCACACGCTGGTCATCCCGAAAGAGGAGACCGACAATATTTTCGACTTGGACGACCGGACGCTGGCGGACATGATGGTTTTCGCCAAACGGATCGCGCGTAAAATACAGGCTAATATAGCTTGTAAAAAAGTCGCCGTCGTCGTTCTCGGGCTCGAAGTTCCGCATGCCCATATCCACCTGATACCGATTAACAGCGAAAAAGACGTCGATTTTCATCGGGAAAAACTCCAACTCACCCCGGAGGAATTCCAACGAATAGCAAAGACAATCAGCTTATAATAAAACACTTAAATTCAAAAAACGGAGCCTGAAGAGGTTCCGTTTTTTATTTAACATAATTAAACAGGAAATCTCTCCATATAAGAATCCAATCGAAGTCCCGGCAGGGTAGGGATTATTCTTGTAAAAAAATAGGATAAAACCGCCCTGGTATTTCCACTTTTGTAAAATTAACACTTGTAAATACCGGGCGTTTAATCACAAATGTAACCAAACCCCCGATGCAACTCGATTTTGTCAACTATAAATACATCTGTAAAATATGAAATAAAGATCAAATATCAAACACGATAAATTCATGTAAAAATATTTATATTATATATACAAATACATAAAAATCAGTACTGTAAATCTTATTACATAAACTTAATAATGATATAATCAATCGAAACATGATTTAACCGTCATACAAAAGGCTTATTACAACGACAATTAAAGATTATAGTCATTGAAAATCAGTATTATATATTATATAAAATAAATAATCAATTTATATTAAATAAAAGACCTTCCTTTTCGAGGTCTTCTTCCGTTTCCAATATTTCACACATGTAACTTATCCTTTTTTACATATGTATTTACATTCGTGAAATACGGTTTGTTTATTTTTGTAAAACTGTTTAACTTTGTAAAAAATCCGAATATGCGGGAAAGATTGCTGAAATTTATGGAAATGGAGAAGCTATCGGCTTCCCGTCTGGCTGAAATTCTGGGAGTGCAACCGGCGACCATATCGCACATCATCAGCGGACGCAATAAACCCAGTTTCGAGTTTATCGAAAAAATGCTGTTACGTTTCCCGAAAGTAAATCCGGAATGGTTTCTACTGGGGAAAGGTTCCGCATACCGTCCGGATGTTTCGTCTTCGCCGAATCCGAATCCGTCGCAGGAATTCCGGCTGTCCGCGAATCTTTTTGAAACGGCGAATATCCCGGCAACGGAATCTTCGGTCGGCCAACCGGAACGAAAGATTCCGGGAACTCCCGGTGCGACTTCCCCGGAAGTACCAACCAACCATCCATCCATAGATACAAAAAAACAGATATCGAAAACCGAGTTCTCGGAGCCGGACATCGAGCGCATCGTAATCTTCCTGAAGAACGGCACCTGCATCTCTTACAAGCCCCGGTAAAAAACAGAAAATCATTTAACATAATGTAACCCCTGATAAACCTTTCTACGATTCCCTTATAGACCGGATTGCGTTCGGAGAAAACGATTCTTGCTCGGTATTTCATTGATTACATCCCGATATTCCGGACATCTTTATTTTATGCTAAAAAAGATCTCCCATTAATAATAACAAGAGTCGGCGGCCGATCTCACGATTCGCCGACCGATCGCGGTTCGCCTGAAAATACGGACAGTTATCTCTGAATCGATTTGCATAATTCATACATGATTCGATCGTTTGCGGCGCTCTTACGATTCGGAAATATTTTTGATTATAATATATATTATGTTAAATAATGCTTAAGGATTACGTCATCGAAGAATAAAAAAGACACTTATAAGGAACCTAAATAGATCCCCTGCTTTTTATATTTATAATCCAAACATATAATATACAATAATTTATCAATAAAAGGAGGTGGAAACTTTGTAAAAAATCAACTATCGCATCGGGAAGTTACGCGCTTCCCTTCCTGGAAACGGGAAAAAAACTACCCTAAAATTTATTTACGAACCAAAACTTAATTTATGAAGAACCGACTATGGCGGCTGGCTGGTACTACGGCCGTCGTCTTATTTTTCCATTGTTGCACGAACGATCCGTGCGATTATGGAGGGGATGTCGGAGAAAAGGCATCCGAACATTTTCCGGCGCAGGAAGCCCGCGCCTATTTCGAACAAACGGCCGAAGACCTGCGCATGGTGCATATAGGCTGCCGACACGAACACGGAGACTGCGGACACGGTCACGGACAGTCGACCAAAGGGATACTCAACGAGGTGGAACAGGCCGCCCTAATGACGCCTCTATGGAATGACCTGCGGCAAACCTACGAAAACGGCAAAGTCGTTACCCTCGAAGTTCCGCTGCGCGTCGGAGGCACTCCGCTGAAAGCCTGGTCGCCGCGAAAAGCCGACGGACATGCCGGAAGCGTCGACGGCTCGACCGTAACGATGAAATTGATTCTGCAAAAAAACATCGAAACCGGAAATAAACGCTATTTTATCGCTACCTTTATTCCGGATTCGTCCTGCTACAACAAACGGAAAGACATGAAAACCCCCTATCGGTTTATGAGAGACCGCGATTATTCGGGTTATGTAATCATTTCGGACGTGGAAGGCCGGTATATTGTATCATTTCTCCATCGTAACGGGACACGGCAAGCTGTGAACATTCGACAATGTACCGCAAACGATTACACCACCGATACGGCGCGAATCATTGACAGATTGTATATATCCTCACCTATTCCGTCCATAATGACTCGCAGTAGCGATGCAGAAGAAGACGAAACCCAAGGAAATTACTGCGCCTTATGTGGACAATTCTACTATGGAATATATTGCCCCAATAATTGCGGTTTCGAGGTCGAGCAACCCACCACCTGGTGTTCGGTTTGCAACTTTCCAACAGAGCGTTGCATATGTTGTAGATACTGCGGGAAACATCCATGCGTTTGTAACGCGAGCAATATCGAAGAGAGACCTTTGGCTGGAGAATACGGCAAAGACTTTGTTTGCCCAAACCCGAACTGCACTTACGGAGAATTTTGCATCGGCATATGCGGATACGGCTCCGGAGGAGGCACGACAGGGAGTCCCGGGGGCGGCGGCGGAACTACGCTTCCTGACAATGTCGTATTTACCAATGTATTAAATAGCGTAGCCAAAGCTATCGATACTTACTCGGATACGATCATCAGTTATTTGGAAAAACAAATACTGGACATCGCAATTCCTGATAATTTGAAACTGGCCGGAATGATCGGCCCCCAAACAGACTTAAACGGCAAGATAGTTCAATACAGATGCCGCATCCACAAAGCTACCTTCAAAGCAGCTTCTTCCGATGGCAAATTATTGCTGGTTTTCCATGAAATCATGCATATGATATATTGGAAAGAACGGGGGTACGACCCATCTAAAAAAGATCAATACAATGATCTGCATCACCAACAGATGGTGGGGGACCCTCGAACAATCAGATGGCTAAAAGCTCTGTTACCCAAATATACGGACACCCAAATCAAGGATGCTATAAGATACGTGGGAACTGAAGCAAGTCCTGTTTTTGAATCATTACCTCGATCACAAAGAGCTTACATTGAAGGTTTATTTCGTAGAAAAGGAATAATTTTCGAAGGGAAGGCAAAATAAAATCTAAAAACACAATACTATGGCAAAGTTATTTTCTTTACTATTCTGTATACTGATTTCTCAACTCACTACAGCCCAAACAAGATCCGACATATATCTCATCTGCAACTCTTCTAAAAACGAGATTTCGGAAGGAATGTGGAGAGGTGATATTAAATATGATAACGATCCCGTATATAATCATCCGCCTATTACCTTTTTATTTGAATCTAAAAACGTAGGATATACGATATGGTTTACTCATTATAGTTTCAACCTCGACAAATTAAAGAAAGAAAGACCCATTCAAAAAGACGATTACCAAATGCAAATCTTAATTAAGCCTAAATCATTCTATAACAACACTATATTAAAAGCGAATCCGATCTATATAGATCGAATAAAAGAGACCTTCAAAACAGCAAAAGAGGCTTGGGCATGGGCAGACGGACTAAGAGAAAAGACAATCTATCTGTTCGACGGAAGCGATCCGATGAACTGGGGGGAAGAAGGAGATGGGACAACCATCCGATTAATCGAAGTCAGAATGGTAGCAACCAATGAGCCCAGAGAGGAATTGGTATTTCCGGACTAAAAAATCACGTTTTTCTTCTTCAGAGCCGGTTTCAACCGGCTCTGTTTTTTAATTATTATCAGTATATTGCATTTACGGAACAATCAATATGAAAAAATTACTTTTTATACTACTTGTCAATGCACTTGCATGGCAAACGGGATCGGCTCAATCAGGTTCCGATATATACCTGACCTGCAGCTCATTATCGAAAGATCATATAACCGAAGGGATCGGAAGATTCGAAGACCCCAGTGACGACGACGATCCTACCTATAATTATCGGGCCGTTATGTTCTTAATGCATTCTGACAGTAAAGACATTAATATTGATTTTATACACGTCAATTTTAATCTAACCGAACTGCGTAAAATCAGAGAGCCCAAATGGTACGACCAATTGAAGATCATCTATAAACCGAGGACGTTTCTCAGTACCATCGAACGGGCGAAACCGATCCACCTGGAAGAAAAACTGAAATCGTTCAGAAACAACAAAGAAGCATGGATGTGGGCAAATAACCTGAAAGGAAAAGTGCTCTACATGCTCGATTGGAACGACCCGATCAACTGCGTAGAAGAAGGCGACGGGTCGACGATCAAGCTGATACAGGTTATGCTGCTGAATACCAACGAACCCAAACAGGGAACCGTTATCCAACCCGAATAATTGAAAAACAAAATAGAAACAGCCGAAATGCATCGTCATTCCGGCTGTTTTTATTATTTTTATAGTAAATACTCTCACCATGAAAAAATTACTTCTTATACTGTTTGTCAGTGTAATTGCATGGCAAACGGGATCGGCTCAATCAGGTTCGGATACATATCTGACTTGCAGTTCATTATCAAGAGATCATATAACCGAAGGCATCGGAAGGTTCGAAGATCCCAGTGATGATAACAACCCTCTCTATAATTACCGAGCCGTCATGTTCCTAATGAATTCCGATAGTAAAGACATCAGTATCTGGTTTCTACACTCTAATTTAAACTTATCCGAACTCCGTAAAATCAGAGAAACTAAATGGCATGACCAGTTAAAAATCATCTATAAACCGAGGACGTTTCTCAGTACCATCGAACGGGCGAAACCGATCCACCTGGAAGAAAAACTGAAATCGTTCAGAAACAACAAAGAAGCATGGATGTGGGCAAATAACCTGAAAGGAAAAGTGCTCTACATGCTCGATTGGAACGACCCGATCAACTGCGTCGAAGAAGGCGACGGATCGACGATCAAGCTGATACAGGTTATGCTGCTGGATACCAACGAACCCAAACAGGGAACCGTTATCCAACCCGAATAATTGAAAAACAAAATAAAAACAGCCGAAATGCATCGTCATTCCGGCTGTTTTTATTATTTTTATAGTAAACTTCCCTCTATGAAAAAATTACTTCTTATACTGTTTGTCAACGTAATTGCATGGCAAACGGGACCGGCTCAGACAAAATCCGACCTATACTTAATATGCAACTCATTGCCGATCGATTCGGTCACGGAAGGCGTCGGTAGATACGAAGATATCAGGAACGACAACGACTCCATATATGACCATCGGCCGATCTCGTTTTTGATGGTATCCCGAAGCAAAGATATCAGAATCTGGTTCGACCATTACTGCTTCAATACGAACGAACGCCGTAAAATAGTTGCAATCGACCGGACGGACCAACTGAAAATTATCTATAAACCGCGGTCGTTCCTAAAGACGATCGAGCAGGCAAAACCGATCCGGCTGGAAGATCGACTGGAAGCTTTCGAAATAAACGAAGAAGCCTGGCTATGGGCGAAAACGCTGGCCGGAAACATACTGTACCTACTCGACCGGAACGACCCGGTCAATTCGGCCGAAAATGGCTACGGCCCGACAATCAAGCTGATACAGGTAAATCTGGGCAGTACGAATAAGCGGGAACAGGAACTCTTTTTTCACGAAATCCACAACCGGTTTCTGCCCTGAAACGGAACGCCCGGAAACAAAAACCTTTCGGCAGTTCTGTTCCTTATCAGAAAACGACAGATTTTCGGCGCAGGAATTGTGCGATTCCGACCCGTTTTCATTGGGCGCATACCGATAAATTCCCTATTTTTGCACGACATATGCAGAGGTTATGACAATAAACTCTCTTTCACTAAACCGCATCGAATGAAACAATTAAAACATTACATATCAATCATTTGCGCAACAGCCTGCATGTATTCCTGTACTGCCCCCGACAACGCTCCGCAAAAAGGGATCACAGTCAGCATCGAACCGCTGCGCTACGTTACCGAACAGATCGCCGGAAACGATTTCGACATCCGGGTGCTGGTTCCTCCCGGATCGAGTCCCGAAACCTACGAGCCGACGCCCGAGCAGATGAAGCAGGTAGCCAATTCATTGGCATACATCGATATCGGCCTGATCGATTTCGAACGCAACCTGGAAAACGCCATCCGCGAGAATATGCCGAGCGTCCGGGTTATCAATACCTCCGAAAACGTCCCGTTGCTGGCAGGAACCTGCGGGCACGAAGCGCACGATCACGGACACGGAACCGATCCCCATATCTGGCTCTCTCCGAAATGCCTGAAGATCATGGCAGAGAACGTCTACGGTCAACTGTCGGAACTATATCCCGACTCGGTCGAATACAAAGCCGGTTACGAACGTTTCGACCGGCAATTGGATTCACTGGACCGCGCATTGCAAGAGACTTTCGCCGGACGGCAAACCGCCTTTATGATCTTCCATCCGGCGCTGACCTACCTGGCGCACGATTACGGACTGACGCAAATTCCACTCGAAAACGAAGGGAAAGAGCCTTCGGCGGCACACCTCCGCAACCTGATCGAAACCGGCCGCAATTCCGGAATCGGGAAGGTATTCTTCCAACGGCAGTTCAGCAAAAATACGGTCGATGCGATCGCCGCCGAACTGGGATTCGAAGCGGTAGCGATCGACCCGCTGGACGGAAACGTCACCGACAATATACTGCATATCGCTCAATTAATAGCGAACCCATGAAACTGGTATCCCTGCATCACGTGTCGGTCAGCTACGACAAGGTTCCGGTACTGACCGACGTCGACCTGGATATCCGGAACGACGATTTCATCGGAGTGATCGGCCCGAACGGAGGCGGTAAAACCACGTTGGTAAAAGCTATCCTGAAGGCGGTTCCCTACTCCGGCGAGGTCATTTACGCCCCGGAGATCGAAAACCGGGGATGCCGGCGGATCGGATACCTGCCCCAGATATCCGAGATCGACAAATCGTTCCCGATCTCCGTACGGGAGGTGGTTCTGTCTGGTTTACAGGCCAGGAAGCGACTGTTCGGCCGGTACACTGCCGAGGATCGGCAAAAAGCCGACGAACTGCTGCACACCTGTCGGATCGAAGAGATCGCCCGGAAACCGATCGGGGCTCTGTCCGGCGGACAGATACAGCGCACGTTGCTGTGCCGCGCCCTGATCTCCGACCCGGAACTGCTGATTCTCGACGAACCGACCAATTTCGTCGACAACCAGTTCGAAAAAGAGTTGTACTTGCTACTGAAGCGTTTCAACGAAAAAATGGCGATCGTAATGGTTTCCCACGACCTGGGAACGATCTCAAGTTACGTCAGATCGATCGTCTGCGTCAACCGTCGCGTGCACAGACACGATTCGAACATCATTACGGCGGAACAACTGCACAATTACAACTGCCCGATACAGATCGTCTCCCACGGAGACGTTCCGCACACCGTGCTGGCGAAACACCCGAACGCGCGGTCATAAAAAATCCGTCCGGACAACCCGGACGGAGGATAAATACGGGCCGCCTGCAAAACGGCCTGAAATTCCTGCTATTTACAGATATCGCTCAATTTCCCGAACAGGGCGTCGATGCGGGTCATCATATCCCGGCGCATCTGCGCGTAATGTTTCTTCACCAGGCTTTTATTCTGTTTATCGGCCGGATGATTGGCCCGCTGGATCATCTCGTTACGGAAATCGACCGCCTCCTCGATGACGGCGACGATCCCCTCGCGTTTGCTCTGATCGTTGAAATAAAGAGCCATGTAACAATCCGAGATCACCTCGCTCACCAGGTAATCGATATCGTTTTTAATTCCTCTGAGACTTGCCATAACCTATTGTTTTTTAATGATTGTACAAAGGTAATAAAAACTATTGAATCTCAGCCAAAGCCTCTCCCAAAAAATCGATCAGGTCGGCGGCATTCATACCCTCCTGTCCGTAATAGGCCGCAGCCTTATCGCCGGCCGCGCCGTGGACATACACGCCGAGCAAAGCCGCCGACAGCGGATCGTATCCCCGCGCCAGCAGTCCCGCGATATAGCCGGTCAGCACGTCGCCGCTGCCTCCTTTGGCCATTCCCGGATTCCCCGTCGCATTGAAATAAAGCTGTCCGTCCGGAGAGCAGACCATCGTATGCGCTCCTTTCACGACCATACAGCATCCGTAGCGCGCCGCGAACGTCCTCACCTTTTCGATTCGGTCTTGATCGTCGTTCCACGTTCCGACCAAGCGGCGCAATTCGCCCAAATGGGGAGTCAGTACGCATCCCGGAGGCATCGACCCGGCCAATTCGGGACGGGCCGCCAACATATTCAACGCATCGGCATCGATCACCATCGGCATCCCGCACGACAACAACGCCTCGAAAGCCCGCACGGACAAGTCGTGCCTCCCCACCCCGCTGCCGATCCCTACGGCGGCATACTTCGTCATATCGTCCGGCAACCGGGAGAACACGGACATCGGATCGCCGCTGACCAGCGCCGACGGGCAAGACGTATGCAGAACGAACCGTTCTTCGGCAGGAACATGCGCCGTCACCAACCCGCATCCGGAACGCAGCGCGGCCCCTGTCGCCAATACGGCAGCCCCCATCATGCCCTGCGAGCCGCAAACCAGCAAGGCGTGCCCATAGGTTCCTTTGTGGGCAAAACGGCTACGGGGCAATACCAGTTCCGATACGTACCGACCGTCCGCATAATAATACGGCGACCGTGCCTGTCGTTTATAGTTCTCGTCCAGTTCGATCGGCAGAATAACGATTTCGCCGGCAGCCTCCCCCGCCTCGGACAGCAACAGCGCCAGCTTCGGGAACTCCAGCGTCAGCGTAACGTCGGCATACACGATCTCGCGCCCCGCATTGCCGTATTCGGACAACATTCCCGAAGGCAGGTCGATCGAAATCACCCGGCAGCCGAGCCCGTTGACAAGGGCGATCGCGCCGCGAACAGGCTCCGAGAGCCCGCCGCGGACGCCCGTACCGAGCAAAGCGTCGATCGCCACCGCATCCTCGGCAACTTCCACCCGATCCATGCCCTGCACCCGCACGCCGTGCGGCAGCCGTTCGAGGTTGTAGCGGCACTCGACCGACAGTTGCCGCTTATCGAACAAAACGTACACGGAACAGGAATACCCCACGTTGTGCAACATGCGCGCAACCGCCAGGCCGTCTCCGCCGTTGTTTCCTTTTCCGATAAAAAAAGC
Source organism: Alistipes sp. cv1 (assembly GCF_900240235.1). Taxonomy (NCBI): domain Bacteria; kingdom Pseudomonadati; phylum Bacteroidota; class Bacteroidia; order Bacteroidales; family Rikenellaceae; genus Alistipes; species Alistipes sp. cv1. The sequence continues at coordinate 241,468 of NZ_OEPW01000001.1, forward strand.
CAAAGGCTGCTCCTGCGGAATGTTGTTGCAAATCCACTGGGCGATCACTTCCGAAGCCCGTTCCATCAGCGCGAGACTCTCGATCGGTTCGTGTTCGATCGTATACTGGTCGGCCTCGCGTATCTGCGATCCTGTCAGAATTTTCATCGTATCATTTTTTAACGCCCGCGGATCAACGGGCTTTTTTGCCCGCTTCGCGAACCAGAAATTCAAAAAATTTCACCATCACGGTATCCCCGGCGACCGTATGATCCTCCGGATGGAACTGCGTACCGAAGACCCCCCTGTCCGGGTCCTCGATCGCCTCGACCACGCCGTCCGTCGCCGTAGCGGCCACACGGAATCCATCGGCCACCCGTTTGACGGCCTGATGGTGGAAACTGTTCGTCCGCAACGTATCCATACCGGTCGCCACTGCAACAAACGAGCCTTTCTCGACACGCACGGTATGCGTCGGTACGTACCCCGGCACCGCCTGCATGTGACACACCGAAGTATCGGCATATTCCGACGGCAAATCCTGATACAGCGTTCCGCCGAAGGCCACGTTGATCATCTGTATTCCGCGGCAAATGCCCAGCACCGGGATCTTATGTCGGGCGGCCAGTTCGATCAGCCTGAAATCGAACGTATCGCGCGGCGCATTGACATGCCCGAGATGCGGAGACGGCTCCTCGCCGAAATAGGCGGGATCGACATCGCCGCCGCCGGTCAGAATCAGTCCGTCGATCGACTGCAACAGTCCGTCCAGCTTCTGTTCGTCCCCGATCAGCGGAATCAACACGGGGACTCCCCCGGCCCGCAATACCGCATCGAAATAGGTGCGCGACACGGTCACCGTGCCTCCGTTGCAAAAATCGGAAATTCCGATCACCGGAACCCGCGATTCCGGCCGGGAGCCGCAGGCGCAGAGCACCGAGCAGAACCCGACGATAAACAATCCTAAAAATCGTTTCATAATAATCCCTCGATTTATACGAAGGCTGCCGGCGATAAACAACCGCCGGCAGCCTTCCAGTTCAAACGCCTTCCGGACATTAAGCCCCGAAGTTATCGTACATAATATTCTCTTCCGGCACGCCGAGTCCGTCGAGCATCTTGGTCATTGCGGCCGTCATCATCGGCGGTCCGCACAGGTAGTATTCGATATCTTCCGGCGCGTCGTGATTCTTCAGGTAGTTTTCGAAAATAACCTGGTGAATAAATCCGGTGTAGCCTTTCCAGTTATCCTCTTCCTTCGGCTCCGACAGCGCGATGTGGAACTTAAAGTTCGGGAATTCTTTTTCGATCTCCTCGAACTGCTCCTCGTAGAAAATTTCACGCTTAGAACGCGCCCCGTACCAGAATGTTACAGGAGTGTCGATTTTCTCGGTCTTGAACAAATGGAAGATATGCGAGCGCATCGGCGCCATACCGGCGCCGCCGCCGATAAACATTTTTTCGTTCGGAGTATCCTTCACGAAGAATTCGCCGTAGGGTCCCGAAATCGTCACTTTGTCGCCCGGCTTGCGCGAGAAAATATACGACGAACAAATTCCCGGGTTCACCTTCATAAAGGCCCCTGCGGCCCGATCCCAGGGCGGCGTGGCGATACGGATATTCAGCATGATGATATTCCCTTCGGCCGGATGGTTGGCCATCGAATAAGCGCGGAACGTCGGCTCCGGATTTTTCGTAACCAACCCCCACATCTTCATGTGATCCCAGTCCTCATGGTATTCCTGTTCGATGTCGAAATCGCTGAACTTGATCTCGTCGTATTTCGGAATGTCGATCTGGATATAACCGCCCGAGCGGAATTTCAGATGTTCGCCTTCGGGCAACTTCACGACGAACTCCTTGATGAAGGTGGCCACGTTGTGGTTCGACACCACTTCGCACTCCCATTTTTTAACGCCCAGGACAGCTTCGGGCACCTTGATCTTCAGGTTTTCCTTCACTTTTACCTGGCATCCGAGGCGCCACTTCTCGGCCTGTTGCTTACGAGTGAAAAAGTTCACCTCGGTCGGTAGGATATCGCCGCCGCCTTCGAGCACCTGACATTTGCACATGCCGCACGAACCGCCGCCTCCGCAAGCCGAAGGCAGGAATATGCCGTTGTTGCCAAGCGTCGACAGCAACGTACTGCCGGGTTCCACGGTCAATGATTTTTCGCCGTCGTTAATATCGATTTTAACCTCTCCCGAAGGGGTCAGTTTCGCCTTGGCATACAGCAGCAACGCCACCAGGATCAAGGTTACTACCAGGAATGCTACGATCGCTATAATGATTGATAATCCCATCTCTATTTCACTATTTTACGGTTTACAACTGAATCCCCATGAACGTCATGAAGGCGATCCCCATCAGGCCGGTCAGGATGAACGTAATCCCGGCGCCGCGCAGCGGGGCGGGAATGTTCGAATAAGACAGCCTCTCGCGGATAGCGGCCATCAGAATGATCGCCAGCCACCAGCCGATCCCCGAACCGGCCGCGAACGCGGTAGCTTCGCCCAGAGAAGCGTAATCGCGCTCCTGCATGAACAGCGAACCGCCCATGATCGCGCAGTTCACCGCGATCAGCGGCAGGAAAATTCCCAACTGATTGTACAATGCCGGCGCGAATTTCTCGACCACCATTTCGACCAACTGCACGAACGAGGCGATCACGGCGATAAAAACGATGAAACTGAGGAAGCTCAGGTCGATCTCGCTCTCGCCGCCCGGCCCGTAAGCCGGATTTATCCAGCCGAGGGCTCCCGGAGAAAGGATAAACTCGTTGAGCAGGTAATTGATCGGCACGGTCATCACCATCACGAAGATAACGGCGATACCGAGTCCCATCGCGGTTTTGACGCTCTTGCTGACGGCAATGTACGAACACATGCCGAAAAAGAACGCGAACACCATGTTGTCTATGAAGATAGACCTTACGAATATGCTGATAATGTTTTCCATACGTGCTTCGCTTTATTATTTCTCGATCAGGTTCTTGTTACGGCTGCGCTGCACCCAGATAATCAGGCCGACGCAGATCAACGCCATCGGCGGCAGGATCATCAGACCGTTGTTGACGTAACCTACGCTGTAAAGCCCGAGCTTCTCGAAAACGGGATACCCCCAGATGCTGCCCGATCCCAACAACTCGCGGACGAAGCCGAGGATCACGAGGATCAGCCCGTATCCCAGGCCGTTGCCTATACCGTCGAGGAACGACGCCCAGGGTTTGTTACCCAGCGCAAACGCCTCGATCCGCCCCATAATGATACAGTTGGTAATAATCAGCCCGACAAACACCGAAAGCTGTTTGCTGACGTCGTAAACGAACGCCTTGAGCACCTGATCCACCAGAATCACCAGCGCGGCCACGACGACCAACTGCACGATGATCCGGATCCGCGACGGAATCCCTTTGCGGATCAATGAAATAATCAGACTCGAAAACCCGGTGACGACGATTACCGACAGCGCCATCACGAAAGCGGGTTTCAATTTTGCCGTGACCGCCAGCGCCGAACAGATACCCAGTATCTGCACCGTGATCGGGTTGTTCTGACCGAACGGCGAGGTCAGCAACTTCAAATTCTTAACCGAAAAAATCGGCTCTTTTTCCTGGCTACTCATTGTTTTCCGAATTATTGGTTACTACTTCCGCCGTTTTACCCGGAGACGCCGCAAGCTGTTTCCGGATATAGGCGTCATAATCGCCGAGGCAGCTTTTCAGCATATTCTCGACGCCGATACTGGTCAGCGTACCGCCCGAAACGGCATCCACCGCATAAGGATCGCCCTGTTGCGCGCCGCCTTTCTGCAGACGGATCGCCACGACTTTACCGTCCTTGAGAATCTGTTTCCCTTTGAACTGAGCCTGGAACTGCGCAGTCGAAATTTCGGCGCCCAGCCCCGGCGTTTCGCTCTTGTGGTCGAATACGATACCTTCGACCGTGTCCCAGTTGTCCGCCAGCGCGACATACCCCCAGACCGGACCCCAAAGTCCGGCGCCCCAAACCGGGATCACGTAGCTGACACTCCCCTCGTCGTTTTTGCTGACGAATACGGGCAGTTCCCTTTCGGCGGCCGGCTTGTCGTATTCGGCTTTCAGGTTCGTCAACAGAGCGAACGCGTCCGCCCCTTCGACCTTATCTCCTTCGACGTTGACGGCATAACTGTCCACGATGTATTTTTTATACTGCTCGTTGATATAGGCCGCTTTGTTCGGCGCCTTGTCCGCATCGCCGCCTTCGCCGATCGAGCGCAGGATATCGCCCATTTTCTCGATTCTCACGTTCTCGGCCTGAATATTTTTCAGCGACAGCGAAGCAAACGAGAGCACCGCCGCCACGATCACCACCATGACCGAAGCATAAGTGATAATATACGTATTACTGTTCTTATTCATACCCCTACTCTATTTAGCTAATTTCAAACGACGGTTCCGGCGACGGATATTGGCTTGCACCACATAGTAGTCGATCAGCGGAGCCACCGCGTTCATAAACAGGATCGACAGCATCATGCCTTCCGGATAACCGGGATTCAGCACCCGGATCAGCACCGCCATCACCCCGATCAGGAATCCGTAAATGTACTTGCCGACGTTCGTCTGGCTGCCGGTCACCGGATCGGTCGCCATAAAGACCGCACCGAAGGCGAACCCGCCGATAATCAGGTGGTAATATGCCGGAATATCCATGTAGGCGTTCGCGCCGATCAAGTTGAACAACAAGCCCATCAGATAGCCGCCGGCAAACACGCTGAGCATCACGCGCCAACTGGCGATGCCCGTCCACAGCAGGATCGCCGCGCCGATCAGGATCGCCAGCGTCGAAGTCTCGCCGATACATCCGGGTATCGTCCCGAGGAACCAGTCCAGCGGACCGCCCTGCGTCCAGTGTATCTGCTGCGAGCCGGTCAGCACGGCCGACGCCGCATCGGCCAGCGGAGTCGCCCCCGAAAAACCGTCTACGACGCCCTCGCCTTTGGTCAGGCCGGCGATCCAGATCTTTTCGCCTGAAATATAGGGCGTATAAGCGAAGAAAATAAACGCCCGGGCCAGCAAGGCCGGGTTGAAGATGTTCATTCCGGTACCGCCGAACACTTCCTTGCCGATAATCACGGCGAAAGCGGTCGCAACGGCCACCATCCACAGCGGCACGTCGACCGGCATCACCAGCGGAATCAGCATTCCGCTGACCAGAAACCCTTCATTCACCTCGTGATGGCGAATCTGCGCCGAAATAAATTCGATCCCCAGACCGACCACGTACGAGACAATGATGATCGGCAGCACTTTCAGCAAACCGAACCAAAAACACGTCCAGAACGGAGCGTCACCCGCGCCGATGGCCCGGAAATGCTGCAATCCGGTATTGTACATCCCGAACAGCAAAGCCGGCATCAATGCCACGACCACCACGATCATCACCCGTTTCAGGTCGATGCTGTCGCGGATATGGCTGCCGCTGCGGGTTACGTGATTCGGTACGAACAGGAACGTCTCGAAAGCATCGAACGTCGAATGAAGTTTTTCGAACTTGCCGCCCTTTTCGAAGTTCGGCTTGATCTTATCTATAAAATTTCTTAATCCTTTCATGGGTCGTTCAGGTTAGTTAAGCTCTTTGATCATCAGTTCGATCCCGCGGCGGACGATATCCTGCATCTCGGTTTTCGACGGATCGACGAATTCGCACAGCGCGAAATCCTCCTCGACCACCTCGTAGATGCCCAGGTTCTCCATTTTGTCGATATCTCCGGCGAGAATCGCCTTCAACAGATAGAGCGGATAGATGTCCATCGGCAGGTATTTGTCATACAGCCCGGTTACCACATAAGCGCGGACGCCGCCGTTCATGTTGGTATCGAGATTATAACGCTTGCGGGGCGTCAGCCACGAGAAATAACTCTTCGACACCGAGAACTTATCCAGCCGCGGCATACCCCAACCGAGGAACTCGTATTTGTTCCCTTCGGGGATCACGGTCACCTGGTTGCTGTAAAATCCGAGGTATCCGTCCGGTTCCACCTTTTTACCGGTCAGCACGTTGCCGCTGATCAGGCGCACCCGATCGCCCGCGCGCTGCGGACGGATCTCGACCTGGCGCGCGATGCTGCCGACCGGAATGCCCGACAGCACGCTAAAATAGCGCGGATCGGTCGTCTCTGAACCGGTCAGCGCAACGATCTTGCTCATATCGACCCGGCCGGTACGGAAAAACCGTCCGATCATCGCCACGTGCTGAATATCGACCGTCCACACCAGGTCGCCTTTGTTGATCGGATCGATATGGTGAATCTGAACGCCCACGTTCCCGGCCGGATGCGGCCCGTCGAACGCGCGCACTTCCACGCCTTTCACCCGATCCAACACCCCGGATGTTCCGGCTTTCAAACCCAGGTAGACTTTCCCCGGCGTCAGCTTCGACAGCATGGCGAAACCGGTATTCAAATTATCCAACTCTTTCTCCAATACGTAATTCATATCGGGAGCCAGCGGCGCCGAATCGAATCCGGAAACGAAAACGGCTTTCGGCGTCTGTCCCGGATCGGCGATGATTCCGTAAGGACGCTGAACGATCATCGGCCACAGACCGGAACTCAACAGCGCCGAAGTGACGTTTTCCTTGTCGGCGGACTCTTCGGTGGGAACCTCGAACGGCTCGTAAACCTGTTCGGCGGTCGGAGCGATCACCACGTCGAGGATCTTACGCTTATCCCCGCGGTTTATGGCGGTCACCTTCCCGCTGACCGGCGAGGTGAACAACACCTGCGGACGGTACTTGTCGTAAAACAGCGGCGTTCCGGCCTTCACGACGTCGTCCACCCGAACCAGCATCTTCGGGATGACCCCCTTGAAATCGTCCGGTTTCAGCGCATAGGCATGTACCAGCGGCAGCCGGGTCAACTCGCGTCGGGCTTCCCCTTGCAACCGGATATCAAGGCCTTTTTTCAACTTTATGACTTGCGACATATTCGGTAGATTATTGATAGTAATTTATTAAGGTGTCTTTTTCATTCGTTTTTCGGTCAGCGGATTCCCAGCTTATCCTTTATATCCTGGGGAATCGCCTCGCGATGTACCTGGATACCGACCGTTTTATAAAGCAGGAAAGGTTCCGAAGCGTAAAAATAACCTTTATACAAACCCGTTTCGCCCCAGGAGTTTTTCACTTTGTAGAATTTCCGGCCGTGCTGGTCCGCCGCGATCCCCACCAGCAGCATCCCGTGATCGTCGGTCGTCTCGTAACGATCGAAAGCCTGTTGCCGCATTTCGGGCGTGATTTGGCGTTCGGGAAGCACGCCCGTTTTCAGGAGCGTCCGTTTCCGAATCTCGTCGTCGGTAAGCCCTTTCCAGCGCGCGCTGTCCGCCGCAGGAATTTCCGCCGCCGACTCGACCGGAACGATCGCACGGCCCTCCCGAAAGCCGAATCCGTTCTCGCTGACGTCGGACGCCCAGTTGACTGCATATCCTTTCCGCAGCGAAACGTCGACGATCCGGCCCAGCTCCTCCATCGTTACGTTGTAGAACGGAGACCAGTTCCAATTATCGGGTATTTCGAGCGGGAAAGCCGTATAAAGCGGATGGTGCGTCATTGCCGTGAACACTACGTAATCGTCGCGGCGAATACCCAGCTCCTGCGCAAAACTTTTCGGAGTATATTCTTTTCCGTCGTGAACGAATTTTTCGGGACAGGGGCCCAGGTAAGCGTCCAGTATCCCGTTCAGACCGTCGATCCAAGACGCGGAAAGCCGTTTGGACGGATTCCCGATCACCGCATCCGTATAGGCTTTGAGAGCAACGCTCAGTTCTTCGTGCGAGTGCCTCGACGCGCCGTCCTTCAGTCCAGAATAGACCGTCTCGGGCACGATTCCGTAACGGTCGACGATGTATACGACGTCATCCAGCGTCCCCCCCTCGGAGAAATTGGCTTTACCGTGCAGGCGGGCGTATTTGATCGCTTTTTCGAGGTAAGTATGGCGGACGATCCACATTTCGGAAAGGTCGTAAACGCCTTTCCCGCGACGAAGCAACTCGCTCTCCGCCATCGCCGTGCCCGAAAAGCTCCAGCAGGTGCCGGACTTCGCCTGATCCTTCACCGGCGTCACGGGCACCAGCACTTTATCGGTAAATACATAGGCTCCGGTATCCTTTCCGTCCTCCTTGGTCTGTTTCGACGTATTTTTCGCACCGGCGACACCGATCAGCAGTGCGCACAACACCCCACACAGCAGATATTTTTTCATGCGTTCGACACAAAATTTAATTTTGCGTTACAAATATAACAATAATTATTTTATTTTTCTTTTCCAGGACGGATGCAGTCGCCGAATCCGGCACTATTTATCAACAATCGGTCGTCAATCGCCGGGCAACGTTCCGGCGTCCCCGCTTTTCCGGTAATCGTCCGTTATCTCGGTAAAGCCGCGACTGTAACGCTGCATATAATCCCTCGTCCGCCGGACGAAGCGATCCAGCCCCGGCCGTTGTTGCGGCGAAACCGTTTCGCGGGAATAGGCCGGAACGATCTCGTAACGATGCCCCGAGCGACTCCCCGGGTCGGATGAGATCGACGTCCAGTGAATCAGGTACTCGGGACGGTAAGCCGTCCGCCCGTCTGCGCCGAGCGACAGCCCGATCCGCACCGATATGCCGCCGTCCGTACCGGGAAAACGCTGGTTCGAAACAAAATTGCCCATCGAAAAAACGGTCGCCCCGCAAATCCTGCCCGACGAATCGGATACCGTTTCGACCGACTGAACGACGTGCGGATGCGAACCGATCACCAGATCGGCCCCCCAGCGATGGCTCCGGGCGGCCAAGTCGCGCTGCCAGCGATTCGGCAACGTCTCGTACTCGTTGCCCCAGTGCAGAAACAGCACCACGTGCGTCGCCCCGTTGCCGCGCGCGCCGGCGATATCCTGCCGGATACGGAGCGTATCGATCCGGTTCACCGTATAACCGCGCGGGACGGACAGTCCGTTGGTCCCGTAAGTATAATTCAGCAATGCCACCCGAAAATCCCCTTTCCGCAACCAAAGCGGGTGGCGGGCCGGATCGGGAAGCGTATCGGCGAATACCCCGGTATACTCCAGGCCGGCCTGCACGAGCGTATCGAGCGTAGAACGGATTCCGGCCCCGCCGCGGTCGCAGATATGGTTGTTCGCCGCGACGGCCACGTCGATACCGACCCGGCGCATCGCCCCGGCCAACGCGCCGGGCGAGCGAAACTGAGGATACCCCGAATAGGGTTCCCCGCCGAGCGTGGTTTCCAAATTGGCAATTACGAAGTCGGCCGAAGCGAAATAATTTTTCAACCGCGAAAAACAGGCGGTGTAGTCGATTCCGCCGTCTCGTCGGAAGGCGGCCTGCACCTGCGGAAGGTGTTGCATCAGGTCTCCGGTAAAGATCAGCGTCAACTGTCGGTCGTCCTCAGCCGGAACGGCAACGCACGCCGGGATGTCCGGCGCCCCGGAATGCCGGATTATCCGGTACACGGAAAACGTTCCGACCGAAACCGTAACGATGATCGCGCACACCAACCAGACGAGGGACCGTTTGCTCATTGGATACCGTTTATTACCTTTGCTCCGCAAAGCTAATCATTTTTCGCAGATGTACCCGCTTATCGACATCCATACGCACCGGAAAGAACCGGACGCCGCCGCCTTGCGGTCGATACGGCTCGGCACGGATGCCGTGCCTTCCGACGGTTCGCTCTTTTCGGCGGGCATCCACCCGTGGGACAGCGAAAAAGCCGATCCGCAAGGACTGCGGCAGCTCGAAACGCTGCCCTGCGCGGCGATCGGCGAAATCGGGCTCGACTACGCCGTATCGGTCGACCGAACGGCACAACGCGAATGGCTGGTTCGGCAACTGGAGATCGCCCGCAGACGCGGGCTGCCGGTTATCTTGCACTGTGTCAAAGCCTACAACGAAATGCTGCCGACCCTGCGCCCGTTCGACATACCGGCCGTTTTCCACGGATTCGCCGGATCGGAACAACTGGCCGGACAGGTGTTGAAAGCGGGATATTACCTGTCGTTCGGCGAAACGGCGTTCCGTTCTTCGAAAACGGCGGACGCGCTGCGCAATACCCCATCCGACCGTCTTTTCCTCGAAACGGACGAAAGCGCGGCCGGGATCGGCTCCATCTACGAACGGGCGGCGGCGATCCGGGGAGTCTCCGTCGCGGAACTGGCCGCCGAAATCCGTAAAAACTATCGAAAAATATTCGCCGCATGACTCATTGGCTCGAACGAACGGAACTGCTGCTGGGCAGCGAAAAGACGAAACGGCTGCAAAACGCGCGCGTACTGGTGGTCGGTCTGGGAGGCGTGGGTGCCTATGCCGCCGAAATGCTCGCCCGCAGCGGCATCGGCGCGCTGACGATCGTAGACGCCGACGACGTTTCGGAAACGAATATCAACCGGCAACTGGTCGCCCTGCATAGTACGGTCGGACGGCCGAAAGCGGAAATACTGGCTGCTCGCCTGCAAGATATCAACCCGCAGTTGCGCCTGACCGTACTCCGGGAGTATGTCCGGGACGAAGCGACCGACCGGCTGCTCGACGGAGAAAAGTTCGATTACGCGGTCGATGCGATCGATACGCTGTCGCCGAAAGTAAATCTGATCAAGGGAGCCCTCGACCGCGGGATTCCGCTGGTCAGTTCGATGGGGGCCGGAGCCAAAACCGATCCTACGCTGATCGAAATCAGAGACATTGCGAAATCGCATCACTGTCCGCTGGCGCACATGCTGCGAAAAAGATTGCATAAAGCGGGAATCCGGACGGGTTTCCGGGTCGTTTTTTCACCCGAAGCGGTCCGCGAAGGCGCCATGATCCTATGCGAGGAAACCAACAAAAAATCCAATGTCGGCACGATATCCTACATGCCCGCACTGTTCGGCTGTCACTGCGCATCGGTCGTCATCCGGGGGCTGATCGGGGAATTATAACCGGCTTCGATAAAAAATACCGGCGGCGGCCCCAAAAACCGTTCCTTTACTCTTACTTTTCGATCGGTTTGACCCGGCAAGGCAGTTCGACCCAGAAAGCGCTGCCTTCGCCCTTCTCCGAGACGACTCCGATCGTCCAATTATAAATACCCAATGACGCGATCCATCCGGCAGGTATAAATTACGCCGTTTTCAATCAAGAGATCAAAAACGGCGTTCATGCGTTACATTTCGACCAAAACTTTCCCGGTCATCTCGGGCGGCTGGGACAGGCCCATCAATTTCAGCACGGTCGGGGCCACATCGGCCAACACGCCGTTGCGGACGCTCTTAACGCGGTCGGACACCACTATAATGGGCACCGGATTCAACGAATGAGCCGTATTCGGGGTTCCGTCCGGATTCTCGGCATGGTCGGCATTACCGTGATCGGCGATAACGACGACCTCGTAACCGTTCGCCTTCGCCGCCTCGACCACGTCGCGCACGCAGGCGTCCACCGCTTTGACCGCCTTGACGATCGCATCGTAAACGCCGGTATGTCCCACCATGTCGCCGTTGGCGAAGTTCAGGCAGATGAAATCGAATTTTTTCTTGTTCAACTGCTCGACCAGAGCGTCCTTTACCTGATAAGCGCTCATCTCGGGTTGCAGATCGTAAGTAGCCACTTTCGGGGAAGGGATCAGAATCCGTTCCTCTCCGCCGAAAGTCTCTTCGCGGCCGCCGTTCAGGAAAAACGTCACGTGCGCGTATTTCTCCGTTTCGGCGATGCGCAACTGACTGAGGCCCTGCGACGATACATATTCGCCGATCGTATTGGCCACGTTGTCTTTGTCGAAAAGGATGCGCAGGCCGGTGAACTTGGCGTCGTAAGGGGTCATGCAGCAATAGTACAGCGACAGCTTCTTCATGTCGTAATCGGGCATATCCTCCTGCGTCAGCACGACCGTCAGCTCCTTCGCCCGGTCGTTGCGGAAATTGAAGAAGATCACCACGTCCCTGTCCTGGATCGTACCGACCGGATCGCCCTGTCCGTCAACGCAGACGATCGGCTTGATAAATTCGTCGGTCACCCCTTCGTCGTAGGATTTCTGCACGGCGGCGGCGGCGTCCGTCGCCTTTTCGCCCACGCCTTTCACGATCAGGTCGTAAGCTTCCTTGACCCGTTCCCAGCGCTTGTCGCGGTCCATCGCATAATAACGGCCGATGACCGAAGCGATTTTTCCGGCCGAATGCTTCAGGTGCCCCTGCAATTTCTCCACAAATCCCTTTCCGCTGCGCGGGTCGGTATCGCGGCCGTCCATAAAACAGTGTACGAACGTCTTATCGACCCCGTATTCTTTCGAAATATCGCACAGTTTGAACAGGTGGTCGAGCGAACTGTGCACGCCGCCGTCCGACAGCAGGCCCATGAAATGCACCTGTTTGCCGTTCATCTTCGCATAGGTGAACGCTTTTACGATCTCCGGATTCTTCAGGATCGAATTGTCGCGGCAAGCCCGGTTGATCTTCACCAGATCCTGATATACGACGCGTCCGGCGCCGATATTCAGGTGTCCTACTTCCGAATTACCCATCTGTCCGTCGGGAAGGCCGACGTTTTCGCCGTCGGTCAGCAACTGCGCCGACGGATATTTGGCCTCCAGGCCGTTGATATAGACCGGGTCGGCCGAATAAACCACATCGTCGTGGCCGTGATCGCCTTTGCCCCAGCCGTCCAAAATCATCAGTAATACTTTGTTTGCCATCGTCTTTCTTTTTTCGGGGAAACCTGTCCGTTTCCCGCTCTTCCACTTATTTCAATTCTCCTTTGATCAATTCCACGGCTCTGAAAATAGCCTTTTCGAGTCCTTCGGGTTTCTTACCGCCGGCCGTCGCGAAGAACGGCTGCCCGCCGCCTCCGCCGCCGATCTCTTTAGCCGCCTCGCGGATCACTTTCGACGCATTCACACCCCGGGCCACGATCTCGTCGCCCAGCATAATCGTCAACGTCACCTTGTCGCCGAAGGCCGATCCGGTCACGAACACGAGATTCGGAAATTTCGGCTTCAGCCCGAAAGCGATTCCTTTAATGACGTCGGGCATCAAATCCAACTGGCGAGCGACCAGTACGACGCCGTCCTCCTCGGTCAGGTTCGGCTCAATGGATGCCACCAGCGATTGGATACGCTCCTTGCGCTGCTGCTCCATCTGTCTGTTCAGTTCCGAATTCTCCTCGACCAGCTTTTTGATCGCCTGAGTCACCGAAGGATTATTCACATACCGCTGAACAGCTCGCAGGGTATCCTCAAACGAATAGACGTATTCCATCGCCCGGTCGCCCGTCAGCGCTTCGATACGCCGCACGCCGGCCGAAATGGCGCTTTCGGAAACGACCTTGAAAAAACCGATGCTGCCGGTCGCAGGAACATGGGTTCCGCCGCAGAGTTCGACCGACTTTCCGTACTGGATCACCCGCACGCGGTCGCCGTATTTTTCGCCGAACAACATCATGGCCCCGAGTTTACGGGCCTCTTCGATCGGGTATTCGCGGCGTTCCTGCAACGGAAAGTTGCTGCGGATATCCCGGTTGACCAACTTTTCGACTTCGCGGATCTGCTCGTCGGTTACCTTCTGGAAATGCGAAAAGTCGAAACGCAGGTAATCGGAACATACGAGCGACCCTTTTTGTTCGACATGATCGCCGAGCACCGTACGCAGCGCTTTATGCAACAGGTGCGTGGCCGTGTGATTAGCCGCCGTGTTCGCCCGCGCTTCGCCGTCCACTACCGCACGGAACTTCGCCGAAAGATCGTCCGGAAGCCGATCGACCAGATGGACGGTCAGGTTGTTCTCCTTTTGGGTATCGGTGACCGGAATCTTCTGTTCGTCGCTCTCGATGTACCCGCGGTCGCCGGTCTGCCCGCCCGAATTACCGTAGAAAGGCGTCTGGTCGAAAACCAACTGATAGTAAGTCTTGTTCTTGGCGGTAACGCGACGATAACGCGAAATCCGCACGTCGCTTTCGAGCGTATCGTAACCGATGAAGCGACTCTCGGCGATCGGAAACAGTTCGACCCAATCGTCGGTATCGACCGCCGCCGCGTTGCGCGAACGCTCTTTTTGTTTCTGCAGTTCGGCAGAGAATTCCTCGCCGTTTACCGTCATGCCGTTTTCCTGAGCGATCAGTTCGGTCAGGTCGATCGGGAATCCGTAAGTATCGTACAGCAGGAACGCTTCGCTGCCGCTGATCACCCGGCTGCCGGCGGCCTGTTCCTTTTTGATCACATTGTCGAGCAGATTGATCCCGGTAGCCAATGTCCTCAGGAATGCGGCTTCCTCCTCGGCGATCACTTTGGTAATCAGATCCTGCTGCGCCGCCAGTTCGGGGAACTGTTCGCCCATCTGCCGGACGAGTCCGTCGACCAACTGGCAGATAAACGGCTCGTTGAAACCGAGGTAAGTATATCCGTACCGCACGGCGCGGCGCAGGATACGCCGGATCACGTACCCGGCCTTCACGTTCGACGGCAGCTGCCCGTCGGCAATCGAGAAAGCAATCGCCCGCAGGTGGTCGGCAACCACCCGCATCGCGATATCGGCCCTGCGATCCTGACCGTAAACTTTTCCGGACAGTTCGGCCAGACGCCGGATCGTCGGTTGGAATACGTCGGTATCGTAATTGCTCTGTTTGCCCTGCAACACCATGCAAAGCCGTTCGAAGCCCATGCCGGTATCCACGTGGCGGGCCGGCAGCAATTCCAGTTCGCCGCTGGCCTTACGGTTGAACTGCATGAAAACCAGGTTCCATATCTCGATGACCAGGTGGTGCCCCCGGTTCACCAACTCGCGTCCGTCCAACGCGGCCCGCTCCTCGTCCGAGCGCAGATCGTAATGGATTTCGCTGCACGGGCCGCAAGGCCCCGTATCGCCCATTTCCCAGAAATTATCGTGACGGTTTCCGAGAATGATATGGTCTTCGGGCAGGAACTGCTTCCAATACTGGTAGGCCTCGTTGTCACGGTCGATATTTTCATCGGGACTCCCCTCGAAAATCGTCGCGTACAAACGCTCTTTCGGCAGGCCGTACACGTCGGTAAGCAACTCCCACGCCCACGAGATCGCCTCTTTCTTAAAATAATCCCCGAACGACCAGTTGCCGAGCATTTCGAACATCGTGTGATGGTAAGTGTCGTGGCCGACCTCCTCCAGGTCGTTGTGCTTGCCCGACACGCGCAGACATTTCTGCGAATCGGCCACCCGGCGGTCTTTGATCGGAGAGTTCCCCAGGAACAAATCTTTAAACTGGTTCATCCCGGCGTTGGTGAACATCAGGGTCGGGTCGTTCTTGACGACCATCGGAGCCGACGGCACGATCACATGCCCTTTGCTGCGGAAAAAATCGAGAAAAGTTTTTCTGATTTGATTAGAATCCATACCTTACTTATAATATCTGCGTACTGCGATGCGTTATCTTGTAGGAAATTGCAAAATTAAGTAAATTAGTCTAATTTTGTCACATTTCCCGTTGATAAAATACTTTTTTAGTGTCCGAACTTGCGGCGGCATCCGGAAGAAAGCCTCCCAATATCTGACCGATCATCGAATGCATGGCAAAAAAGCGGTATAAATTCAATCCACAAACCCTGACCTACGAGGTGATGGCGATCCCGTTCCGCATCCGGTTCTACCGGATTCTGCGGAAGGTGCTGATCGGCTTTATCCTGGCTTCGGTGGTCAACCTGCTTTTCTCCTTTTTCTTCTACACGCCGAAGATGTACCGCATCGGCGAACGGAACAACGAACTGATGCTGAAGTACAACATCCTGAACGACAAAATCCGCGCGGCGACCGCCAAACTGCAGGAACTGCGTCACCGCGACAACAACGTGTACCGCTCGCTGTTCGCCGCCGACTCGCTGAACTTGCACGGAATCTATACGCCCTATCCCGACACGAAATACAGCTTCCTGGAAGGAGACATGTACACGCCGGAGATGATCGGCACGTGGAGAGACCTCGACGCAATGACCCGGATGCTGTACCTGGAGTCCAAATCGCTCGACGAACTCGAGGTGCTGTCCAAAAACAAAGCGCTGATGGCCGAAGCGATTCCCGCGATCTGGCCGCTCGACCGCCGGAAACTGCGCGGCAACATCGGCGCGTTCGGCACGCGGGTACACCCGATCACAGGACGGGTGAAAGGACACCAGGGCGTCGACCTGGGATCGAACATCGGAACGCCGGTTTATGCCACCGGGGACGGATTCGTCGCCTTCAACAACGAAGGGACGCGGGGATACGGGCGTCAGATCCTGCTGAACCACGGATTCGGCTACAAAACCCGTTACGCCCACCTGAGCAAAATCGAAGTGATGCCGGGGCAAAAGGTGAAGCGCGGCGAGAAGATCGGGGAGGTCGGCAATACGGGACTGTCGAAAGGCCCCCACCTGCATTACGAAGTTATATATAAAGGTGTCCATGTCGACCCGATCAACTACCTGAGCCGCGACATGACCGAAGCCGAATTCCAGAAGATCATCGAATCGGCGCAGTACACGACTTACGAAGGCGATTAATCCGATGGACAACAAACGAACCCCGAAATTCAAGGAGCTAGTTCCCCGCTGGTACGAGCAACGCGAAAAATTCAAGAAGAAATTTTGGCGCGGCGTGATCCATCTGTTCGCATGGATCGGGATCGCCGTCATCTATTACGCCGCCTTCTCGTTCTTTTTCGACACGCCGCTGGAGTACCAGATGAAACACTCCACGCGCAAGCTGCGCCAGGAATACGACTCGTTGAGCAAACGCTATGCGACGGTCGAAAAAGTGCTGTACAACGTCATCGACCGCGACAAGCAGGTGTTCCGGACGCTGTTCGAATCCGACCCGTACAATTTCGACACGGAATTCGAGAAAAAACGCTGGGAAACCCATGAAAAACTGCTGACCAAATCCAACAAGGAACTGGGCAAGGAGTTTTTCGGGAAACTCAATACCCTCGAAAAACGCGCCGGCGAACACCTGTACACGCTGGCGACCCTCGAACAAACCGCCGATTCGCTGAAAGACCGAATCGACAACATCCCGGCGATCCAGCCGGTCATCAACAAAGACCTGACGCTGCTGACCGCCTCGTACGGTATGCGGATCCACCCGTTCTATAAAATTCTAACCGCCCACCAAGGCGTGGACTATACGGTGAGCGAAGGTTCGCGCGTTTTCGCGACGGCCGACGGCCGGATCAAGGACGTCGTTACGCGTAACACCACGTCCGGGAATACCGTGGTCATCAACCACGGGAACGGCTACGAAACGACTTACAGCCACCTGGGAAAAATCTACGCTAAAAAAGGCGAATTCGTCAAACGGGGCGACATCATCGCCCAATCCGGCAACACGGGTCTGTCGCTGGCGCCCCACCTGCATTACGAAGTCAAGCACGACGGTATGCGGGTAGACCCGATCCACTATTTTTTCATGGAACTGAATTACCAAGATTACCAAAAAATCATCCGGATCGCCCAAACCGGGATGCAATCGTTCGACTAAGCGTCCGAAAAAACATTTTTTTCGCGAATACCCCTGCAAAAAAATAGGGGCATTCGCGAATATTTGCTACTTTTGTCCGTTCAAATACAAACAACGAATCGACATGGCAATATTACGTTTCAAGGCGCTTGACGAAATGTCAAAACGGGAGCCGGTAAAAGCCGACCTGCCGGACAAAAAGATATCCGATTATTTCGGCGCGGACGTATTCGACCGCGAAAAAATGCGTCAATACATCCCGAAAGAAGCTTACGAAAGCCTCTGCACCGCTGTCGACGAAGGACGGCGGATCGACCGCAAGATCGCCAACCAGGTCGCCCAGGGGATGAAAACGTGGGCCATGGAAAAAGGAGCAACCCACTATTCGCACTGGTTCCAGCCGCTGAACGACTCCACCGCCGAGAAACACGATGCCTTCTTCGAACCGATGTTCGGAGGCGGATCGTTCGAAGCGTTCAAAGGCGAGCTGCTCGTACAGCAGGAACCCGACGCATCGAGTTTCCCGACCGGAGGCCTCCGCAACACGTTCGAAGCGCGCGGTTATTCGGCTTGGGACCCTTCGTCGCCCGCGTTCATTCTCGACCGGACACTCTGTATCCCCAGCATATTCATCGCCTACACCGGCGAAGCGCTCGACTTCAAAACGCCGCTGCTCAAGTCGCTGCAGGCCATTGATAAAGCCGCCGTCGAAGTGTGTCAGTTGTTCGACAAGGACGTAAGGAAGGTCAATGTCACGCTGGGCTGGGAGCAGGAATATTTCCTGGTGGACGAAGCGCTGTTTCTGGCCCGTCCCGACTTGGCGCAGACCGGACGTACGCTGATGGGGCACATCGCGGCCAAAGACCAGCAACTCGACGACCACTATTTCGGAGCCATTCCGAGCCGCGTGCTCGAATACATGAAAGACTTCGAACTGCAAGCCTACCGCCTCGGCATCCCGATCAAGACCCGGCACAACGAGGTGGCCCCGAATCAATTCGAATGCGCGCCTGTATTCGAGGAAGCCAACATCGCCGTCGATCACAACACATTGCTGATGACCCTGATGCGCCGGCTGGCGCAAAAACACAAGCTGCGCGTGCTGTTCCACGAAAAACCGTTCGCCGGCGTCAACGGATCGGGCAAGCACTGCAACTGGTCGCTGCTGACCGACACGGGCGTAAACCTGCTTGCGCCGGGCAAAACACCGAAAAACAACATCCAATTCCTGACCTTTTTCGTCAATACGATCATGGCCGCCCACAATTACGGTCCGTTGTTCATGGCGTCGATCGCCACCCAGTCGAATTCGCACCGGCTCGGCTCGCACGAAGCGCCGCCGGCCGTCATGTCGGTATTCACCGGCTCGACCCTGTCGGCCATCCTCGACTCGCTCGAAGAACGCCTGAGCGACAAGAAACTGACTCCCGACGAAAAAACCGAGATCAAACTCGACATCGGAAAGATCCCGGAAATTCTGCTCGACAACACCGACCGCAACCGCACCTCGCCGTTCGCCTTCACCGGCAACCGGTTCGAATTCCGGGCGACCGGTTCGTCGAACAACTGCGCCGCGCCGCTGATTCCGATCAACACGGCGGTCGCCGAACAGCTCACCCTATTCAAAGCCGAAGTCGACAAGTTGATCGACAAAGGGGTGAAAAAAGACGAAGCGATCCTACAGATCATCCGCAAATACATCATCGAATCGAAAAAAATCCGGTTCGAAGGCAACGGATACAGCGCCGAATGGCTGCGCGAAGCCGACAGACGCGGGCTCGAAAGCATCCAGAGCGTTCCGGACGCATTCAAGATTTTCAGCAGCAAAGCCTATTCGAAACTGTTCGACAAACACAAAGTGTTCAACGAATCGGAAATCCACGCCCGTTACGAAATCAACATGGAAAATCTGATCAAGAAAATCCAGATCGAATCGCGCGTACTGGCGGATATGGCGGCCAACCATATCGTTCCGACGGCTATTCATTACCAGAATATCCTGATTAAGAACGTCCAGGGACTCAAGGACATCCTGCCGAACGAGTACCTCGACCTGGCGGCCGAGGAAATCCGTACGATCCAGACGATCGCCAAGCACGTGAAGGCCATTCGCGAGAACACTTACCTGATGGTCGAAGCCCGTAAAAAATACAACCACATGGACAACCTGGTGGCGCGGGCGACCGGTTATTCGGAAGACGTGCTGATCTATCTCGACAAAATCCGCCACGACATCGACAAGCTCGAGCTGATCGTGGACGACGAACTCTGGCCGCTGCCCAAATACCGCGAAATGATGACGATCAACTAATGCCGCCGCAAAACGGCATACGCGACGACCTGTAAAAAGCGAAGCCGCCGGGAGATTTCCGGCGGCTTCGCTTTTTATCGGCATACGGTCGCCGGGACAATAACATCAGAAATCGAAATACGAAGGGCGGCAATCCGAAAACGCCGCCCTTCAGAATTCGAAGCTGTTTTCCGGCGGTTCGGAGACCGCCTTCGCATCAAACTATTTTTCGCCCATGTCCGGCATCGGCTTCTTGTAATCGCCGTTCTTAAGTTTCGCATGGCACTTTTCGAAGCAATCCAGCGTATACTCCACGTCTTCGAGCGTATGTACGGCCGTAGGAATAATCCGCAGAATGATCTCCCCTCTCGGAATCACCGGATACACGACCACCGAACAGAACAGGTTATAGGTCTCGCGCAGATCGACCACGATATTGCAGGCCTCGTCCACCCCGCCTTTCATGTAAACGGGCGTAACGGGCGACAAGGTGCCGCCGATATCGAACCCGCGCTTGCGGAAGCCGCTCTGCAACGCATGGACGATCGTCCAAAGGTTGTCCTTGAATTCCGGATGCTTGCGGATCATATCCAGACGCTTCAACGCCCCTTTGACCATCGGCATCGGCAGCGCTTTCGCATAGGTCTGCGAACGCATGTTGTAACGCAGGTAATCCACGATATATTTTTCAGACGAAACGAAAGCGCCGATCCCGGCCATCGACTTGGCGAACGTATTGAACAGTACGTCCACGCCGTCGATCACGCCGAAATGCTCGGGCGTTCCGGCGCCGGTCTTCCCCATCGTTCCGAACCCGTGCGCGTCATCGACCAGCAGGCGGAACTTGAAATCCTTCTTCATGGCGACGATCTCGTCGAGCTTGCCCAGGTCGCCTTTCATGCCGAACACGCCCTCGGTGATTACCAGCACGCCGCCGCCGTTCTCTTCGGCCAGCTTCGTGGCATGACCGAGCTGCTTGCGGCAGGCCTCCATGTCGTTATGCGGATAAACGAAACGCTTGCCGGTATGCAACCGCAACCCGTCGATGATGCAGGCGTGCGCCTCCGAATCGTAAACCACCACGTCGCGGCGGGTCAGCAGCGAATCGATGATCGAGATCATCCCCTGATACCCGTAGTTCAGCAGGAACGCGTCGGGCTTGCCGACGAATGCGGCCAACTCCCGTTCGAGCTGTTCGTGCCATTTGGTCTGCCCGCTCATCATACGCGCCCCCATCGGATACGCCATACCGAATTCGGCGGCGGCTTCGGCATCGGCCTTCCGCACCTCCGGGTTGTTGGCCAGCCCCAGGTAGTTATTCAGGCTCCAGTTCAATACTTCCCGCCCGCGGAACATCATCCGGGGACCGATTTCTCCTTCCAGTTTCGGGAAAGAATAGTAACCGTGACTCAATTTCTGATACTGACCGATCGGGCCGCCGGCGTTCTCGTGTATTCGTTCAAAAATATCCACTGTAGTATAATTTGTTTGGTTGAATTCCACAAAAAATCACACAAAGTTAACCTTTTTCTACAAAGCATAAAAAATTTAACCTTTTTTTATGTTCCGTTTCCGTTTTTCCGCCCGGCAATCGAACGCAAAACGCACCCGCCGCATCCGCATCGGAACGCTTCCCGCCCGCGCCGCCGCATCCGCGGGAAGCAGCCCTCCTTACCGGAGATCGGCATCGGAACGCTCCGTGCCCGCATACAAAATATAAATCGAAAAAAAACAATATATGTTTTCCCAAATCGTTAAAAATACATAACTTTGCCCGTCCGGTAAATATGGTGTTTTCCGTGCGAAGCGTTTAAACCCTGTAAATAACGATGAAATTTTATCCTGCGAAAATTTTTATTGCGTTAATGCTTTTGACGACCGTGTCGTGCAGCGAGTACAACAAACTCCTGAAAAGCGGCAGCAACAAGCAAAAGTACGACAAGGCTCTCGAATACTTCAATGCCGGGAAATACAGCAGGTCGCTCACCCTGTTCAAGGACATCGAACACATCTTCAGTCAATCCGATCAGGCCGATACCGTCGCTTTCTACACAAGCCTGTGCTCCTACAAAATGGGGGATTTCGAAACCAGCTCCCAGCAATTCGACGAATTCCGCCGGCGTTTCGGGCGAAGCCCGTTCCTCGAAGAGTCGGAATACTATTTCGCCAAAGGGTTCTATTACCTGTCGCCGAAGCCCGAAAACGATCAATCGTTCACGTTCCAGGCCATGCAGGCCATCAGCGAATATTTGGATCGGTATCCCAAAAGCCAAAAACGGGACGAGCTGCTCGAAAACATGATCGAACTGCGTCAGAAGCTTTACGACAAAGCTTTCCTGAACGCCAAACTCTATTACGACGTAGGTTATTACAATTCGGCCGTTACGGCGTTGCGCAACGCGATCCTGAAATATCCGGAAAGCAACCACCGCGAGGAACTGGCTTATCTGATCGTCAGCGCGCAGTGTCTCTATGCCCGCAACAGCGTTCCTGCCTTACAGCGTCAGCGTTATCTGGATACCCAGAACGCTTATTACAGCTTTATCGACGAATATCCGGAAAGCAAATACCGCAAAGAAGCCGACAAAATGCAGGACGAGGCTAAAAAATTCCTGGAGAAATACAAAGAGAAGCCCGATGGCACCGAAGCGGAAGACAGCGAAGAGGTAACGGAATCGGCTCCGTCCCTCAATTTCTCCGACCAGACCGGCACGACGGCAAAGCGTGGGAAAGCGGAACGGAAAGAAAAGAAAGAAGCAAAAGCCGCTGTCGAGAAAGAGCCCAAACCGGCCAAAGAGTCCAAAGCGGCCCGGGAGCCCAAGCCGAAAAAAGAAAAGAGCGAAAAATCAAATAAATCCGATAATTCCGAAACAAGCAATGGAACTGAAGAAAAGTAGTATTCCGACCAACACCGTAACGCGTAAACTGACGGATCTGGACGCTCCGACGGGCAACATTTACGAATCGGTAGTCATCATCGCACGCCGCGCCAACCAGATCTCCAGCGAAATAAAACAGGAACTGACGCGCAAGCTGGCCGATTTTTCGAGCGTTAACGACTCGCTGGAAGAGACTTTCGAGAACCGCGAACAGATCGAAATATCGAAATATTACGAACGCCTGCCGAAACCGGCGATCGTAGCTACCGAAGAATTTCTCTCCGGAGAGATCTATTTCCGGGATACGAAAGCGGACGCAACCGAGGAGCTGCCGGCAGAATAAACCGGATCGTTCCGACAATTTTCAAATACGATGCTCAGAGGGAAAAAAATACTCGTCGGGGTAACGGGAAGTATCGCAGCCTACAAGGCTGCGATACTCGTCAGATTGCTGGTGCGCGAAGGAGCCGAAGTGCGGGTCGTAATGACCCCGCTGGCCAAACAGTTCATCACGCCGCTGACGCTGGCGACCCTGTGCAAACATCCCGTTCCGGTCGAATTCTTCAATCCGGAGAACGGGGAATGGAACAGCCATGTCAGTCTCGGCACGTGGGCGGACGCTTACCTGATCGCCCCGGCTACGGCCAACACGATCGCGAAAATGGCGACCGGCGTGGCGGACAACCTGCTGCTGACCACTTATCTGTCGGCGCGGTGTCCCGTTTTCGTCGCTCCGGCGATGGATCTGGACATGTACTCCCACCCTACCACGCAATACAACCTCGACTCGCTGAAAAGCTACGGCAACCAGGTGATCGAGCCCGCCGAAGGCGAACTGGCCAGCGGCCTGTCGGGCAAAGGCCGCATGGAAGAACCGGAGAAGATCGTCGCTTTCGTATCGGATTTTTTCGCCAAGAAACGCAACCTGACCGGCAAAACGATCCTCGTAACGGCCGGCCCGACGATCGAACCGATCGACCCGGTACGCTACATTTCAAACTTCTCGTCGGGCAAAATGGGGTATGCGATCGCCGCCGAGTTGAAAGAACGCGGCGCCGAAGTGATCCTCGTAACCGGTAAAACGGCCTTGACGCCGCCGGACGGCGTGCAGACGGTCGACGTGGTGACGGCCGAGCAGATGTTCCGGGCCGCTACGAAAGCTTTCGACCGATGCGACGCGGCGGTCATGTGCGCCGCCGTGGCCGACTATACGCCGCAGGCAGTCGCCGACACGAAAATCAAAAAGGAAGGATCGGCATGGAACATCGCCCTGCAGCCGACCCGGGATATCGCCGCTGCGATCGGAGCGGTCAAAGGAACGCGCCTCGTGGCCGGATTCGCGCTCGAAACCGACCACGAACGAGCCAACGCGCAATCCAAGCTGGAACGCAAAAACATGGATTTCATCGTACTGAACTCCCTGCAGGACGACGGCGCCGGATTTGGAGGCAATACCAACAAGATCACGATACTTCGCCGCGACGGAAGCGAAACCGTATTCGGGCTGAAAAGCAAAACTGAAGTAGCCGCGGACATCGTCGACGAAATCGAAGCGTTCTGGGCGCCGAAAAACGCCCGTCCCGAATAACCGAACGCTCAACAATACCTATAAACCGTCTGGATAAACTTTTGAAATCGCCATGCTGAATCGTTTGTCGGTTGAAAATTACGCGCTGATCGACCGGTTGGACATCGAACTGGCCGCCGGGCTGAATATCGTCACCGGAGAGACCGGAGCCGGAAAATCGATCCTGCTCGGGGCTCTCGGCCTGATTCTCGGTAATCGCACCGATGCCGCGGCGATTAAGAACAGCCAGCGCAACTGCGTCATCGAAGCGGAATTCGACATCGACGGATACGGACTGGAGGTATTGTTCGAATCGTTGGACATCGACTACGAAAACCGGACAATCATCCGGCGCATCGTCACGCCGGGAGGAAAAAGCCGGGCCTATGTGAACGACATTCCCGTACAGATGAACACCTTGCGCGAGATCGGCAGCCGGCTGATCGACATTCATTCGCAGCACCAAACCCTGCTGCTCGCGGACAACCGTTTCCAGACCGGTATCGTGGACAGCGTCGCTTCGCACGACGGTCTGCTGTCGCGTTACAAGGAGGCGTTCGCTGCACTGCAACAATCCGAACGCGAACTGAACCGGCTGCGGCAACAGGCTGAAGCGAACGACCGCGACCGAGAATACCTCGCCTTCCAGTCGGACGAATTGCAAAAGGCCAAACTAAAAGAGGGAGAACAGGCTGAACTCGAAGCGCAACAGACCGAATTGTCCCACGCGGCCGAAATCAAGGATACGCTGCTATGGATCTCGCAGGAGATGACCGGAGCCGATGAAAACCTGCTCGGTCGGATCAAAGAGATCGAAGTGTCGCTCGGTCGGATCGCCAGGGTCTATCCGCAGGCCGACGCCTTCTATACCCGGCTGCACAGCGCCGCGCTCGACCTGAAAGACATGGCCTCCGAGATCGCCTCCGAAGGAGATCGCTTGGAAGCCGATCCGCAACGACTCGAATCGGTGTCGCAGCGGCTCGACCTGATCTACTCGCTGCAACAAAAGCACAAGGCGGATTCCGTCGAAACGTTGCTCGCCCTACAGGACGATTACCAAAAGCGCCTCGCGCAGCTCGAAGGATCGGCGCAGGCCATCGAAACGCTATCGCGGCGGATCGGAGAGTTACGCGTAAAAGCCGCGAAGCAGGCCGCAGAAATCACCGCCGGACGCAAAAAAACCGTCCCGCACGTCGAAAAGCAGGTCAAAGAGATGCTCGCAGAACTGGGAATGCCGGCGGCCGAGTTGCGTATCGGAATCACGCCGGCAGCGGAACTGCAACCCGACGGCGCGGACGACATCCGCTTTTTGTTCACGGCCAACCGCCACATGCCGCCGCAGCCGATCGAACGAGTCGCCTCGGGCGGCGAAATGTCGCGGCTGATGCTGAGCCTCAAAGCGATCGTCGCGCACCACAGCCAACTGCCGACCATCATCTTCGACGAAATAGACACCGGCGTGTCCGGGTCGATCGCCGACCGGATGGGCGAGATCATCAGCCGCCTGTCGGACGACCTTCAGGTCGTCAACATCACGCACCTGCCGCAGATCGCCAGCAAAGGCGACCATCACTTCTTCGTATACAAAGAAGAATCCGGATTGACCACGACCACCCGCATCCGCAAACTCGATCAGCAGCAACGCATCGACGAAATCGCAAAAATGCTCAGCGGCACGGACGTCACCGCAGCCGCGCGCGAACAGGCACGGCTGCTGCTGGATATCAGGCCGGAACAGTAACCCTTCATGCTTTTCCCCCGGACAGGTTGACGTCGTACATTTTGCGGCGGCACGGGAGCGTATCGCATTTATTATGGACTCTTTAGTCGCGCCGTTTTGCTTTTTTGCCGTCGTATTTGTATATTTGCGACTTGACTACTTTCGAAATGAAACCGCTAATTTTGTAAATGAAAGAATGTAGAATTACGGTTTAAAAGACTTGATGCCATGAGTGAGAAATTATTTATTTTCGACACGACGTTGCGCGACGGAGAACAGGTTCCCGGTTGCCAGTTGAATACGATTGAAAAGATAGAAGTAGCCCGCGCCCTGGAAGAACTGGGCGTAGATATCCTGGAAGCAGGTTTCCCGATTTCGAGTCCGGGCGACTTCAATTCGGTGCGCGAAATTTCGAAGGCGGTTTCGAATCCCACGATCTGCGCGCTGACCCGCGCCGTACAGAAAGACATCGACGTAGCCGCCGACGCGCTGGCGCTGGCCAAACATAAGCGGATCCATACCGGGATCGGCGTGTCCCACTCGCATATTTACGACAAGCTCAAATCGACCCCCGAAGAGATCATCGAACGGGCCGTAGCCGCCGTGAAACACGCGAAGAAATATGTCGAAGACGTCGAATTTTACGCCGAAGACGCCGGCCGGGCCGACAACGAATACCTGGCGCGCGTCATCGAAGCGGTCATTAAAGCGGGCGCTACGGTGGTCAATATCCCCGACACGACCGGATACTGCCTGCCGCAAGAGTACGGGCGGAAAATCAAATACCTGATGGAAAACGTCGGCAACATCCACAAGGCGATCATCTCGACGCACTGCCACAACGACCTCGGAATGGCGACGGCCAACACGCTGGAAGCCGTCATCAACGGCGCCCGCCAAGCTGAAGTGACGATCAACGGGATCGGCGAACGCGCCGGCAACACCTCGCTCGAAGAGGTGGTAATGGCACTGCGCTGCCACAAGCACTTGAATGTCGATACGTCGATCAATTCGAAATTGTTGACTTCGACCAGCCGCATGGTAGCCAGCATGATGAACATGCCGGTACAGGCCAACAAGGCGATCGTCGGACGCAACGCCTTCGCCCACTCGTCGGGAATCCACCAGGACGGCGTGCTGAAAAGCCGCGAAAGCTACGAGATCATCAATCCGGTCGATGTCGGACTGGACGAATCGGTGATCGCCCTGACGGCCCGCAGCGGCCGCGCGGCGCTGAACCACCGGCTCGAACTGCTCGGATTCAAACTCGAACAGAAAGAACTGGACGAAGTATACGCCAAGTTCCTCGAACTGGCCGACAAGAAGAAGGACGTCCGCGACGACGACCTGCTCTATCTGGTCGGGGCCGCCACCGGCGAAAAGGTCGGCAAGCGGATCAAACTGAAATACCTGCAAATCCTGACCGGCACGCTGATCCCCACCGCGACGGTCATCGTCAAGATCGGCGACAGCGAACGCACGGCCACCTGCACCGGAAACGGCCCGGTGGACGCGGCGGTCAAAGCGATCAAAACGCTGATCAACGAAACGGTACAGATCACCGAATTCCTGATCCAGGCGATGAACAAGGGCAGCGACGACGTAGGCCGCGTACACGTACAGGTCAAATGCGGGTCGATGCTGGTCCACGGTTTTTCGGCTAATACGGACGTCGTAAAAGCGGCCGTCGAAGCTTTCGTGGACGGACTGAACCTGCTCAATGTAACGGAAAAAACAGAATAATCATAAACACACGAAAATGGGAAAAACACTTTTTGACAAAGTTTGGGATGCACACGTAGTCCGTCAGTTGGACGGCGGCCGCAGCGTATTATATATCGACCGTCATTATATTCACGAAGTAACCTCGCCGGTCGCTTTTCTGGGACTCAAAAACCGCGGGATCAAAGTAGCCCGGCCGCAGCAGACGACCGGAACGCCGGATCACAACGTGCCGACCCTGAACCAGGATCGACCCGTCGCCGAAGAACAGAGCCGCAAACAGCTCGAATCGTTCAGCCGCAACTGCGAGGAGAACGGTGTGGAATACTTCAAGCTGGGCAGTCCCGGACACGGTGTCGTGCATATCGTCGGGCCCGAACAGGGGATCACTCAGCCCGGCATGACGATCGTATGCGGCGACAGCCACACCTCGACGCACGGGGCTTTCGGCGCCGTCGCATTCGGAATCGGCACGTCGGAAGTCGAAATGGTATTCGCTTCGCAGTGCATCCTGCAGCCGAAGCCCAAAACAATGCGCATTACCGTGAACGGCAAGCGCGGCAAAGGGGTGACGGCCAAAGACATCGTCCTGTACATCATCTCGAAGATATCGGCGTCGGGCGGAACGGGACATTTTATCGAGTTCGCCGGCGAAGCGATCCGCGACCTGTCGATGGAAGAGCGGATGACCGTCTGCAATATGAGCATCGAATGCGGCGCGCGCGGCGGCATCATCGCCCCCGACCAAACGACGTTCGACTACGTGAAAGGCCGCAACCGAGCCCCGCAGGGAGCCGATTTCGACAAAGCCGTAGCCGCCTGGAAAGAACTTTATTCGGATCAGGACGCGCATTTCGACACCGAATACGCGTTCGACGCCGCCGATATCGAGCCGATGATCACGTACGGTACGAACCCGGGCATGGGAATGGGCATTACCGGCACGATTCCGTCGGGCGAAGGACTCAGCGGCAGCGACAAGGTCAGCTTCGACAAATCGCTGAATTACATGGGCTTCCACAGCGGCGAGAAGATGCTCGGCAAAAAGGTCGATTACGTGTTTCTGGGTAGTTGCACCAACGGTCGGATCGAGGACTTCCGGCAGTTCGCCAACGCCGTGAAAGGCCGCAAGAAAGCGCCGAACGTAACCGCATGGCTCGTTCCGGGTTCGAAGATGGTCGAAGCGCAGGCCAAAGCCGAAGGACTGGAAACGATCCTGAACGAAGCCGGTTTCGAACTGCGACAGCCCGGTTGCTCGGCCTGCCTGGCGATGAACGCGGACAAAATTCCTTCGGGCATGTACAGCGTATCGACCTCGAACCGCAATTTCGAGGGACGCCAGGGTCCGGGAGCCCGCACGATGCTGGCGGGACCGCTGGTAGCCGCCGCCGCCGCCGTAACCGGCGTGATCTCCGATCCGCGCGAAGTATTCAACCTTTAATCCGATAACAAGCACGAGGTGCATAATTTTCAAATACCATGGCTATTCCAAAATTCACGAAATTAACGACTACGGCCTGTCCGCTGAATATAGAGAACGTCGATACCGACCAGATCATTCCCGCCCGCTTCCTGAAAGCGGTCGAACGCAAAGGCTTCGGGGACAATTTGTTCCGCGACTGGCGTTACGATAAGGCCGGCAACAAGGTGGACTCCTTCCCGCTGAACGATCCGAAATTCGGCGGCGAGATCCTGGTGGCCGCAAAAAACTTCGGCTGCGGTTCGTCGCGCGAACATGCCGCGTGGGCGATTTTCGACTACGGATTCCGGGTGGTGGTATCAAGCTTTTTCGCCGATATTTTCCGCAACAACGCGCTGAACAACGGCCTGGTAATGGTACAGGTCAGCGACGAGTTCTTAAACAAAATATTCGCCGCCATCGCTGCCGATCCGAAGGCTCAATTCGAAGTCGACCTGCCGAATCAGACCTTCACGATCTGCTCGACCGGCGAAAAAACTTCGTTCGAAATCGACGGATACAAAAAAGAATGCCTGTTGAACGGGTACGACGACGTAGACTATCTGTTGAGCATCCAAGACGATATCGCCCGTTTCGAAAAGGCCCGGGCCTAACTTCCTTACGCTTATGGTAAAAGAGATTGAGATACTCGATACGACGTTGCGCGACGGCGAACAGACCTCCGGGGTTTCGTTCGCGGTACGCGAAAAACTCAGTATGGCCCGCCTGCTGCTCGACGAACTGCACGTAAACCGGATTGAAATCGCTTCGGCACGGGTGTCGGAGGGCGAATTCGAATCGGTGCGCAGGATTGCGCAGTGGGCTGCCGCACGCGGGTATCTGGATCGTGTGGAAGTACTGGGATTCGTCGACAACGGGGTATCGTTGAAATGGATCGCAGACGCCGGCTGCCGGGTAGTCAACCTACTGGCGAAAGGCTCGCGCCGTCATTGCGAACTTCAACTGCGCAAAACCCCGCAGCAACACTTCGCCGATATCAAAACGGCCATCGCGCAAGCGACCGAAATGGGCATCGCGGTCAACATCTATCTGGAAGACTGGTCGAACGGGATGCGTTTTTCGCCCGACTACGTTTACGAGATGGTCGATACGCTGAAAAGAGAGCCTATCCGGCGCTTTATGATTCCCGACACGCTCGGGGTGCTGAACCCGGACGACTGCTACGCTTTTTGCCGCGACATGGTGGAACGCTATCCGGAGCTGCATTTCGACTTCCACGCGCACAACGACTACGATCTGGCGGTCGCCAACGTCGCCGCAGCCGTCAAAGCCGGAGTGCAGGGCATCCATACGACCGTCAACGGATTGGGCGAACGGGCCGGGAATGCGCCGCTGTCGAGCGTGATCGCCGTGTTGAACGACCACCTGAAAGTGCGTAATACGATCGTCGAGAAGAGCATCAACCACGTCAGCCGGATAGTGGAAACCTACACGGGCATCCACATCCCGGCCAACGAACCGGTCGTCGGCGAAAACGTATTCACGCAGTGCGCCGGCATCCATGCCGACGGGGACAATAAGGACAACCTGTACTACAACGACCTGTTGCCCGAACGGTTCGGACGGGTGCGCGAATACGCGCTCGGAAAGATGTCGGGCAAGGCGAATATCAAAAAAAATCTCGATACGCTGGGCATCGACCTCGACGAGGAAGCGATGCGCAAAGTGACCGAACGGATCATCGAACTGGGCGACAAGAAACAGGCCGTAACGTCGGAAGACCTGCCTTACATCATCGCGGACATCCTGAAACAGGACGTTTACGACGTAAAGGTGCATATCCTGAATTACAATCTGTCTCTGTCGTATGGCCTTAGGCCGGTGGCGACCGTGAAAATCCGGATCAACGATCGGGATTACGAGGAAACCTCGTCGGGAGACGGGCAGTACGACGCATTCATGCGGGCCATCCGGAAAATCTACAAGGAGCAACTGAAACGCGATTTCCCGATGCTGGTCAACTATTCGGTATCGATTCCTCCGGGAGGACGCACCGACGCTTTCGTCCAGACCTACATCACGTGGGAATACCGCGGCGAAACGTTCAAGACCCGCGGGCTGGACGCCGACCAGACGGAAGCCGCTATCAAGGCGACGCTCAAAATGTTGAACAAAGTCGAAAACATCCTCAATCAACAGTCGTCCGGCGAAAATTAATAACCGGAATCCCGCAAAACCGAAACGGGCGGCCCCTCAAGATTGGGCCGCCCGTTTTATCTGGTGAACAAACCATACAGCAAAGCATTCAAGGCTTCCGGTAATCCTTACGCAAACTGCTTTTCCGCTCCGTCGGGAAGTCGTCGGGGACCCGCTGACGGACTTTCCCGGTAGCGGCCCATTCCGACCCGCGCAGCAACAACGTTTGAAACCCCGTGCACTGCATGGCCGGATTGTCTTCGAGACTCGGTCCCGCATGACCGATCATCAAGTGAAATATGCGGGCTTTCCCGTAATCGACGGTAAAAACCAACGGCTCTTCGCGTCCGGAACCTCCTCGTCCGGGATCGGCATAGGCCGTGTACAGCAATTCCGCGACATTGGCCGGACCGCGCATCCGATCGTACAGCTCGTCGGTCGCATGTATCCACCGCCCGGGCAATCCCCGGACAACCGGATGTTCGGCATTACGGCCATTCATCGAGTATTCGCGCTGTTCGCCGTGCGAGCCTCCGGGCCCCTTCGTCGTGTCTCTTACCAAACTTCCGTCCTTCCAGTACAGGTACGGGCCGGAACGCTCGTCGCGACCTCCCCAACCTCCGAGAGCGGCAATACGATTAAATTCCTCCCAATCGGGAAAAGCATTGTCGGCGGCGTGGTAGAGCACCACTCCGCCTCCGTCGCGGACATAATCCAGAAAACGCCGCTCGGTCGAAGCGCTCCAGCGGTCTCCGTTATAATCCAGGATCACCACCCGATAGGCGCTAAAATCGGGATCGAAAGCATCCATATCGCCGCCCTGCGGCGGAGAAACCGCCAGATCGACGGCAAACAGTCCGGAATTTTGCAGGATGGCCTGCAACGCCCGGTGGCTGACGGGCCAGTTGTGGTTATTCTGCCCGGTGACGATCAACGCCCGGATCGGTCTGCGGGCGCAGGACACACCGGGAAAACAGACGACGCATACCAGCAGCAGCGCAGCCTTCAAAATCGTTTTTCTATACATAAGGTTAACGTTCAGGTGATTCCTAAAGATAGCGAAAGGGAGCCGGAATCCGCCTCCCTTTGCCGGTAAGTCCTCCGGATTACAGTTCGCGGATCCAGATATTGCGGAAACGCACCGGATTCAAATGATCCTGCAAGATGATCGGGCCCTTGCCGTGCGCGACGATCCGCGGGAAACCGATAAACTCGGTCGTTCCGAGAATCATCGTATTGTTCTGCACCAAAACACCGTTATGCAGCACGGTAATGCGCCCGTGCGATTGCAGCGAGCCGTCCTCCTTGAAACGCGGAGCGGTATAGATAATATCGTAAGTATTCCATTTGCCCGGTTTCTGGCAGGCGTTCACCAGCGGCGGAGTCTGCTTATAGATACTCCCGGCCTGGCCGTTCGCATAGGTTTCGTTCTGGTAGTTGTCGAGAATCTGCACTTCGTACATGCCTTGCATAAACACGCCGCTGTTGCCGCGTCCCTGGCTTTCGCCGACGATTTCGGTCGGTGCGCTCCACTCGAGGTGCAACTGGAAGTCGCCGAAATCCTTTTTCGTGCGGATGCTGCCGGAGTGCGGCTTGACGGTCATGATCCCATTCTCGATCTGCCAGCCGACGGGCTTGCCCTCCTCGCAGTTTACCCATTCGCTGATCGCGTTGTCTTTCAGCCCCAGCAGAACGACGGCGTCGGACGGCGGCGCAACCACCGCATTGTCCATATCCGGAGGCGTAACGATTTTCGGTTGCGGCGTCCAGAACTCGGACATGTCGTGCGTCATCGGCGCGGGATCGGGGTATTTTTTGGCATCCTGACCGGCGGCGCCCGCGCATACCCCCACGCACCAGGCACTCAACAATAATAAATGTTTCATTTTTTAATGTATTGGTTAATGTTCGGTAAATGTTCCGCTCATTCGGCCGGCGTTTCCGTAGTTCCGGAATCGTCCGGGTTATCCGGATCATCGGGATTATCCGGATCGTCGGGTTGTTCAGGCTCTTCGGGCTCGGGATCCGGTTCCGGCGGCTTGACAGGATTCAGGATTACCCGGATCCGGTCGTGACGACGGTTGTTTCCGGTATTGGCCGGATGCGTGTAAAGCAGTTTCAGAGCGACCGTATCGGGCTTCAGCAGCGTCTCCGGATAAATCTTCAATACGATCTCCGAACGCAGCGTATCGGCAGTCACGAACCGCACGACCGAATTAACCAACTGATAGTTGTCGGGATCGACGGCCGTAGTGTATTCCGGCAGCACCTCGAAAGCGAGGGTGTCGACGGCATATTCGACTCCTCCCAGGCGGTAGACATAAATGGGCTGCTCGACGGGAACCCGCAACGACGTATCGACATCGACCGTCTGGGTCGCCGTCCGGAACCAATAAACATCCGTAACAAAACTCGAATCGTCCGTCTTATCGCACCCTCCTGAGAGAAAAATAAAAATCAGGACGGCACCAAGCATCCATTTTCCTTTCATAAACTCCATTTTTGCAACCGCAGAAATACGTATCCGGCAGCTTTTGCCCCGGTTGCCGGATACGTCCGCCGGATGACGAACCAAAGTTACAACTAATTCATTAAAATCTTACAAAACCCGAATTTGTTTTTCTTTTTCGCGAATTTTAACCGTTAAACCCGTAAATCGGAACAGGATTGCAAAAAAATGGATAGCTCATGAAAAAAAATGCCTCGCAAAAGGTCTAATATTGCACGTAGGAAAAGTTGATAAACCGGTAAGCGTATGGCGGAACGAAATCGAACGGCTTAAGCAAATTGGTTCTCAGCGAAAAAGGTTAATGTTAAGGTTAGTTTTAGGTTAGGTTAGCTGCGATGCAGTTAGGTAAAGTTGGGTTAAGTTAGGTTGGGTCCGGTATTTATACCGGACCTTTTTTGTATATTTGACATCCGAATCGTTTTTCAGAATCGACTTATACCATATCTGTAATCCGTATATTGTTTCAAACCCGAACCGACATGATCAAAAAAACCTTCCGGTCGATCGCACCGCTCGTTTTCGCGATGCTGGCATGGAGCGTCAACGCCCAAACTTACCGCCCGATCGCCGGCTTCTCCGCCGAAACGAACCGGAAACTGGAATCGTTTCTGAACTCCACCCGCACGATGAAAGAACGCAAGGTAGCCGTTTTCGACTGCGACGGCACGCTGCTCGGCCAAACGCCGTACTACCTCGCCGACGAAGCCACTTACGATTTCGCCCGTAAAAATTACGAAGGCAAAAAGGATGAAAATTCGAAAACGAAGTGGGCGGTCTGCCGGCAGTTGATCGACGGGGACAACGTCACTTTCTCCTACATCGAAAATTACATCCGGTTCTATGCCGGAATGACTCCCGACGAGATGTGCCGGGTCGGCTGGGAGTGTTTCCACGACAAATTCCAGCGGAAATTTTATCCGGAGATGAAAGAACTGCTCGGAAACCTCGAGGAATACGGCATCGAAATCTGGGTGATTACGGCCTCTCCTGAACTATTGTACCAGCGGTTTATCCACGAAGAGCTGGGGATTCCGGTCGACCGGATCATCGGAGTCAAATCCTGCATCCGCGACGGGATCGTCACCGACGAAACGGTGCGTCCGATCCCGCAGGACGCCGGTAAAGCCGAAGCGCTCAACACCTTTATTAAGGCCCGGCCGATCCTGGTCGGTGGCAACTCGCGCGGAGACATGGAGATGATGCTCGAATCGGTCGGTCTGCGCGTGATCGTCAACCCGGACGACACGAAACCCGAAGAGGCGATGGGCGGCAAAACGGTAAAGGCTTTCTGGGAAACGGACCCGAATACGATCGCCGTCCGCTGCAACGACGTGCCGGACGAAGGTTACGACTGGGCATGTAAGGCATACGGAATTCCGCAAAACCGCACCAATTCTGCAATTCAATAACGCAAATCCGATACGACCCATGAAAAACACAATCCTCGTTTTCTTATTATGCAGTCTACTGGCGCCTGCTACGCACGGCAGCGCCCGAAATCCGGAATCCGAAAAAGACACGTACACGAATCCGGTACGGACGACCGACGGAGAAGTGTTGCAAGTCGCCGACCCGTTCGTATACGAATACAAAGGTACCTATTACATGACCGGAACCACGGCCGGAGACTGCGGTTTCGATTACTATACCTCGAAAGACCTCGTGACGTGGGAATACGGGGGGCCGCTGTTTCGCAAATCGGCCGGGCATTTCGGCGCCGGGGCATTCTGGGCTCCGGAGGTAAAGTACTATAAAGGAAAATTCTACATGACGTACAGTTGCCTGAACGCCGAACGGGGCGTACTGTTGTCGTGCCTGGCCGTCAGCGACACGCCGGACGGGCCGTTCGAAGAACTTTATACGCCGTGGTTCGACCTGGGATATTCGGCCATCGATTGCCATATTTTCGTGGACGACGACAAAGCGAAAACGCCCTACCTGTACTTCAGCAAAAACGGAAATCAGGACGGTTATGGATACGGAGAGAACTACGTCGTGGAACTGAAAAAGGATCTTTCGGGAATGGTCGGCGAACCGCGGCTGGTCTCACGTGCATCGCAACCGTGGGAAAAAGTGCGCTGGAACGTAAACCGTTGCAACGAAGGGGTCACCGTCATCAAAAAAGGGAAAACCTATTATATGACCTACTCGGCCAACGACACCGGATTCGAGTTCTACGGAATCGGGATCGCGACGGCCCCCCACCCGCTCGGCCCGTGGACGAAATACGACGACAACCCGCTGATGACGACCGACCTGAGTAAAGGAGTATCGTCTCCGGGACACAACTCGATCGTCCGAACGAAGGACGGGAAACTATGGATCGTCTATCATCGCCATACCGATCCCGCCTGTCCGAAGCCGTCGTTCGACCGGGTGGTGTGCATCGACCGGCTGTTCTTCGACAAAAACGGCAAACTGAAGACGGACGGCCCGACTTCGACGCCGCAGCCGGTACCGTAAAATCGATCGCATATACGTTATCGTTTTAATCCGATTTTTATTAACTTTACCCAATAGACCATCTGGAAATGAAAAAATCACTGTTTATTGCCGGCCTGCTGGCTTGCGGCACGCTTTACGGACAAAACCCGATCGTTCCGCCGGGAGTATACCTGGCCGATCCCGAAGGACACCAATGGAAGGACGGGAAACTGTACCTCTACGTTTCGCGCGACGAAAGCCCGGACTACTACTGTTCGTGGAGTTACGACCTGCTGTCGACATCCGACCTGAAAAACTGGAAGATCACCAAAAACGCTTTCGCCTCGAAGGGGCCGAACGACCAGGTTCCGTACAGCGACGGCGAACTCTACGCTTCGGACGCCGCTTACAAAAACGGCAAATACTATTTATATTACAGTATGCGGGACGCGATCGACGAAGGCGTGGCTGTATCGGACTCGCCCGACGGACCGTTCAAAAACGGTCAGCCGATGAAAGGTATTTCGCAGATCGACCCGGCGGTCTTCGTCGACGACGACGGACAGGCGTACCTCTACTGGGGGCAATTCTCGGCCAAAGGGGCCAAACTGAAAGACAACATGCTGGAAGTGGACACTACGACGATAGTAGACGGACTGGTCACTGAAAAAGATCACTTTTTCCACGAAGGCAGCAGTATGCGCAAGCGCAACGGAATCTATTACATGGTTTACGCTCACCTGCGCAAAGGACGTCCGACCTGCATCGGCTATGCGACGTCGAAATCGCCGCTCGGACCGTTCAAATACGGCGGCGTAATCGTCGATAACGCCGGATGCGATCCCGAATCGTGGAACAACCACGGCTCGATCTGCGAGTTCAACGGACAATGGTACGTACTCTACCACCGGACGACGAACGGCGCTCGGTCGATGCGCAAAGCCTGTATGGAACCGATCACATTCAACGAAGACGGAAGCATCAACGAAGTGGAAATGACCTCTCAGGGAGCCGGCGATCCGCTGAACGCATTCGACAAAACCGGGGCGGAACGGGCGTGTCTGCTGTGGGGAAATACGCGGATACGCCTCTGCGCACCGGATAACGAAGAACTGAGCGGCATACAGAACGAAAATTACGCCGTCTATAAATACCTCGATTTCGGAGACGGGGCCGACAGCTTTACGGTGGACGTCACCCCGAAAGCCGGAGGCAAGATCGAAGTATGGATCGACAACCTGTGGACCCCGCCGGTAGGCGTCGTCGATGTTCCGGCGTCGGACGACGGGAAACCGGTCACGCTGACCGCAAAAATACAGCCTGTCAAGGGGGTACATGCCCTGACGCTGCGTTTCACCGGCGACAAAGACGCAGACGAGTTGTTTACGGTCGACGCGTTCCGTTTCGGAAAGCAGTAGACGACCCGATACGACCGGAACAGCCGGAGTCGGACTCCGGCTGTTCCTTTAACCTGCAAACCTACGACCTTAAAACCTAATCTATGAAAAAACTCTACCTAAGCATCTTACTGGCAACTGCTCTGACGACGCCGCAAACGCTGTTTTGCGCTCCCCCCGCGACGCGCCCGCAGACATGGACGGCGCAGGATGCACTGGGACGCACGATCGGATCGACCGAACAGTACGGCGCTCCGAGACCGGGCAAAACGGTCGGCATGTTCTTCGTCATCTGGCACGGCACGAGCGGTTACGACACCTACATGAAGCAATTGCCCGACGAAGGCGTCCGCATTCCGCAGCCGACCGATACGCTGAGTCCGTACGACAACCAGAAACTGATGACCGAAAATCCGCAGAATCCGCAATACGGACCGCAGTGGGTATTCCATCACTGGGGAGAACCCTACCTGGGTTACTACCTGGCCGACGACGATTGGGTAATCCGCAAACACGCGCAAATGCTGACCGATGCGGGCGTGGACGTCATCATCGTCGACCTGACCAATGCGGTGATCTACCTGCCGCAGTTGAAAAACCTCTGCAAAGTATATACGCAGATCCGGGAAGCAGGCGGAAGAACCCCGCAACTGTCATTCATCTTCAACACGCAGGCCCGGGAGACCGTCCAACGTCTGTACGACAATTTTTACGCAAAAGGACTGTACAAAGATCTATGGTTCTACTGGAAAGGGAAACCGCTGATCCTATGCCCTCCGCAGGACGTAACGCCGCAGTTCGCCGACTTTTTCACGATCCGGCATTCGTGGTTCTGCTCGCTTCCGGAGTGGGAGTGGTTCGGCGACGGACGCGACAAATGGCCGTGGGCCGACTACTATCCGCAGAATGCGGGCTGGCACGAATCGCCCGATAAGCCGGAAGCGGTTTCGGTCGCTCCGGCCACCCACCCGATCACCGACGGAGGACGCGTACGCCGCGTCGGACGCAGCTACCACAACGGACAGCAACCCGACAAGGCGCATCAACATTCGGAGCAGGGGCTCTGTTTCGCCGAACAGTTCTCGCGAGCAATGGAGCTCGATCCGGAATTTGTCTTCTTCGCCGGATGGAACGAATGGACGGCGATCCGGATCATCGACCACAACGACTTTCTCAAGTGCGGCGACCGGGATCTGAAAGAGGGTGACACTTATTTTTGGGATCTCTACAACCACGAATACAGCCGCGACATCGAACCGCTGCGCGGCGGGTTCGGCGACAACTACTACTACCAGCTCTGCGACTTTATCCGCCGCTACAAAGGCGTGGAACCGATCGAGGTACATTCGGACATTCACCGAATCGACCCGGGCGACATGACGACCTGGCAGCAGGTCAAAGCCGTTTACGCGGACGACCGGGGCGACACGTTCCACCGCAACCACATCGGTTACGGACGGATCGGACAGTTGATCAATACGACCGGACGCAACGACATCGTCGAAGCGAAAATGGCCAACGACGGAAAAACGCTGTGGTTCTACGTCCGCACCGACCGGCCGATCACGTCCTGCACCGACCCGAAATGGATGCGGCTGTTCATCGACGTGAAAGGCTCCGGGCTGCCCGACTGGGAAGGATTCCAGTATGCGGTCGGAAATCCGGCCGCCGACGGATCGAAAACCGCGCTGTCGCGGTCGCGCAACGGATGGAATTGGGAAAAGATCGCCGACCTGGATTACCGCGTCTCGGACAACGAAATGGTCGTTGCGGTTCCGTTCGCCGCAATCGGAGTGAAAAATCCGAAGAACTTCACCGTGGATTTCAAGTGGATCGACAACGCGGTCGATCAGGGAGACATCCAGCAGTGCCTCTCGGACGGAGACGCCGCGCCCAACGGACGGTTCAGATACCGATACGCCTTCAGCAGATAACCCGGCAAACAAACCCAACAAACCTATCTATGAAAACGATAAAATTCAGAATACTACGCCTCGTCTGCTTGCTGAGTATAACGGGCGGGGCGGCTGCGGCGCAGGTCGTGCCGCCGACCTGGACGGCGCAGGACGCGCTGGGACGCACGATCGGCACGGACGCTCAGTACGGAAAACCGCGTCCGGGCAAAACGGTCGGCATGTTCTTCGTCGTCTGGCACGGTGCGCACGGATACGACCACTACGAAGCGCGCCCCGACATGGATGTGATCGTCCCCGGCAAAAACGACACGCTGAGTCCGTACGACATCCAGAAATTGCTGGACGAGCGTCCGGACGACCCGCAGTACGGACCGGTCGGGGCTTTCCACCACTGGGGCGAACCCTACCTGGGCTATTACGTCGCCAACGACGAGTGGGTCATCCGCAAACACGCGCAAATGCTTTCCGACGCCGGCGTGGACGTTATCATCATCGACATGACCAACGAAGTGATCTATCTGCCGATCGTGACCAAGCTGATGGAAGTTTACCGGAAAATGCGCAGCGAAGGAAACCGGACGCCGCAGATCTCGTGCGTATTCCACACGCTGCTGCCCAACGGCAAAGAGACGCTGAAAAAGATGTACGACAACATCTATTCGAAAGGACTGTACGAAGAACTGTGGTTCCGCTGGCAGGGCAAACCGCTGGTATTCTGCCCCCGGGAAGCGCTGACTCCGGAAATGGATGCGTTTTTCACGACGCGCCACTGCTGGTTCGACTCGCGGGAACCCTGGTTCCGCGACGGCCAGCGCTGCTGCCCCTGGGCGGACTACTATCCGCAGAACTACGGATGGGACGAAGACCCGAACGTCGCCGAAATGATGTCGGTCGCTCCCGCCACCCATCCTACCGATCGCCGGGATCGCGTACAGAGGATCGGCCGAAGCTTTCACAACGGCCGCCAACCGCTGACCGAAGCGGAACAACGCTCCGGCGAAGGACTCCATTTCAACGAACAGTTTTCGCGGGCCATGGAGGTCGATCCGGATTTCCTGTTCTTCACCGGATGGAACGAATGGAGCGCGATGCGCTTCATCAATCAGGGCGAGATCCTGACCCTGGCAAATAACGAGTGTAAAATCGGAGACAGCTATTTCTGCGACGACTACAATCACGAATACAGCCGCGACATCGAACCGCTGCGCGGCGGGTTCGGCGACAACTACTACTACCAGCTCTGCGACTTCATCCGCCGCTACAAAGGCGTGGAACCGATCGAGGTACATTCGGACATTCACCGAATCGACCCGGGCGACATGACGACCTGGCAGCAGGTCAAAGCCGTTTACGCGGACGACCGGGGCGACACGTTCCACCGCGACCACTTCGGTTACGGACGGATCGGACAGTTGATCAATACGACCGGACGCAACGACATCGTCGAAGCGAAAATGGCCAACGACGGAAAAACGCTGTGGTTCTACGTCCGCACCGACCGGCCGATCACGCCCTGCACCGACCCGAAATGGATGCGGCTGTTCATCGACGTGAAAGGCTCCGGGCTGCCCGACTGGGAAGGATTCCAGTATGCGGTCGGAAATCCGGCCGCCGACGGATCGAAAACCGCGCTGTCGCGGTCGCGCAACGGATGGAATTGGGAAAAGATCGCCGACTTGGATTACCGCGTCTCGGACAACGAAATGGTCGTTGCGGTTCCGTTCGCCGCGATCGGAATGAAAAATCCGAAGAGCTTCACCGTGGATTTCAAGTGGATCGACAACGCGGTCGACCAGGGAGACATCCAACAGTGCCTCTCGGACGGAGACGCCGCGCCCAACGGACGGTTCAGATACCGATATATTTTCGAACAACAACCTGATAAAACCCGATAATCATGAAAAAAACCACTATCTCGGCGCTTTTGCTGTCCGCTTTGCTGACGGCAATCGGGACGGAAGCCCCGGCGCAGACCAAACCGGATACCTGGACGGCGCAGGATGCGCTGGGTCGTAAAATCGGTACGACGGATCAATACGGCAAACCCCGCAAAAACAAGGTCGTCGGCATGTTTTTCGTCATCTGGCACGGCGTGCACGGATACGACCGACCGGCATCGAACCCCGACAATGCAGTGATGGTTCCCACCGCAGCCGACTCGCTGAGTCCGTACGACAACCAGAAAATCATCGATGCGAACCCGCAGAATCCGCAATATGGCGCGGAACACGCGATGCATCATTGGGGCGAACCCTACCTGGGCTATTACGTCGCCAACGACGAATGGGTCATCCGCAAGCATGCTCAAATGCTGTCCGACGCAGGCGTGGACATGATCATGTTCGACGTAACCAACCAGGCGATCTACCTGCCTGTGGTCAAACAAATCTGCGACGTCTACACCAAAATGCGTAAGGAGGGAAACAAAACCCCGCAAATCTCGTTTATCTTCAACACCAACGCCAAGGAAACGCTGGAAAACCTGTTCGACAGCTTCTACGGTAAAAAT
This sequence comes from Alistipes sp. cv1, assembly GCF_900240235.1. NCBI lineage: Bacteria > Pseudomonadati > Bacteroidota > Bacteroidia > Bacteroidales > Rikenellaceae > Alistipes > Alistipes sp. cv1. Next base: position 283,465 of record NZ_OEPW01000001.1, read on the forward strand.
TTGTACAAAGAGCTGTGGTTCCGCTGGAAAGGCAAGCCGCTGATCTTCTGTCCGCCGGAAGGAATCACGCCGGACATGGCCGGCTTTTTCACCGTGCGTCATTCGTGGTTCTGCTCGGCATGGGACTGGTTCGGCGACGGACACGACAAATGCCCGTGGGCGGATATCTATCCGCAGAAATACGGCTGGCACGACCGTCCCGACAAACCCGAGATGATCGCGGTATCGCCCGCGACGCACCCGATCGTTACGAACGACATGAAACAGGTGGGACGCAGCTATCACGACGGCGCGCAGCCGGACAAAGAGCACTGGCGCTCCGGCGAAGGGCTCTGTTTCCGGGAACAGTTCGAACGCGCCATGGAGGTCGACCCGGAATTCATCTACTTCTCCGGCTGGAACGAGTGGACGGCCATGCGGTTCGTCAATCCGGGCGGCATCCATAAAGTAGGCGAATACGATTGCAAAAAAGGGGACAGCTATTTCGTGGATCTTTTCAACCATGAGTTCAGCCGCGACATCGAACCGCTACGCGGCGACTTCGGCGACAACTATTACTACCAACTCTGCGACTTCATCCGCCGCTACAAAGGCGTGGAACCGACGCCGGTCTATTCGGCTTACCAGACGATCGACCTCGGCGACATGCAGGCATGGAACAAAGTAAAAGCGGAATTCGCCGACGACAAAGGGGATGTCTTCCACCGGAACCATTACGGTTACGGAAGCGTAGGACAGTACGTCAACAACACGGGACGGAACGACATTCTGACCGCAAAAGTCGCCAACGACGGCAAAACGCTCTATTTCTACGTCCGCACGGCAGCGCCGGTAACCCCGTTTTCCGATCCGAAATGGATGCGGCTGTTTCTGGATGTCAAAGGCAGCGAATCGGGTAACTGGGAAGGTTTCCAGTACCGGATCAACAACGACGTGACCGACAATAAAACGAGCCTCGAAAAGTCGTTGAACGGCTGGAACTGGCAGAAAATCGCCGATCTGGACTACCGGGTCGCCGGCAACGAACTGGTCGTGGCGGTTCCCGCCCAGGCGATCGGAATCGCGAATGCGAACGATTTCGCGATCGACTTCAAATGGATCGACAATGCGGTCGAAGAAGGCGATATCCAGGAATGTCTCTCGGACGGAGACGCCGCGCCGAACGGACGCTTCCGCTACCGCTACCAATTTAAAAAATAAAAACGTCTGAATTTTAATAACCTAAAACACACCCATGAACAAATTCGTTTGCGTGCTCCTTTGCACGCTGCTGACCGTCGGGTGCAAAGACGACAAGACAAATTCCGATAACCAGGGTCCAGGGCCAGACCCCGGACCCGATCCCACGCCTCCCGCCGAAGAAGTGATCGCCGAAGTGGATCCCCTGTCGTGGACGTCGGTCGACGGCCTCGACAGAACCATCGAACCCGGCGTGAATTACGAAACGCCCGAAACCCGCGGAGAAAAAACAGTGGGCATTTTTTACTTCCTGTGGCTGGGATGCCACTCGTACGACACCGGATTGCCGACCTACACGGGCGGCGTTCAGAAGCCGTCCGCAACCGATGTGGAAAGTCCTTACGACATCCAGAAGCTGCTCAATGCGAATCCGACCGATCCGGCACTGGGGCCCGAAAACATTTTCCATCACTGGGGAGAACCCTACATGGGGTACTACGTATCCGACGACGAATGGGTCATCCGCAAACACGCCCAGATGCTCAGCGATGCCGGCGTCGACGTGGTGCTGTTCGACGTAACCAACGGATTCACCTACCTCGACGTAGTCAAAAAGGTAGGAGACGTCTATACGGCGATGCGCAAAGAAGGCTCTCAAACGCCCCAATTCGCGTTCGTTGTGCACTCCGGCGCATCTGAGACAGCACATTCCGTGTACCGGGACATTTACCTGCGGGGACTGTACAAAGACCTCTGGTTCCAATGGGATCACAAACCGCTGCTGCTCTGTAACCCGGACGAAGTTTCGTCGACCGTCAAAGGATTCTTTACGATCCGCCACGCCTGGTTTCTGAGCAACAACAGTTCGGCGGACGCCTGGTTCGGCAACGGAGAAGACAAATGGCCCTGGGGATCGGTCTACCCGCAAAAAGTAGGCACGCACAACGGCATCCGCGAATGCGTTTCGGTGATGCCGGCGACCCACCCCACCTCGAACATCGGCCGCAGTTACAACGTAAACACCCAGGTGCAGCCGGGACCGAGCGCCCTGCGTTCGGGAGAAGGCATCCATTTCAAGGCGCAGTTCGAAAGGGCGTATACCCTCGATCCGCAATTCCTGTTCTTTACGGGTTGGAACGAATGGGTCGCCCAACGGTTTATCTCCAAAAGCGGCGGAGATTACATGCTGGGCAAACCGTTGCCCGCCGGCGGCTCCTACTTCGTCGACCAGTACAACCACGAGTTCAGCCGCGACATCGAACCGCTGAGAGGCGATTACGGAGATAATTATTACTACCAGATGGCCGACTTCATCCGTCGTTTCAAAGGAACCAAACCGTCGCCTACGTTCACGACGACGGACACCATCCGGATCGACGGCCAAACCGACGAATGGAAACCGGTGCAGGCGGCTTACGCCGACGACAAGGGCGACATCGCTTTCCGGAATCATTTCGGATACGGACGCATGGGACAGTTGGTCAATACGACCGGCCGCAACGACATCGTCCAGGCGAAAGTCGCTAATGACGGCACTTACCTCTACTTTTACGTAAAAACCGCGTCGGATATCACGCCGTACAAGGACAAGAACTGGATGCGACTGTTTATCAACGTAATCGGAAGCGACAAGCCGAATTGGGAACATTTCCAGTATATGATCAACGGCGAGGTGACCGACGAAACGACCACCTCGCTGGCCGTATGCCGCGGCAATTGGAACTGGGAAACGCAGCAGGAGATCAGCTACCGGGTCGAAGGCAGCGAAATGGAACTCGCGATCCCGATGGCGAGCCTCGGAATCAAAAACGTCCGGGACTTCAAGATCGACTTCAAATGGATCGACAACGCCGTATCCAAAGGCGACATCCAAGAGTGCCTGACCGACGGAGACGCCGCCCCGAACGGGCGGTTCCGTTACCGTTACCAATTCAAAAAGTAAAATCTTCGGATCGGCCGGATTCCGGCAGAACGTTTCTTGCCGGAATCCGGTTGTCCCGAAAAAATATTTTTGTAATTTTACGAATACAACTATTAACCAATTTCCCTAAAATTTCAAATGTATGATACGTATGAAAAATTTTTTAAGGCTATCCGTTCTGGCGATGATGCTGGCTCTGCTGGCGGGCTGCTCGAAAGACGAACCGGAGAAAGGCGACGGCGGCGAAGGAGGCGATAACGGCGGCAATACGCCCGGTCCTGTTTACGAAGAAGCGCAGGTAAACAGCGACCTGTGGACGGCCACCGATCCGCTGGGACGCAAACTGCCCGACTACGAACAGGCCGGCACAAAAAAGAAAAACAAATACATAGCCATGTTCTACTGGACGTGGCACAACCCCAACATGGTCAGTTACGGTACGGTCGGAAATATTTCCCAAATTTTGAAAGAGAACCCCAATGCCATCAAGGAGAAGGACAACCCGGTATGGGACCGCGGAGGCAGCAATACGCACTTCTGGGGCGAACCGCTGTTCGGCTATTACCGGACGACCGACCCGTACGTACTGCGCAAACATGCCGAAATGCTCGCCGACGCCGGAGTCGACGTCGTGTTCTTCGACTGCACGAACGCGCCGTTCCTGTGGGACGAGTCTTACAATGCCCTGATGAAAACCTGGGATCAGGCGCGTAAGGACGGCGTGAAAGTCCCGAAAATTTCGTTCCTGCTTCCTTTCGGGCCGAGCGACGCATCGTACGACATGATCAAAAGGCTGTACAACGACGTGTATAAAGTCCGCAAATACCAGAACCTCTGGTTCACCTGGCAGGGCAAGCCGATGCTGATGGGTTATAACGACAACATCCCGACGAACAACGCCGAAGACCGTGAAATGAAGAATTTCTTCACATTCCGGCCCGGTCAGGCGGACTACGTCAACGGCCCTTCGAACAACACCCAGTGGGGCTGGCTGGAGATTTACCCGCAGAACAAATACGCCTATAACGAGGAAGTAGCGGTCGGCGTAGCCCAGAATACCTGCGCTTCGAACTACTACCATGCCAGCGCATTCAATATTCCCGGTACGTTGGGACGAAGCTACACGGGAAAGAACAAAAGTTGGGACACGCGCCCGGACTCTTACCTGTACGGAGCCAATTTCCAGGAACAATGGGACCGCGGCATCCAGCTCGATCCGTACCTGATTTTCGTCACCGGATGGAACGAATACATCGCCGGGAAATGGGATACGGGATGGCAGGGCGACCCGTTCTCGTTCGTCGACCAATTCGATTGGGAACACAGCCGGGACATCGAACCGAACAACGAATGGTGGGACGCCGACGGCAATTACAGGGGAGACACCTATTATTACCAACTGATCCAGAACGTGCGTAAATTCAAAGGCATGACTCAGCGCGAATATGCGTCGGAAACCAAAACGATCAAACTCGACTCGATGGCAGCTTGGACAGACGTGAAACCCGACTTCAGGCACTACAAGGGAAACGCGATCAAGCGGGCCCACGCCGGGCATGCCGACAAGTATTACAACAGCTCGCTGGGACGCAACGATATCGTCGATGCGAAAATCGCCCGCGATGCCGAATACATCTACTTCTATGTCGAAACCGCTTCGGCGATGACTTCTCCGCAGGACGAAAACTGGATGATGCTTTTCATCGACATCGACCGGAACAAATCGACCGGATGGGAAGGCTACGACTACGTCGTCAATTACGAAACGCCGGACGCATCGACCGGAACCGTCTCGAAAAACGTCGGAGGCAAATGCGAATGGGATAAAGCCGGAGATTTCGATTACGTCGTCAAAGGCAACAAAATGGCGATTCGGATGAAACGGTCGGTACTCGGAATCAAGGATAAAATCGACCTCGAATTCAAATGGGTGGACAACATGCCGAAAAATACAGAATCGGGCAAACCCGAATACAACGCCTCGCAGTTTTATACCTGCGGCGACGCTGCGCCGGGAGCGCGTTTCAACTTTATCTACACGGTCAAATAGATTCTTCCCGAAAAACGATCAGGCCGGCACCCCAACGAGTGCCGGCCTGATCGTTTTTATCCCCGACAAAGATCAGATGATCTCCGCCACGACATACGTGCTACCGCCGACGAATATCAGATCTTCCGGGCCGGCCTGCGACCTGGCCAAACGGAGCGCCTCGGAAACGCTTCCGACGCATTCCCCGCGCAATCCGTACGCTCCCGCGCGCCGCGCCAGTTCTTTTTCGTCGAGCGCGCGCCGGATCGCCGCCCGGGTAAAAAAATAGTAAGCATCTTTCGGCAACAGCGGCAATACCTTCGACAAGTCCTTGTCCTCGACGAAGCCGACGACCATCAAGAGTTTGCGATAATGCTGCGCGGCAAGCTGCGCCGCCACTTCCGTAATTCCGGCTTCATTGTGACCGGTATCGCACACAACCAGCGGGCGTTCGCCCAACTGCTGCCAGCGTCCCATCAACCCGGTCGTCCGGGCCGCCGTCGCAATTCCCCGAAACACCTGTTCCCGTGAGATGGAAAGCCCGCCCGCCCCGTTCAGTACGTCCAGCGCCGTCAGCGCCGTCAATACGTTCTTGCGCTGATACAGTCCCGGCAGATCGCTGTCGATCCGGAAGCGAGAGCCGTCCAGCCGGTTTTCGATTTCGAAAGACTGTCCCTGCGGCCGGGAAATCTGTCCGAGCACCCGGTAGGTCTGGTCGGCAAAGAGAATCGGGGCGCGGGATGCTTTGGCTTTGTCGATAAAAACGAGCTGCGTTTCGATCCGGCTTTCGCCGACGACCACCGGCGTATCCTCCTTGATGATCCCGGCCTTTTCGCCGGCGATTTCTTCGAGCGTATCGCCGAGAAACTGCGTGTGATCGTAACCGATGTTGGTAATGACGCTCACCAACGGACGGATGATGTTGGTCGAATCGAGACGGCCGCCCATTCCGACTTCGACCACCGCTACATCGACCTCGTGCCGCGCAAAACAATCGAATGCAATGGCCGTAGTGATCTCGAAAAACGAAGGCTGCACCCGGTCGATCGTCCCGCGATTCCGTTCGACGAAACCGATCACTTCCTCCTCGGAAATCATTCGTCCGTCGATCCGGATGCGTTCCCGGAAATCCTTCAGGTGCGGCGAAGTGAAAAGCCCCGTCCGATATCCGGCCGCCGTCAGCGTCGAAGCGACCATATGCGACACGGAGCCTTTACCGTTCGTCCCGGCTACGTGAACGCTGCGGATTTTGCGGTGCGGATTCCCCAAAGCCTCCTCCAGCGCCACGATATTATCGAATCCGGCCTTGTAAGCGCTACCGCCGACGTGCTGAAACACCGGCAGCGAATTATACAAAAAATCGAGCGTCTGCTGATAAGTCATTCGAATACTATTTGGACAAACAAAACCTTCCGGGCAAAAACCGGAAGGTACACTTTTAATCGACGATATGGCTCTTCCGCCGGAAACGGTAGGCCATGAAATAGAGCAGGCCCAGCACGAACACATAGCTCGACACCCGACCGATCACATCCCCGTAACGGGTATAAAAAGTCATCCTGTCGTTCAGGCTCAACGAATCGGTCAGCGCTCCGCGCTGGTCCCATCCGAGTTTTTGCAACACGTCGCCGCGCTGGTCGATGAATCCGGAAATACCGGTATTGGCGCTGCGGGCGATGCTACGCCGGTTTTCGACGGCCCGCAACCGCGAATAAGCGAACAGATAGCGATGTCCGGGCGTATCCCGCCACCAGCCGTCGTTCGAAATCACGCACATCACCTGCGCCCCGTTGCGAACGAACTCGGTGAAATATTCGCCGTAAACCGCCTCGTAACAGATCGCCGGCCCGGCACGGACGCCGCCCGGAGCGGTAAACACCTTGCGCACTTTCCCGTATCCGATCTGTCCGGACAGTCCGCCCAGATCGACGAATAAGAATTTCCATTTTCGAATTACCGAATAATAAGGGAGCATCTCCGCCCCGATCACCAGTTTCCCTTTATGGTGTATTTTGATCGCTTCCGTCGAATCGAGCCCCAACGCCGTGTTGAAAACATCGTACCATTGTCCGCCCCGCTCGCGCGCCGTAGGAGACGCGGTCTCTTCGGAATCGTAAGGAACATACGTATTCGCACCGGTCACCACCATCGTCCCCGGTTTGCGCTGCCGGATAAAATCGTGAAACAGCAGCATCGAAGGCGTCCGTTCCAGGTATTCTTCCCAGAAATATTCATCGATCGCCGTTTCCGGAGCCACGATCAGGTCGGCGTCTTGCGGCGCCTGGTCCATCAACCCGATCAACAGTTCGTTCTGTTCGCTCTGCTTCAAAACGAATTTTTCATGGTAAGGGTCGATATTCGGCTGAACGACCGTTATTTTCGTCCGTTCGGACGGCTCTTCGTATGTGGCATACATAATCAGCGAAACGACCGCGGGCAGCAGCAACGCCACCGCCGGAGCGATCCACCGGACGGGCTCGCGTCGCCGTTTCCACGCTTCGAACACAAGCAGGTTCACCACCAGCACCCACAGCGATCCGCCGAGCGCACCGGTGTATTCGTACCACTGCACTAACTTCACGTCCATCGAGAACCCGTTGCCGAGCACCAGCCACGGGAACGAGATCTCGCCGTTCAGGAAAAGATATTCGTAAGCGATCCAACCGCTGACCAACACCGTGTAGGCCAGCGCCCGTTTGGCCCTGCGCCAGACGGCATGGTAGATCAGAAAGGCCCCCGACATCAATACCGTTCCGGTCACCGTCGCCGCAACGACCCCGATCACGGCCGCGAAACCGACCCACCAGACCGTCGCGAGCCACCACAGCGTGAAAGTCGCCACCGCATAGGGCCAGAATCGCAACGGCTTCCCCCTTCGTCCCGTTTTCGCGGCCACGTCGCTCTGAATCCACAACAGCGGGACGAAAGCCACGAACAGCGTCAGGGAAGTTCCCCCGAGCCACGGGATCGAAAACAACGCCACGCTGAGCAGCAAACAAAGAATACGTTTTCCCATCTTTTCGCTTTTTCTGTTCTGCAAAGATAGATTATATTTATTACTTTTGCATGAAAGATTTCGCGGCCGCAACTGCGAAATCTCCGTGAAAACGCATGATTTATGGGTTTTGAAGTTTTTTTGAAAGGAATCGTTATCGGACTTCTGGCCTCCATTCCATTGGGGCCGATCGGCGTGATGTGCATCCAGCGGACACTGAGCAAAAGCCAGCGTTCGGGATTCGTATCGGGTCTGGGAGCCGCCTCCGCCGACACGCTTTTCGCTACCGTCGCCTTGTTTTCGCTGACGGTCGTGCTCTCTTTCATCGAAGACAACATGGTTATCATCAAAGTGCTCGGAGGCATCTCGGTCATTATCGTAGGCATGACCATCCTGCTGAAAAATCCGGTCGGGCAGATCCGCCGCAACCGGGCCGGCAAAGGCAGCAACCTGTGGAGCGACTACCTGTCGGTGTTGCTGATTACGCTGGCCAATCCGGCTTATATCCTGATCTTCGTCGCGCTGTTCGCGGCGCTCGGCGTCAACCACGAAGGAATCCCGTACGCCAACGGCCTGCTGATGATCCTCGGCGTGCTGTGCGGCACTTCGCTGTGGTGGTTCTTGCTGACGTTCTGCATCAGCTTTCTGCGTCGCAAATTCCGGCCCCGCCACCTGCTGTGGATGAACCGGATATCGGGAAGCGTCATCGTGATGCTCGGAGCCGCAGCCATTTTATCCATCTTCATTCACATGAAAGTACCTGTCCATGAAATATTCCCCTACTAAAAAGATCGTTATCGCGATCGACGGTTTTTCATCGTGCGGCAAAAGCACTTTTGCGAAAGAGATCGCCGCGCGGATCGGCTACGTATTCATCGACACCGGAGCGATGTACCGGGCCGTAACGCTGTACGGCCTGAGGCACGGCGCCGTACAGGACGGGGACGTGAACGAAGCGCTGCTGATCGCGATGCTTCCCGAGATAGAGATCACGTTCGCATTCAACTCCGAACGCGGAGCGAGCGATATCTTCCTGAACGGCGAAAACGTCGAAAAACGGATTCGCAGCATCGAAGTCAGCGACCTGGTCAGCAAAGTCAGCGGCATTGCTGCCGTACGCGAGCAACTCGTCCGGCAGCAGCAGCAACTGGGACGGCAGAAAGGGATCGTGATGGACGGACGCGATATCGGCACCGTCGTATTCCCGGACGCCGAACTGAAAATCTTCATGACGGCCGACCCGGCGATCCGCGCGCAACGGCGCTACAAGGAGCTGGAAGTCAAAGGCGAAAAAGTGTCGCTGGAAGAGGTCGAACGAAACCTGCGCGAGCGCGACCATGCCGACCAGACGCGCGCCGTCAGCCCGCTCAGGCAGGCCGAAGACGCCGTCGTCCTGGACAACAGCCACATGACCCTCCCCGAGCAAATGGATTGGGTGATGCGGCGGATCGAAAAAATAACCTGCGCTCCATGTACATCGAAATAGACGACAAATCGGGATTTTGTTTCGGAGTGGTCAAAGCCATCACCAAGGCGGAGGAATCGCTCGCAGAACTCGGCAAGGTCTTTTCGCTGGGAGATATCGTACACAATCGCGTCGAAGTCCAGCGACTCGAGAAGCTCGGGCTTGAAACCATCGCACACAGCCATTTTCCGGAGTTGGACGGACAGACGGTGCTGATCCGCGCGCACGGGGAGCCGCCGACGACCTATGCGCTGGCAGCGGCCCACCGTATCCGCCTGATCGACGCTACGTGCCCGGTGGTGGCCCGCCTGCAAACGCTGGTCAAAAAGGCACACGAACAAATGAGCGGTTGCAACGGCCAGGTCGTGATCCTCGGCAAACGGGGTCATGCCGAAGTGGTCGGCCTGACCGGACAGGTCGACGGGGATGCGATCGTCATCGAAACGCTCGACGACCTGGACAACATCGACTTCACGAGACCCGTTTACCTGCTGTCGCAAACCACGCAGAGCCTTGCCCTGTTCGAAGAGGTGCACCGAACCATCCTGGAACGCTCCGCCGACCCGTCGCAGGTGACCGTCAACGATACGATCTGCCGGCAGGTTTCGAACCGGAACCCGCACCTAAAAGAGTTCGTCCGGCGGTTCGACGTCGTAATCTTCGTCTGCGGCCGGAAAAGTTCGAACGGGAAAGTGCTGTATCAAACCTGTACGGAAGCCAATCCGCGCTGCTACAACATCGAGGACGAACAAGAACTGCAAAGAGAGTGGTTCGACGACTGCCGATCGGTCGGCATCTGCGGCGCGACATCCACCCCGAAATGGCTGATGCAGCGAGTCGCCGACACGATCCGTAAAACGATCGGATAAACCCGAAATTATTTCTTATCTCGGGGAATAACCACCCCGTCCTCGTCATGCTCGAAATCCCCGAAACCACCGCCATCAGCGAACAAGTCGCCTCTTTTTTGTCCGGCCGTACGATCGTAAAAGAGGCTCACCTCGGCGGCGCGGTCTACTACGGCCCTGTATGCCAACCCCTGGCAAAAAATAGACGGGAACCTCCCGGCTGCCCTGTTTTTCCGTATCTTTGTATCGACCTGAAGTCCGAACGACCGGACTTCAGGCCGTAAAAACAGAGAACATGGGAAAATTGATCCACAGTTTCGACCCGATCGTCGACGGAGGCTGCCGGATATTGGTACTCGGAACGATGCCCGGCGAAGAGTCGTTGCGCAAACAACAATATTACGGACACCCGCGCAACGCATTCTGGCCCATCATGGCCGCACTCTGCGGACAGGAACTTCCGGACGCGTACCAGCATCGGAAAGCTATGCTGCTGGAGACGCGAATCGCGCTTTGGGACGTTTGCCGCCGGTGCGAGCGCGACGGCAGCCTCGACAGCAACATCAGCAACGAAGCACCGAACCGCATCGGGGAACTGCTACGGCAATACCCGCAGATCCGCACAATCGCTTTCAACGGGCAGTATGCCGCGCGGCTTTTCAAACGTTATTTTCCGAATGTCGATCCGGAAATCACACGGATCATCCTGCCGTCGACCAGTCCGGCACACGCCGTTCCGTTGGAGAAGAAACTACGGGCCTGGCAGGCCGTAAAAGATTTTTTGAAATAAGCCGGACGCAAAACCGACTGAAAACGGCCGCAGGATTTAAAAATCCTGCGGCCGTTTTAAATTCAGAACAGAAAAAACCGGAAACCTTATCCGGTCGGAAAATTTCGCGCGAGGGATTTTCCTCCACACTTCGGGAAACCGACCGCCCCCCCTTCCTTTACCGCCGTTAGTTATCCGAGCTCGACGATACGTCCCTCTTTGCGGCTCCGTTCGGCGGCAAAAGCGATCGCATGGCTTTCGAGCGAGTCGTCGAGCGGAGTGCTCATGATCGTCGCATCCTGCCTGCGGACAGCTTCGATCCAATCGCGGATCATGCCGGCGTCGCCGCCGCCGTGACCGGCTCCTTTGTAATTCTCCGCATCGATCGCATTCGCATCGTAAACCGTCTTTTCGCCGGTCGCGAAATCGGTCAGCGTGAACGATTCCATATCGCCGACGATATCGCCGCGCGTTCCCATGATGCGGGTACGACGCCCCATGTAAGAGGTAAAAGCCTCGATCGAAAAGTTTACCGTCACGCCGCCTGCGAACTCCATGCTGGCCACGTAATGATCCGGCTGATCGTTGCTGCAACGGTAAACGCAACGGCCGTAATCGGTCGTACGCAGGTAACGGAGAATCGCTTCGCCGCGTTCGGGCTCCTCCTCCGGCAGGTCGAATACGTACAGCCAGGTTCGGTCGCGATAGTAGATTTTCAACGCGGAGAACGGGCAGGTCGCCTCTGCGGCGCATCCGTCCGTGCAACGTTCGGTACTCCCTTTCGGAGCGTTCTCCGACTTAAAATGTTTCAGGCCGCCGAAGGCCGCTATCCGGCGACAGGGCTTCCCGATCATCCAGTACAGAATATCGAGGTCGTGGCTCGATTTGGCAAGCACCAGCGGCGTGCTTTTGACCGAATCGTGCCAGCTTCCGCGCACATACGAATGCGACATATGGATATGATCCACCGGCTCGAAATGCTGGATGCTCACCAGGTCGCCGATCCGTTTGGTATCGATTATCTCTTTCAGCTTCAGGAAATAGGGCGAATAGCGCAGCACATGCGTCAGGCAGACGATCTTCTTTTTGTCGCGGGCATGGGCGACCAGCCGGCGGCACTCGTCGAACGTCTGCGCGATCGGCTTTTCGAGCAGGATATCGTAACCCAGGTCGAGCGCCCTCATACAGGGTTCGTAATGCAGGTGGTCGGGCGTCGCGATAATGACCGCATCGGCGAATTTAGGCCGGTCGAGCATCTGCTGCCACGTTGCGACCCGGTTTTCGACCGGAACGCCGTATTTGTCCCCGTACATCGTACGGCGTAGATCGACTAACTCGGCGATGCCGACGATCTTCAGGTCTTCGGGATGCTCCAGCGCATAATCGCCGTACAATTTTCCGCGCCCGCTGGCTCCCAGCACGACGGCGGTGACCGCTCTTTTTTCCATCGGTTTATCGGATTCAATCAATAAACTACAAAGCAACGATCCGGTCGAGCCGGGCGCAAAGATCTGCCAGCGCTTCCGCCGAAGCGCTGTTCCCTTGCTCGGTGGTAAGCCATCCGCCCCGGTAATGCTTGCGGGCCGCTTCCATCACTTTGCTCCAATTCACGTCGCCCTCGGTCAACGACACGCCGAACCCGGCTCCCCTCCCTTTGGAGTCCGCTTCCTTGCGGCTGAATTCCTTGATATGGATACGTCCGATCCGGTTGTCCAGAATGTCGATCCACTGCTCGGGCCATCCGTAAACCAGGATATTGCCGCAGTCGAAATAAAACTTCACATACGGGCTTTCGAACTGATCGACGTAATTGCACGCCTCGACCGGACTCAACAGAAAATTATTCCACACGTTTTCGATGCAGATTTTGACCCCCAGCTTTTCGGCGGTAGGGATCAACTCTTTAATACATTCGGTCGAACGGTTCCAGCAATCGTCATAGCTAACCTCCTCGTTGACGATACCCGGCACCAGCAGCACGGCGTCGGTACCGTACGCCTTCGCGTCTTCCATCGCGACGATCATCGCGTCGATCCCCTCCTGCCGCACGGCGGCATCCGGATGCGAGAGCGGTTTCGCCCAATGGTGGACGTTGCAGACGCTCGACGCCACGAGACCGGTCTCCCGCATGGCGGCCAGCACTTCATCGCGATCCATGTGGCTATTGGGCTCGATTCCGTCGTAACCCGCGACTTTGATCGCCTTGCACTTGTCCAGCACGGAACCCTCCATGCCCACCGTTCCCCACATGATCGACTTACGGAAATCGCCGGAAACCGGCTCCTTGTCATCGGCAGGAACCGACACGGAATCGGCTAGCACACCGGCGCGCAAATACGGAAACGACAGAACTCCTGCGGCCAGCAGGGCGTTTTTCAAAAAATCTCTGCGGTGCATAACTGTATCGTTTTAGGTTTCAGATTATCAGGCCGGCGATCCTGCTACCGGAGGCGTTTCGGGAATCCCCGGCACCGGACCGAATTCGTAGGTTTCGGGGCCCAGTTTCATTTCGGAAGCCATGATCTCGTCCCAGGTTACGAATTTGCCCGTATAGGCCGACTGCCGTCCCATCATCGCCATCAGCGTCGATTTGACGTGCTGCTCGGCATCGTTCACCGGCGTATCGGTACGGATAGCCGTCACCAGGCGGATCAGTTCCTGCACATACGGATCGGGAACGGCCATCGACTGGTCGGGATCCTCCGGCGCAGGCTTCGGGTACTGCCAGGCAATGGTGCCGTCGAGGTTGTAAATCGTATCGAAACAATTCGTGTACCCTTGCGTTCCGTACACCATCACGTTGTGCGTCGTATCGCAACCGTTGATCTGGCGCGACGTACAGTGCGCGCGCAAGCCGTTGTCATATACGTATTCGATGCTGAAAAAGTCGTACATATCGCCCGTGACACGGCGCTGGCGGCCACCGGTGGCTTCAGCCCGGACAGGCGTCTTATCGCCCATGAACCAGCTCATCATGTCGATCTCGTGAACGAACTGTTCGACCACCAGATCTCCGGAAGTCCAGCAGAAATTCACCCAGTTGCGCAGCATGTACTCCATGTCGTTCCATTCGGGTCTGCGGTTGATGTACCACAGCGCCCCGCCCAAACGCGTCACATGCGCCGATACGATGTCTCCGATAGCGCCTTCGGCTACGCGACGGTACGTCTCGATGCAATCCTTCTGCGAACGACGGATCGTACCGCTGATAACCGACAGTCCCTGCTGATCGGCTTTTTTAGCCGTAACCAGAACCCGTTTGGCCCCTACGGGATCCACTGCGCACGGTTTCTCGATAAAACAGTGCTTGCCCTTTTCGATGGCATATTCGAAATGCATCGGGCGGAATACCGGAGGCGTACACAGCAGCACGACGTCCACGCCCGAGTCGATCACTTTTTGGTAGGCGTCGAAACCGAGGAAGCAATTTTCGTCGGTTATCTCCTGTCCCTTATCTTTCAGCGTCTTCCGGCACGCGTCCAGCTTGTCGGGAAACACGTCTCCCAGAGCCGTGATCTGCAAACCGGGACCGGCATCCAAAAAATTGCAAGCCGCTCCGGTGCCGCGGCCTCCGCAGCCGACCAGCCCCGCTTTCAGCGGACGGCCTTCCGGCGCGCTGGCCAGTATCTCGGGAACCGTTACCGTTACTTTTTTCTTCGGCGACGAGCAACCCGTCAGCAAAGCGGGCACGCCGACCGTACTCAAAACGCCCAAAGTTCCCAACGCGGAACTTTTGATAAAATCTCTACGACTTAATTTAAAATCCTCTTTCATGGGTCAGTAGGTTATATGACATTTACAAATATAACCTTTTCTTCGCGAAAATGCAAAAAAGAGCGCGAAAAAGGGGGTCGGATTCATTCTGATCCGGCCCCCCTTTCATTCCTCGATATCCGCTACGATCCGGATATGTCTTCGAGCCGCCACTTAGGATTCAAACCTTCGATCGCAACGCGAGCGGCGACTTTCGCAGTACAACGAAACTTAAGGTAAACTTTGCCCTGATTCAATAGTTATATTTTATAAAAGTTATAAAAATATCCGTTCTCCCGAAGCCCCGAGTTCCGGGCCGGAATTCGCGAATCGCCCCCGCTGCGGACACCCCGGAAGAACAGAGCACAAGTTAAATATTATTACCGGCATGTTCCACAGAGACATCCGTAAAATCATAACGGATTATGTCCTCTTTTTAACGAATCCGGACAGAATCCGCCCGAAAACGGTGTCCGGGGCCTAAAAGCGCTTGACATACCGGTGGCAATAGGGCGACGCGCCTTTGCGGTCGTAATAATTCTGATGGTAATCTTCGGCCTTCCAGAACGTGGTCGCGGGAGAGAGTTTCGTCACCACGTCGTACCCTTTCGCTCGGAGCCGCCCGATCAGTTCGAGAGCCGTCCGTTTCTGCTCGGGAGTCGTGTAAAAAATCTCCGAACGATACTGATCCCCGACGTCGGGTCCCTGGCGGTCGACCTGCGTCGGATCGTGTATTTCGAAAAACAGACGGGCCAGCGTCTCGTAAGACACGACGGCCGGATCGAACCGGATACGAACGGCCTCGGCATGGCCGGTCGTATGCGAACAGACCTCGCGGTAAGTCGGATGCCCGGTCTTTCCACCGGTATAGCCCGACTCGATCGAAAGGACGCCGGGCGTCTTGCCCATCAGGTGCTCCACGCCCCAAAAACAACCGCCGGCGAAAACGGCAGTTTCGGTTTTCCGTTCCGCTCCTTCGGTCTCTTCCGGCACGAACCGCAACGAAACCGAGTTGACGCAGTGTCGCGTATCCTTCGGGGTGAGTCCCTCGCCCTCGAAAACATGACCGAGATGGCCGCCGCATTTCGCGCAGACGATCTCCGTCCGACGCCCGTCCGCATCGGGAACCCGCTTGACGGCCCCCGCGATCTCGTCATCGAAGCTCGGCCAGCCGCATCCGGAGTCGAACTTGTCCGAAGAGCGGTACAACGGCGCGCCACACTGTTTGCAACAGTAAGTTCCTTTTCCTTTAAAACGGTAGTATTCGCCGGAGAACGGCGCTTCGGTTCCCTTGCCGACGATCACGCGCTTCTCCTCGGGAGTCAGTTCTTTTTTCATAGTCTGCCCATTCGATTGGGTACACGACAGCATCAGTACCGCCTGTACGATTAAAATCCACTTCATCATTCCCGCAAAAATATTGCCTCTTTTTTTACAGGAACGTATCCGGACGCAACCGTGTTGCGCTGCCGCCCGGCAAAAACGGACCGGATTCCGCTCCGGTCGGACTTTCCGGCCGGCACGTCCTTCCCCAGACGGGACTACCCGTCCGCCGGGGGAATCCCCGGCGCAGCCGCGTTTGCGGGCACAAGCCCTGACCGCGGGAAGCGTATCCGGAAGACGACGAAGCGGAACGGACGAAACGGGAAACCGCGTCGCGGAGCCGGGCCTCGATCCACAGCAGCTCCCGGTGCGAAAGAAACCCGACGACGATCGAGCCGAGCGTCGGAAACCTCCGCCCATGCGTCCGCGACAAGGCGCTACGGCAAAACTATAAAAAAGAAAGGGAGAGAACGCCCGGACATTCCTTTCCTGTCGGCCTCGCGAGCCTTCATACGGAAAGTGTCCTTACGTCCAAGCCCCTCTACGGTCGTATGCGACCGTCTCCGGCGACGATCTCCGCGATAAGTTACTTAAATTTTCTTCCCGATATAAAACGCATAACCGTAAAATTCCTTGTATTTGCGGTACGATTCCATTTCGCGGCGTTGACCGGCAATAAATTCTTCAGCGGTTCTACTGCCCGCATGTTTTTGCAGAAACGCGTCCTGTATCCGGACGCACGGAAAAAAGAAATGCTCCGTCCAGCAGTTTTCCGGCAGAACAAAGGTCGCGACGGGAACATAACCGGCGTCCTGCATCCGGGCGACTTTGTTCGGAATCGTATCTATTTCGGGATAATGCGCCATCCAGAAGTCGTGGATTTCGGCGGGGCGTTCGGCGGTAAACCACGAACATTCGGAAACGGCGATATATCCGCCCGTTTTCAGATAGTCGCGCCACTCTTTCAATCCCCGCTCGAAACCGATGTTGTAGATAGCGCCTTCCGACCAGATAAGATCCAGAGATTCCTTCCCGAAGGGCAGGTCGTCCATCGAGCCGACGATCCCTTTCACCCGGTCGGAGAGGCCGAGCGCACGGGCGTTCCGGTTGAATATCCGGATAAAATCGGGAAAGAGATCGAGCCCCGTGACCTGCCCCGGCGCTCTTTGCGCCAGCGTCATTGTCTGTCCGCCCGTCCCGCAACCGAGATCGGCAATGCGGGATTGCGGGGTCAGGCCGTCGATAAAGCCCAGCGCCCGGACAGTCACTTCGGGACTGCCCGGTCCCTGACGTTCTACGTTCGAAAAATATTCGCAGATTAAATTGAAATCAAATTCGTGAATCGTTTTATACTCGTTACTCATTACTTCGGTATGTTAGCGCACGCGTGAAGGCATAACCATACCGTTCACCACCGCACGCAGATTAAAAATTAAAATTACAGCAATACGAAAATTGTTCCCGGAAAGAACGATCCGAGAGCGAACGAAAGGACAATCCGTATCAAAAACACAGATTGTTTACCGCACCAAATCCGATTTAAACGTCGTCGTCATGCCGCGAAGATATACAATATTTGTCATACGGCAAATCGGGAACCATATCGAAGTATATCAAAACGACAGGCGCCCTTTCATTTCGGTAGACCGGCACGCTCCCTTTCGTTCCCGTACAACACTGACATTCAAAGCACAAACTAAGACACCGGAAAACGGCACTCCAATTGTCCGATAGGAACCGCGAACCAAATCGCAAACAAAAAAACAAACCAATGAATCACGAGCAAGGGAAAATAAAAATCCTGAAATTCGGAGGCTCCTCGGTAGGCTCCGTCGAAAGAATCAAACACGTCGCACGACTTATCAGCGACGAACAGCCCAAAGTGGTCGTACTTTCGGCCATGTCGGGAACGACCGACGCGCTGGCCGGGATCGCGGCGAAACTGTCCGGCGGTGATATGGACGGCGCGCTGGACGACGCCGCCCGCCTGGAAAACAAGTATTCGGCGGTCGCCGACGCGCTTTACCGCCGCGCAGGAAGCGCGGGAAAGGCGAAAAAACATATCCAGAACAGCTTTTCGCTGGTGAGAGAAATCTGCCGGAAACCCTTTTCCGCCGCCGGAGAAAAAATCATTCTGGCCCAGGGGGAACTGATCGTAACCCGGCTGATGTACCTTTATCTCGCGGAGACGGGAGTACATGCCGCCCTGCTGCCGGCAGTCGATTTCATACGGACGGACAAATGCGGGGAGCCGGACATGCGATTTATCCGGAAACATGCGCGCAAAGCCATAAACGGTTATCCCCTCAACCGGATTTTCATTACCCAGGGCTACATTTGCCGCAACGCTTCGGGCGAAATAGACAACCTGCAACGGGGCGGAAGCGATTACACCGCTTCGCTGCTCGGCGCCGCGCTGGACGCCTGCGAGATCCAGATATGGACCGACATCGACGGACTGCACAGCAACGATCCGAGGATCGTATCCGCAACCTCTCCGGTACGCAGACTCACTTTCGACGAAGCTTCCAAATTGGCCCATTTCGGCGCGAAAATCCTGCACCCGACCTGCATCCTGCCCGCCCGGCAAAAGAACATCCCGGTACGACTGTTGAATACGCTGGATCCACAGGCACCCGGCACGCTGATCTCCGAGGCGGCCGACACGGGACGAATCAAAGCGGTGGCCGCCAAGGACGATATAACCTACCTAAAAATACGCTCCACCTACAAGGTACCGGGCTACCGCTTCCTCGACAAGGTATTCCATTGTTTCGCTCGTTCGCACACCCCGATCGACCTGATGGTCACTTCCGACACGGAGATATCCCTGTCGATCGACAACCGGAAGCACCTGCCGGAAATCGCCGCCGCCCTGAGCCGTTATGCCGACGTTACGGTGGAAGACGACATGGTCGTGGTATGCGTCGTGGGCGACCTGAAATGGTACAACGTGGGATTCGAACACCGCATAGTCGATTCGCTGAAAGACATCCCCGTGCGCATGATCTCTTACGGCGACAACTGCGATATCTCGTTCGTACTGCGCCGGAATGACAAAAAGAAAGCCCTCGAAGCGCTCAACTGCTGCGTCTCGCTGTAAACGGAATACTTTTCCCCGGAAAACGGATCTGTTGCAAAACAAAGTCTCCGCGATACATTCCTGTATCGCGGAGACTTTCCAATTATCCGGGAAGAAACGGGAAATCCCCTCCCTATTTGAATTGAACATACTGTAAGCCGACGCAGTCCCTACGGCTAACGTACTGGAGACAGAGACTGCATAAAAACACCAAACACGTTAATTTTCATATATTTACACTTGAAACACGGCTATTTTAATTGCAGAAAATACACACAGGAAAACCCTATCGGCACAAAGGCTGTCAGAGAAATACAAATATACCTATTTATCAATAGACCATTTGATTTGAAGAGAGAAAATAAGTAAAACCAATAGATATAATCACAATTGTTTCGAGAAAGTACAATTACGTTTTAATAGACAAAAACTATCAAATAGATGATATAATAAACCTCTCTTGTGCGCATTTTTCATGTACATAGCGGGACAAATAAAAAAGTAGCTGCGAAGCAAATCGCAACTACTTTATTTACAGTGCTCGGAACGGGAATCGAACCCGTACGGACATTGCTGTCCACAGGATTTTAAGTCCTGCGTGTCTACCTATTCCACCATCCGAGCATCATCGCCCTATTTCTACGCATGGAGCGCAAATATAGGGATATTCGGGGATTATACAAACTTTCGCAGGTACTTTTCGATCGATTCGGCGCATTCCTCCCCGCCGTCGAACCATTCGATCCGGTCGTCACGGCCGAACCAGGTCTGCTGGCGCTTGGCATACCGGCGGCTGTTGCGCTTAATCAGCTCGATCGCCTTGTCCCGGGTGATCTTCCCGTCGAAATACCCGAAGAACTCGCGGTAGCCGACCGTTTGCAGCGCATTGCAGTCCCGCAACGGGTAAAGCGCCCTCGCCTCCCGTTCCAGACCTTCGGCCACCATCCCGTCGACCCGATCGTCGATCCGCCGGTAAAGCGTCTCGCGCGGCATCCGGATCCCGATCTTCAGGATATCGAACGGACGCTGTTTACCCTCTCCCCGGCGCAGGGAGCTGTAAGGCCGCCCCGTTTGCAGGCACACTTCCAGCGCACGGATCACCCGGTGCGGATTCTCACGATCGACCTGCCGGTAATACGCAGGATCGTATTTTTCGAGTTCCTCCAGCAACGGAGCCAGCCCCTCCCCACGGAAACGTTCGGTCAACCGCCGCCTCAACTCTTCGTCGACAGCCGGCAACGGGTCCATTCCGTCGCAAACCGCATCGATGTAGAGCCCCGATCCGCCCACCAGAAACAACAGATCGTGCTTTGCGAACAACTCCCCGAGCAGGCGGAGCGCATCCTCCTCGTAGCGTCCGGCTGAGTAATCCTCGCTCACGCTGCGCGTATCGATGAAATGGTGCGGCACGGCAGCGAGCTCTTCGGCCGTAGGCTTGGCCGTGCCTATACTCATCTCCCGGTAGATCTGACGCGAATCGGAAGAGACGATCTCGCTGCCGAACGCCTGCGCCAAACGGATCCCGACCCCGGTTTTGCCCGTTGCGGTCGCTCCCAGAACGACCGCCAGCGTCTTACGTCCTGCCACGTTACTCGTCATCGCCATAGCCGTCGGTGCCTGCGAAATCGCTGAAATCGCCCATCGCGTCGTCGAAAACGGAACCGCTTCCGCTTCCCGCCCCTGCACGATACTGGTCGGGAGCATCGCCTTCGGCAAGCGTTACGGCCGGATAGCGCTTGTCCGGTTCCGCCTTCATGGCCTCGGTCAGTTCCAAGAAAAACGCTCGGTCGCCGAGCACGTCGAACTGGTAAATCAACCGGTCGCGTTTTTTACGAACCACCTGCGACAGCAACGTGCGGTCCATCGCCTGCGGCAACAGTTCCCCGTCCGACTCCGTCGCGCCCATATCCATCGCCGTAAACTCCTGCAACTTGTTCCAACGGTCGTCCGCCGTGAAGAACGACGTCAGTTCTTCCGGACGGTATTGCAGATCCTTATTGATAAAATCCCGGAAAGCGGCGAGCGTCATATCGTACGGCACCTCGTATTCGCGAAGGAAATAATCGTCTTCGTCGCACAGCATCCTGAATTGAAAAATCATCGACATGGTCTGTTCGTTTTAATATCCAATAAATATAATCAAACTTATTTAAATCCGCCGCAAAAAAGCGATCACATCCGTCCCGTCGGGATAATCCGTAGGCGAAGGATGCTGCGCCCGGCCGAAACCGACCCGGCGCGGGTGGCCCACGACTTCGGAAACGACGCACTGCAGCCGGTCGTCGTGCCGCCGTATCCAGGACTCCATTCCGTCCAGATCATCGTAATACGCATACCCGATCTCGCTGAGGTTCGGACTCTGCTCGTCGCTCTCGCGGAGCAGGAAAAAACCGCCGTCCAGCAGCGGCTCTCCGTCGAGCATCCGCAGCGCCCGCGCCTGGCGGTAATTGTTCAGGTAGCCCGGATGCGACATCGGATAGCGCGACAACGCATCGCGCAGCAACGTCGGATCGTAACCGCGAGGAACAAAAATCCGGCCGACATTGCGGCACCCCAAACCGAAATATTGGAAAACGTCGTTCGAAAGTCCTTCCAACTGCGCTTCCGTTTCGGTTCCGTCCAGTACGGCAATACTGTACCGGCTACCGCGCAACAGCGACGGCATTTCCCGGTAACGCTTCCCGAAATAACTCCGGGTCGAATCGCTTCCGGTCGCGATCAGGGCGTCCAGCGGCGTATCCTCTTCCAGCGGAACGACCGGCATTGCGGGCTCGATCCGAAGCAACTGCTCCACGACATAACCCGTCAGCACGCGATCCTTCGAGGAAGGTTTTACGAAACAGCGGTGCCCGCAAATGCAAACGCACAGCAGGTCGAAAAAGCCGACCAGCGGAATGTTGCCGGCCAAAACGATCCCGACGCGCCGAACGGCGGAAGCGTCCGGACGGGGATAACGGGCGAGCCAGTCCCGCAGCACGGTCTCGTCGAGCAGATCGGTGCAAATGGCTTCGATCGCCTGCGCGACGCTCTGCCGCGTAAACCAGCCGTTTTCGGCAATCGCACGGGCGACAACCGCATCCAGTTCCCCGCCGGCAAGTTGCCGAGCCAACCTCCTGCCCAGTTCGACAAAAGGGCTTATCCGATAATTTGTTTCCATATCCGTAGGCGCAAAACTATAAAAAAGTTAAATTTGCAACGCATTCAGGCCGGTAAAACTTTCCGCATCCGCTGCTCTCCGGCCGTTAAAAAAACGAAAAACATGAAATTCCTGGCACTGATACCGGCACGGTACGCATCGACCCGATTCCCAGGCAAACCGCTGGCCGACCTCGCGGGCAAACCGATGATCCGGCACGTCTACGAAAAAGCGCACGCCTTTTTCTCCGACTGTTACGTGGCGAGCGACGACGAACGGATCGTCCGCACCGTCGAAGGATTCGGCGGACAGGCCGTTATGACCTCCGCCGAACACCGCAGCGGAACCGACCGCTGCCGCGAAGCCCTCGACCGCATCGAGGCTTCGACCGGCAAACGATTCGACGCGGTCGTCAATATCCAGGGCGACGAACCGTTCGTCGCCGAAGAACAGCTGCGGCTGATTACCGGATGTTTCGACGATCCTGCCACCGAAATCGCGACGCTGGTTAAAGCGTTCGACGCGCACGAAGACATCTTCAACCCCAACTCGCCGAAAGTGGTGCTTTCGACCGACGGCTATGCGCTCTACTTCAGCCGTTCGGCGATCCCCTACCTGCGCGGCACGGAGCGCGATCGGTGGCAACGATCCCACAAATTCCTGAAGCACATCGGCCTGTATGCCTACAAGAGCAGCGTGCTGCGGCGGATCGCCGAACTACCGCAGGGCACGCTCGAAAAACTGGAATCGCTCGAACAACTCCGCTGGCTCGAAAACGGCTTCCGCATCAAAGCGGCGGAAACGCATTCGGAAAGCCTGGCGATCGACACGCCCGACGACCTGAAAGCAGCCGTCGAATTCCTGCGGCGAAGCGAAAAATAGACCTCCGTTTTGTTATTCTCAAAAAATCCGCTACATTTGTATCATCATTAAACGATGGTCTTCGTTGTCCGTTCGGACAAACGTAAATCACTGAAATAAATAAAAACAGCATATTCTATGTATGACGCAGAAGCATTGAGCGGAAAGAGTCTTGCCGAATTGCGTGAAATAGGGAAAAAGTTGGGTATCAAAGCCCAGATGCGCAAACAGGCCCTCATCGATAAAATCCTCGAACAGTCGGAACGGCCGGAAAGCGGCGAAAGCCCCCTCCAGGAAACGAGTCCCGCGGAAACTCCGCAAAGCGACCATCCGGTGCCGCAAAAACGGGAAAGACGCAAAAAGATCAATGCCGTCAAAGTAACCGGAGTCGGCTCCGATACAAAGCCGGAAACCGAACTCCCGATTCCATCCGAACCGTTCTTCGCGGAAAATGCCGCAGGAAAAGAGAAAAAACAGGAAGACGCGGCACGCGCCGAAACGGCAGACCCGCAGCCTGCGGCGGCCGAAACGGAACAATCCCGGAACGCGAAAAAAACGGCCCATCCGGAAGCCCCCCGCGAAAACCAGAAAGCGCGGAATTACACGGCCAGTCCGGAAAAAAACAAAATGGAACGCGACCGGAAAAGAAACCGGATCGTTTATACGAAACCGGAAACGCCGACGGCGGATCAGAACGACGCTGTAAAACAACCCGTCCATGACAACGAATCCCCCGTACGCCAGGAGATCGTTCCGACCGAGACCGTTCCGGAAACCCTGCCGGGAACGGATCATGCGGAACGCCACGCGGAACCGCAGCACGAATCCCCGAAAACGGGTTCCAAGAAGGATGCGAAAGACGAGTTCCTGGGCAGCGTACAGGGAGAAGGCGTACTGGAGATCATGCCCGACGGATACGGCTTCCTGCGTTCGCCGGACTACAACTATCTGAACTCCCCGGACGACATCTACGTCTCGCCGTCGCAGATCAAGCTATTCGGATTGAAAGCCGGCGACACGGTACAAGGCGTCATCCGGCCGCCGAAAGAGGGCGAAAAATATTTCCCGCTGGTCAAGGTGAACCGGATCAACGGACTCGGTCCCGACGAAACCCGCGACCGCGTACAATTCGAATACATGACCCCGCTGTTCCCGTCCGAAAAGTTCAACCTGACCGGAAACGGGCACAATAACCTGTCCTCCCGGGTGATCGATCTGTTCTCTCCGATCGGGAAAGGCCAGCGGGGACTGATCGTGGCACAGCCGAAAACCGGTAAAACGATGCTGTTGCAATCGATCGCCAACGCAATCGCCGACAACCATCCGGAAGTCTACCTGATCGTCCTGCTGATCGACGAACGTCCCGAAGAAGTGACCGAAATGGCCCGCAATGTCAAAGCCGAAGTCGTCGCCTCGACCTTCGACGAACAGGCCTCGCGCCACGTAAAAGTCGCCGAAATGGTGCTTGAGAAAGCCAAACGGATGGTCGAATGCGGACACGACGTCGTGATCCTGCTCGACTCGATTACGCGGCTCGCGCGAGCTTACAACACCGTACAGCCGGCATCCGGCAAAGTCCTGTCGGGCGGGGTGGACGCCAACGCGCTGCACAAACCCAAACGGTTTTTCGGCGCGGCCCGCAACACCGAGGAGCGCGGTTCGCTGACCATCATCGCAACGGCACTGATCGATACCGGATCGAAAATGGACGAGGTGATCTTCGAGGAGTTCAAGGGCACCGGCAACATGGAACTGCAACTCGACCGCAAACTCTCCAACAAGCGGGTTTACCCGGCCGTCGACATCATCGCTTCCGGCACGCGCCGCGAAGACCTGCTGCTCAGCAAAGAGGTTCTGCAGAAAATCTGGGTGTTGCGCCGCTACCTGGCCGACATGAACTCGAGCGAAGCGATGGAGATCATCAAAAAACACATGGAATCCACGCGTTCGAACGAAGAACTGCTCGTTACGATGAATCAATAAGCGGATTCCCTGACAAATACGACGCCCGGCCTTTCACTGTAATGAAAGGCCGGGCGTCTTTTATCATCGCACCTCCGTTCGCACGGGCGCTCCGGGCATTTTTCAAAAACTACCGGAACTGTCCGGCATACAGCAAAGCGTTTCCCAGATTTTCGTACGCAGCATGGAAGCGTTCAGCTTGTTGTTCACCCGGGTCGGGTGCACGGCATTGGTCAGGAAAACCATGTAAACGCCCGTCCGGCTGTCCATCCAGAAAATCGTCCCGGTGAACCCGGTATGGCCGAAACGGGTCTCGCCGCCCAATTCGCCCGTTTTCGGGTCCCGCTTATCGAACCCGAGGCCGCGCCAAACGCCCTGTTCCGTATAGGGCGACTCCGTAAAAAGCTCGACGGTCTTGCGGGTCAGCACCTGCCGTCCGGCATAAGTTCCGCCCCCGAGGATCATCTCGCAGAAACGAGCCATGTCGCGCGCCGTCGTAAACAGTCCGGCGTTGCCGCCCACGCCGCCCATCAGAGCTCCCAGTTCATCGTGCACATACCCCTGCACCGTTCCGCGTCCGAGGATATAGTCGGTCTCGGTAGGCAGGCAGTTCCTCTTATCGCGGTATTGCAACGGATTGTAATAAGTGTCCGTGCAGTCCAATTCGGCGAACAGTTCCCGCGTCAGTTCGTCGAGGGGCCGACCGGAAACGCGTTCGACGATCATCTTCAACAGCAAAAAATTCGTATCGCTGTACAGGTAACTGCCGCGACGGGCCGGCTTATAATCCCGCACGATCTGTCCGAGGATCAGCGTATCGACCGCCGGATTGACATACAGGTCGTCGGCCGCCTGCCGCCAGCCGGGCCGCGAAGCCGAACAAAGGTAAGCCGTATCGTAAGCGATCTCCCCGGCCACGTAATAGTTTTTGCCGACCTGATGCGGATAGGCGGCCGTCCGTTTACCGCTGAACATGCTTCCGCCGGCGGCATTGCGCACCAACGGCGTATAAAAAACCTGCGCGCGCAGTCCCGAAGTGTGCGTCAGCAACTCCCGCAGCGAAATCCCTCCGACCGGCGTAGCCGCCAGTTCGGGCAGGTAACGCCCGACGGCTTCCATAACTTTCAATTTACCCTGATCGTACAACCGCATCACGGCGAAAGTCGTCGAAAGCACCTTGGTACATGAAGCTACGTCGAAAAGATCTCCGTCCGCTACGGGTCGTTTTCCGGAATAGTCGTGACAGCCGTAATGGCGGGCATAGCAGATCCCGTCCCGGTCGCCCACGACGAGCGAAGCCCCGGGAAAGGCCCGGCATTTCAGCCCATCGTCGATCATCGAATCCAGTTTCACACGCACGCACTCCGGAATATCCCGGGCAGACGACGACAGAGCCGACGCCCATACGATAAAACATAAAACAATCTTTCGAACCATCGAATCTTTTTTAAATTACAACCGGGGAACTACCCGCAAATCCTGCCATCCGAGAATCGTTTCGCCATTGCCTCCCCGGATCGAGATGCGGACGGCCCGAACCGGCGCCGAAGGGCGCAGCA
Source organism: Alistipes sp. cv1 (assembly GCF_900240235.1). Taxonomy (NCBI): domain Bacteria; kingdom Pseudomonadati; phylum Bacteroidota; class Bacteroidia; order Bacteroidales; family Rikenellaceae; genus Alistipes; species Alistipes sp. cv1. Next base: position 310,347 of record NZ_OEPW01000001.1, read on the forward strand.
CGACGCTTCCGTCCGGCTTCAACGGAATTTCTTCCCCGAACGTCTTGCCGTCGGCCGAACAAGCGGCCGTACCGTCGGTCACGATGTAACGGGTAACGTCCGGAAGTCCCGTCCGGACATCGATCGCCTCGCAATCGACCGGCTCGTCGAACGCGAACAGGATATAATCGCCCGCCTTGCAGGGGGAAACCGTACGTACGTAAGATGAAAATTGGTAATCGGCGCTGTTGCGGATCGGAAATTTCCCGGAACAGGTCAGCGAACTGGTTACGGAAACCGCCGGCTCGATATAGGGCGAAGGCCTGAGGTTCAGCGTCAATTCTTCCCGTTTCGAACTGTTGTTTTTCAGCGTGACCAGCAGGTCGGCCGTGCGGTTCGCCGAATCGGCGTACAATCTCAGATCGCGCAGCGGATTGATTTTTTGCCCGTTTCGAATAATCGTATAAGCCGTATCCGGGCCGCTCACTTCGAGCCGCACGATCATCGCATTGTCCCGCCGCTGCGTGAACGACAACAGCCAGAGCCCGTCGCGGGTCACGTAATCTTTCAACGGCACCCTGAAAACCCGTTGTTCGGCTGGAGCCAGCTCCGCCCGGAAAAGCTCGGCGACAGGGAAAACGGCCGTACTGTACCCGCCGCAGCCGAACGCCCGAAACCGGTAGCGCTCCGGACGATCCGTGCGCAGCGGCTCGGTATAGAGCGCGGACGACTCGTCCGGCTCGCTCAGGTCGGTCGTATAACGAATCTCGACGCCGGCGATTTCCGGCGTAACGGTAACGACGCCCGAGCGGTACTCCGTCTGCGGCGGAAACATGCGGAACCGGATGCCCATCGCACCCAACCGTTCGAGATGCCCGGAGGTCAACCGCCGGTAAAAATCGTTCCAGTCGCGCTGTCCGGGCTGCGTCCACCCCACTTCGGCCAACGCGCAAAGCCTCGGATAGCCCTGATACTCGGCGAAACGTTCCGGCTCGTTCAGCAATTCGGCCCACTGCGCCGCCTCAACGCCCCGCACCCGTTCCAACCGTTCGGCCGAAAGAAAATCCGCCGGCTCGAAATCGTACACCCGCCGCACGTCGACCCGACCGGCCCAGGTATGGCCGCGGTCCCACGGATGCTGCTTCATGTCAATGTAGCAATAGGAAGCGGGCATCATCACGACAGGCTGTCCGGCCGCGGCGGCCTGCCGACATACGTCGACGTTCTCCCAACCGTAAATCAGCGTCGCCGGACGCAAATTGCGGGCCTGAACGGCCTCGTTCCAGGCCGCGCATGTCTTGCCGACGCTATGGACGAGGTCTTCGAGGCGGTGTACGAAATATCCCCGCAGCTCGGCGGGCGTTTTCATCTTTTTCTCCGTCATCAGCGCCCGGCAGCGGGGACAATTCCGCCAATAGCGGACGCTGACCTCGTCGCCGCCGATATGGATATATTTCGACGGAAAAAGTCCGGCAAGCTCCTGCAGAATGTCGCGCAGCATTTCGAAATTCTCTTCGCGACCGGCGCAAAGCGTTTCCCGCATCTCCTCCGGCTTGTAGGTAACCGAACCGGACGTCCGGCAGAACGTTTCCGGATAAACCGACGTAAGCGTCTGGCTGTGTCCGGGCAGGTCGATCTCCGGGATGATCTCCACGTTGCGGAACGCGGCGTAATCCACGATCTCGCGGACATCCTGCTGCGTATAGAATCCGCCGTAACGCTCGTTCCCCGAGCCGTAGGAAGGCGGTAGCACTTCGCCGGGCCCCCGCCAAGCTCCCCGGGACGTAAGTTCCGGATACTTTTTAATTTCGACCCGCCAGCCGTTGTCGTCGGTCAAATGCCAATGCAGCGTATTGAGCTTATGACGCGCTATCCAGTCGATATACCGCATCACGGCCGCCTTGTCCGAAAAGTTACGGGACACGTCGAGCATAACGCCCCGGTAAGCGAAACGGGGCGCATCCTCGATATGAAAACAGGGGATCGCGAACGTTTCGGCATGTTGCGCGGCGTCCGGCCGGTAAACCGATACCGGCATCAGTTGAAACAGGGTTTGCAGCGCATAGAACGCTCCGCCCCGGTCGTTCGCCCGGATCGTGATCCTGCTCGGGGAGATATCCAACAGGTAGCCCTCCTCGGACAATCCGCCCTCGTGCTTTTCGATGGATATCTGCTGGATGCTGCGGCGATGTCCGCCGGCGGCAAGGCGGTAGCCGCACACCCGCTCGATGTGGTCGTTCAGGTAATCGAACAAATCCGGAAAAGCGGGACTGTAAATTTCAGTCTGCTTGGCGACCAGGAACTCCCCCTCCCGCTTGTCCGCCCGTTCGGGTCGCGGAATCAGGTTCTGGCCGTGACAAAACAGACCCAGCAAAACGAATAACAGGCTCAGGCTACTCTTCATACAGCAAATACGGTTTACGGCTCTGTTTGAAACGTTCCACATCCTCCCTCCAGCGGGCCTCGATCTGCCCGGCGTCGGCTCCTTCGACGATCATACGGCGAACGTAATCGACCCCGATAAGCTTTTCGAACATCGGCGTAAAGAACTTTTCGCCCAGGTTCAGTTGCCGGTAACAATCGATCACGTAGGCCAGGTTGACCCCTTCGCGCCACACCTGTTCGTCGGACGGGACGCTCCGCAGATCGACGCCGTAGCACAGCCGGTCTTTCAGCGGCGGATTTTTCGCTCCGGCGTTGCTGTGCGGCGTAAAGCGGAACGAAGTCCTTTTCAGATCCGGATGCCCGTAAGCCTGAAACGGGAAATCGGTGCCCCGTCCGAGACTGACCGGCGTTCCTTCGAAAAAGCACAGCGAACTGTACAGGTAAACGGCGCGCATGTTCGGCAGATTCGGAGACGGTTTTTCGGGCAGTACATACCGCGTTCGGTGCGTATAATTCAGGCACGGAATCACTGTCAGGGAGCAGACGGCAGCGTCGTCGAGCCACCCTTCGCCGTTGATCATCCCGGCCAGCTCGCCGAGGGTCATCCCGTGCACGACCGGAATCGGATGCATACCGACGAACGACCGGTATTTCGGATCGAGCACCGGGCCGTCGACGTAAAAGCCGTTCGGATTCGGACGATCCAGCACGATCATCCGCACGTCGTTGTCGGCACAGGCCTGCATCATGTAATGCATCGACGACAGGTACGTATAATAGCGCAGGCCGACGTCCTGGATGTCGAACAGCACGACGTCGAGCTGTTTCATATACTCGGCGGGCGGGCATTTATTGGCCCCGTAAACCGAAACGATCGGGATCCCCGTCCGGGCGTCCCGGCCGTCGGAAACGTGTTCGCCTGCGTCGGCATCGCCGCGAAACCCGTGTTCCGGCGCGAAAACCATTTTCAGATCCACTCCCAGCGCATACAGCGAATCCACGATATGCGTCCGACCGATACGGCCGGTATGGTTAGTCAGTATCCCCACCCGCTTGCCTTCGATCAGCGGCAGGTACCGGTCGGTACGCTCGGCCCCGACGACCACGCGGTCGCTCCCCGCAACCCGGCAGGCCAGCAACGCAAAAACAACGATCAGTAGTCTCAATTTATTCAACAATAACGGATTTAGCAAAATTCGGGGCCGATCCACCACACCCTGATATCATTCGCATCGGCATGGCGAGCAAACCGGCTCAGACTCTTTATCGAAATCGGACAAGCCCCCCTTCTCGCCGATAGTACCGATAAATTCCGCACCTCCTCTTTCATTTTATCGGATATCCCCGATTTACAAAGTTAACGATTTTCCCTCGGATTAATGTATATTTGCTCTATCAAACACCGAAAAGACTATGGATAAAAGACTCGAAGCGGTCGGCCGCCTGCTCGACATCATGGACGAATTGCGGGAAAAATGCCCGTGGGACCGGAAGCAGACGTTCGATTCGTTGCGGATGAACACGATCGAAGAGACCTACGAACTGGCTGACGCGATCCTCGACCACGACCTGAACGAAATCCGCAAAGAGCTGGGCGATCTGCTGCTGCACGTGGTATTCTACTCGAAGATGGGCTCCGAGCAGCAAGCGTTCGACCTGGGCGACGTGGCGAACGGCATTTGCGACAAGTTGGTATTCCGGCATCCGCACGTGTTCGGCGACACGCAAGCCGACAATGCCGAACAAGTAAAACAAAACTGGGAGGACATCAAACTGAAAGAAAAAGCGCAGGCGCACGAGAAAAAGCGCGTGCTTTCGGGCGTGCCGCGTTCGCTGCCGGCGATGGTCAAAGCCTACCGGATCGGCGAAAAGGCAGCTTCGGCCGGATTCGACTGGGAAAAGCGCGAAGACGTCTGGGCGAAAGTCCGCGAAGAGATCGGCGAAGTACAGCACGAGATCGACGCCCGCGACCGGCGGCGCACCGAAGCCGAATTCGGCGACCTGTTCTTCGCGCTGATCAATGCGGCGCGGCTCTACGGCGTCGATCCGGAAGCGGCGCTCGAACAGAGCAACCGCAAATTCATCGAACGGTTCGCCCACATCGAAGACCGCGCCGAACAACAAGGGCTGACCCTGCGCGAAATGACGCTCGAACAGATGGACGCCCTGTGGGACGAAGCGAAAATCCGGGAAAATCGTTAACTTTATCGGCGAATAACTTAAAAAACGGAATTATGGCACTTATCAAACCGCTGCGGGGCTTTACGCCCGTAATCGGAGAAAATACGTTTCTGGCGGAAAACGCCACGATCATCGGCGACGTCACGATCGGCCGGGACTGTAGCATCTGGTTCAGCACCGTGCTGCGCGGCGACGTCAATAAAATCACGATCGGCGACCGGGTCAACATCCAGGACGGAGTAGTCGTCCACACGTTGTACCAGCGTTCGGTGACGGTCATCGGCAACGACATCTCGATCGGCCACAACGCCAACATTCACGGCGCCAGGATCGAGGACAAATGCCTGATCGGCATGGGAGCGACCGTGCTCGATCATGCCGTCGTAGGCACGGGATCGATCGTCGCGGCCAATTCGCTGGTACTGTCGAAAACCGTTATCGAACCGGGCAGCGTCTACGCCGGCGTACCGGCGCGGCGCGTGAAGGACGTGACGCCGGAACAGGTGCGCGACATCATCGAACGCACGGCCCGCGACTACATGATGTACGCTTCGTGGTACAAATAGCCGGAAAGCCATGAAACAGACCGGAAAGCATCGGGTAATCGTCATCAACCTGCTGGTAGCGCTGGCGCTGACGCTGATCGTCAATTTTTCGTTCCTGCTGAACGGAAACGACGTGCGCGGTCACCGTCCGCCTCCGATGATGACGATGGCTCCCGGATTCATCGCTTTCCAGTTGTTCTACTTCTATGCCATGGCGATCGCGATCGTCATGTTGAACACCGTACGCAGCCTGTCGCTGACGCGCAAAATCCTGTTAACCATTGCGATCACGGTGCTTTTCTACCTGTTCATCCCGACGCTGAGCCGCGGCGGCAATTGGAACATCCCGCTGATGACCGGCCGGCTGTATAATCCGCTGCACATCATGAAATGCTCGTTCGTGCTGATCGTTTCGGTGCTGTACGGACTGATATTCGAACTGATTTACCAGAAACAGCACATCACGATCGAAAACGAGCAGCTCAAAAACGAAAACCTGCAAACGCGCTACAACATGCTGGCCAACCAGATCAGCCCGCACTTCCTGTTCAACTCGCTGAACTCGCTGTCGATGCTGGTGCGTGAAAAAAGCAACGACAAAGCGCTGCTGTACATCGACCGGCTGGCCGACACGTTCCGCTACATGCTGCAATCGGGCCAGGGAGAACTGACCACGCTGTCCGAAGAGCTGCGCTTCACCGAAGCCTACCTCTACCTGCTGACGATCCGCTACGAAAACAAACTGTTCTGCGACATCCGGATCGAAGACCGTTACCGGGATTGGAAACTGCCGGTACTGTCGCTACAGCCGCTGATCGAAAACGCCGTCAAGCATAACAGCATCTCGCGGACGAAACCGCTGCGGATCGCCATCCGCACGGACGACGGCACGCTCGTAGTGTCGAACCCGTTGATCCCTAAAATCGACGAAACGACCGGAACAGGGATCGGACTTAAAAACCTGTCGTCCCGCTACCTGTTGCTCACGTCGCAACAGGTGCGTATCATCCGTACCGACGACGCGTTCGAAGTGATCCTTCCGCTCATCGAATCCCCGAACCCAATCAAATCCCTGTCATGACCCGTAAACTGATCGTATCCCTGCTTCTGCTGTTCGGCTCTGCCGCAGCCGCACTACCCGCATCGACGGCCGCACCGCTGCCCGATGAAAACGGAACGGCGCCCGCCGTCGAATCGCCCTGGTTCCCGGGACGCCAATACGCGTTCGTATGGCGCAACTGGACGCTCGTCCCGGCCCGGAAACTGGCCGAAGTGCTCGAAACCCCGGTCGAAAATGTCCGTGCGCTGGCCGAATCGATGGGCCTTCCTCCGCAACGGGCGATCGAACCCGAATGGAACTCCCCGCAGGGATATATCACCGTATTGCGGCGGAACTGGCACCTGCTGCCATACGACCAACTGCTCACGCTGCTCGGCATCACGCGCGAGGAACTGGCATGGCGGCTGATCGAAGACGACTACCTGTTCGTAAAACTGGGTTACAGGAAACCCTATTGCCCGCCGCTGCATTACGAAAAGCCTTCCGAACAGGCCGAACGACAAGCCGCCCGGATCGCCGCGCAAGTCCGGGATATCCGGCCGGCAACCGCCGTTGCCGAGACGCCCCGGTTCGCATTCATCGACGAATTTTCCCGAAGTCATAAACCCGCCCGCAAACGACAGGAACCGGCAACGGCCGATACCGGCGGACAGGGTTTCGCGCTGCGGATCATCTACCCTTACTGCGCGACGTTCGGCGATCCGCTGACCGATCCCGAACTGTCGTCCTATCCGGAAGGACTGTTGCAGCGGCTCTCCGAGGCCGGCGTGAACGGAATCTGGATGCACTCCGTACTGCGGACGCTGGTTCCGCCGGACGGCATTTTCCCGGGGGCGGACGATGCCGGACTGCGCATCGAAGGGCTGAAACGGCTGGTCGAACGCGCCGCCAAATACGGGATCGGCATCTACCTGTATGTGAACGAACCCCGTGCGATGAACCTCTCGTTTTTCGAATCCGATCCCCAGAGGAAAGCGTTGATGGGATCGGCCGAAGGAGACCAGCGCGCCCTATGCACGTCGGTGCCCGAAGTGCTCGACTGGACGAGCCGGTCGCTGGAATCGGTATTCCGGCAGGTTCCGGGACTCTCCGGCGTATTTACGATCACCGCATCGGAAAACCTGACCAACTGTGCGTCGCGCGGCGGACAGGGCCAATGCGAACGCTGCCGGAACCGCTCGTACGCCGACCTGATCGTAGAGGTCAACACGGCGATCGAGAAAGGCGTAAGGAGCGGCAGTCCCGACGCCAAAGTGCTGGTATGGGACTGGGGATGGAACGATTCTTACGCCGAAGAGATCATCGGCCGTTTGCCCAAAAGCTGCTGGCTGATGTCGGTCAGCGAATGGGCGCTGCCGATCGAACGCGGAGGTATCCGGTCGGCCGTGGGCGAATACGCGCTGTCAGCCGTAGGCCCGGGACCGCGGGCGCTCGCACACTGGCGATACGCCAAGCAGGCAGGTCTGAAAACCGTCGCCAAAATACAGGTGAACGCCTCGTGGGAAATGGCCGTCGTACCGGCTGTTCCCGTATTGGAACTCGTGGCGCAGCACGCCGAGAACCTGACGTCGGAGGCTACGGACGGCGTGATGCTGAGCTGGAGTCTGGGCGGTTATCCGTCGACCAACCTGGAACTGTTCCAGTCCTTCCGTCCGGGACAGCAGCAGGAAACCTGCTTGCGTCAACTGGCCGAAAAACATTACGGCAAACAGGCCGCACCGCTGGTATGCCGGGCATGGCACCTCTTTTCCGAAGCGTTCAAGGAATTTCCCTATAACGGGGGAACGCTTTATAGCGGGCCGCAGCACATGGGCCCCGCCAATCCGCTGTATACGGAACCGACCGGCTGGCCGGCCAGCATGGTAGGTATCCCCTACGACGCGCTGGACAACTGGCGGTCGGTCTACCCGACCGAAACGTTCGTCGCCCAGATGCAAAAAGTGGCGGACGGGTTCGCGGCAGGCTGCGAACTGCTGCAAAAAGCCGTAGCGGTTTCGAAAGGAAAATACCGCAAGCAACTGACCGACGACCTGGGACGCGCCCGTACCGTCGGCATCCACTGCGCTTCTTCGGCGAACCAAGCCCGGTTCACCGAAGCCCGCAACCGCCTGCTGACATCGACCGACCGCGACGAACGGCGCCGGTACATCGACACGATGCGCCGGGCGGCGGAAGCCGAAGCCGAACTGACCGCCGATCTGCTGCCGATCGTCCGGAACGACCCTACGATCGGCTACGAATCGTCGAACCACTATTTTTACGTCCCGCAAGACCTGCTCGAAAAGCAACTGAACATCCGTTACGTCCTGGATCGGCTCGACCGTCAGGCGGAACCCCGGAATTCTGAAACCTTCCAACAATGAAAGCGTTAATCATCGAAGACGAAACGGCGGCGGCAACCAACCTGAAAAGCTTGCTGCGGGAAATCGACCCGTCGGTCGAGATCGTCGACGTGATCGACACGGTCGTTGACTCGATCGGCTGGATACGCGCCAACCCGCTGCCGGACATCGTCTTCATGGATATCCACCTGGCCGACGGACAGGCTTTCAAGATTTTCGAACAAGTCGATATCCCCTGCCCGATCGTCTTTACGACGGCTTACGACCGTTACGCGCTCGACGCATTCAAGGTCAACAGCATCGACTATATCCTCAAGCCGATCAAAAAACAGGAACTCGAACGGGCTTTCGAAAAATTCAAACGGCTGTCGGGCCGCGAAAAAGCCGAATACGTCGAACAGACCCAGCGTTATCTCTCGGCGCGGGCGCAGAGTTTTCTGATTCCGTTTCGCGACAAACTGGTTCCGCTGACCCCGGACGAGATCGCCTATTGCTACACCGCCGACGAGAAGGTCTCGGTCGTCACGTTCGACGGCCGGAGCCTGCCGATGGACAAACCGCTGGACACGCTGATCGCCTTGCTGCCGGAACGCGACTTTTACCGGGCGAACCGGCAATTCATCGTCTCGCGCCGCGCCGTCCGCGACCTGTCGGTATGGTTCGGCAGCCGGCTGTCGGTCAACCTGACCGTCAAAATCCCGGAACGCATCGTCGTCAGCAAGGCTCGGGTTCCGGATTTCAAAAAATGGTTTACCGGTAACTGACGGCGCGCTAAACCGAAAATACTGCCTGCCGGTTTTTTGTCGCTGTTTTAAAACAAAAAACCTACTTTTATAACACCTAAGTTGTATAACTAATCCTACAAACTATGAGAAAAATTACGCTTTTACTGTTGGTTATCGCAACCGCTTCGCTGACCGGAGCCGTCGCGAAAGGGAAAAAATGCGAAGCGCAAAAGGCCAAATACGTCGTGCTGATCGGCAGCGACGGATTCAGTTCGGACGTCGTGCGCGCGCATCCCGGAGCATTCCCGAACATCGAAGCCCTGATGAAAAACGGCAGCTATACGCTCGAACGGCGCAGCGTGCTTCCGTCGTCGAGCGCCGTCAACTGGGCCTCGATGCTGATGGGAGCCGGGCCGGAACTGCACGGCTATACGACATGGGGCAGTCAGGTTCCCGACCTGCCGTCGCGCGTGATCGGTAAATACGGACTCTTCCCCGGTATCTGCGGAGCGATCCGCGACGCGCGGCCCGACGCCGTGATGGCGTGCGGTTACAACTGGCCGACCATCGGCTGCCTGTATGAACAAAAAGCCGTGAACATCAACAGCAACGTACCGAGCGATCCGGCGCTGGCCGACAGTATGTGCCTCTATATCGGACGCGAGAAACCGCTCTTTACGTTCATCGCCTTCGGAGAACCGGATGAAACCGGACACCGGTGCGGCTGGGAGAGCGACGAGTATTTCGAAATGTGCAAACAGATCGACGGCTATGTCGGCAAGATTATGGAAACCCTCGAAAAAAACGATATGAAGGACGATGCGATCGTATTCTTCACGGCCGATCACGGCGGTACCGGCAAAGGACACGGCGGCATCTCGATGAAAGAGATGGAAACCCCGTTCGTCGTTTGCGGCAAGGGGATCAAACAGGGGCACGAAATCCCGGAAAGCGTCATGGTGTTCGACTGCGCCCCGACGATCGGCCATATCTTTTCGATCGACCAGCCGCAGGTGTGGATCGGGCGACCGGTCATGTCGGTATTCGAATAACGGAAAACACAGGAAACGTCCCGGTTCGTAAAAGCGGAGAGCAAATCGCTCCCCGCTTTTCGATTGGGATGCGATGCGGGCGTTTCACCCTCTATATTTTCCGTTTTACCGGACAGAAGCATGTTTTCTATGGTGAAACGCTTTTCTTTGCAACCGGAAATGACACGAACTATGAAACATACGACGCTGCTACTCCTACTGCTGTTCGCACTGCCGTTCCTTCCGGAGCCGGTTTCGGCGGCAACGCCCAAATCGGGCAGCATAACCGGAAAAATCATCGACCAGACGGCGCAGGAGCCGGTCATCGGAGCCGTCATCGAATGCAGTCCGGCCGACAGCACGAAAAAACTCTATACCACGTCGGACAAGGACGGCGCTTTCACTTTCCCGAAACTCGCCTACGGCTCTTACGACGTTACGATCACCTACCTGGGACTTACGTCCCACACTTCGCAGGTCGAGGTCGCAAAACCGAAGACCGACCTCGGCACGATTACGATGACGCCCGACATTCAACAAATGGACGAAATCGTCGTCAAAGGACTGACCATGCGCACGACGCAAAAAGGAGACACGCTGGTGTACAATGCGGGAGCTTTCAAAGTGACTCCGGACGCGTCGACCGAAAAATTGCTGGAAAAAATGCCGGGTATCAAAGTGGAAGGCGGCAACGTCGAAGCGCAGGGCGAACAGGTTAAAAAAGTGCTGGTCGACGGTAAGGAATTTTTCGGGGAGGACGTTACGACGGCCATCAAAAACCTGCCGGCCGAAGTGATCGACCGGGTCGAAGTGTTCGACAAACTGAGCGACCAGGCCGCATTCAGCGGCGTCGACGACGGCCAGGGATACAAAGCGATCAATATCGTCACGCAACGCGGGCTCAACCATGCCAAATTCGGTCGTTTTTACGGAAGTTACGGATTCGACGAACTGTATAACGTCAGCGCGAGTATCAACCTGCTCAAGGACAACCGGAGGCTCACGCTGCTCGGCATGGCCAACAACGTCAATCAGCAGAACTTCGCTACCGACGACCTGCTGGGTGTGCTCAGTTCCGGCGGCGGACGTGGCGGACCCGGCGGACGCGGCGGGAATGCCTTTATGATCGGCAATCAGAGCGGCGTTTCGACCGTCAAAATGTTCGGCGTCGACTATGCGAACCAGTGGTGGGACAAGCTGAAAGTCCAGGGAAGCTATTCGTTCAACACGACCAAGAACACCACCGAAGCGCTGACGCAAAGGGAGTACTTTTCAGACCAACTATACGACGAGACCGGCCGGGACAACTCCCGCAACTTCAACCACCGGATCAACGGACTGGTCGAATACAAAATCAACGACAACAACCAGTTGATGTTCCGTCCGTCGCTCAGTTTCCAGACCAACGACACGTACAGCGCCGACACGTCGGCGACCGCCGCCACCGACGGCGACGCGGGCAATACGTTGCTGAACTTTTTCAAAAGCAACAGCGCGGCCAATTCGGCGGGATACAACATTTCGGGCGACCTGAATTTCATGCACAAATTCGGCGGCAGGGACGGCCGGGTACTGACGGTTTCGATCAACGGGGGAGCCTCGAAAAACGACCGGGACAACACCAAGTATTCGCTGACGCGCTACCTGAATCCGGACTCGACTTCGCAATTGAACCAGTTGATTCTGAACCACTCGAAAGGCTATCGGGTCGGCGGCCGCGTCTCGTATTCCGAACCGGTTTCCGAACGGGTTCAACTGCTCGCCAATTACGACATTTCGTACAACTATTCCGACCGCGACAAACGTTCGTACGAACTGCCCGGCGACCTGTTCCTGGACAGCCTGTCGAACACGTACAACAGCGGCTACCTGACCCACCGCGTCGGTCCCGGCTTCCGCCTGCACAGCGATAAGACGATGCTGGTCGTCAACCTGAACTACCAGTACGCCACGCTCACCGGGGATCAGCAGTTCCCGACCGTATCCCGTTCGAAAATGGCGGCCAATTTCGACAACATCGTCTACAGGGCCATGCTGCATCTCAAATTCAACCGCAGCAATTCGATGCGCGTCAGGCTGTTCTCCGGGACGGACAACCCGTCGGTCACCCAACTTCAAAACGTGTTGGACGTATCGAACCCGCTGTTCATATCGCAGGGCAATCCGAACCTGAAACCGGTATACGCGCAACGTATGAATATCCGCTACACGCGGGTCAACGTCGGGAAAGGCACCACCCTCGGAGCGCAAATGACGGCAGGGATACAGAACAATTCGATCACCAATTCGGTGGAACGCGCCGATCGGAACGGCTACGAAGTCAAGGACGAAACGGGCAATACGGTCGTCGTACTCGACCGCGGAGCGCAGTACTCCCGGCCGGTCAACCTGAACGGTTACTGGACGATCGACGGCGGCGCCTACTACGGATTTCCGGTCGGTTGGCTCGGCAGCAACCTGAATCTGGATCTAAGGGCTTCGTACACCGCGATGCCGACCATTTACAACCTGGTGCGGAGCACGACTACCACAGCCTCCTACACCGGCGGTATCACGTTGGGCAGCAATTTCAGCGACCAACTCGACTTTACGTTTACCTACCGGGCCGGATACAACATCGCCCACTCGACCAATAACAACGAGTATTTCAACGGCGTGGGAACCGGACGGATCAAATGGATCACGTGGAAAGGGATCACGCTCGAAGCGAATGGCAGCTACTCCAAATACCGGGGCGTTACCGATAAGTTCACCGAGGAGTTCTTCCTGCTGAACGCCGGTATCGGCAAAAAACTGTTCAAAAACCAGCGCGGGGAGATCAGCGTACAGGTTTACGATATTCTGAACCAAAACAAAAGCTTCGTCCGCAACGTCAGCGAAAACTATATCCAGAATGTCACCACCAACGTACTGGGACGCTACGTGAGCATCAGCCTGGTCTACAATCTGCGGACGCTCACCGGCAAAGACGGCAAAGCGTACAGCCGACCCGAAGGCCGCGACGATTTCCGCCGGGACGGTCCTCCTCCGGGCGATCATCCGACGGGCCCGCCGCGCGGCGGAGGAATGCCCCCCTTCTAACCGTTTCGACACCACATTTTTTCATAATGCAGTTTTAGCAGTCAAATAGGAAAAGCGCCCGCCGGTTTCCCGGCGGGCGCTCTGTTTCCGGAAAAGAAGACCGGACTACGATTTATTTTTCAACAGATCCCGTATTTCGGTAAGCAATTGAATGTCGGCGGGAGGGGCCGCAGGAGCCGCCTCTTCCTTCTTTTGCGTATGGAAGCGGTTAAGCAATTTGACCATCAGGAAAATAGAGAACGCGATGATGATAAAATCGAGCGTCGTCTGTAAAAAAGTGCCGTAATTGATCGCTACGGCGGGAGTCACCTCCTTGCCGGCCTCGGAAAAGACGGCCGCTTTCAGCGGAATTTTCAATTCGGTAAAGTTTACCCCGCCGATCAACAGCCCGATCGGCGGCATGATGATGTCCGCCACCAACGACGACACGATCTTGCCGAATGCGCCGCCGATAATGATACCGACCGCCATATCGACTACGTTGCCGCGCATGGCAAACTGTTTGAACTCTTCTAAGATCTTAATTTTCATAATCGTTCTTTATATTAAGTTATACAACGGTATCCATACGAAGGTCTGCCGCCTCCGGAAAGCCCTACAGCGAAACGGCGTTCCCCGTCCGGTCGCTTTCGAAAACAGCATCCAGGATCTTCATGTCGGTCAGCATTTCCGCATGCGTGACGGCCGGTTCGTCCCCTTCGCGCAGGACGCGGTAGACATTGTCGTAGAACCGCATGTAATTCCCCGGAACGGTCGGATACCTGCAACGTCCGCTGTCGTTATGCAGAACGCCCCACTGCCGTTCGTCCTCGACGATCCAGACTCCGTCGTCCGGCGTCGCATTTTCGTATCGAAGCGCATTCTCTTGCGGGTCGGTTCCGTATTTTACATACGATCCCGCCGTACCGTGCACGGCGAACCGCGGAGCCTCTTCACGCACCAGCATACTCGCGCGCAACGAAACTTTCAACTCCGGATAAAGCAATTCGACGAAACTGTAATCGTCGATCCGGCTGCCGTCGCGCAGCCTGCCCAGCGTAGCCCATACGCCGCGCGGTTTGCCGAACAGGGCCACCGCCTGATCGCAGAGGTGCGAACCGAGATTGTAGGTGATCCCTACCCTTGTCTCGCCCGGATCCTCTTTCCAAACCGACTCGGCCAGAAACGGCCGGTAACGCTGGAAAGACGACTGTAGTTCGACGACACGCCCCAGCGCTCCGGTTTCGAGCACCTGCCGTACCGTCAGAAAGTCGTTGTCCCAGCGGCGATTCTGGTACACCGTCAGCATAAGTCCCTTCCGTTCGGCCAGTTCGACCAGGGATTCGGCTTCGGCACAGGTCGTCACGAACGGTTTTTCGACCACGACGTGTTTACCTGCCTCGAGGGCGCGGCGACAAAAATCGAAGTGGGTGGCGTCCGGCGTATTGACGACGACCAGTTCGACGTCCTGTTCCAACAGTTCCCCGAACGAGGCGACCGAGCGGACGTCCGGATAATTTGCGAACGCTTTTTTCGTCCGGCGTTCGACGACGGCCGTCAGTTCGAAACCGGGATTGGCGTGGATGAACGGGGCGTGGAACACCTGCCCCGAAAGGCCGAAACCTGCAATACCTGTTTTGATTCGCATTCTTAGGATGATTGATCGTTTAACACTCTGCAATATACGGGCCGAATCGTCACTCCTGTCGGTTCTCCACGCGCCGGATGATATTACGCATACCCAGGCAGGCCAAGCCGAAATAGACCGCCGTCAATACCCACAGCGTGCACCACTGCACGGAAACCTCGGATAGCGTGGCCCCCATCGTCTGGATTCGCACGAACCCGTCCACGCCGCTGCTACTCGGCACCACCTTCCCGATCGCGTAAAGCCATTCGGGCATACACTCTTTCGGAATCGAAGCCCCGCTGAGCATCAGGAACGGAATCGAAGTAAACAACAGCAACAGCAACGAATTCTCGCGGTAACGGAACAACGTGGATAGAGCGATACCGAGAAAGATGCACGACAGCATGTACGGCAGCAGGAACAGCATCACCGTTCCCCACGACCCGTTCATCGGATAACCGAAGATCCGGTAGTGAACGCCCAGCACATAGAGCAGCGTCAGGCAGTACACCGACAGGTAGGCGACCGTTTTACCGGAAACCATCGGCAGCACGGCCAGCCGTTTTTCGCCGGCGGGTATCAGCGTCCGGTACAGTTTCAGCTCGCGCCACGTTCCGCCGACCATGCCGATCCCGATCAGCAGCGTCTGCTGGATGATGACCATGATGATGGCCGGCATGATAAAAGTCGCATAACCGCCGGACGGATTGTACAGGTTCTTTACGGAGATCGTCACCGGATTGCTCAGCGCTTCGGCCTGTTTCGGCTGGGCGCCTTTCGAAACGAACCGCACCCACTCCACGTTGCCGTTCGAATGGAGCACGCTGTTCGTGACGTCGAAAAACACCTGCCGGTACATCAGAAAGTAACTGGCGTCGGCATAGATCGCCAGATTCACCTTTTCGGCCCGCTGCAGCTTTTTTTCGTAATCCGACGGAATCACGATCACTCCGTTGACCTTGCGCTGGTAAAACAGCTTTTTCGCCTCTTCGAGACTGGTCGGCTTATAAGCCACGCGCAGGTTCGGCGTCGCATCGAACGAACGGATTATCTGACGGCTCGACGGGGTCTGGCTGTTATCGACGATTGCGATCGGAATGTCGCGCAGCACCTCGTTCTTATAGGCGAACGAATAGGCCGTCGAATAGATCAGGATCGCTCCGACCACGACCAGCAGCACCCCGCCGTCGTGAAAAATATAATGGTATTCGTGACGCAGGATATCGACGAACTCCCGGTATTTTATTTTGAATTTCGATAAACCCATGACTACAACCTCCCCCAGTATTTTTCATCGGTGCAGATCCGCTTCAACCGCGGCAGCAGGACGACCGGCAGCAGGATGAAAACGGACATGTATCCGAGGTAGTTAATGGTATAGACGGGCGGAGCGCCCCGCATCGCCTGGTCGATGAAGATGTCCACGTAATAGGTCAACGGAAAAACATAACCGATGATCCGTACCGGAAGATCCATCGCCAGGAACGGGAACGTAAGCCCCGAAAAGGTGAACGCCAGCACCGAATACCCTCCGCCGATCGACAGCGACAGCCGCAGGTTGCTCAACAAAGCGCTGATCGCCACGCCGATCGCCTGATAGGCCAGCACGAAGACCAGGCCCGACGCGAACAGCAGCGGAACGCTGCCGTTCAGCGGAACGCCGACGAATTTGAACAGAATGGTATTCATCAGCATACAAAGAGCGAAGAAAATGATCGTATACGGAGTCAGCTTGCCGGCCAGCGCGACGAGCGCATTGTCTCCCGCGGTCGACAGCCATTGCCGCGCCGTGCCGTTCTTCAGTTCCACCCCGATGGTAAATACCGTCGATATCAGCGTAAATATCAACAACATGACCGGCAGAAAAACCGGCAGCAAGTAGTATGTGTAATTGACATAAGGATTGAACAGGACGTGCTTTTCGAAATAGATCGGCATCATCTGCTCGTAGGCTTCCTTTTCGGACAATCCTTTTTTCATCAGCGTCTGGATCTGTATCCCGGAAGAAAAGGTCGTAACGGTCGTCTGGATATCTTTGTTCAGCATACCGTTCTTGGCGAGGTTCAGGTCGTTGATATAAGCCACGACTCCGGTCTGCGTATTGCTGTACACGTTCTTTTCCAGATCGCGGGGGATAAAGACGATCGCATCGATCGTACCCTCCTTCATCATCCGTTCGCCCTCGTCCATACCGGCAATCCGGTAGGCCACCTTCGCCGACGGCGTAGCGTCGATCATCCGGACGAGTTGACGCGACAGCGGCGTATTGTCCTGATCGAGCACGGCTACCGGCATGTCGTGCGGCACTCCGCTGCGGAACAGCACGACGAAGAACAGGAACGACAGGATCGGCAGCCCCACCGAAAGCCTGTAAAAGACCTTGTGGTTGCCGAACGTCCGGACTTCCCGGACAAATACCCGCCAGAATGCTCTGATATATTCCATTTTTTCCGAAATTTGAAACCGCATCTCCGCCGGACGGAAACGCGAACGGCCGCCGGAAATCCGTCGCTCCGGCAACCTTTGATTTACCGGATTTCGTCCCAGTTCACCGTGACGGTCATCCCCGGACGCAAACCGTCGACTTTAGCTACGGGGCGCGCCTTGACCTCGAACGTGCGGATATCGAAATCGCCTTTGGTCCGAGTGGCCGACCAGGTCGCATATTCGGCTTGCACGGCGATATAATCGACCTTTAGCTCGATCGCTCCGCCCAGTCCCGGAACGTAGGCTTTCAGCACCGACCCGATCCTGATTTTCGGCAACAGATCCTCTTTGATATTAAAAGTAATCCACAGATCGTTCATATCCAGCAACGTAATCACCGGATAGCCCGACCCGATCAGTTCGCCTTTTTCGGCGATCACCGACGACACCTCGCCGTCGATCGGCGAATACTGCATCGCATCGGAAATATAGGACTCCACTTCGGAAACGGCTCCCGAAGCCTGGTCGACCAGCGCGGCGGCGGCCTCCCGGTCTTCGCGGCGGGCGCCCTCGACCGCCATGTCGTACTGCGCTTTAGCGGCCGATTCGGTCGTCTGCATCGCTTTCAGGTTCGCCAGCGCTTCGTCGTATTTTTGGGCGGGAACGACTCCCGACTCGTATAGATTTTTCACCCGGTCGAAACTTTTCTGGGCCAGTTCGACCCCCGCCTGCGCTTTTTTCCACATATTCAGCGCTCCCTCGATCTCCTGGATGCGGGCGCCCCGGCTGGCCTTGGCGCTCTGCGCGCCGGCCGCGTTGCGGGCCGCCTCGGCCTGACGCAATTTAGCTTCGACTTCCGGCGTACTGAGCACGAACAGCAGCTCTCCCTTTTTCACCTGTTGTCCCTCTTTCACGTCCATCTGCTCGATACGTCCGGCCAACTTGGACGAGATCTTGATGCTCTTCACTTCGACCTCGCCCTGAATCAGCGTAGGCACGGGCTTGATCGCGAACCAGCAGATCAGCGAAACGGTCACGATCACGACCACGATCCCGATGGTCAATCCGATGACATTACTCTTTTTCATACGATTATCATTTTTACGTTTTTTCTCGGCATTTTTTCAAATACACAGGCCCTTCATCAGTTCGATTCGTCCTCGAACCGGATCGGCATGGCGGCCGACCGTTTGGCATAATCGGAAAACGCCTCGCTGATTCCGGCCGCTTCCAGCAGCCGCGCCAGCATCAGGTCGTAATAATAGGCCGCCTGCAACCGCTCGATCTTGATCTTGGCCAGGTTCAACCGAGCGTCCACGACGTCCGACGACGGAGCCGCCCCCTCCTTGAAAGCCTCGTCCTTGATCCGCAGGTATTCCGTCGCAAAACGATACGAAGCGTCCACCGAAGGGAGTTGCTGCGAATAAGTGACCATTTCGTTGTACAGTTTGTCGATCAGCGTCAACATGTTGTTGTGCGCCTGCTCGCCGACCGCCTCGGCCTGGCGGATCTGCCAGCGCGCCGCGCTGAACTTATACTCGCGGTGCAGACCGTCGAAGATCTTGAACGATACGCCGGCCCCGACGGCCCATTTCGGCATGATCGACGACACCTGGTAATTATACAGCGAAGCGATACCCATCAGCGCCACCTGGGGAGCGAACTCGGAACGCTGCAATCGCATATTCTCGGTCGCAAGGCGTTTCGCGTACGATACCTGCCGCAACAGCGGGTTCCGGTCGAGAGCGCACTGCTTGAAATAATCCGCCCCTTCGATATCGCTGAGGATAAACATATCGCTGGCGGGAGCGACGGATTCCTCGCTGTTGAGCGTGCTGCCCAATGCGCTTTTCAGGGTTTCGACGGTTTTCTGCGCCTTCAGGTATTCCCGTTCGGCCTCGGCGGTATGCACCTCCGCATAGAGCCGCTCGCCCTTGGCGATGATCCCGTTGTTTTCCAGCGCGACCGCATCCGACAAATGGTGGCGCATTCCGTCGAGCACCTGCTTGCGCACTTCGACCACCTGCATCGCAAGGGCGAGTCCGTAATAACGTTCGGTAAGTTCCGACACCAGCCCGTTACGCGCCTGCGTCTCTTTCTGCGCCGCATTTTCGACCTTGATCTTCGCCGCGTTGTTCGCCGCGTTGATCTTACCGCCGGTATAGACCGGAACGGTGATGTTGGCCGCGACGGTTCCGAAACTGCGATCCTGCAGTTTCATCGCCCAATCCTTTGCCAGCAAAGCCTGGGCCTGCTGCAAAACGGCCGGAGGAAGCAGTCCTTCCGGCAAACTGCCGAGGATTCCGCCGACCGGCCCTTTCAGGTCGTTCATGCCGACCGACATGTCGTCGCCCATATAAACATAAGTACCGGTAACGCTCGCCTGCGGCAGTCTCAGTCCGTAAGCCGCTTTCCGCTCCCGCAGAGCCGCTTCCTGTTCATAGGAAGCCGCCTTCAGCTCCGGATTCCGCGTCAGGGTCATCTCCAACGCCTGATCGTAAGTCAACGATTTCGCATCCTGCCCGCAGACTGCCGTCGCAAGCCCGGTAGCAATACTAACCGCTATCCAAAAATTCCTCATACTCCTTGACTGTTATTGAATGGCACTCAATGATATAGCCGTTATCTTTTCGATCAGTCTCCGCTGATCGCCGGTCTCGTCCCCGAAACCGAACTTATACCGCGAAGCAAGGTACTGCATGGGGATTCCGACCAATGCAATATACAAATCTTCAACGGATGTATCGTCACGCAAAACATTATTTTTTCGCCCCACCGCAATCAGCGTATCCCCGATGCTCCGGATCCGTTCCCGGATATCCGGATTGATCTCCACCGAAAAGTCGTTCAGCAGCATGATCAGAAACTTATGTTTCGGGCGGTTAGTCGCAGCGCTCTCGATGATGAACTCCACGATCCCGCGCACGATTTTCCGGATGTCGTTCGTCTCGTCGGCCAACGCATAGATCCGGTCGGTGATCGTCCTGAGCGCATCTTCGAGCAGGTCGTTGATCAGATCGACCTTCCCCGGATAATGACGGTACAGATAACCCACCGAAACGCCGGCCCGTTCGGCGATCGACGCCACGGAACTGTTCAGAATCCCGTGTTCGCTGATGATCTCCACGGAAGCCTCCCGGATCCGATCCAGTTTGGTCATATCCATTTTCTTGGCCATTCCTTTCCGTCCTCGTTAAATAATGAATGAACATTCATTTGTTCGGACTGCAAATATCCAAAACTATTTTGAAAATTCCAACCGAAAATTCTCTCTCAGCCGACATTTTCGATCGTAACGCTTGGATTATACGCTAAAAAGATTTAATTTTATTATTAGTAACGATGTGCGGCACCAATCATGCCGCATATTGTCGAATACACCTAAACCTAAAACTTATTCGTATGAGACTACGCGTTTCCGGGACGACACTCCTCGCCGTGTTTGTTATCCTGCTTTTCGGCTCCTTTTCGGCTTTGGCCCCGGAGCCCGATTTCGGCGGTTCGGTAATCAACTATTTCCAGACCATCGGGAAAACCCCGCAGGAAAAACTGTATCTCCACCTGGATAAGCCCTACTACGGAGCGGGAGAAGAGATATGGTTCCGGGGATACCTGCTGAACGCCATCACGCACATGGACAACAGCCCGAGCAACTACATATACGTGGAACTGACCGACCGCGGCGATTCGGTGCTGCAACGGTTCAAATTCAGGCGCGACTCGCTGGGATTCCGGGGAAGCATCCCGCTGCCGGCCGACCTGCCGGCCGGAGAGTATTACCTGAGGGGATACACCAGTTGGATGCAGAATACCGATCCGGCATTTTTCTACCGACACGGCCTGCAAATCGGCAATTCCATCGTCACCGATATCCTTTCGGAAGTGACCGAACGCCCGGCGCCGGACAACGGAGGCACCCTGCGTATCCGCTTTTTCAACGCTGCGGGCGGCGTGCATTCCGGAATCAAAGTATCGTACGACGTATCGGGCAAAGACCTGAAAACCGTAACGGGGCAGCAAACGACCGACGACAAGGGAGTCCTGACCGTTCAGAACCTGAAACTCTCGCCGGGCAACATGCGCATCGCCGTCAAATTCGAAGACGAAACGCTGGATTATTCGAATACGTTCAACATCAACAATGCTCCGGAAAACGAATACGCCGTATCGTTTTTCCCCGAAGGGGGCAGTCTGCTGAACGGCATAACCCAGCACGTAGCTTTCAAAGCGCAGGCCGCGACCGGATTCTCCCTACCGGTAACCGGTTTCGTAACGAACGCCCAGGGCGACACGCTAACGTCGTTCGCCACCGAACACGACGGCATGGGTACGCTGATGCTGACTCCGGAAGCCGGGCAGCGATACACCGCCGAAACCCGGTCGGAGAAAGGCATCGTCAAACGTTTTCCGCTGCCCGAAGTACGTAGCGACGGAATGGGACTCCAAATGGCTTTCCGCAACGGGGCTATCTTTTACAATGTGCAGAAGGCCGCCGAAGCCGTTTGGCCGGACTCCCTGTTCCTGATCGCGCACCTGCGCGGAGACATCCGGCTGATGCTCCCGCTGAGCGCGGAAAAAACGTCCGGCAAGCTGAGCGGGGACGCCTTCCCGGACGGAATCGTCCATTTCCTGCTGGCGGACGAAAGCGGAACGCCGATCAGCGAGAGGCTGCTATTCGTCCGCCATCCGGACGCCGTGGAATGGAACGTCGCGACCGACAAGCCGAAATACGGCAAACGGGAACCGGTACGGATGGAAATTTCGCTGGCCGATCTGGGCGGACAACCCGCCGAAGGAGAATTCTCGATGAGCATCACCGACAATCATACCGTCTATCCGGATTCGCTCGGGGACAACATCCTGTCGAATATCCTGCTGACCTCCGACCTGAAAGGGTACATCGAAAACCCCGGCTACTATTTCAACGGCCCGTACACGCCCGCCGTCCAACGCCACCTGGATCTGGTCATGCTGACCCACGGCTGGCGGAGGTTCCGGATCGAAAACCTGACCCAGACACCGCAATTCGAAGCGAAATACTTTATCGAAGCCGGACAGGCCGTATCCGGACAGGTGAAAAATGCGTTCGGCAAGGGAGCCTCCGACGCCTCGATCGTCGCCTATTCGCCCGACTGTTTTATGATGAAACGGGCCGACGAGAACGGACGTTTCCTGATCGACAGCATCCAGTTCAGCGACACCGTATCGCTGATCCTGCAGGCGACCACCCGTAAAGGGGGATCGGGCGTGGATATCCTTGTCGATCCCGAAACGTTCCCCGAGGCCGACAGTATGCCTTTCCCATACGGCAAAGACAACCTGGCCGGCATCGGCAAGTACCTGGCCAACGTCCGCGACAAATATTACAACAGCGGCGGGATGCGGGTCATTCAGTTGAAAGAGGTAATCGTGGAAGCGAAGCAAAAGCAACGGAATTTCTACGCAACGATGGCCGAAAAGACAATTACCAGCGACCAAGTGCCCGTAAACATGCAGAGCCGCCTGGTGACGGACTATCTAAGTACCGTGCCCGGTATTCGGAAACTGTCGGAAGCCAAACTGAGCATCCGGGGAAGCGATATAGAACCGCTGATCCTAATCGACGAAGTACCCTACTACGATAACGACGTATTGACGCGGATATACATGAACGAAGTGAGTTCGATCAGCATTATCAAAGGGGGAAGCGCATCGTTTTTCGGGATCAAGGGCGCAGGAGGCGTTATCAGTATCATGCGTAAAGACGGATCGGAACCCATCGCCGACCTGCCGGCTCCGGGCGTAGCGTTCATCAAACCGCTCGGCTGCCGCACGATCGCCGATTTCTACAATCCGGTCTATGAAACGCCGGAACAAAAGGCCGCATCCAGCCCCGACCTGCGTACGACGATCTACTGGAATCCCTCGCTTCGATTCGACGGAACGGGCAAGGCTTCGGTGCTGTTCTACACCTCGGACGATCCCGAATCGTATCGGATCAACATCGAAGGCGTCACCAAGGAGGGATATGTCGCTCGTTACTCGGCCGATATGGAACAATAATCCCGGTTTCCCAACGTATCAGAGCGGCCCGGTCTCGACATGAGACCGGGCCGCTTTATTCTTATCCGCAAGGACGTTATAACCGGATATGCGCGTTGGCCAGCATCGCTTCCGCCGCCAGATCCCCGATCACGGAGACTTCGATCCCCGCTTCCTCCAACACCGCGGCGCCGCGGCACTGTACGAAATGATCGGGCTCATGGACGGCGAACACGACCCGCGCCATCTTATGAGCCGTAATCAATGCGCTGCATGACAGCGGTTTCGACTTTCGGGTGGAACACGGCTCCATCGAACTGTACATCACGCCGCCTTTCAGGGAAACGCCGGCCTTTTCGGCTTTCAGAATGGCCTCTTCCTCCGCATGGTTATCGGCGGCCGTTTCGCGGCTGTATCCGGTAAATACCTGCCCGGCGGCGGTCACAGCCACCGCGCCGACCGAATAAGCCGAATCCGAACGGGGACAGTCAAACGCCAGAGCGACGGCCTGCCGCAGCCGGAAATAATCGGTTCCCCGCCGACTCAACGAATAGTCCGTCACGCTCATATCGCCGACCTGCCTAACCTGCAACACCTCCATGCGGCGATCCTTGCCGAACGGAAACGCGCCGGCCCGCACGAAACGGGGCGCACCGGACTCCCCGACGAAAAACGGCGCCACGGCGATCCGCAATAGATCGACCCGGTTCCAGGTCAAAAACAGCGTCATCAGCCGGCTTCCGCCTTCCAGAAAAAGGGAACGAATCCCCATCGTTTCCAAAACGCCGACAATTTCCTCCGCAGTCACGGGAACCCCGACCCGAACGACCGTCGCGACCCGTCCGAGCCGTTCCAGTTTTTCGCCCGGCGCGTCCCCCGCGGCGATTACGACTTTATCGCCCGCCCCCGTCGAGAAAAAACGGGATTCCGAATCCAGATCTCCGCTGCGGGTAACGGTCACCTTCACCGGATCGGGACTCATCCCGAGCGACACCCGCCGATGCCGCAGGGAAGGATCTTTCAACAGCAACGAAGGATCGTCGCGGCGGACGGTCTCCGCCCCGACCATAACGGCATCGCAACCGGCTCGTAAACGATACACCTCTTGCCAGTCGGCCGGATGCGAAAGCACCAGGCGTCCGGGCGAAGTATCGTCCGTATAACCGTCTGCGGAGAGCGCTGCGGAAGCTTGAACAATCATGTATTTTGGAATGGATGTTTCGACAAAGATGACGTTATTTTTTAAAACGAACAAATTTCATTAAATTTGCACTCGACAGGAACATTAAATACGTCCGGGCTGAAAATATTTCCGGGAAAAAACCGTTATTGATGCAACAAAACCGAACCACTGCGCATCTATTTGAAAGATCGGAGTATTAGCCTGCAATTTGGTGACCGAGAAAGAGCTGATAAAACGCTGTTGTAAGAATGATCCGCGAGCACAGCAGGAACTGTATGAAAAGTATGCACCCAAAATGTACGGTGTATGCTTGCGTTATGCCTGCAACAAAGAGATCGCACAGGATCTAATGCACGACGGCTTTATCACGGTCTTTTCGAAGATAAGCAGTTTCCGCGGGGAAGGCTCGTTCGAAGGATGGCTCCGCCGCATATTCGTCAATACGGCGTTGGGATATCTGCGTAAAACCGATATCGTCGGCCACGCGGCTGAAATAGAGACGGCCGGGCAATTCGGCAGCGCCGAAGCAACCGCCGTGGAACAGATGACCGAAGCGGAACTGCTGCGCTGCATCGCCAAGCTCCCGGACGGCTACCGAGCCGTGCTGAACCTCTTTGCCATCGAAGGATATTCGCACAAAGAGATCGCCGCTATGCTGAACATCAGCGAAGGAACGTCCCGGTCGCAATATTTAAGGGCCAAAGTTTTTTTACAGAAATTACTTCAGAAAGAAGAGATTATATAAAACCATGAAGAGCGATTCGCTGGAAGACGCCTTGAAAAAGAGATTGCAGGATTATACGCCTGCACAGTCCGTACCGTCGTGGCAGCAGATGCAACGACGGATGCAGCTCCATGCGAACGCCCATCCGGAACTGGAAATCCGTCCGAAGCGCAACCTGGGAAGACGTCTCGGATACGGGACGGCCGCCGCTCTGCTGCTGATCGCCGCAGGCATCGGGGTCTACCGGTCGGGACTCCCGTCTCTGCAGGATATCCCGGAACAAACATACACGGCGAGCGGCGGGGACAAGGCGCAACTCCCCGCCCCTGCGAAAGGGAACGATCCGGTGCTGGCCAAACTACTGCAATCGGCCGCCAAAATCGAGGTTATCACCCCGCAGGCCGACGGAAGCGCGACGACCGTACTGGCCGCGAATACCGATTCGCATTCGGGAGCCTCCGATATGCGGAAGACGGCCGCTCCCGAACCCGCGAGCGAAACAACCGTGTCCGACCGGCAAGCATCGCCGCAGAACGAAACGGCGGCCAAAACGGTCGCTCCGAAACGTCTCGCCGATCACAGCCGCCTGTTCGACACGCCGGATCCCCAAAAACGCCGTCCGCGCCACGGATGGATCGCTTCGGCTTTCGCGAACGCTTCGACATTCTCGTCGGCCGCTTCCGGAAGCGGTCCGACTCCGGCGCGACTCACGTCGCTGCTCGACGGAAACAGCAGTTTCGCCTATACGAAAGGGGGAGTTCCGGAATTCGGCCGGGGCAACATGGATCACAAGTTCCCTGTTTCGGTGGGACTGAACGTGCGCAAGTACCTGGCGCCGCGACTGGGTATCGAAACGGGGCTGGTATACTCCTACCTGAGTTCGCAGGCCGAGATCGAGGGCGCTTTCAGTTACCGCTACTCGCAAAAAGTGCACTACCTGGGAATTCCGCTGTCGCTGACCTACTCGGTACTGGACAACAAACGTTTCGACATTTATTTCATCGGCGGTTTTATGGCGGAGAAAGCCATTGCCGCACGGGGCACTACGAAAATTTACGACGGTTCGACGCTGGTCTCCTCGGTTACGGATAAACTGTCGGCCAAAGGGCTGTTCTGGTCGGCCCACCTGGGAACCGGGGTCAGCTATAACTTCGCGGATCATTTCGGACTTTTCGTCCAGCCGGAAATCAGCTACTATTTCCGCAATGACCGCCAGCCGCTCTCCTATCGCACCGAAAACCGTTGGAATGTCAACCTGCGAATGGGTCTGCGGTACAATTTCTAACCGGACCGCACGTTTTTACGCTCTCCGAAGCAACGTTTGACAATCCCCTTTCATCTACTTTACAGAACACCGTCCGAAACGACATTGCCCGGACAGGTGCCATATCGAACGAATAGCTAACAAAACAACTTATTTATTCATGAACAAATTTCTGAAAATAACCATGCTGGCGGCCATTCCGCTGTGGGGACTCACTTCGTGTTTGGACGATAACAAATACGCCTATTTCCACCCCAACGAAAGTTGGGGAACGATTGTCGGCACTCCGGAGAATTTCAAAATAGAGACCGACAACGGCAACACGCTCCGGGTAACCGAGAACCTCGACCCGTCTTTCCCCGTGGAAGATAGCCTACGGGTAGTCGCTACGTTCACGCCGCTCGAACAGACGGGCGAGAATAGCTTCGACATCCGGGTAAACGCCATGAAAAAACTGCTGACGAAAATGCCGGTCTACCTGTCGGAACTGACTCCGGACGAAATCGACAGCCTCGGGACGGATCCGATCGACATCGAAAACGCCTGGTTCGGAGCGGGAGAGTACCTGAACATCGAGTTCATCATTTTCGTAAACGATCCGCAGAAAGCCCACTTCCTGAACCTGGTAGTCGACGAGGAAAAATCGACGCCCGAAGAGGTATTCGTCACACTGCGCCACAACGCATTCAAGGACGAAACGCGGCAGAAAGGCTGGGGACGCGTCAGCTTCGACATCGCCGGGCTCGTTCCGGCCGGCAAGGACCAGATCAAAGTCACTCTGCAATGGACCGGATACAGCGGAGTTCCGGACAGCGCGTCGGGTATTTTCAAACCCCGGGAGCAAAACTCGTCGTTCTCCGTAACGCGCCCGGCCGGAAGCAACGATGTCCGTACCAAATCCGTAACCATCCGATAGTTCGAACGGCCGATCTTCTTTCAATAAGCTCAGACCACTGTTTCAAATAATTTCTTCACAACCGGAAGGGGGCGTAACCAATGGTTACGCCCCCTTTCTATTCGGATCGATCCGTGCCTATTTTTTCTTCGGCGACGGCTTCTCGGCGACCGGAGCCGGAGCCTGCTGCGCACTCTCCTTCTTCTGATTGAGGAACTGTACGACGGCATACTTCGCGGCGGCGATCGTCTCGCGGTTTACCTTCTCGATTACGTTACCGCGGGCGATATCGTCGCTGTTGATGTAACCCTCCAAGATCAGCAACTGAACGATCATATTGTTGATATTCGTCTCCTCGCTATAACCCTCGGCAATATATAGCGTACCCACTTTCGCCGCAAACTCCTCGGCAAAGTCGGGGTAATTCGGGAAACTCATCAGCTCCTCGAATGTTTCGCTGAAACTCGACAGTTCGATATTCAGGTTCGGATTGACCAGCAGCGGACTGAACTCCCTGTGCTTGTCCGACGGGCGGAAGTTCACCAGGTTGCTGATATCCACCTTCTTGTTCCGGTTGTCGATTCGGCGCAGATCGGCTTTGCGCATGTTTTCGAGCTGGTACAGGTAGAAGTTGTAACGCCACAGTTCCGAACTGTTCATCTCTCCGTTGAAAATATGACGGTATTTCTCGTTGATCAGCTTCTTGACCTTGATCTTGCCCTCGTTGATCTCCGGCTTGTTGACGCGCACTTCCTGGATCAGTTGCTTCAGAGCGGCGGCGGCTTTCTGTGGCCCGGTGATCTCGCGCCCCTTTTTGCCGATTTCGGTCGAAAGAACGCCGCACTGGATCTCGCGCGCCTTGCCCTTGCCGTCTTTGCCTCCGCGCAGACAGAGAATCAGATTCTCGACGCATTCGACCTGCCCTTCCTCGGAAATGAACGGCTGTCCGCCCGGCGTGCTCGCCAGCGAGTCGAACATCGAACTGAAGATCTTCCGGTCGATCACGACGTCGGTATAGATCTTTTCGTTATCGCTTTCGTAAACGGCCGTTGCAATAAACCGATTCTGGATCATATCGAACGATACGTCCTCGATCAGGTAACTGATGCCGTCGCGCACGAATCTGCGGTTGACGAAGATCATTTTCACCACTTCGGTTACGTCGATCTTATCCAGCAGCTTGAACGACGAAGCCAGGTAATACTGCTTGTCGGACGGATTGTAGTCCCAGTCCAGGATATCGTCCAAGTAGTTGCCGTGACGCGAAATCACTTCGACGATTCCCTTATCGGCCGTATAGCGCTTCAACGTACGCTGGAAGTTCGGACCGTCGCCGCTGGTCGCTTTCTCTTTCCGTTCGCCGTGGGCGTCGGTATAGAGCAGGAACGTTTCCGGATTGTCGGCGCGCGTAATACCGCCCTCTTCTTTCGAATAGTTGCTCGCACTGAGCATGATGTCGATCTTGAACGGCATCGTGATGTCGCACATGCCGCCCACCGTGCTGCGGGCGTTGCGGTCTTCCACATTGCTGTCGGCGCTGTTTTCGAACAGGTACTTGTAATACTTGATATAATCGGGGTCGAAGTCGGTCGTCCGCGAGAAATCGCCCACCTCGGTTCCGATCCCGTACAGATTGCCTTCGGCATCCTGGAACTCGTGGAACATATCCCCGGCGATCATCTTCACCGAACGGATACCTTCGAGGTTGTTGCGCAGCCACTTGAGTACGAAAGCCGCGATCATCTCGCTCTTGCCGACTCCGCTGTCGCCGTCGATCTCGACCACGAACACGCTGCCGTCGTTCTCTTCGACCAAGAACAGCGAACCGTGGCGAGGAACGCCGCCGATTTCCTTGACCTTCTCGTTGATGACCGTCAGACGCGGCTTTTTCACGTCGCCGAAGTAGTCGGCTTCCGATTTCAACGGCGTCACGATCGTCTTGATATTGCCGGCCGGCCCTTTGATATCGAAATACCCGATCTGCGGGAACGAGATCAGCTTTTCGGGAGCGCCCAGCAGCGAAATTACGTCCGGCACGAAATTCTTGATATCTTTCAGGCTGATATCTTCCGTATAATTCAACCGGAAGTTATCGGTCAGGTACTTCATGTATCCCTTCTGGAAAATCACCAGTTCCTTGACGATCCCGTGCTTCACTACTTTACAACGGTAGTCGTCCGAGTCCATGTTGGCGACGAAACGGGCCAGACGGTTCGTAAAGAACGACGAATCCGGCCGGGTGTCGATGTGCTTGATATATTCGGTCGGGGTTTCGGCGAGCGTTCCGGCATTCTCCTTGCGGCTCACCACGCGATCTACCTTGTGGAACGGATACTCGCGCTTCTTCGCATCGGTCACGATCCGGGTATGTTCCTGAACGGGCTGTTCGGACGAAATCACGCCGCATTTGATCATCAGTTCGTTGATCCACCCGATCTTGCCGTTTTCAAAAGACTCCAGCGATTTGTTGTCCATCTCGAATCCTTTGTACAGCGAGATACCGTGCTGCACCATCTCGTTGACGCTCGAATTCTGCTTCTTGAACGCCGTTTCGACGATACGCACCATCGTGTGGGCATAACGGTTGTAATAGTCCGTACCGCGGGTACGCTTGATCATGCTGATGTAAAACCGCACTACGCGGCGCGAAACGGCATAAATCTCGCTCTCGGCGATCTTGATGTCTTTCTTGCGCATGATGTAGTTGCTCAACTCTTCCAACTCCATCGGCAGGATGCTCGAAACGAACTCTTCGGTAAACATCTTGAGTTCGGAATCGTCGCAGTTGCTGATCTTGTCGTCGAAATATTTCAGCTTCTTGCAAACCAGCTTGTAGAACGAATTGTCGTTGTTCAGCAGATACAGGTACAGGATCTTGTCGGTAATTCCCGGCGATTTGGCGATCCCGGCGGCCACGCTGTCGGTAATGTAACCGATGCACTTCTGCGAAATCCGCAGCGACTTGAATTCGGGCAGGTCGCGCAGGTTCTGCATGAACTCGTCCACCCAGATATTCAGGTTCAGTTCCGAAAGCTTAATTCCGGTAATCTCCTCGAAACACTCCCCGGCTACGCGGATGATCTCCTTGCGGCTCGGTTCGAGACTCTCCTTCTCGAACGGCAGGTTGAAGTGCAGCAGGATTTCGCGGATATACTTTTTCAGGATCGAATTCAGTCCTTCCAGCTTGGCTTTGTCGAGTTCGGGGTTCCCGGTCGCGTTGATCGCCAGGATTTTCATCTTGCTATCCGAGAACAGCAGGTTCTCCATCTCGATCAGGATCTCGCGCATCACGTTCTTCTCCTCGGGATTATCCAGCACGTGGTGATTCGGCTGGAAAGTCCGCTTGTTGGTGATATACTTCAGGATCACAGCCTTGCCGTAACGCGAGCTGACCGTATTGAAATCGAGGTCGGCCAGCGCCGGAACCCGCTTGTACACCTGCGCCAACAAGTTTTCATAGACCTTCGTGAAGGCCGGGCTTTTGATGAATTCGAACACGTCCTTGCAACTGCCGACGATATCGCCGTGCAGTTCGATCACCGAATTGGCCGAGCGACCGATCGTCGTGATCGTCACGCCGCTGCGTTCGGGCGAAGTATGGTACAGCGATCGTACGTCGCGGATCTGCAACGACGGCGCTTTGTCCTTTTTGTATTTGCCCGACAGTTTGTAATCCGCAATCACGCTGTCGATAAAGTCCTGATCCTTCGCATAACCGAAAACGCCCTGCAACAAATCGGCCGTTTCGACCTCCTTGTTGGCAACATCGTTGCGGGCATCGGCGAACCGGATCCAATACTTGATGAAAATGGAGAACGCATCCTCGATCTCGGCGGTAAACACCTTCATCCCCTCCTTCCCGGCCGAAATGTAACCGCCCAGCGAAAAGCGTACTACGCCGGTCGGATACGGAACCGTAGCGATCCCCCGGTAACGGGCCAGCGACTGGCAGAATAACAGGATGTCGGCATAGCTGAACTTGCCGCGAATACGGAAATTGAACAGATAAGAACCGTCCGATTTGATATAATTCAGGTATTTGCCTTCCGCGGTGCCGTCCAGTAGCCGCGAAGCGACCGACAGGGCCATCTTCAGCCGCGTCAACGACTCCTTGCGGAAATTCTTGTTGACACGGAAACGGTTCAGGTTTTCGACCAGGCGCGACTGGTAGTACATGAAGAACGGCTCGTTATGGTACTTGAAGTCGTCGGGCAAGCCCAGCACGTCGAGCTTATCGAGCGAAACCAGTTCGTCGAGCAGGAACAGGTACAGCGGCGATCCTTCGAATCCGGCCGTCTTGTGCAACTGGCGGTTGGTTTTGCTGATCTCGTTGTTCTGCTCGGTTTTGCCGATCTGGTCGACGATGAATTTGACGATCGTCTTCTTGATCTTCGACCGAGACGCGTTTTTCGGCAGTTCGGCTTCGACGCGGTCCTTGATACTTTTGGCGACCTGGGCCGTTTCGAGCGTATTGTTCAACATCAGCAACGAATTGTTGTTGCCGTGCGCAGCGCTGTTGCAACTGCGGGCGTATTTCGCGAAATCGGCAGCCTGCGGCGTCAGCGCGATGGCTCCGAGACGTTCGCCGGTCGCCGCCAGGTTTTTGGTCGTCGACAGCGACGAAATCGCCTTGATTCGCGACTGCGCGTTGATATTGTTCATGATGTAGCGCGAAATCGTCCGCCACTTGGGCATCGTGGTATCTTCGATCTTCACGCTTTCGGCATACGCCTCGTCGAGGAACAGCGTGATCTTGCAACTGTTCAGGAAACGCAGGAAGTTATTGACCGACTCGGTATTAAAATCGGTATAACCGGTCGGATTGTTCGGGTCGTTGATAATGATCGTAGTATTCTCGCAGAACAGATCCCACAGGCTGCCGCTGTCGTCGAACAGCGCCAGCGTCGATTTGATCCGCGACAGGCGGTCGATCAGCCGATCGTAAGCCAGGCGGCCGTCTGCGTCGTTCTCGATCTCGATGTCGAACGGATTGACGTCGAAACAGTCGTCCGGCAGCAGATCCTTATACTCCCAAGCCTGTACGCCGTTGTAAATGATATAGGGTTTCGGACGGCCGTTCGGATTGAACAACAGGTCGCGGATAATCATCTGCACCGAATCCGATACCGAAGTCTGATCCATATTGCCGAGCGCCGACAGGAAATTCTTGACGATATCCTTGTCGTCGTCGCTCAATGCGAAATATTTGTCGCGAATCCCCAAATCGATCAGGAATTTTTCGAAACGCCCCTTGTTGTCGGCGTCCTTGCCCACCTTGGTCAGGTACTCCTGATACTTTTCGAGGAACAAGTTGATTCCGAAATTCTTATGGAAATGGTTCTTGAGGGTGCGTTCGTAACAGCTCGGAATAACGTCCAGGATCAACTGGCAGGCGTAACGGATCTTGCTGCTGAGGTTATTGAACGTCCGGCTGCGCAGATAATCGCCGAAAGTCTTGATCTGGTGGCGTCCGCCTCCTTCGAGAATCGTGATGACGTCGATCAGCTTATTGCCGGCGTAAAAATAGTTCCGCATCCGGCCTTCGAACTCGTCGATCAGTTCCTGCGTCTGGATCTTCTTATTCTCCTGCTTGTGGCAGTTTTCGAGGAAGAAAATGAAATCGCGCAGTTTCTCAAGCGAATACTTGTCTTGTACGACCTGGCGCGAAAAGGCGTCGAGTTTGAACAGCGTAATCCGCTTTTCGACGTCGGCGTCGTCGCCGGTTTGCTCGACCAGCAGCGACTTGATCTCGCGGCCGTACTCCTCGATTTGCACCTCGAGTTTCTCGCGGAACTCCATCAGGAACGAAGGATTCACGTTCTCAAGGATCAACCGTAGGTTCAACTGCGTATTGGCCGGGGAACCCAGCTTTTTGGTGTGTACTTTATTCAGCGTATTGATAATCCCGTTGTGAAAACAGAAAACCAGCGAAGTGTTCGAACTGCGCGACTCCTTCGAATCGTCGACGATCACCAGACGGGTCAGCAGCGGGAACCACTTCGGCCCGGAATAGTGGTTGATCCGGGCATGCTTCACCTTTACCACGAAAATCGACGTGGTGTCGACCGTCATCCGGTCGTACAGATCCTCCGGCGCGGGACTTTCGAGCACCACGACGGCATCCTTGTTGAACACGTCGCCCCTGAGCAGCGACACGGCTTTGTCGGCATTGCCCGAAACGACCGTGCGGATCATGCCGTTCATCCCCTTGAAATTCACGGCCCACTGGCTGCGGTGCAAAAAGTCGTTGATCTCGGCTTTGGTCGTATAGTGGGTGCTCTGGCTGATCATCTGCTCGAGCGTGTCCATCAGGTAATTCCAGTGCGCCTCGTTGATATCGCCCGTCACGCCGATCACGTCGCGGTATTTACGCAGATCGCGGACATGGCCGCCCAATTGCACCTGCGACATGAAGTCGATGTGGAAACTGTTGATCGGAGGCGTTCCGACCGAGAGGTCGTGCGTATCGCGGATGTTCCGCAGCACGTTTTTGACTTCGGTGGTGGTACCGTCGGTATCGAGCAGGGCGTTGATTTTTTTGACGAATTTGCCGCGGCGGTTACTCAGTTCGAACGCTTTCGAATTGCTGTGCGGAATGAGCATCAGCGAAACGTCCGTATAACCCGGAATATCCTCCCTGAACTTCAACAGGTAACGGTTGATCTCGGCCTGCTGTTTGGCCGGATCGTCGGGCTCCTCCATGCAAAGGCTCACGAAACTCGTGAGGTTGTCAAAAATGTGGCGCGGCAGGAAAATCTCCGCCCTCGGCCCCAGCGATTCATAAAGATTCAAGAGCTGCAATGCTTCGTTGCTCAAAAATGCTTTCGGTTCACCTACAATTTTCATCTTTCCGATTCTATTCGTTTTATGCCGTTCGTTCCCGGCGATCTGCTATCACTCTGATTACTAAATGCCTCGACATCCGCGTAAAAGACATATTTTCACCGTGCCAAAGATAGGTATTTAAATTGACATTTGAAATAAATGTTTAAAAAATATTTTATTTGTATAAAAACACACAAATTTAAATAAAAAATAACACGCTTACGGACAAAACCGGAAGCGTGTTATTCGGAAAATAAAGTTCGAATTGTAGGAACGCGTTCCTACAATTCGAACCGGAAAAGTTGGGCTGTTATCAAATTGTAATCCCGTTCGAGCTGCAACTGCATCTGGCGGCTCTGGTACAGCACGCCGATCTCGGTAATATACTCGATCACCGTGATCTGTCCGGCATCCAGCGCTTTGTTCAGCATCGACAGGTTATTCTGCGCCTGCAACACCGACTCCATCGACCGCATCGATTCCCGCAGCGTAACGGCCTGGTCGTACAACTGCCGGAGCTCCGACGCCGCATTCAGCCGAACGCTTTCCAGTTGAGCGGATGACGAAGCCGCCTGGGCGCGCGCGGCCTTCACCTTGTTCTTGTTCTCGAAAAGCGGAATCGACATTCCCACCTTGAACCCTTTGAAACGTCCTTCCCCGCCGAAATCGTGCCGATAACCCATTTCGAACTTCGGCAGCGACAGCGAACGGTTCAGCGATACGCTTTGCTTATCGACCGACACCTGCTGCTGCAGGCTTTGCACTTGCGGATTTTGCTCCATATACAGCGCGCTCAGTTGTTCGAATGCAGGCAAACTCTCCACGGTCGGATAGACCAGACCGGAAAACCGGTCGCTTTCGGTTCCGGTCAGCGTAGCCAATTGCTGACATTTGGCCAGCAGTTCGGCTTCATTGAGGTTATACTCGGTTTTCGCGGAGATCAGCTCGACTCCGATCTTATTACATTCCAGAATATTGGCTTCTCCGATTGCAAACTTCCGACGGTAAGCGGAATCCAGCCGTTCGGCATTGACGACCCGTTCGGACAAAAACTCCTTCATCCGGTTCAGGTGGACGATCTGGATGCACAACGTCTTAGCGTCCAGCAACAACTGCTGACGCAACGCGGCGCCTTCCGTATCGTAATACGACGAACGAAGTTTCGCAATCTTGTTGCGCGATGCGTAAGCCGACGGAAAATCGAAAGCCTGCATCACCGTCAACTCGGAATTACGGATCCGTTCGGCCCCGCCCCACAGGCTTTCGAACTCGACGCTCGGATTGGCGAGGTACTTGCCGGTCTGGGCTTCCATCTTCTGGGCGGCGGTCAGTTCGCGCTGGGCTTTCAGTTCCTTGCTCGCGGCTTCGACCTCGCGCAATACGTCGTCAACGCTGCGCTGACCGTAAGCCGTCCCCGCAAACAGGGCGGCCGCAAATATCAGGATGCATTTCATACGTTGCTGTTTTTACGGTTAATAATCAGGTAAACTGCCGGAACGATAAACCCGTTCAACAGCGTCGAACTCAGCAGGCCGCCCAGAATCACCTTGGCCATCGGACTCTGAATTTCGTTACCGGGCAAGTCGCCGCCGAGCGCCAGCGGAATCAGCGCCAGCGCCGACGACAGCGCCGTCATCAGGATCGGGTTCAGCCGGTCGAGCGATCCGTTCACCACGCTGTCGTGCAACGACATGCCCTCGCTGCGCAGTTGATTGTAATGCGATACAAGGAGTATGCCGTTGCGCGTCGCAATGCCGAACAGCGAAATGAAGCCGATAATCGCCGGGATGCTGACCTCCCCGCTGGTCAGCCAGATGCTAACGATCCCGCCGATCAGCGCCAGCGGCAGATTCAGCATGATGATGCCCGACACCGACAGGCTGCGGAACTCCTGGAACAGCAGCAAAAAGATAATGAGCAGCGAAATGATCGACATAAGCGACAGCACCCGCGACGCGGCCTGCTCGCTCTCGAACTGGCCGCCGTATTCGATATGGTATCCTTCGGGCAGATCGACCTTCTCCCGGATCATTTCCTGGATATCGCCCACCACGCTATGCAGGTCGCGGTCGGCCACGTTGGCCGATACGACGATCTTGCGCTGTGCGTTCTCGCGGCTGATCGCATTCGGCCCCGAGGTCGATACGATATCGGCCACGTAACTGAGCGGCACTTTACCGGACGTCCCGTCGATCGTCAGATTCCCGATACGCTCCATGTCGGATCGATCGGCATCGTCCATCTTGACCGTTACGTCGAACGAACGCCCCTGGTCGTAGACCTGCGAAACGACTTCGCCGCCCAGCGCCACCTCGATGAATCGTGAAAACTCGGGCAGCGGAATGCCGTATTTGGCGAGCATTTCGCGTTTCGGGCGGATCTGCAACTGCGGCCGCTCGACCTGCTGCTCGACGTTCAGGTCGGCTACGCCGGCGACGCCCGAAACGGCGCCTTTGACCTGATTTCCGAGCGAGAAAAGCCGGTTCAGGTCGGGCCCGAACAGTTTGATCGCGATATTGGCCCTCGTGCCGGACAGCATCGCGTCGATCCGATGCGAAATCGGCTGGCCGATTTCGATATTGACGCCTTTCAGCACGCCGAGCCGAGCCCGCACGTCGGAGAGAAACTCCTGACGCGAACGCTCGTCCAGTTCGAACGGAGCCTCCATTTCCGAAACATTCACGCCGAGCGCGTGTTCGTCCAGTTCGGCGCGCCCGGTTTTGCGGGCGACCGTCTGTATTTCGGGGATTTCGAGCAGGATACGTTCCACCTCGCGCC
Organism: Alistipes sp. cv1; assembly: GCF_900240235.1. Taxonomy (NCBI): domain Bacteria; kingdom Pseudomonadati; phylum Bacteroidota; class Bacteroidia; order Bacteroidales; family Rikenellaceae; genus Alistipes; species Alistipes sp. cv1. The sequence goes on from NZ_OEPW01000001.1 coordinate 347,402, forward strand.
CGATCTTATCGGACTCTTCGAGCGAAATGCCGGGCATCGTAGAGGTATTGATCGTCAGCGAACCTTCGTTGAACGGCGGTAGGAAATTCCGTCCCAGGCTGAAAAATACGACCAGCGAAGCGACGAACAGCGCGACGGTCGAACCGATTACGAGCCGTTTATGCGAAAGCACCCATTCGAGCGCCTTTTTGTAAATTCGTTTCAGGAAACGGGAAACGATCGGTTCTTTCTGGCTGCGTTGCAACACCCGATCGCCGGTCAGCAGGTAACTGCACAGCACCGGCGTCAGCGTCACGGCGACGACCATCGACGCGAACAGCGCCACGATGAACGAAATCCCGAGCGGACGCAACATGCGTCCTTCGAGCCCGCCGAGGAAAAACAACGGCACGAAAGCCACGATCGTAATGATCGTCGCATTGACGACCGACGTACGGATTTCTTTCGAAGCCTCGTAGACGACCGTAAGCGTCGGAAGCCGTTCCTCTTTCGGTTTCAAAAAGTTCTGTCGGAGTCGCTTGAATACGTTCTCGACGTCGATGATCGCATCGTCGACCAGCGAGCCGATCGCAATGGCCATACCGCCGAGGCTCATCGTATTGATCGTAAGCCCCATCGCCTTCAGCGCCAGCACCGACACCAGCAACGACAGCGGCAGCGCGATCAGCGATATGACCGTCGTGCGGAAATTCATCAGGAAGACGAACAGCACGATCACGACGAAAATAGCCCCCTCGAACAGCGCTTTCTGAATGTTGTCCACCGAACTTTCGATGAACCGCGACTGCCGGAAAATGTCGGTCGAAACATGCACGTCCGGCGGCAGAGTGCGCTGGATTTCGGCGAGCGTCCGATCGAGTTTGTCGGTCAGTTCGAGCGTATTGGTATTCGGTTGTTTGGTCACGGTCATCAGAACGGCCGGTTTGCCGCGCTCCGAAGCGACGCCCAGCCGCGGCGATTTCGCTCCGATTTTCACATCCGCAACGTTTTCGAGCAGCACCGGAATGCCGTCCGTCGTCTTAACGACGGCTTTCCCCAACTCCTGCTCGTCGGCCGTGGAAAGCACCCCGCGGATGATGTATTCGTTGCCGTACTGGTTCAGGATACCGCCGCTGGAATTGCGGCTCAGGTCGGCCACCACGTCGAGCACCTGTTGCATCGAAACGTCGTAATGGCGCATCCGCGCCGGGTCGAGCAGCACCTGGTACTCCTTGATGTCGCCGCCGATCACCGTTACCTGGGCGACGCCGCCGGTAGCCAGCAGCCGCGGGCGGATCACCCAATCGGCCAGCGTCCGCAGTTCCTGTAACGAAGTGGTATCGGCCGTCAGTCCGACGATCAGCAGTTCGCCGAGGATCGACGACTGCGGCCCGAGCGTCGGCGTGCCGACGTTCTGCGGCAGCGTCTCGCTGAGCGTAGCCAGCTTTTCGGAAACGATCTGGCGCGCCCGGTAAATATTGGTTCCCCAGTCGAACTCGACCCAGACGACCGAAAATCCGGTCGTCGACGACGAACGCACGCGGCGCACGTCGGTCGCTCCGTTGACGGCCGTTTCGATCGGGAACGTCACGGTGCGTTCGACCTCTTCGGCGGCCATTCCGTTCGCCTCGGTCATCACGACCACGGTCGGCGCATTCAAGTCGGGAAAAACGTTGACCTCCATATGGCGGGCGGTAAACGTGCCCACGGCCAGCAGCACGACGCCCGCAATCATCACCAACAGCCTGTTGTGCAATGAAAAGTTTATGATTTTATTCAGCATGACGCAGGCGATTTAGTGGGAGTGCGAATGGCCTTCGGGGATCGCCCCGGAGAACGAAGCCATTTTTACCTGCGCGACGCCTTTGCTGACGACCGTCTCGCCGGCTTTCAGACCCGACAACACACGTACGTTCCTGCCGTCGTCCGCGCCGAGCTTCACTTCCCGTTTGGCATACCCCTCGTCGTCGAGTTGCACGAATACGAAGTGAACACCCTGATCCTCCGTTACGGCGCTCAGCGGCACGGTCAGCACGTCGCGCTGCGGCGACGATATCAGATAAATCTCGACGAACGATCCCGGGATCACGTCCCCGCCGTTATCGAATTCGAAAATAACCGGAATGAAAACCGAACTGCCGTCGGAACTCTTACCGACCGACAATAGCCGCCCGTTCATTTCGGAGAGCGAATAGACTTTGTCGTCGTACGGCGTACGGAAATTCGCGCCCGACACCGAACGCAGATCGTTCAGGTACCGTTGCGACACTTCGGCGCGCAGTACGAGCCGTTTATTCTGCGAAACGGTGGCCAGCGTCTGTCCCACTTCGACGAAGGCCCCTTCGCTCACGGCGACATTCTTAATAAAACCGCCGATCGGGGCCGTAACCCGCGTTCCCCGGACGGAAGTTTTGCCTGCAACCGCATCGTAGGCGGTTTTGGCATTTTCGTAAGCGAGCCGGCTCTGTTCGTAATCCGACTGTGAAATGATCTTGTCTTTCACGAGGTTTTCGGCGCGTTCGAAAGCCGCTTTGGCCTGCTCGTACGTTGAGCGGGTGCGGGCCACGTAATCCCCTTCGGCCATCTCTTTGGACGAAATCGTAAACAGCGTTTCCCCGCGGCCGACCGGCGTACCGTCGGCGATCTTCTTATTGGTGAACGACACGACGCCGCCGACCGGCGCTACGACCGAAGCCTCGTCGCCTTGCGCTGCCATGATCCGACCGCTGGTAGGAATCACTTCATTGAACGTAACGGGTTGCACTTCGAACAGTTCGAAATCGGTCTGCGCGGCCTGCGCTTTCGTAAAGACGATTTCACCGGCATGGGTATCCCCTCCGGCTCCGTGATCGTGTCCCGCGCGCCCGGCCTCCTCGGCCCCGTGATCGTGCCCTTCGGCTTCATGGTCATGACCGTCGTGATCGCCGTGTTCCGCTTCGGACGTATGTCCGTCCCCGGACGCTCCGGCGCTCGAAGGCCGGTTCCCGCAACCCGTCATCAGGGCTACGGACAGTATGCTTGCTAACAATATTTTATTCATTGCATGGATTTTTTGTTTGAATCATGTGAACACGCTCCCTCGTTTGCAAACGAAAGAGTCGTCTTTCCGCCGTGCGGAAACAAAAACTATGCAATGAAAACGGGAGGAGCCCGCAGCAGCGGCAATGCCGCCGCATCCGGCCGGGCAGCCGGTTCGGCAAACGGTGCGAAAGAGACCGTCGCCATCGCATAAACGCGGGCGTCGAACGTAAAAACGGAATCGAAGAAAAGCGTGACGGGAAAATGATAACCGCCCGTAGGATCGTCCTGTTGATCGACCGTCTGTACGAGCTGGCTGCCGCCCCGTCCGTACATCACGAACAGATACCGCAGATCGCAGTCCGTGTCCGATCCGCCGTGATCGTCGTTCCTTCCGCAGCAGGGAACGTGCCCGAGACATTCGACGCACCGTTCCGGAGCGACGAAACTGATCCGGTCGCCGTGATGGTGATGCGGCAACGCCGACAACGCCAGCAACAGCGTTCCCGTGAGCAGTACGAATATGGCGGATATGCGTTTTTTCATTTCTGGTCGGTTATCCCGTCGATCCGTCTAAAAAGATTACGGACAAAAATACAATTTTTTTTCGACAATTTCATAACGGCCGGAAATTTCGCTACCTTCGGCGCGTCAATTATTGAAGCGAACGAATTATGGCTTGGTTTTATTTGATCCTCGGGGGACTTTTCGAAATGGGATGGGCAGTGGGGCTGAAACTGTCGCAGAGTATGCCGGTCAAGATATGGGGTATCCTGATCACCATTTTTTCAATGGCGCTGAGCATGTTCTTGCTTTACGTCGCCCAGCGGACGATCGCCATCGGCACCGCCTACGTCGTCTGGACGGGTATCGGCGCGGTCGGAACGCTATTGATGGGAATTTTCTTTTTCGGCGACTCGGCCGGATTCTGGCGGCTGTTCTCCGCGGCGCTGATCGTCCTCGGGGTGATCGGCATGAAACTATCCTCCTAATTCCTGCTTTTATTCGGATTTCAGCGTAATCACCGTAATCGACGGATAAGTGCCTATCCGCATCGGATACATCACGTATCCCATTCCGTCGTTGACGAAAAGGTATTTCCCGTCCTCTTCGTACAGACCGCTCCATCGATCGTACATCCATTCGGCAGGCGACCACGCCCATCCGCCGAGCCGGATTTTGAGCTGCATCGCATGTACATGTCCCGACAGGGTCAGATCGGCCCGTCCGGTAGCCAGCGCTTCGTCCCACACTTCCGGAGTATGGGCGATCAACAGGTTGAACAGGCTGTCGGGCACTCCCCGGTAGGCTGCGTCGAAATCGCAGCGTGCGAAATCGACGTTCTGCCGTCCGTTCAGTTTTTTCCCGATCGGGAAATTCACCCCCGTCACCGAGATGCTGTCGCTGCCGCGCCGGACGTACCGAGACTCGTTATCCAACAGGTTCCATCCCATCGCCCGCTGCCGGACGGCCAATTCGTCGAAACTCTGCCGCGGAGTCAGGTCGCTGTCCCGGCTCAGGTAGATCCCCAGATCGTGATTGCCATACACCGAATAGACCCCGTCTTTCGCACGGATTCCGGACAATACGGACATCACCGAATCGGTCAGCTCGCGGGCATCTATATTGACCAGGTCGCCCGCATTGACAACCAGATCGGGATGCTGTTCGTTGATCTTCCGCACCATTCGCCGGATAAAGCGGCGATTCCCGGGTTCGTTGCCGGCGTGCAGGTCGGTAAACAGTACTATCTTATAACCGTCGAAAGCGGCCGGAATCTTATCCGAACGGACGATCAGGTCTTCCTCCACGATCCGCGACCGGCCGGCTGTCGCACCCCATATCATCACGAGCAGGGTCAGCGCACCAGCCGCCAGACCGATCCTCGAAAACAACCGCACCTTTTTTCTTCGTACCCAACCGGCCGGATAATCCAGCAGCGAAACCAACATGTAGACCGACTTCGGCCCGACGCTCATAAAGAACAGGCAGATCACCCACAGGATAACGTGCATGTAACTTTCCGCCCCCGCCTCGGAGCAGCAGCGGTAAAAAAGCAGCGCGGCGACGATCCCCGCATCGAGCAACAGGAAGTGCGCCAAATAGAGTCTCCGCAGCCACCGCTTGTCCGGTAATCGCCGACGAATCCGGCGCAGGATCAGCAGATCCAACGTCACGGACACAACAGACAGTATAACAATCAAGTACAGTATCATTCCTTATTTACGTTTCACGACGATCGCATTGCAGACGGGACGTTCCGAGCGAAAAAAGAGCATCCGGTCGGAAGGAGCGTTGACGATCCCCTGCCCCTTCGTCCACAAGGTCGAAGATCCTCCCCCGTCGAGGTTTATCGCATCCGCCGCTCCCATCAGGCGGGCCGCATAAGCCAATTCGCACAGGGCCATCCCCGCCGCGCGGCTCTGCCGTCCGTCCACGACCATCAGCAGGACGGTTCCGTCGGCTTTCGTCCCGACGCAGGATCGCGGATGGCGGGGAGCCGTCGAATCCCACGGAATCAACGACCGGCCGCCGCGCAGCAGCATCGGGCCGGTTACCATCACATCGGGATACCGATCCCGATGCGGAGCGTCCGCCTGCTCCATCGCCAGACTCCAATCGATCAACCGCAGTACTCCCGCAGTATCGACCGCCACGGCGACGCCGGTTTCGGCCCCTATCTGGGCGGGCCGATATCCTCCTGTTTTTATGAAACCCATGGCTACGGCCTGTTTCGTACGGGTTTTAAAAAAGCCCCCGTTGATCGCCGCTACCGCGCCGGACTGCTTCCCGATGCGGGAAGTCTTCGTTCGAAGCGAATCCTGAATCACGGCCAAACGGTATTTTTCCGGGGCGATCTCGATGCACGAAATCTGCTGATCGGAATCGAAAAGGCGGATCGACAACTTACGGACAGTCATCCCGTCCGCATCGTAAACCGTCCGCCACGAAGCATTTGCCAAAGCCGCGGAATCGGCCGGACTCTGCGCGGAAACGCCGCCCGAAAAGCAGAGCAGTAACAGCACGATCCGTATAAGCGATTTCAATCTCATAATAAACAATTTTCGAACGGCGCAAGTCCGCTATTTCGTATACAGGCGGTTCAGATTTTCCTGCACCCGCTCGTCGAACAGGTAGTCGTCGTACTCCATGTACTTGTCGATCATTCCGTTCGGCGTGATCTCGATGATCCGGTTAGCCACCGTATTGATGAACTCGTGGTCGTGCGAAGTCATCAGCACGACGCCCTTGAAGGCGACCAACGCATTGTTGAACGCCTGGATCGATTCCAGGTCGAGGTGGTTGGTCGGCGAGTCGAGCAACAGCGTATTGGCCTGGCGGATCATCATCCGGGCGATCATGCACCGCATTTTCTCCCCTCCGGACAGCACGTTGACCTGCTTGTAAATCTCGTCGCCGCTGAACAGCATCTTGCCCAGATACCCGCGCAGGTACAGTTCGCTGGTATCTTGCGAAAACTGGGCCAACCAGTCCACGATGGTCAGCTGATTGTCGAAAAACGGCGCATTGTTCAACGGCAAATAGGCCGGATTGATCGTTACGCCCCACTCGACCATACCGCTGTCGGGCTTGTCGTCGCCGGCGACGATCTCGAACAGCGCGGTAATCGCGCGCGGCTCGCGCGACAGGAACGCCACCTTGTCTCCCTTTTCGATCGTGAACGATACGTTTCGGAACAACGTCTCGCCGCCGACCGTCTTGCTGAGGCCGTCGACCGCCAGAATTTTGGTTCCCGGCTCGCGCTCGGGCTGGAAAATGATCCCCGGATATTTGCGCATCGAAGGCTTGATCTCCTCGATATTGAGTTTTTCGAGCATTTTTTTGCGGCTGGTCGTCTGCTTCGATTTGGCCACGTTGGCGCTGAACCGCTGGATAAATTCCTGCAACTCCTTTTTCTTCTCCTCGGCCTTTTTGTTCTGGTTGGCCTGCTGACGGGCGGCCAACTGACTCGATTCGTACCAGAAACTGTAATTTCCGGAGAACAGGTTGATGTCGCTGTAATCGATATCGACGATGTGCGTACTGACCGAATCGAGGAAATGGCGGTCGTGCGAAACGACCAACACCGTATTCTCATAATTCGCCAAGTAGTTTTCGAGCCACATGATCGTGTTGACGTCCAGGTCGTTCGTCGGCTCGTCGAGCAGCAGGTTGTCCGGCTTGCCGAACAGGGCCTGCGCCAACAGCACGCGCACCTTCTCTTTAGCGTTCAGCCGTCCCATCGGTTCGTAATGCAGATTTTCCTTGATCCCCAGCCCGCTCAACAGGTTGGCAGCGTCGCTTTCGGCGTTCCAGCCGTCCATCTCGGCGAATTTCTCCTCCAGTTCGCCGACTTTGATTCCGTCCTCTTCCGAGAAATCGGGTTTCGCATATAGGGCATTTTTCTCCTGCATCAGCGACCACAGCGGCTGGTGTCCCATCAGCACGGTATCCAGCACCGTACACTCGTCGAATTCGAAGTGATCCTGCTTCAGCACCGACAGCCGTTCGTGCGGCCCGAATGCGACCGACCCGCGCGTCGGCGTCACATCGCCGCTGAGCACTTTCAGAAAAGTCGATTTGCCGGCGCCGTTCGCACCGATCACCCCATAGCAGTTTCCGGGTGTGAATTTCAGGTTGATATCTTTGAAAAGAACTCGTTTCCCGTATTGTACTTCCAAGTTTGAAACCGTAATCATGCGTCTGTTCCGTTTTATTTTACGCCCCAAAGGTACGATTTACCGGGCGTTATTCCAACCCGGAAAACGATCCCGAGGCACTTATTCAAAACTTTCCGCCGGAAATCCGTTAAAAGAAAATTTATTTTATTAATTTTAACGAGGCTAAAATCCTAACTTACCTACCATGAAAAAATTTTCACTTTTTTGCAGCGCCGCGCTGCTGCTACTGCTTTCGACGACCGTCTCGGCGCAGCGGCCCGACGCCCGGACGTCGGTCTCCGACCTGTACGGCTTAAAAATCGAATCGGGCGACTCGCTGGTATTCTGCCGGACGATCCCGTTCCTGGCCGCCCCCGTTTCCAAACGGGAAAATACCGTCCGGGTCCGCAACGGCGCCGACGAAACCATCCCGGTGGGATCGCCGGCTCGCACGTTGTATCTGCTCGGCATGATCAACGACGGCTGGGACAGCGGGCTGGCTCACTGGGGCGAGCATTTCGAACTGCGAGAAACCCGCGAAGACCAGGTGCAGATCGGCACTTCCATCGGCGAAATCGAGATCCGCTACGCCGACGGCTCCTCCGACCGTATCCCGATGATCGTCGGCAGTACGATCTGGTTTTTCAACCAATGGAAAAACCCGTCGCACAACGCAGGACGGGTGATCCGCGAACCGTTCGCCTCGCGCCCCGAATACATGCAGGTGCTGCGCGATGCGCTGCAAGTGCGCGAAACCGGCGAATACATGGAAGCCGGAGACAGTTACCGCGCCTATTACCTGCCGGTTACGCCGCGCGAACTGCCGATCGAATCGATCGTCGTTCACAACAACACCGAAAAACGGGGGGAGATCCTGATTTCGGGAATCACGCTGCAACTGCCCCGGGGCGCGAAACCGACCGAACGGCTGACCGCATTCGGTAAACGTACCGTTATGAAAGGCGACCTGCAACCCGCTTTCGCGACCGACGACATTCCCGACTTCGGACCGAAACTCGAAGCCCTGTCGGACATCCTTTATACCAGTCTCGACGACCTGCCGAAAAAGGTCGAACGAATCGACTTCCCGCAGGGATTCAAGGGAACGGGCATCCGCTTCCTTTCCGATTCGGTCGAAGGGGACATGCTGTCGAACATCTGGGTGGCTAACCTGACCAACATCGACGAAAAATTCGACCCGGCGACCGGATGCTTTTATGAAACAGGAGTCGGATCGCCGTTCTACGGCGGCTACCAGGGAATCGGAACCTGGGAGCCGATCGGCATCTACCGCGAGCCCTACTCCCGTACCTCGGATCACTACGTGCGGCAGGCGCTGCGCTGCATCGACAACCCGCAACGGCTTACCAGCTACGTGGACTACTGCGACAAATGGCTCTATTTCTACCGGGCCGACCGCGATCCGCAGAACGGACCGGACAACGGGCCGATCGACGTCTCCAAATATCCGAAAGACGCGCCCCCGCACTGGGCGTTCGTGATGAACGGCCCCGCCGCGATCCCTTACGAGATCAACGAAATTCCGGGAGACGAAGAGATGGAAGGACACTCCTCGACGATCGTCAGCCGCTGGTTCGCCTGGAAGCAGCTCGGTAAACCGACCGGAGAGTGGCTCACCGAAACGCGCGACAGCGTCTACCGCAAAAGCCGCTGGCAATCGACCAAAGACGCCACCGACTTTATCTGCTGGCTGCTCGACTATACCGGCCGCGACGTTGTGTACAGCGAGGGCGAATTCACCGGATGGGCGGCGAAATTCAGCAAGATCAGCCAGATCCCGAAAAACATGGATACCGAAACCGACCCGCGGAAAATCCGGGAGAACTACGCCAACTGCGATATGTACGAAGTGTACGCCAGCTATACGTCGATGACGGCGCTGCTGTGCTCGGCCGAAATGGCCGAAGCGATGGGCGACACGGCGCTGGCGGAAAAATACAGGGCCTATGCGGAGCGCATCCGCGGCGGAATGCTGCGAATGCTGGCCGTCGGGCCGGATCACGACCGGATGTGGCGCGTCGCCCGCAATTCGGTGCTGCCGAGCCTGCAGGACTGCCTGGTACAGGCCTGGTTCTCGCTCTATCGCGAAGGGCTCGACCCGCAGCGGATGGACGAAGACCTAACGCCGATCACGCGTCACACGCTCAGACGCCAACTGAACCAACGCTACGGCGATACCCCGGTGCTCGGCATGGGATACGGTATCGGGTGGTTGACCCACTCGGCGCTGGTGCTCGACCAAATGGACAATGCCGGACGGCTGCTGGTCAGCATCGCCCGCTACACGTACGACAAAAACATGAATTACGCAGACAGCACGCGCGGGATCGACTGGCGAAAATGGATGTGGATCATCCCCGAAGGGGCGAACATCATGCCCGACGGCCGTTGGTACCGCATCTGCGACCTGAGCAACGGAGCCAATCAGGGACCGGCCATGAACGCGCTGGAAATCTGTGCCGGCGTGGACGACTCGCGCGACGACCGGGTACGGCTGCTGCCGCGTATCCCCGACCCGCTGAACGGACTGGAAGTAACCGGAGCCCGCGTGATGACCCGCAGCGGCGACCGACTGGAGAGCGCCACGATCGACTACGCCTACCGGCGCGGCCAACGTTTCACGCTGCGGTGCGACAAACCGGTGCCGGCGCTGGACATCCGCTTCGGCCCCTATACCGGGCAGGCCGAGGCCGACCGGATCGCCGAAGCGGTACGCGCAAAAGGCGGGGCCGACGTGCGGGTCGAACGCTCGGGCAGCTTTCACGGGCAGCCGGCCTACTGGGTCTGGATCGAAAATATAACCGGAACACAAAATTACGAAGTCGAAACGCCGGGTTTGTAATTCGAATTTTCCACTACAATGCCGGCGCTCACGATGGGCGCCGGTATTTTTTCAATACGATAATCGCGCAGGACTGTCGGTCATCCGTCAAAAGACATTTGATATAAGCAATAAACATAATACTTTATAACTAATTAGGACAGCGGATAATAATTGGGAAAATCATCCTACACGGACATGCAAAGATCCGGTAACGATTGTAAACGAAAGAGAAGCAGAACTTATGCGCAGCACCGGACAAACGCTTTTGCGAAAAACAATCTTTTTAGATTAAAAATCGTTTATGACAAAAAAATTATTCGGAATTACATTTCTGATATTCCTTTTTGGGGGTTGTTCGAATATCTCAAAAGAGGGAATCAAAGAAGATGGCCGCCCCGTCTCTGAAATGAAAATCTATCGAGATTCGTTTCGAACTATCGACGTGAAGGAAATTGACGGGAGTTCAGCATTTAACGTAGAAGAAATTTGCGATTCCGTTTCATTTATAAGACTCAGTAGCGATACAGAAGCGACGATAGGAGCAATTGATCAGATTATCTTTCTGGACAGCGTATTGATATTACGGGACGGATACACCTCCAAATCGGTAAAGATGTTCTCCAAATCGGGACAGTTCGTACGCTCTATCGGGAGTCACGGAAGAGGGCCGGGCGAATACATAGAACCGACGTTTATGGAACTTTACGGTAATAAGATAGCCATATACGATCAATTTATGCGTCGCATACAGTTTTATAATCTCGAGGGAAAGTTTCTCAAATCGGTCAAATTTCCTTTTTATAGCATGAAGTTCCATATTTTCAACGACAATCAATATCTTTTCAACTCGATAAGCTGCGATAACGACGAATTTAGATCGATCTTCAACTATTCTGTTTTCGAGACCGATTCTACCGGAACATTTACTTCCCGCGGATTTTACAGAAAAAAGAATACCTATCAAAGCCTGGTGAACAGACACAATTTTTTCCCGAAAAACAATATCGTTTATTACCGCCCGGTCTACAACGATACGATTTATTCGATTCACGAGAACGGAAGTATCCGGGTCGAGTTCGCCGTGAATTTCGGAGATCGTACCGTACCGGAAAAATACCGGAACGGAAAACGGAAAAGAGATTTGAGAAAAGCGCAGGACGGTACCAAATTTCTATTCATGAACGGCGATTTTTACCTGACAAAAGATTATCTTCACTTCAGTTATTCCAGAGCGCATCGTAAATTCGATTGTATTTATTCCCTTTCGACGGGAAAATTGATATCCTTCGGTAAAAAATACGGTTTTTTTCCGCTGTTTTTTGCCAATATAATCGGGTCGACCGAAGACGCATTTATCGGGTATATGTTTCCGATCATGGTTACCAATGACGTGGCGGGCTGGAAAAGTCTTCCTTACGATTCACTCGTAAAACAATTCGGCCGGGCAAGAACGGATTTGGGCTTATCCATGCAGAAAGAAGACAATCCGATTATTACATTCTTTTATCCGAAACGATTCTAATCCGTAAAATGAAGCGAGAATTTAACTCCCGATTTCCCTACCGGATAAACGAAAAGTTCCCCGGGTCGTACGACCCGGGGAACTTTTCGTTCCGGCAATTTTTACAATCCGGCAGCGGCTTTCCGCCTATTCGAGCGGCGTAAGTTCCACACGGCGGAATTCGATGGGGCCGCCTTCGCTCTGCAAGCCGATATAGCCCTTGTTATTCGACACGCCGGTAATCCGGTTCTGCAACTCGCCGTTGATATAAACCGTCACCGTACTGTCGTCGCAGATCACCTCGGCGCTGTTCCACTCCCCGACCGGCTTTTCGTTCGATGCGTTCATTTTGGTCACGATCATCAGCGTCGAATCGGCCCGGTATTCGGCGCAATCGGCTCCGCCCGAATTGATCAGGTCGCCGGCGCGGCCGTTCCACAACTGGCACTCGTAGCAATCGGGCCAGATACCGTCCTGCTGGATGTTGACGAAAATCCCGCTGTTGGTCGCGCTGTCGGGCCAGCGCCACTGGGCGTTCAGCTTATAATTCGAATAAGCCTTGTCGGTACGTACGTATCCGAACGGTCCGGACAGAGCGATCACGCTGTCGCGAACGACGAATTCCTGCTGCGGATTCAACGTCGAATCCTGCATGTAAAGTACCCATCCGGTCAGATCCGTTCCGTTGAAGAGCCGGACGGAATCCGCCTTTTTCTCCGTGCAGGAGAACAATGCAAGCGCAGCGGCGACTGCGACAAACGAGCCTGTTTTTTTCATTTTCATTCATATTTCAGCTTTGCACGCAAAGCCGGGGTTATCGATTTTTATTCCACTGAAAAACTGCCTTGCAGGCCGTCGTGCCCTCCGGCATCAAACGCACTTCGAAACGGTCGCCGCACTCGCCCTCTTCGTAATAAACCTGCACTTGCTGACCGTAACGCGTCTCATGTATAAAATTGATGTCCAGTCGCTTCATCTGTCCTTCGGTCAAACGCTCCAGCGGCAACGTATCGATCATCCACTGGATATACTTCATCGTATTGGTATGCTGATTGAAGTCGACGTCGCTGTACCGCACCCGGCGGTCGTCGGCCAATTGTCCATCCACCCGCGCGATTTTCAGCGGTTTGCCGACGGGACACGGTTCGGAAATCAGCGCCCGGTTGTAATCCACGTTTTCGCGCAGATCGAGCGGCAGACGGCTCTGCATGTCGATCATCGCCCAACAGGTCGACGCCGCGGCGATCCGGCGATCGTCGGCATCGTGCACCACAAAATTACGCGTAGTCATCAGCCGGCTGATCTCGCCGACCCACGTCCCGATCGTATAGCGCTCGTACTCTTCCGGAAAGCGGTACACTTCGACCGCCATGCGCGAAAGCACCCAGGTCATATTCTTCCGCTGCAGTTCCCTGACCCCGAACCCGATCTGATCGGCGTCTTCACCGGCGGCGTGCAGGATACAATCGCCCAGCGTAAAAATCGTGGCTTTTTTGGTCAGATCCACCTCTCGCGGCTGCACCTGATAGGAATATCGCGGATACGGGAATTCATTCATCGCACATCGGATCGTTTATCGGATTCATGGATTTTTCCCGACGAAGATACGAATTTGAAGGCGTTTCCAAAAATTTTTACGTATTTTTGTGGAGACGGATACTACCGCCGGATAAAAGCCCGTTTGTTTTGTTGGATATCCCGAATAGGGCTGTCCTGCTGAATAAGGACGATTGATTTTAATTTTTTAAAACCGAAGAAAGATGAAGAAAAAAGTGTTATTCATGGTTTCGCTGTTTGCCGTAGCCCTGTTCACGGTAGCGTTGGCGCAGGCCCCGCAGAGCGAAAAAGCGACCAAAGCGAAAACCGAATGCTGCCAGAAAGCCAAATGCGCAAAGACCTGCGATGTAAAATGCGAGAACGCTTGCGGTGAAAATTGTGAGAAAGCCTGCGGATGTGCAGAAGGCGTCTGCAAAGAAGGATGTCAGGAAAATTGCAAAAAAGAGTGCTGCAAGAAGGAAGCCTGCAAAGAAGGAAATAAAGCTTGCTGCCACAGTAAAAAAGCTTGTCCGGCCAGAAAATAACGAGTTTTTGTTACCGATAAAAAAGGGATGTCTTCTCCGACACCCCTTTTTTATCGGTCTTCTCCGGCTATTGCAGCGGCACGATCGCCTCTTCGCAATGGGTCAGTTTCTCGACGCCGTTATCGGTTACCAGAAAACTGTTTTCGATGCCGACGGCTCCGACCGACGGAATGACGAACTTCGGTTCGAGCGCGAAAACCATACCCGGAACCAGCGCTTCCTTCGACCGCGGCGCGAGTACGGGCGCTTCGTTGATCTCGATTCCGATCCCATGGCCGATAAATCCGGCCTGCTGGCGGTGTCCCATAAAATAATCGGACAGCCCTGCGTCGGCGGCGATCCGCACGGCCAGGTTGTAAAGATCGGCCGCCGGAACTCCCGGCGCCGCCGTCTGCTCGATCCGCCGTTGAATCTCCAGCGCAGTGTCATGCGCTTTATAAGCCCGATCGGTCAGCTTTCCGACCGAAAAAACACGGGTCATGTCGGTCATATAACCGGTGAAATTCCCGCCCATATCGACCATCACGCTGGTTCCGTCGGTCAACGGAGTACCGTTTCCGCCGACCGGAAGCGAGGCGTCCAGACCGGCCCCGCCGAGCGCGAAATCGTACGGCGACGGCGCATCGGCATTGTCCCCGGCCAGCAGACTCCCCATGAAGATCTCCATGCTCTGCCCGAAAATCCGGAAAATACCGAGCGACCCGAGCCGGCGGCTTTCGCGCTCGATCTCGATCGACAGTTCGGTGTCGGTCATACCGGGACGGTAAAGCGACGGAATCCGCTCGTAAAGCCGGGCATGTAGCACGCCCGAACGCATGATCCGGCCGATCTCGTAAATGGTCTTGATGCTCCGCACCCCGCGCAGCAACTGCGTTCCGTTGCAAACGACGCGAGGATCGAAGATCTTTTCGTAGCGCCGATACTCGTTGTAGGAAATGGAATCGGTTTCGAGGAACAGCTTCGCGGGCATCGGGATTCCCCGCTGCTGCAAATGGCCGACGATCTCCTCCGGTTTGCGGATATAGATCACGTTACCGCCTTTCAGCCCGACCGGGCGGCGGACGAAAAAAAGCGGATCGCCCTCGAGACGCACATAGGCCGCCCCGCTGAAAATTCTTCCCGATACGTAAAACAGGTTCACATTGGTCGTTATCAGGATCGCGTCGCCCCCTTCCCGTGCCAACGCCTGCTGCAAAGCGTTCCAACGCTTGCGCAGTTCCTGAATCATCTGTTCGTTATACATATAAAGCGATTATTAGCGTGTCGATGGTCTGTCGAAAAACGGATTTTTGGAAGATGCGCTGAGCGGAATGGCGTAGACTGCGTGGCAGTCGGTCAGCAGGCCGATCCGCCGTGCGGCGAATCCTACCGAGAACATCACCCGGCTGTCGACCCGCAGATCGGCGGCCTTGGCCGTCATCGAACCGATCGCGATCCCCAGGTCGGTCATATTGATCGCACAAGGGACGTCCGGATGCTCGTTTTTCGCAACGCAAGTCGGGTAACCGCAATAGCCGCAGTTCAGCGACATCACCGAACTGCGGGAGCCGACCAAAATCACGGCGTCGGCCTGTCGGATGTTCTCCGCATCGCGCAGAAAAAATTTCATCCCGGTCGCGGCCGATGCGTCGCGAACGGCCCCGGCCAATTCGGCGATCGTTTCCCCGGTAACCGTTACGATCTCGATAATATCGATCCCCTTGCCTTTAGGGGCCGTCCGCCCGGCGATCATGATCTGCCTGGCGATCGCCGCCATCTCTTCGCGGCGGCACTCCCTTTCGTCGATAACCATACTTTTATTGTTTTATGTCATTGCTTACCGGATAATTCCCGTATACGCTCCTCGGTCAGCCGGAAAATACTCCATTGCTCCATCCGAACCGCTCCGAGCGACTCGTAAAACGCAATCGCAGGAGCGTTCCAGTTCAACGCCACCCACTCCATCCGGCGACACTTCCTCCGGGCGGCCAATCCGACCAGGTGCAGGAACAACGTTTTGCCGTACCCCTTTCCCCGGAACTCCCTGTCTACGAAAATATCCTCCAGGTAAAGTCCCCTCTGACCGCGAAACGTGGAAAAATTGTGAAAAAAGAGAGCGAACCCGACCGGCCGGCCGGCCACCTCGCCCAGAATCACCTCGGCCTGCCGTTCCCGGAACACCGAACGGCGCAACGCCTCTTCGGACGTATCGACTTCGTGTTCGAGCTTCTCGTACTCCGCCATCTTACGGATAAACCGGTAGACGACCGGAGCATCCTCTTCCGTGGCGAAACGAACGGTCATCGGTTCATTCATCGTATGCATCGTTTTTTGGTTTCGTTCCTCCTCCCTTTTCCGCGGCATAAACCCCTCCCAGGATCAATACCGCTCCTGCCAGCGCCACGACCGTCACTGTTTCGTGCAGAACGAGCGCCGAACTGGCAAGCGCGACCAAAGGTACGAAATAAATGTAATTATTGGTACGCACCGTACCGAGACGTTTGACGGCCATGTTCCAGATTACGAAGCAGAACAACGAAGCGACCAGCCCCAGGAACAGCAGGTTTCCCCACACCGCGGGTCGCAGCAACAGTTCCGCATCGAGTCGCAGCGGCGTGAAAAAAAACACCGGCAACAAAGTCGCCAGACCGTAAAAAAACACTTTGCGGGTAATTTCCAACGTCGTATAACGCCGGTCTATCTTTTTCAATACGATGTTGTAAAACGCCCACATCAACGCGGCCGTCAGCGTCAGCAGGTCGCCCCACGGGCGAATCTGCAAGATAAAATTGCCATTGTAAACCACCAGCGCCACTCCGGCCAACGCCACCAACATCCCCAGCACGACCGGCCGGCCGAACGGTTCCGTCCGCCGGAAGAACAGACGGGACAACAGAACGGTCATGATCGGGGAAGTCGTCAGCAACAACACGACATTCGACACCAGCGTGATCTGTAGCGCCATGTTCTCGGTCAGAAAATACATCGATCCGCCGGTAATCCCCGCCGCGGCGAACATCAGTTCGTCTTTGAACCGCACCGGGCGTTCGTTTCGCGGACAGACCGTCCTCAAAACCGCGTAAGCGATCAGAAAGCGCAGGAACATGATCGCAGCGGGAGACAATCCTTCGGTCAACAACACCTTCGTCGAAACGAATGTCGTACCCCAGATCACGACCGCCGCGATGGCCAGCCCATGATAAAATCCCGCGCCGCGTTCCCGCATACTCCTTCCGGATTGATTTTGCGGGACAAAAGTACCAAAAAATCCGATGCGTTTTTAGAATCGGATTAAATTTCACCGTTCCGCAACCGCTCCCGCCGATCGTTCGGCGGCGACCGCCGGCGTCAGTCGAAGAAAATCCCGCTGAGCGAAGCGTTCGTCCCGCGCACCTGATCGACCCGCAACCGCACCGGACGGTCGAGTTGCAGGATCACGTAACGCCCCTCGCCGTAATTTTCCACGAACCGAACGGGCATCAGCAACCGCTTGTCTTTCAAATCGAAAACCTCGATAGCCGAGCGCCTCCCTTCTCGTTCCCAATCGACGAAATAGAGCGCCACGCGGTAAGGACAATTCCGGTTGTTATATAAGTCGAACGTCATCGTCTGATTGCACGGAAGCGGATCGAGCGTCACGGCGGCCCCGAGCCGGCGGAACGGATCGCCGCTGCGGTCGGACGCCAGCGCCCGCGGATCGTCGGTCTCCGACGCGATCAGGCGGGCGCCGATCTTGGCGGATACGACCGAATCGGTAAAATCGGGCAGGTTGACGCGATCGTTCCCCGCCCCGTCGTAACTGCACAGGATATACCCCCGGCTACCGTACTTTCCCTTCCAGTCGCCGCGCGTCAGCGAATCTTGTACGACGGGTTGCGAGCAGGCGTACGAAAACGCTTCCTGCGGAACAGGCTGCAACGCGCCGTCGTATTCGACCCGCAGCCGGTAATCCCCGGCGACTATCCCTTCGTAATAGACGAAATCATCGTCCTGACGCGCGGCAGGCGGCATCTCTTTCCCATCGAACGAGACCCGCCGGACGACGCGGCCCGTTTTCGGGATACCGACGGCTGCGACCGTCCCGTCGGGAACCGTAATACGCCCCTTACCGGTCTTTATATCGAAAGCCACTCGGATCGTTCCGTGCAGCGTCGGGACGCAGCCTTCGACCGAAGCGACCCGCTCCGACAAATGCGGGGCGATCAAAAATCGCCCGAATCCCGGCAGAACCGGTTTCACACCGAGGATCTCTTCGGTCAACCACTTGGTCACTCCGGCGCTCCACGGATGCGTGAAACTCGTGTAACCGCACTGATTATTGACCGGAGCGCCGTTCGGGGCGAGCGCATCGTTCCACGACGGTCGATAAACCTCGAAAAAAGTCGTTCCGCCGTAACGCAACTGTCCTCCCCAGCAATCGTCGATCGTAGTCAACGCTTCGGGATAACGTCCCATCCGCGCCATAGCCTGGATCACGAAATACTGATTGAACGGCGAATACGACAACCGCTGCTGACGATCCGTAAAAGCCGTCCGCCACAATCCCTGTCGTTCGCCGGAGTTCGTAAAACCGGCATTCACGGCATCCGAAGCCGCAAAAATACCGAACGAGTCGTACCAACCGCCCGCATCGCGCAACTCCCGGCTCTTTTCGTCAACATAAGCGCGGTACTTCGCCGCCAGGTCGGAACGGCCGCAGGCATCCATCGCCGCGGCGAACTCGTTCCATGCCCGGATCGACAACATTTTATAAGTATTCTGCGATTCGTCGCAATTCGGGTTCTCGAACCCGGCGCCGAGCCGTTCGTCCCAGCCGTGAAACTGCAGGTCGGGATTCGTCCCGTAGTGGGCATAAGCGACATCCAGCTTTTTGCAGGCGTTGTCGGTCAGGCTGTCGAGCGTCTGCCGGTCGCCCGTATAATTGTAGTAATCGATCAGGCTCAACACCCAGTAAAGCGAATAACCGGCGATGCCGTTGAACTGCGTCGAGGTATAATACAAGTTCTGTTTCACGAAGTCGTAATTGCCGAACGCCACCATCGAAGCGGCCTGCGACGGATGGGCGTCGCCGGTCCACGAATGACGGTCGCTGCGCTCCATCAGGATCGCCCCGAAATACTCTTTCAGCAGGTTCAGCTTGACGGTATAGGCGCCCGTGTACCAGATCCGGGTCAGCGTCGGATCGCTACAACGGAAACTGCCTTCGTAATTGGCAGGCTTGGTCTGGCAAACCAATCGGACGGCGGAAATCGTGGCCGGGCGGCGGAGCGACCGGACGTGAATCCAACCGTAGCGCACCCCTTCGTAAAGTTCCGTATTCAGTTCCAACCGGTAAGTATTGCCGTAACGCACCGGTACGGCCGTCTTGTGCGGATGCTGCGCGCCGGCATTCAATACGGCCGGTTCGGTATATTCGCTGATGCTCATTTCGATCTCCCCGTCCAGGTCGTCCGAATCGAACTCCAGCCAGCCGGCGCTGACCCGGCCGAAGTCGAACATCAGGTCGCACGGGCCGTCGACCCGGATCGTCGCCGTCTTTTTCCCGATCCGTTTCACGTTCTCCGGCCGATCGATCCCGACCGAAACGGGAGTGAGCAGATAGGATTCGAGACCGTCGGAAGCACGGGGGTTCGTCCAGCGGTAAGCAACCAGCGGATCGGGCGACTCAGGCACCGGTTTCCCGAATAAAACGCCGCTCACGGGCGGATACAGGCCGGTTATCTTTTGTTCGGTGGAAAACGGGACATTCCGGCCCGCGACGGTCGAGGCGAAAAATATCGCCGTGAAAATAAAAAAAGCGGATAATCTCATGATCGGGTTAATTTTTTAGGCATACGATACAAATATAAGAATCAACGGGTAATTCGCAAAACGCGTCCCGAAACCCGCGGCGCAGAGGGCTCCGAATCCGAACGGGCGGCCCCGCTTGGTATAATTCTTGCCTTATTCGGGGATATCGCGGGGAAACTTCGTCCGTGGAACGGCAGAGACGTTCTCTGAAAACAACGTTATCAATCCGATTAAAAATTCACTTTCCAACATTTTATAAAATACTAAATTTTAACGTTATGAACAATTCGAACAAACAACGGGCCGACATCGAAACTCCGGTCTACGGCTCCCAGAAAATGAGAACGTCAGCTCCTACGGAAAAGATTCCGATGCAACCCACCGCTCCTGAAATCGCCTACCAGATGGTGAAGGACGAAACGTTCCCGCAGACACAGCCGCGACTGAACCTCGCCACATTCGTAACGACCTACATGGACGATTACGCCACCAAGTTGATGAACGAATCGATCGACGTGAACTACATCGACGAAACGGAATATCCGCGCGTAGCCGTCATGGCCGCCCGTTGCGTCAACATCATGGCCAACCTGTGGAATTCGCCCGAACAGGCGCAGTGGAAAGCCGGCGCGCTGGCGATCGGCTCGTCCGAAGCCTGTATGCTGGGCGGCGTAGCCGCATGGCTGCGCTGGCGTGCGAAACGCAAAGCGCAGGGCAAACCGTACGACAAACCGAACTTCGTCATTTCGACAGGTTTCCAGGTCGTATGGGAAAAATTCGGTCAGTTGTGGCAAATCGAAATGCGTACCGTGCCCCTGAGCCTGGAAAAAACGACGCTCGATCCGAAAGACGCGCTGGCCATGTGCGATGAAAATACGATCTGCATAGTTCCCATCCAGGGCGTGACTTGGACCGGCCTGAACGACGACGTCGAAGCGCTGGACAAAGCCCTGGACGAATACAACGCCAAAACCGGATACGATATTCCGATCCACGTGGACGCCGCCACCGGCGGTTACATCCTACCGTTCCTCGAACCCGAGAAAAAATGGGACTTCCGCCTGAAATGGGTGCTGTCGATCAGTACCTCAGGACATAAGTTCGGTCTGGTTTATCCGGGCCTGGGCTGGGTCGTATGGAAAGACAAAAAATACCTGCCCGACGAAATGGCATTCAGCGTGAACTACCTGGGAGCCAACATCACGCAGGTCGGCCTGAACTTCTCGCGCCCGGCGGCACAGATCCTCGGACAATACTATCAGTTCATCCGTCTGGGTTTCGAAGGCTACAAAGAGGTACAGACCAACAGCATGGAGATCGCCCGCTATGCACACGAGCAAATCGGCAAGATGAAACCGTTCGTCAATTACAGCAACGACGTGGTGAACCCGCTGTTCATCTGGTACATGAAACCGGAATATGCGAAAACGGCCAAATGGACGCTCTACGACCTGCAGGCGGCCCTGCAGCAGAGCGGCTGGATGGTTCCGGCCTATACCCTGCCCGAAAAGCTGGATAATTACGTGGTCATGCGCATCGTCTTCCGCCAGGGTATGAGCCGCGACATGACCGATATGCTGCTGACGGACATGCAGAATGCGATCAACGAGTTCGAAAAGCTGGAATACCCGACGCAGACGCGCATCGCGCAGGACAAAAATCAGAAAGTAGTCGGCAAGGTCTTCACGCACACGCACGTCAAAACGGCGAAGAAATAGCTTACTTTTATGCAAACGGCTGGTTATCCGCAACATGAATATATAGCGGATAACCGCCGGTTGTTAATGACACCACAGTTAACAAGCAATTTAATCGTATGATCGTATGGCAACAACAAAAAGTACAGGGTTCAAATTGAGTGTAATGACACTTGCAATTATGAACATTACGGCCGTCGTAAGTCTCCGGGGACTCCCTTCGGAAGCGGTTTACGGGCCATCTTCAGCATTTTATTACCTGTTCGCGGCGATCGTTTTCCTGATCCCGACCGCGCTGGTCGCAGCCGAGCTGGCGGCGATGTTCGCCGACAAACAGGGCGGTGTGTTCCGCTGGGTCGGCGAAGCGATGGGCGCCCGCACGGGTTTCCTGGCCATCTGGCTGCAATGGATCGAAAGTACGATCTGGTATCCGACCGTGCTGACCTTCGGAGCCGTCTCGATCGCCTTTATCGGCATGGACCCGCATCACGACATGATGCTGGCGTCGAACAAAGTTTTCACACTGATCGTCGTACTGGTCATCTACTGGGCCGCCACGGCCATCGCCCTGAAAGGGCTGACGTGGGTCGGCAAGATTTCGAAAATCGGCGGTATGATCGGGACGATTATCCCGGCCGGCCTGCTGATCGTCCTCGGGATCATCTACCTCAGTACCGGCGGACATAATAACATGGACATGAGCCAGGGATTCTTCCCCGACCTGACCAAATTCGACAACCTGGTGCTGGCTTCGGGTATCTTCCTGTTCTACGCCGGTATGGAGATGATGGGTATCCATGTGATGGACGTGAAAAATCCGAGCAAGAACTACCCCAAGGCTATCTTCATCGGGTCGCTGATTACGGTGCTGATCTTCGTACTGGGTACCTTCTCGCTGGGCTTTATCATCCCGGCCAAAGACATCAACCTGACGCAGAGTCTGCTGATCGGATTCGACAACTATTTCCATTACCTGCATATGAGCTGGGCTTCCCCGATCATCGCCATCGCGCTGATGTTCGGCGTACTGGCCGGCGTGCTGACATGGGTCGCCGGCCCGTCGAAGGGTATCTTCACGGTAGGAAAGGCCGGGTATCTGCCGCCGTTCTTCCAAAAGGCCAACAAATCCGGCGTACAGCGCAACATCCTGCTCATCCAAGGATGCGTCGTTACGGTACTGAGCTTGCTGTTCGTGGTCATGCCCTCCGTGCAGTCTTTCTATCAAATCCTGTCGCAGTTGACCGTGTTGCTGTATCTGATCATGTACCTGCTGATGTTCAGCTCGGCCATCGTACTGCGTTACAAAATGCCGAAACAGCAACGCCCGTTCCGGATCGGAAAAGGCAACGGCCTGATCTGGTTCATCGCCGGACTCGGCTTCTGCGGCGCCCTGCTGGCCTTCATTCTCAGCTTTATCCCGCCCAGCCAGATTTCGACAGGCAGCAACACGGTATGGTTCTCCGTACTGATTATCGGCTGTATCATCGTAGTCGGCGCCCCGTTCATCATCTACGCTTCGCGTAAACCGTCCTGGCAGGATCCCGAAGCGGCCAAAGAATTTCAGCCGTTCTCCTGGGAAAAACAACCGCAGCCGGCTGCCGCAACCGCACAACCGGCCGTAACGCCGACTGCGACGGGAACCGCCGCCGACGCTTCGAACGCAGGCGCGACGACCGGCTCGGCGACGGACCATAACGAACCGACTAAAAATTAAACGACTATGCAAAAATTCGATACGAAACAACTGAACGACGTCGTCAACGAAGCCTACGAAAAAATCAAGGGCGACGACGGCGGCAACAACGCCGACTACATTCCGTTCCTGGCCAAGGTACCTTCGAAACTGTTCGGCATATCGGTCTGCCTCCCCGACGGAGAGATCGTCGAGGCGGGCGACACGGATTACGTATTCGGGATCGAATCGGTCTCGAAAGTGCCTACCGCCATCCTGGCGATGCAGCAATACGGAGCCGACACGATCCTGCAAAAAATCGGGGCCGACGCGACCGGACTGCCGTTCAACTCGATCATGGCGATCCTACTCGAGAACGACCATCCCTCGACCCCGCTGGTCAATGCCGGAGCCATCACGGCGTGCAGCATGGTCAAGCCCGTAGGCAATTCGGACGGCAAATGGAAATCGATCACCGATTTTCTGGAAGGACTCTGCGGCAGTCCGCTGGTACTGCAGGACGAACTCTACAAATCGGAATCGGCGACCAATTTCAACAACCGATCGATCGCCTGGCTGCTGAAAAATTACAATCGGATTTACGACGATCCCGATATGTCGCTGGATATCTACACCCGCCAGTGCTCGATGGGCGTGACCGCACGCCAACTGTCGATCTGCGGCGGCACGATCGCCAACCGCGGCGTCAACCCGGTCACCAAGAAGAAGGTCTTCGACGCCGAGCTGACTTCGAAGATCGTCGCGATGATCGCTTCGGTCGGATTCTACGAACACACCGGCGACTGGATCTTCACCTCCGGCATTCCGGCCAAAACCGGCGTCGGCGGCGGAATCGTCGGCGTGCTGCCCGGAGTGATGGGCATCGCGGCCTTTTCGCCGAAACTCGACGGATCGGGTAACTCGGTACGGGCGCAAAACGCCATTAAGTACATCACCAACAAACTGGGATTAAACCTATTCGG
This sequence comes from Alistipes sp. cv1, assembly GCF_900240235.1. Lineage (NCBI taxonomy): Bacteria > Pseudomonadati > Bacteroidota > Bacteroidia > Bacteroidales > Rikenellaceae > Alistipes > Alistipes sp. cv1. The sequence goes on from NZ_OEPW01000001.1 coordinate 371,608, forward strand.
TTAAATCCGGCACTTCAGTCACGAAAAGCGGCTCCGGATTCGGGAATGTTTTCCGCAATGAACATTCTCCTTTCCGGGACCGCTTTTTTCAAACGGCCCCCGGGCTGTCCCTACCCGCACGTTATGACCGACAAGCCGCATACGCACAAAGAACATGTAATCGCACACATGGCGCTGATTTTCGCCAACATTCTGCTGGGGATGAACTTCTCGTTCTTTATCTCCATCATCCGGCGTTACATGCCTTTCGAAACCCTTTTTTTCCTGCGGGTAGTCGTCTCGGCGGTCTGGTTCGTTCCGTGGGCCATTCTTTTCAAACGGTTCCGGATTCCGTTCCGCGACTTCATCTGGATTCTGATCCCGACGGTACTGGTGATTTACGGGCACGAATTCCTGATGCTGTGGGGCGCCAAATATACCAACCCGGTCGACGCCTCCACGCTGGCCACGATGGCTCCGATCGTAACGCTCAGCGTATCGGCCCTGCTGATGCGCGAAAAGATCCACCGGGCGAAAATCATCGGGATCATCCTGGGCGTTGCCGGAAGCGCCGTGCTGATTCTCGGCAACGGCTGGCCGCAACAGAAGAGCGAAGAGATCGGCAACCTGCTGATCCTGATCAGCGTATTCGCCGCCGCGACCAACACGGTTTTCATCAAACCGGAACTGATGAAATTCGGCACGATGACCGTCACCGGATGGTACTACATCATCGGCGTGCTGATCGCCGCGCCGTTTTTCGGCAAAAAGCTGGTCGATTTCGATTTCAGCTCCCTGCCGGCCATCGGGGTCGCCGAGATCGCCTACATTCTGATCCTGGGAACCATGCTGCCGAACTACCTGCTCTACTACGGTACCGAAAAGCTTACCTCTGTGCATACGGGCCTGTACTCTTATCTGCAACCGGTGGCCGCGACCGTACTGGGCATCTACCGCAACCAAGTGACGGTCGGTTACGACAACATCGTCGCCGCCGCGCTGATTTTCGTCGGCATCATCCTGGTGATGATCACCTACGCCCGGTACAAATTCCCGGTGCCGAAAGTCGGAACGCCGCCCGCAGCGCAGCAACCGCGCGGACAGAACGCCGGCAAATAGCGCCATCCCTCGAAATGAGGATACGCCGCCCCTTTTTTAACGCGGTTCAGGTATTGCCGGAACAGGTACGGATCCCGATCTTTGTGTCAGGAATAATAAGAGTTCCAATCCCATTTTTGTAAGCCAACAAGTAAAGTGGAATGTCTCCGCAAAGTATTTTGCGGAGACGTTTTTTTGGGTAGGCCCGCGAAGCGGATTCCGACAACGCCGCGAACGGTTTCGGTTCTTTTCCGGCCCGGGCATCCGGGATCGGGGCAATCATGACGGACGGGATATTACCGCAGTTTCAAATCGACCAGCACCGGATTATGATCGCTCCACTGCGGCTGCTCGGAATCGTATCCGACGGTCGCCAAGTCGTTCGAATGGAACAGGTAATCGATCCGGAAAACCCCGAGCAGCCCGCGGTACGTAAAAATGATCCCGCGTCCCTTTTCGCAAAAAGCGTCTTTCAGGTCGCCCCGCAACTGCCGGTAAGTATAGGACATCGGCGTGTCGTTGAAATCCCCGCAAACGATCACCCGAGGCGTCCCGTCGTGGATAATCCCGGCGATCGAATCGGCCTGCGCGGCACGCACCCTGAAGTTGCGGCCCAATTTGCGGAGAATGTCTTTCAGCCGCTCGTCTCCGAGCGAGTCCGCGGACAGGCCCGTCCCCGACAGGTATTCGCGGTCGCTCTCGTTGACCTGGGTGCTCTGCATATGGTTGTTATAGACGCGCAACGTATCGCGGTGCATAATCACGTCCGCCCACATCGAGGCGTTGTTCGATTCGGGATAATGTATCCCGCCGCGCCGGACGACCGGATACTTGCTGTATATGGCCAGTCCGCGCCCGTTCTGGTCGGGACTGCCCGACGTAAAGAAAAAAGCGCTGTATTTCCACGCTTCCAGCAGCGAATCGAACTTCACGCGAGGATTGATCCGATTCAGTTCGAACTCCTGCATACAGATGATATCCGGCTCGGATTCCCGGATAAACCGGGCGATCTCGGCAACCTGATTTTCGCGTTTCCCGAGCGAATCCCTGCCGAAAAAGCCCTCTACGTTATAGCTCAGCACCCGGAACGACCCCGGCTGCCGCACCTGTTCGTAAGCTTTCCCGAAAGCCGGCCTGAAAAATTTGGATACGTGTCCGAGTCCGATCACGGCGACTGCCGCCAGACCGACCGCGATCCATTTCCAACGCACCGTCCAATAGAGCATCAACACCAGATTGGCCAGGTAGAGAAAAGGAGCCGCAAGACCGAGATAAGCGAACCACAGCGAATCGTGGGGGTCTACCCGGGGAGCCGCATAGGCCAGCATCAGCAGCACGGCCAACGCGACCGAGATCAGGAAAACCACCCCGTCGGCCACTCCGAGCAGGATACCGTGCCGTCTGTGTTCTTTTTGTTTGCCGGACATAGGTTATCGTTTTCGTTTCAGCGGCGCGACCTCGATGTTACGGAACAAGATCGGGCTTCCCTCCCCTTCGAGAGCGATATACCCGCGGTCGTTATTCATACGTGTCAGCTTGTTCTGGAGTACGCCGTTGATGAATATGGTCATGGAGTTTCCGTCGCACACGATTTCGACGTCGTTCCATTCCCCCGCAGGCCTTTCGCTGGCGGGCTGCAACTTCGGAACGGTCGCGGCGCCGATCCTGCGGAATTCGTCGCTCTGCGAATCCCCCGCATCGTTCACGTCGCCGGCATGCCCGGCCCACAACTGGCACTCGTAACACTTCGGCCATAACCGGTCTTCGCCGGGCTGGATATGCATGAAGATTCCGCTGTTGGTAGGCTCGCCTTCCCAGCGGTATTGTAGCGTCAGCCGGTAATCCGAATAAGCGCGCGTCGTCCGGATATAACCCAGCGCTCCGCTTACCCGCAGCATCCCGTCCACGACGCCGAACTCTTCAGCCGCATCGAGCGTGGAGTCCCCGACATAACCGACCCACCCTTTCAGGTTCTTTCCGTTAAACGGATGCACGGGAGACCGGGCTTCCGCGACGCCGGCCGCCAGCATAACGGCAGCCATCCAACACAACGTTCGTTTTTTCATTCCGAAATCCTGCGATTCAGTTCGACGTCAATAGTAAATATCTCCTTTCTTTTTCCAGTAACGCAACAGGAAGAAACCCCACAGCATACCGCCGACGTGCGCGAAATGAGCGACGCCGCTTTGGGCCCCGGACACGCCGAGAAAAAGTTCGATCAGTCCGTATCCGATCACGAAATATTTGGCTTTGATCGGGATCGGCGGAATCAGCAACATCAACATCGCATTGGGATGCATCATCCCGAATGCCAGCAACACGCCGAACACCGCTCCCGAAGCGCCGATCGTAACCGATCCGATGCGGGCGGCCAACTCATACGGACTCGCCGTCCCTGCGGCGACGGCCGAATGCAGCGAACTCACCTCGATCCAGGTCACGCCCAATTGCAGCAGTCCGGCGCCGATCCCCGTCACCATGTAGTAAAGCAAAAAACGCTTGCTGCCCATCTCGTACTCCAACGTCCGGCCGAACATCCACAAAGCGAACATATTCATGAACAGATGCATGAAATTGGCATGCAGGAACATGCTGGTCACGAGCTGGTAAATCTGAAAATTACCGCTCTCCCAGAAAAACAGCCCCAGCCGCTCGATCAGCCAGTCGCCCATCCGTCCGGGCAGCACGATTTCGGCCAGGAAAAACAGGCCGTTCAGGATAATCAGGTTTTTGACCACCGGAGGGGTCGAATAAGCCGTTTGAAATCTCATCATCGTCTATTTACCAAATCTTCGTCAATAATTATCCCGGACGGATCTTCCGGGTTACGCGTTAAATCTTCCGGCGATCTCTTCGTCCGTTATATAAATCAGCACAGAAGCCCCGTCCGGCGTGTAATTGAACGAACCGCATGCGAACAACTCCCCGAGCAACCGCCCGGCAGCGTCGGCGTCGGCCGCCTCGCCCAGCGAAAGGGCTCCCCTCCGCGCGAGTATCGCCGCCATCCGCTCATGCCGTTTCTCATCGGTGCACGCCCCGGTCTCCCGCAGCTCGGCCAACAGTTCGCGCAACGTACCGGCGATCTGCGCGTCGGGTAGGTCGGCCGGGATACCGAACACCGACACGCCGTCCCGTTCCGTTCTGAAATCGAAGCCCATCGCTTCGATCTCCCCGCCGCTCTCCGCGATCAACGCCTGCTCCTCACGGGTCAGCGCGACTTGTTCGGGGAAAAGCAATTGCTGGGTCACCGAAGCATTGTTGCCCAGTAGCCCCCGGTAACGTTCGAAAAGCACCCGCTCGAACGCCCTGCGCAGATCGACGACCGCCAATCCTTCGCGCAACCGGGCGACGCAATAGCGCTTCCCGAACGGCAATACTCCCGAAAAAGGGCGTTCCGCATCCAACTCCAGCGTCTGCTGCACCGTTCCCGAATCGCTCCCGTCGATAAATTCCAGTTCGGCGCTGTCGTATTCTTTGAAACGCTGTTCCGGAAAACCCGGTTCCGTCGCATCGTCTTCCCGCACCGGATAAAGGCTCTCCCAATGTTTCGGGGCCCGGTTGTCGGACGCCCGAGAAACATGCGGCGCCGCCGTCTTCTCCTCCCGGAACGGATTGAAGTCCGGATTGATCCCCAGATCGGGAATCCTGAAAGCGGCATCCTCCCGGAATACGGGAATGTCGATCGAACTGTCCATCTCGAAATCCATCATCGGCACGACTCCCAGTCTGCCGAGCGACTCCCGCACGGCGGCGTTGAAAATCTGCCAGACGGCCTGTTCGTCGTCGAACTTGATCTCGGTCTTTTGCGGATGCACATTCACGTCGATCCGCTGCGGATCGATCGTCAGATACAAAAAGTAGGACGGTTGCGTATCGGGAGCGATCAGTTTCTCGTAAGCCTGCAGGATCGCCTTGCGGAAATAGGGCGAACTGAAATAACGGCCGTTGACGAACAGGTACTGCTCCCGGTTCGTTTTTTTGGCGGCCGAAGGACGGCCGACGAATCCTTCGATCCTGACGATCGAAGTATCGGCGCCTACTTCGAGCAAATTTTTAGCGATATCCTTGCCGCCGATCGCCGAAACGATCCGCTGGCGAAGGTTCGAAGCGGGCAACGTAGCGATCAGCACATCGTTGTCGTACAGTGAAAAAGCCACTTCCGGATTACAGAGGGCCACCCGCAAGAATTCGGAACGGATGTGTCTTCCCTCGACGTTGGCCTCCTTGAGAAACCGGCGCCGGGCCGGCGTATTGTAGAACAGATTTTTTACCAGAAACTGCGTGCCGACGGCCGTCTGCACCGGCTCTTGGGAAACAAACCGCCCTCCGTGAATCACGACCTGCGTGCCGATCTCCCGATCGGCAGTCCGGGTACGGAGTTCGACTTCGGCCACCGAAGCGACCGACGGCAACGCCTCGCCGCGAAAACCGAACGATGCTAGCTGATAAAGGTCTTCGGCGCGGCGTATTTTCGACGTCGCATGACGTTCGAAAGCGAGCCGCGCATCGGTCTCGCTCATGCCGCATCCGTCGTCGACCACCTGGATCAGCGAACGCCCGCCGTCCTTGTAGTTCACCGTGATCGTCCTGCTACCGGCGTCGACCGAATTCTCCATCAACTCCTTTACGACAGAAGCGGGGCGGCCTACCACCTCGCCCGCAGCGATCTGGTTGGCAACCCCGTCAGGCAGCACTCTGATCTTATCGTTCTCCATTTATCTTTATATTGTGTCCCGGAAAACCGTCCGAAAGTTTTCCTCATGCACGCTGTCCGGCAACCCCGCGCCCGGCTCTCCGTTAACGGAAGAAACTGCGCATTCGGTCGAAAATATTCATATCCCGGCTCTGTTCCGCCTTTTTGAAATGGTCGTTCTCGGCCAGCTTTTCGAGCAGTTGTTTTTCGGAAGCGTTCACCGAGGCGGGCACATGGATATTCACGACCACCAGCAGGTCGCCGCGTCCGTAACCGTTCACATCCGGAACGCCTTTTCCGCGCAGTCGCAGCACTTTGCCGGCCTGCGTGCCCGGTTCGATTTTAATTTTGGCCTTCGCGTCAACCGTCGGCACCTCCACCGAAGCGCCGAGCGCAGCCTGCGGGAAGGTAATATTCAGATTGTAAATCAAATCGTTCCCGTCGCGAACGAGATCCTTGTCGGGTTCCTCTTCGATCAGCACGAGCAGGTCGCCGTTCACGCCGCCGTGACGCGCGGCATTGCCTTTGCCGCTGACCGAAAGCTGCATCCCCTCGCCCACTCCGGCCGGAATTTTGATTTCGATCACCTCCTCGCCGCGAACGACCCCTTCGCCGTGACACTTCGAACACGGCGTGGTAATGATCTTGCCCTCGCCGTGACAGGTCGGACACGGCTGCGAAGTCTGCGTACGGCCGAAAAAGGTGTTGACCACCTGCGTCACATAACCCGAACCGTTACACGTCGTACACGTAGCATACGAATCCTTGTCCTTCGCTCCGGTTCCCCCACACTGATCGCAAGCGATCTGTTTATTGATTTTCAGCTTCTTGGTCGTCCCGTTAACGATCTCTTTGAGGGTCAGTTTCACCTTGATCCGAAGATCCGAACCGCGATTCACCCGGTTGCGCCCGCCGCCGCTGTTAAAGCCGCCGCCGCTGAAACCGCCGCCGAAATGCCCGCCGAAAATATCGCCGAAATTACTGAAAATATCCTCCATCGTAAAGCCGCCGCCGAAGCCGCCCGCACCGCCGCCGCTGCCGCCGAAACCGCCTGCGCCGCTCATTCCCTCATGGCCGAACTGGTCGTACCGCGCCCGCTTGTCGGGGTTGCTCAACACGTCGTAAGCCTCGGCAGCCTCCTTGAATTTCTCCTCGGCGCTTTTGTCCCCCGGATTCTTATCCGGGTGATACTTCAGCGCCGCCTTCCGGTAAGCCTTCTTGATCTCGTCGGCACTGGCTCCGCGCTGTACTTCGAGCACCTCGTAGTAATCTCTTTTCGCCATAACAGATTATTCTCCTACAACAACTTTAGCAAAACGAACCACTTTATCTTTCAGTTTGTAGCCTTTTTGGACTACGTCGATGATCTTTCCCTTCTTCTCGTCGGAAACCGGGAACTTGGCGACCGCTTCGTGCAGGTCGGTATCCAGTTCCTTGCCGATCGCCGTGATCTCCTCGACACCCTTCGCGTGCAAGGTTTCGAGCAATTTCTGATGGATCAGCACGATCCCCTGGCGGATCGAATCGATATCGCTCGATTTCGACATCGCGTCGAGCGCCCGGTCGATATCGTCCATCACGGTCAGCAACGATTTGATCACGTCTTCGCCGCCCGAGGCGATCAGATCCATTTTTTCCCGCAACGTCCGTTTGCGGTAATTGTCGAACTCGGCCACCAGCCGCAGGTATTTGTCCTGCCACTCGCTCTCGGCCGCTGCCATCCGTGCCGATTTGTCATCTTCTTCGGCCGCCTGGTCTGTCACCTTGTCACCCGTCTGCTCCTCGACCATCTCCTGAGCCGCTTCGGCAACCTCTTCACGGTCGTCCTTAATAGGCTCTGTATCAATTACTTTTTCTTTCATTTTGTTCTTTGCCATCGTGTATGCTTTTAGGATATGCAAAAAAGCATCGCAAATTATATACCAACGCCCGGTAATAAAACAGATGCAAAGTAAATCAAAATATCGGAACAAAAGAATTTACAGGCTCAACTTATCGCATAAACCTTCGGATCCGTTTCCGTCAAAACATTCATTGACAGTACTGAACAACTCTTGCCGTCCAGGTAAAATGCCATACATGATATCACAAAACAACAAAATACATCGAAAATAATATTATTATGTATTGCATAATACTAATATTTATACATATATTTGCAGAACAAGCATCTTTCAAAACAAACATACCAACCTAAATCTACCGATGATTATGAAAATTTTATCTACTATCGTTCTGCTGCTTACGGCCGTTACCCTGTCGGCTCAACCCGACGCAGCGACCTGTACCGGACAGACCTGTACCGGACAGGGCTCCGCCATCGGATTCGCCACCGTCTCGTTCTTTTCCGAAACGGACTCTTCGGCGGTCTATGGAGCCCTGGCCGATAGCACGGGCAGATTCTCCGTGCGGATCCCGCACGGAAACTACCGGATGGAGATCGCTCTGCTCGGTTACGAGAAAAAACAGCGGGGCATAACGATCGCGCACGACACCGATCTGGGACGCATCGTGCTGGACCCGTCCGAAATTTCGCTGCAAGGCGTCGAAGTCAAGGCCGCCCCGATCGTCCGCGAAGCCGACCGCTTCATCGTCAACGTGGCCGACATGCCGCAGGCAATCGGGCGCACGGCCGTCGAAATGCTGAAACTGTCGCCGGGCGTATGGATCAGAGACGACATCGCCATCTTCGGCAAAAAAGGCGCTAAAGTAATGATTAACAACCGACTGTTGCGCGAAACGGGCGAAGATCTGATCAACTACCTAAACCAGATCCCGGCCGAAGACATCCTGCGCATCGAGATCGTGCCGAACTCCGGGGCCGAATACGACGCCGACATGACCGCCGGCATCATCAAAATCACGCTGAAGCGCAAACGCGACAACGGGATCGACGGAGCGGTCGGCATCTACTATTCGCACGCCTTTTCAAACGCTTCTTCGACGACTTCTCCGTCGTTCAACCTGAACTACCGGAACGACCGGTTGAGCCTCTACGCTTCGATGGGAACCTGGTTCGGCAAACAGATCGTACGAATTACCGAATCGTCCGCATTCGAGCAAAACGACGCGTCGATTCGCTCCGAAAGCAGGCTCGACGGGCGCTGGAAATCCGTTTCGCCGCGCATCGGAGCGCTGTACGAATTCAACGACCGGCACAGCGCCGGATTGGAAGTCAGCTACTTCCGCAATCTGCCCGGCGGATCGGAAACCCATAACCGACTTCAAAAACAGGACAAGGCGGATTCGACGCGGATAGCGAGCCATTTTCTGCAAAACCAACAGGGATACGGCCTGGGGATTTCGGCGAACTATATTTTCAAAATGGATACCACCGGTTCGCTGTTCAAACTGTTGCTGGATTACTACCGGCGCGACAACGACGATCCGACCGATTACTTCAGCCGTTATACCGGGTCGCAGGCGTTCGACACCACCTACCGGGGCGACATCCATACGGTCAACGACCTTTATGCGGCCACCGCCGCTTTCGAAATCGCGCTCGGTCCGGTTTCGAAACTCCGTACCGGGGCCAAGTACACGCTGAACCGGATGAACACCGCTATCCTGTACGAATTTCTCCGCGACGACGCCTGGCACCGGATCGACCGGCAGAGCAACCTGAACCGGTATTCGGAAAACATCGGGGCGCTGTACGCCGATTTTTCGACTAAATTCAAAAACGGGATCGGACTGAACGTCGGCCTGCGCGGCGAATATACCTATGCAATCCCGGCGACCAGCAGTACGCTGATTACCGACCGGCAGAATTATTTCGGGCTGTTCCCGTCGGCCAACCTGTCGCTGCCGCTGAACAAAAAAGCGACGCAAATGCTGGCCTTCAACTACAACCGGAAGATCAGCCGCCCGTCGTTCTGGAACCTCAATCCGTACCGTATGCCGCTGTCGGAGTATTCGTTTCTCGAAGGGAACCCGCGCCTGAGGCCGGCCTATCAAAACAGTTATTCGGTCAGTTGGATCATCCGGCACAAATATTCGCTGACCGTCGGATTCGAATCGGTCAACGGAAGTTCGGAACAGGTCGCAACGACCGATCCGGACGACCCGGATATCATCCTGTACCGTTACGAAAACGTCCCGATCGGACGAAATTTCAACCTGAACGTCAATGTTCCGACAAACATTACTCCGTGGTGGATGCTGAATCTGAATCTGACGGCGATGAACTGCTTCAGCAGTCTGGCCGGCCGCCAGAATACGGTACAGGGATACCTGAACAACGCGCTGACGATCCGCAAAGAGTGGACGCTCGACCTGAATCTGAACTACCGGACTCCCCGGTTATGGGGCAACATGCGTATGAGCGGACAGTTCAACGTCGGCGCCGGCCTCCGGCGGTCGCTGCTGAAAAAACGGCTGACCGCATCGCTGACCGTCCACAACCTGATCAATTACAACAAGGAAAACATCCGGATCGTGGAACCGACCTTCGAACGCACCGTCGAACAGCGCCAGAACTGGCGTCAGATCGCCGTATCGCTGCGTTACAATTTCAAAACGGGTAAAGAAGTCAAGGTCAGAAACGTCGAATCGGGAGCCACCGAAGAAAAGTCCCGTTTTTAACGAATCCGAACGCCCCGGGAAGCGACCGTCCCGGATTTGGAGCCGCATGAAAATATACTATCTTTGTAATTATAATTAAAACAGGGAAAAACAATGAACTTACTGGGCAATATTATCTGGCTGGTGTTTGGGGGATTGGCGATCGCCGTCGAATACTTCATCGGCGGGTTGGTGCTGTGCCTGACGATCATCGGCATCCCGTTCGGGCTGCAGGCGTTCAAAATGGGACTGTTAGCGTTGTTTCCATTCGGACAGCAGACGGTCGTCACCGAACAGGGCAGCGGATGCCTCAGCACCCTGATGAACATCCTCTGGTTTTTCGTCGGGGGAATCTGGATCGCGCTGTCGCACCTGTTCTGGGGCGTGCTGCTCTGCATCACGATCATCGGCATCCCGTTCGGACGGCAGCATTTCAAACTGATGAGTCTGGCCTTTACTCCGTTTGGCCGGGATATTGTACGGGCATAATTCTCGAAACCAAAACAGACAGACATGATAAAAAACACGATTTTCATGGCAGTCGCGGCGCTGGCGCTTTGCGGCTGCGGACAGAACGGGACGAAAAAAACGGGGCAGGCGACCGGAGCGGACAGGGACGGCCACGACTGCATCGGATCGGCCGGCTACCAATGGTCGGAGGCGCGTAAGGATTGCATCCGTCCGTTCGAAGACGGCGTCAAAATGCTCCCGACGACCCAATCCGATACGGGCGCCGTATATGCCGCTTACATCGTATTCAGCGCCGACTCGGCCCAGGCGGAACTGTTCCTGCCCGGCAACGAAAAAACCGAAGTGCTCGACCGGCGCGACTTGCCCGGCGGCGGGCACGCTTGGAATGTCGAGGACGACGACACGAAAAACGTCCGGCAGGCGGATGGACATTGGGTGATCGAACAGCGCGGCAATACGATCTACGTGCAAGACCCCTATCCGATCAACGTCGTTTTCGACGGCACGGACGGCAAGACGAAAAAATGCTACCGGATCGACGTCGTTTTCGAACCGGATCTGGCGCGGGTCACCCTCGACGGGACGGTATTCGACTTGACGCAGTACGTGACCGCCGACGGTTTCGGATACAAGAACGACATGATGGATCTGCGCGGCAAAGGCCGCGAAGCCACGCTCACGATGCGCGACGGACTCATCCTGTCGCTGACCGAACGGAAATAGCTACACATTCCCTATTTAACTCAATACTAATCCAATGATCAATTTCGAATATTACAATCCGGCAAAAATCATCTTCGGCAAAGGCGTCGAGAACGGCGTAGGCCGGGAAGTCGCCAAATATGGGAAACGGGTGCTGCTGCATTACGGCGGCGGGTCGATCAAGCGCAACGGCCTGTACGACCGGGTCGTAACATCGCTCAAAGCCGAAGGGTTGTACGTCGCCGAACTCGGCGGAGTACAGCCCAATCCCCGCCTGTCGCTCGTCCGCAAAGGCGTCGAAATCTGCCGGGAAAACCGGATCGATTTCATCCTTGCGGTAGGCGGCGGCAGCACGATCGATTCGTCGAAGGCCATCGCGGCCGCGATGCGCTGCAAAGACGACATCTGGGACTACTACCTGTACGACGACAAGCCGATCGAGGGAGCGCTGCCCGTAGGCGTCGTGCTGACCATTCCGGCAGCCGGTTCCGAATCGTCCGACAGTTCGGTCATCACCAACGAGGACGGCAACTACAAACGCTACATCGGCGGCGAATGCCTGATCCCGAAATTCGCGTTCATGAATCCCGAAGTGACTTTCACGATGCCGCCGCACCAGATTGCAAACGGCTGCTCGGACATTGTCGCCCACTTAATGGAGCGTTATTTCACGCGGGTAAAACACGTCGATTTCACCGACCGCCTGATCGAGGGAGCCATCCGCACCATTCTCTACCACGGCCCGATGGCCCTCGAAAATCCGACCGATTACGACGTCCGCGCCGAGATCATGTGGGCGGGCACCGTCGCGCACAACAACCTGCTGAACACGGGACGCATCGGCGACTGGGCCAGCCACGACATCGAGCACGAACTGAGCGCGCAGTACGACATCGCGCACGGGGCGGGCCTGTCGATCGTATTCCCGGCGTGGATGAAATACGTTTACAAAACGGACATCGACAAGTTCGTTCAATTCGCCGTGCGCGTATTCGACGTTTCGCTGGCTTTCGACGATCCCGAAAAGATTGTTTTCGAAATGATCGCCCGTCTCGAAAGCTGGTACCGGAAAATGGGCCTGCCCACCCGGTTGAGCGACGTGGGGATCGGCGAAGAGCACCTGCGCGAAATGGCCGAAAAATGCCTCGCCGAACGCGACGGACGCAACGGGCTGGGAAATTTCCGGGCCCTGCACGTCGAAGACATTTACCGGATTTACAAACTGGCGCTGTAATCGCAGTTCCTGAAACATCGCTCGGAACGACAAAGCCGGAGTCTCAAGACTCCGGCTTTGTCGTTTCCATTCCGTATCCGAACCGGAAATCTCGCGGTATTCCGGACATCGACGTTACGGCGGCCCGGATTCCGGATCGCCGATTCTCCATATAACGAACCGTCGGAGAACCAAACGATCGCCCGATTTCCCGACACTCCTTACCCAAAAAAAATACACGAACTTCAGATCGCTTAGGTAGATCGATCCTTACATACAAAAGCGACTTATCGCCCCGACCGTTACTCTGCGAAAAACGCGTCGCAGAAATTCAGTATCGAAAAGGGGTCTTTTTTCAGTTCGCGAACATGCTCTTTACTCTCCACCCCCTTCTCGTAACACTCTTTGAGCGCCTCGCAATTCGGGATTTTTTTCTTGAACACGAACATCATTTCACTCCAACCGGTAGAGGCGCCGCCGACTGTCAGGAAATTATGAACCGCGCTATCGCCCCGGAAACGGATGCCGTAACAATCGCACGTCGTCGTTTGCCTCCCCTGGCAGCCTGTCGAGGCATATCCCCGCCTCCAGTAGACCGTGCCCGCCCCGGCCGCTTTTTTCAACTCGCGTCAGGCTGCGTACCGTGCGGTCAAGATTTTTCATGCACGGCCGGACCAAAGACTGCACCTCCCAACGCTCGACCGACGTCTTGCTCAAATAGGACAAAGTAATATAATCTGTAAAGTTTTTCTATGACAAATCAGTGAGTTGGACAGATGACTCTGTAAAAATCGTTACCGTTTCGTTACCTATTTGAAATCTTGGAGAATAATAGGTTGATTTACAGGATGTGTTATTTTTAAGCCTATGGCGAAAAATGCGGTTTTAAGCGTTTTTTCGGTGGCAGAATATATTCAGAAAATGCTATTCCAAACGCATGTAACACATTATTGTCCATAGTTTAGCCGTTTTTCCGCATATATCCCTTCTGTATTACGACTTTCTCCGACTTTATCGTGCACAAAAAACGACTGATAATATTGATTTTTAATAAAATTTATCTAATTTGCAAGAACTTCATAAAAGAATACTTAAAGTCGTTAAGTCGTTTTACAGTTGCATTTTGCATAACCAGTTATATACCAATGGATATAACATACTCTATATCTCTGATTTTCGATTGCATTGCGCTTCATGGGTATGCTAATCCGCATTGGACTCTTGACATTCTTGGGGAAAGGTCGGATAATAACACTTCATCGAGATTTCCTTTTTACATTTAAAGCAATACTAATTATTTCCGGACGAATAATTTATTGTATTCGGTCGGGGAATACTCGTAACCTGATAAAAACACAGAATCGATTAGTCGAAAGAGAAGGGAAATACAGCTTATGTAAAGTTATTCAATAACAGAGAGGGCATAAAACGGCACGGAACTTTTTAAGAGAATATAAATATCCGTGCGATTGTGAAGAGCATTGTGATAGCTTGGATCATAAGATCTGAGAGAGAAGGAGTTCTAATCACATTGTAGTTTTATAAAAAACTTATAAAACTGATGTCTATGTTACTCGACAGACAGACCCGTCATTTGATTCTCAGCTACCATTTCGCCCCCAATGCGGGATTGCTCAATGGGAAAATGGGAGGCGTGGCGTTTTTCGGACAATATGCCAAACATACCGGCAAAGCCTACTTCCGCGAATACGCGGAAGAACTGCTGGACGAAGTGTTCGACATGGTTCACGAAAACATCCCTATCAACTTCGTCGACGGACTGTGCGGTATCGGCTGGGGCGTCGAACACCTGATCCAAAACGCTTTGTTGGAAGGCGATTCGGACGATGTGCTGGAGGACATCGATAAAAAAATCATCGAACGCGATCCCCTGTATATCGAAGAGCTGTCGCTGCATAACGGTATATGTTGGAAACGACGCCGCTCTGGAAAGATTCCTATACGATGCTCGAAGGAATCGCGGGCATCGGCCTAATCCTGCTATCGACGCTCGATATGGAGCGGAAAAGCGAATGGGCGGACTTATTTTTATTATAAACAACCGGAGAAACCCGAAAATCCGTAAAAAGGACAAGGAAAACAATTTAGATTTTAATCGGTATTTTATTATGAAAAAGATAGTTTTATACATTTTGTTGATGTTGGGAAGTTCGCCTTTTCTGAAAGGCGAAAACGGCCCTATGTCTCAAAATGAACAGCAAGACCGTATTTTTTCTTTTTTCTCGGATATCGAGTCCCGTCATGAGGAGAAACTATGGCTTCATCTCGACAAACCGTATTACGCAGCCGGGGATACGATCCGGTTCCGGGCCTACCTGAGCGATGCCATGACACTTTGTCCCGATACGTTATCCAATTTTATCTATGTCGATCTGTTCGATCGAAGAAACAAACTGATCTCATCCAAAAAGATCAAACGCGATTCCGTCGGATTCGCCAACAATCTGTATATATCCGACACGCTGTCCGCCGGGGAATATACCCTGCAAGCCTACACCGGTTGGATGCTTAATTTCGATCCGTCCTGTTTCTTTCAGAAAAACATCCTGATCGGCAGGACGGCATCCGACATCCGCACCGATATCACATACACCGATAAGGATATGATGGTTATCCGTTTCTCCGACAAATCAGGTTCTCCGCTTTTCGGCAACGAAGCTTCCTATGAACTTTTCGACCGCAATGGCAAACAACTTTCTTCGGGCCAGCAACCCACCTCCCCTTCCGGAGCATTGTTCGTTACCCTTCCGACCGATTCCACCCTAAACGGCGCTTATGCCGAAACCCGGCTGAAACTGGGAAACGGCACCCTATACAAACGCACGTTCTTTCCCGAACCTCGGACGGCCTCGTTCGATATCCAGTTCCTGCCCGAAGGCGGAAATTTAGTTCCGGGAACACCGCAGATCGTCGCCTTTAAAGCTGTGCAGTCGAACGGATATCCAGCCGAAGTCCGCGGAGCTATATTGAACTCTGCCGGGGATACCGTAGCCCGTTTTAGCAGCGAACACGACGGTATGGGAATATTTCTGCTGACCCCGCAGTCCGCAGAAACGTACCGGGCCGTTACTTTTTGCGATACGCTCAGCGTATCCACCCCGCTCCCCTCGATACATGAAAACGCCTGTGCATTGACCGTTACCCAAAGCGAAAACAATCTGCGTTACCGGGTTCTGGGAACAATTCCCGAAGGGAGCGTGCTCGTAGCCCATACACGCGGGCTTTGTCATTTTGTCCATTCGGTACCCCCGAACAATCCCGAAGGGCTGATTAAAACAGATTCGCTGCCCGAAGGAATCTTACATTTACTGCTGGCCGATTCGTTCGGTATTCCTAAAACAGAACGATTGGTTTACCTGTCCCGTCCTCAAGAACAGTGGCAGGTAACACAAGATAAACCGTCCTACGGGAAACGGGAGAAAGTCCGGATCGACATTACCGTGGGAAAAGGCGGACAGCCTCTCGAAGGAACTTTCTCGGTCAGCGTAACCGATGCCAATACCGTCAAAACGGATTCCCTCTCGGAAAACATCCGTACTAATTTGCTGCTGACTTCCGATCTGAAAGGCTATATCCATAATCCGGGCTATTATTTTCTGGACGACTCCCCTGCACGGCGGCATTATCTCGATCTGGTTATGATGACTCACGGTTGGCGGAGGTTCAAAACGGATGACCTGTTCCATCCGGAACCGTTCACGCCGAAACATTATATCGAACGTGGACAGTATATTTCCGGATATGTCTCTACTGCCGGAGGAAAAGTTGCAAAGCAAGCGTCGGTTACCGCTTTTGCATTCAATAAAGACAACGTGGTCGGCAGTACGGTAACTGACAGCATGGGACGGTTTCTTATCGAAGGATTGGATTTTCAGGATAGCACCGTGTTTTTTATCTCTTCGAAAAACAAACGAGGCGGAAGGATTCCATGTGAGGTTAAAGCCGACAAGCTTTACTCGGGATTGAAATTCAAACCCTTGCATCCATTTTTTACAGAAGACTCGCTACGGAGTCGCAGCGACGATTTACAGCGTTACCTGGCTTCGTTCCCGAAACCCAATAACGACGGTCTTGGGGAATACGAACTTGAAGAAGTAACCGTGACAGCAAAAGATCCGAACCGTCCCGCAGTCGCCATTTACAAAAAAATAATTGACGATACTGCTCGCATCGCAAAATTCGGGTCTATGTCTTTGGAGCATTATATAAAATTTTTACCCGGAGTTGTGAACAATGGCGATTGGATTAGCTTGAGATCGCCATCCGGTTTTTCTTATCCGGCCCAAATAAGAATCGACAACGAGATTATTTATGGCATGGCCCAGTTGTACCGTTTTTTTGCAAAAGAGGTTGATTATTTCAAATTGGAGGTTCCCTCTATTATGAACCCGCCGCTAACGCCGAGAGCTATTTTTTGGGATAACTATCCCTGTCGGCTTCATATTTTCTTGAGAGAAGATGTTAACGGCATCCGAAATTTTGTCGTTTATAGGACAAATGGATATGCCAAGCATACCGAGTTTTACCATCCGGTTTACGACACTCCGGAGCGACTGGCGAATAAAACCCCGGATCGTAGGACGACGCTCTATTGGGAGCCCTACCTACGGATCGGGGACGACGGCAAGGGTACGATCGAGTTTTACACCAACGATAAAGATAAGTCTCGTTTGGAGGTCGTAATCGAGGGTATTGCGACGGACGGATCGGTATGCAGAACGCTACAAAGATTGGAGTGATTCAGAAATAGGAAATTTGATCGGATAGGATGTCTATTTCATTTGTTATAAACGGATTGTAAAAAAAACAAGGATATGAAACAGGGCGTTTTTCGTGTAATGTTGCTGCTGCTGGGTATTACGGCAGGATTCGGTGGGGTACGCCCTTCCGTATCCGATGGCTCTGAGCCGGACACGGTATCCTCTCCGGAACTCGACAGCCTCGCTTCTTTCTTCGCCGGGGTCCAGTCCCGTCATCCCGAGAAGCTCTACCTTCATCTGAACCAGCCCTACTACGGAGCCGGAGACACCATGTGGTTCAAGGCCTATCTGACGGACGCCGTATCCCACAGGCCCGATACGCTCTCGAACTTCATATATGTCGACCTGGCCGACAGGTGAGGGAAGGTCGTCGCGGCACGGAAGATCAAGCGCGATTCGCTGGGGTTTGCGAACGGGCTCCCCCTGCCCGATACGCTGCCCGCGGGAGAGTACACCCTCAGGGCGTATACCGGATGGATGCTGAACTTCGAGCCCGCATTCTTCTTCCGGCGCAACATCAACGTGGGAAATACCCGTTCAGACCGCATACGAACCGACATAACCTATACTTCCGCTCAGGCAATCGTGCGGTTCGCCGATGCGGACGGACGACCCATACGCGACGCGGAAGCCGACTACGAACTGTTCGACCGGAACGGCAAACGGGAAAAGGTGCGCGTCGAGATCGGACTGAAAGACGACGGTGGAAAACCGATAGAGGCCGATCTGTCGGTAAGCGTAACGGACCGCAGGGCCGTAAGGTATGATTCCCTGGGAAATTAGAGCCACGGCGGCAGGGGCGTAAATCCAAAGCCAGTCCGGCGACGACGATCGAGCCGGATGGGAAGCGTCGCAAACGCGAGCCGAAGAACTACAAAGTGCTGGTATTCGATGCGTCGATGCGGCTCAAAGGAATCCATCCCCCACTGAAGGATACGGCACGGCTGTATAACCTGCGGGCCGAGGCGATAAATAAGCTATGCAAGATCAAACGGCCCTCGCAGGAGACCGGGCTCTCGTTCCACTACTGGTGGAAAGTGCTCGACTTCGACATTACCGATTTCGAGCTGACGGTATCCCGCTACGACGAGCTTTGTAAACGGAAGCCTGCGGATGCGGTACTGGATAATTAAGATTAAAAACTATTGAAGATATAAATCCTGTTACCTAACGAAAGCCTCTTTCCCTGGTAAGAAAGAGGCTTTCGCAATGAAATAATCTTCGTATATTCACTCTGTCTCTGAATGCCGACTTATTTGTCCGCCTGGGCGGCGAGGTAAGCGTCGTACATATCCAACATCCACGCGTCGTTCTCTTTAGCCTCTTTTTTGCGCACCTTGCCTTCGGAGCCTTTGAACCATGTTTTGCAGAACTTCTGCAATCCGGGATGCTGTTTTTCCACCAGCATGGTGTTGACCAACATATACGGATAAACGGTCCGGTCGGGATCGTCGTGGAAACGGATGCCGTATACGGTCTTCAACACCCGGCGGTCGATATTGCCGACCCGCTCTGTTGTCCATATCTTCCACCAATAGGTAGTGGCGTTCTGGCTGGCTTTGTTCAGGCAGACCAACCTGCGGAATGTGCGATAACGGTCCTTGAGTCCGGGAGAAGCGATATCGAGGGCTTCCCAGCGGATGCCGTCCGGATGGGCTTCGGTCTTCTCGACGTATTCGATGCTTTCGACCTCGTCGGCCGTGTACTTGACCGGCTCCTTGTCGTCGGGTGTCTTGGCGAGCTTGAACGAGTAATTTTCCTTTTTCAGTACGGAGGATTCGGCGTGCCAACTGCGCTGCAGGTAACCGTCGACTTTCTCGCCGGATGTAAGGGTTACTATTACCCGGCGGAATTCCTGATCTTCCGGCTTCTTGGCCTGTGCCTGACTGATTGTGCCCAACGTGACCAGCACGGTGGCAGCGAAAAGTAAAAACTGTTTCATATGCTTTATTTTAGGGGTTAATATTTAGTCGGATCGTAGTCTCGCAGCATAAGAATCGTTTTGTCCCGGTAGGCATTCGATCGGCGTATGCGCTCGGCAAGTTCGGGATCGTCGTCTATATAACGGGCGATGCGTTCGCGGAAAACGTCTTTCGAACGACGGTATGTACTGCCAATGTTTTGAAATTCACTTTCGTCATGTTTCTGAAGGAAATAGGCCACACGCGAGCTACTGAACCATCCGCTTCTCTGCCGAACCAGCATACCGCCGTTCGTGTCGACACAGTAACCTTTTTTCGAATAAATGCAGGCCCTAATATGCGGCGTCTCGACGTAAACCCACATCCAGCCCGGATCGGACGCCCAAACCAACTTGCGGACGTGTTCCGGGGTCTTGGCATGCCAGCAAATCACCGAGTCTATATCTCCGGCCGGCAATACATCTTTGGTTTTAGTTTTCCGGAAAGCGTCTCGAAATATTTTCAGTTTGCCGGATTTTTTGGGGAGTTGCAATCGGTCGTCGCCCGTACATTCGACGACCGATCCGTTTTTCAAATAGATGCGTCCTTCAACAAGGGCCGCTGCACGTAACGGTGCTGTTGTTGCGAATAGAAACAGTAATAGTAAACAATACTTCATGTTTTCTCTCTTTTATAGGATGTTACAGTTGTAGCTATTAAAGCACCCCGAATGTTCGGTCGATATGTTCCCGTGGTCAAATTAGCGTAAAGTTCTTGTTGAGCATAGTTCGTATCTCAATCCCCAATTTTGTCGGATTGATCGGCTTAGCGACATAACCGTTGAAACCGTTTTTGAGGATTTTTTCCTTATCCGATGCGAACGCATAAGCCGTCACGGCGATGATGGGAACCGTCTTGGAAAATTTACGGATCTCCCGGGTAGCTTCGTAACCGTCCATGTTCGGCATATTGATATCCATGATGATCAACTGGGGACTGTGCTCCCGGCAGAGTGCCACCGCTTCGCGTCCGTTCCAAGCGTGGATGAGTTTGTATTCCGTTTTCAGGATGGATTGGAACAGCAGGAAGTTGCTTTCACAGTCCTCGGCAACGAGGATCGTGATGTTCTTCCTCCCCAGTGGAACTTTCGGAGTCTCCACAACGACTTGTTCCGCCTTTACGATCTTGGCGGGCAGATACGGAATTTTAAACCAAAATGTAGAGCCTTTGCCCTCACCCGCAGATTCGACGCCTATCGACCCGTTCATCTTCTCGACGATTCCTTTGCAGATAGAGAGTCCAAGTCCATTGCCCGGCATGAAATCGTTCAGTTTGACGAAACGCTGGAAAAGTCGGGTCTGGCCCTCAGGAGAGATCCCCATGCCGGTGTCTTTCACGAAAAAGTAAATCTCGTCTCCGCGCAATTCGTATCCGAAAACAATGCTTCCGCTCTTTGTGAACTTTCGGGCATTGGAGATCAGGTTGATCAACACCTGCGACAAACGGTTGGGTTCGGTACGGACGACACAATCGGTCGCACCAAGCATAAAGTTGAGTACGACTTCGGGCTGCAAGCGCAGACGCTCCGTACTGTCTATCGTACGGATCAGATCGTTGAGGTCCGTAGCCCTGTATATGAAGTCGAGCGTATTGGATTCGACCTTAGCCAGATCGAGTACGTCGCCGATCAACTGCAACAGCAACTGGTTATTGTTCTCGATAATGTTCACAAACTGTTGTTTCTCCTGTTCGTCCTCGGTGGTGAGCAGCAGGCTTGAGAATCCGACGATGGCGTTAAGCGGTGTGCGGATCTCGTGACTCATATTGGCCAGAAACGCCGACTTCAAGCGGTCTGACTCTCGGGCCTTCTCTTTGGCCGCAACAAGTGTCTGCTCCTGTTTTTTGCGCTCGGTGATCAGCAATAGTGAGCCGATAAGCGCTTTCGCCCGTCCCCGGTCGTCACTTTCAACTACGGCAGCATGTACCTCCAGCCAGTCGGTGCGCGATTGTCCGTTCTTGTCGGTAACCACCCGGAACTCGGTCTTGATGTACTTGAGCTTCCCGTCCAAAAAATCGCGGTAGGTCTGTTTTATGTGCGCCGCGTCGTCGGGATGGATGCGCTCGAAATACTCGGCATCCTCGATAATGTGGACCAGGTGGGTCGATCCGCGTTGTGCGGTAAAGTTCATGTGCCTCAATATGCGCTGAGCCTCGCAAGCGATTTTATGGCTCTCCAGATCCCAACGCCACGGAATAATATGGGCCACGCTCAGGGTAATGTCCAGTTTCTCCGCAAACTCCCTCAACTCATTGGCCGCCTTACTTTTGGCCGTGATATCGATAGCGAAAATATCCATCTCCCGATCTCTCTCCGAGAGATACATCAAAAACTCGTAATAAGTGTCGGTCTGTTTGAAGTAGTGTGAAAAAGTAACGGGGAAACGGTTCCTCAGAGCGGTCTCGGCCATGTTCGAAATATATTCAGGAGCGAACAGTTTATAGGAAGCGCCCGGCAGGACATTTTGCCGGACCAGACTGGCAAAGGCCTCGTTTCCCGAATGATACTCGATGTCAGCAACACGTCCGTCGGCCCCGTAACACACGGTGGCCTGCGTATAGGCGATCGGCATATGCTCGACCAGGTTGGCATGCGTTCTGAAAAGAGCCATCTTTTTGCGTTGGAATACCGTATTGAGGATAGCGATAATGATCGTCGCTACAAAAATGACAAGTGCTACGATGATGTACCAACTGTATAATTGCCAGAATGTTTTGGGTTTATCAAGAAACACCGTACTCTCGGGGCATCTGTCCACAGGGATCTCATCCCGAACGAGCTTGGGGTAATTGACGATGGGGAACGCCTCTGTTGCATAGGCGAAAGGAACCGTGCGCATAGGTACGCCGTCCAACATTTGGTTGACGGCATTCATGACGGCTGCCTGAGTCTGCTGCGGATCGGGGAAATACCCGCCGTCAATGCCGTTACTCAAATAAGCGCTCCGGAGAGCGAAAACCGGACGTTTAGCTGCCGAGATCATCCGGGCATCACCCGAGATCAGCATTGGAAACCCATGCACATTGATGCGTTCGTAGAACCAGGTAGAAAGCAATAGCCCAACCGAAGGATCACGGTCGTTCAGATACTGCCGCATAAGATCACTATTGTGCTCATTGCCTACGAGCCATTCGTACCCCAGGTCAGGGTAGGTCTCCTTTATATACTGGCGGATAAGCCCGTTTAGGTAGCGGTTCAAGTAAAATTCATCGGCCATGAACACCACCTTGCGCATTCCGGGCAACATCCTCACCATCATATCGATCGTCTCCCTGTACAAATCAGGCACTTCGATCATTGTGAAATTGTATTTGCCTTGCAGGTCGATCAACGGTTTAAGCATATCGTCCGATACATCGGATGTTTCGCCCGTTATATAAAATTCCTGCGGACCGCATACTTTAGTTTTGGAAATCAACACCATCGGAATATCGCCCCATTCCTTCACGATGCGCTCCCTTAGAGTAAAGGACATGTTGCCGATCAGTACCAGATAGTCGGGTTTTCGATCCTCGAAACGCTGAAATATACCATTCTCAACCTGACGGTACATCGACTCGTTACGGATGAACGTACCGTTCATATGGATGATATCGGCACGCACGCCATCCGTCCGGGCGGTCAGCAATGCGATCGGGGTGATCAGTTCTTGGCTCCACGGAGCCGCCTCATTATAGGAGTTGATGATGAGCAAGCGGTGCTCCCTGGCTTCAGCCACCTGCGAAGTGAAAGAAAAACTTAGTCCGGCAAATATGAAAACAATATGTCTGACAGATAAAAGCAGCTTCTTTTGCATTACTCCGATTGCTTTTTTATTATACGATACATGCAGTCCATTTTGCACGGCACCATGACTGTACGCGCTATTTTGGGTAAGACAAAAATAAATTATATCGCTCTAAAAATCAAAAAACGCTGCTCATTTTTAGCAAGACGAACATATCAGCTATAAATTTATCACGGGCAAGTTTGCTTACAAGGATTTGCCAAATATCGAGCATACGGGAACGTGATCCCGCCGATTAGATCGCTGTATGTATTGTGATAGTGTCCGTCCGCCAGCCGTCAGCATGGCTCAACACTTCGCGGTAGAACCGATGCTACTTATCTTTGCTGTGCAGTTCCAGCAAATCGAAATCACAAAGACACACGAATTGCTGTTCGGGTGTCAGGCGCATGACGGGATTAGGCCGTGTCGATAGGCGCCATACCCCCGTAATAGAAGCAGAACAGGAACAGGTCGAGGTAGTAGCTCTCCGATTTCGAAATCAGGCTGCGGGCCATGGAGTCCATAGCCCGCAGCAATCCATAGAGACCGTACTCGGCGTGGTTTCCGCTTCCCGGAACTTGTCGTTGGTGCAGATGAATACGTCCACATCCGTCCCCGGAACGTTCTTTTTCGAGGCTTTCTTGACCACTTGGTAGAACGAATGGAATTTTACAACTTCCTCAGTCCGCCGCGAGAGTTCCTCTTTGTTCCCTCGGATTCGATGAAGAAAACATAGTCCACCACCAAAATACGGGCTTTTACATAACGAAAATGCGAAAAACCTATTTCCCGATCAGTTCCACGCTGCGACGGATAAAGTTGGTCAGATTCTCCCCTTTCAGCATACTGTTGGACAACAACGCCAGATCGACTACCTGCTTGACCAGTTTGTTCTCGCGGCCGATCTCGGTCAGGCGCTCGGTACGCTGGCGGCGCAGGTCTTCCACCTTCTTATCGACCTCCTGTTGCTTGTCTTTTTCTTCCTGCGAAAAATCTTCCGTCTTCTTGTCTTTGACCAACTCTTCGAAACTGCGCTGCTCGGCGATCGCCGCATCCAACTTTTTATTGGTCGTCTTGAGCTTGTCGCCGTAGCTGGCCTCGACTTCGCCCAGTATCTCCGCCACCAGCGGATGATTGCCGTTGATTACCACGTTGAAGTTATCGGGCAACTGGCCGTAGAACTGCATCCCGGATCCTCCCATCGCAGCCATATCTTTCATACGACGCATGAACTCGTTCTGAGTAATCATCACCGGCATCTGGTTTTCGGCCATCGGCTCGAACGACACGGTGTAACGGATCTTGTCCTCGGCGGGCAATTGCGCTTCGAATACCGGACGCAACAAATCCTGCTGGGCGGAACTGAGCGCCATCTTCAGGTTGTTCTCCTTCTCGATCAGCTTGTCGACCACGTCGGCATCGACCCGCACAAAACGCGTCCCCTGATTCTTATTCTCGAACCAACCGATGAAATGGGTATCCAACTGTCCGTCCATCACCAGCACGTCGTACCCTTTGTCGCGCGCGGCGCCGACGAACGAATTCTGCGATACCGGATCGTTCGTATAGAGGTAAATCACGTTGCCGTTCTTGTCGGTCTGATTTTCCTTGACCAGCGCGGCATACTCGGACAGCGTGAAGTATTTGCCCTCCGTATTTTTCAGCAGCACGAAATCGGCCGCTTTTTCGGCGAACTTTTCGTCGGTGATGATTCCGTACTGAATGAATATCTTCAGATCGTCCCACTTTTTCTGGAACTCTTCGCGGTGCTGCGCGAAAAGTTCGCTCAGGCGGTCGGCCACTTTCCGCGTAATGTAACTCGAAATCTTCTTAACGTTCGAGTCGCTCTGCAGGTAACTTCGCGATACGTTCAGCGGGATGTCCGGCGAGTCGATCACGCCGTGCAGCAGGGTCAGGAACTCCGGCACGATCCCTTCGACCGAATCGGTCACGAACACCTGATTCGAATAGAGTTGTATTTTGTTCTTCTGAATCTCGAAATTGTTCCGTATCTTCGGGAAATAGAGGATACCGGTCAGGTTGAACGGATAGTCGATGTTCAGGTGAATGTAGAACAACGGATCCTCGGCCATCGGATAGAGCGTCCGGTAAAACTCCATGTAATCCTCCTCGGTAATGTCGGTCGGCTTTTTCGTCCACAACGGATCGGTCGCGTTGACAATGTCGTCCTGGTCGGTATCCACGTATTTACCGTCTTTCCACTCCTGTTTTTTGCCGAAAGCGATCGGCACGGGCAGGAAGCTGCAATATTTCTTCAGTATCTCCCGGATCCGCGCCTTGTCGGCGAATTCCTTGCTGTCTTCGCTCAGGTGCAGGATTACGTCCGTACCGCGACTACGTTCCGTAGAAGCCTCCTCCATCGTGTATTCGGGCGATCCGTCGCAGGTCCAGTGCATCGTTTTGGAACCCTCCTTGTAAGAACGAGTCACGATCTCGACCTTGTCGGAAACCATGAAAGCGGAATAGAACCCCAATCCGAAATGCCCTATAATCGTCTGGTTTTTATATTTTTCCAAAAATTCTTCGGCGCCCGAAAAAGCGATCTGGTTGATATATTTGTCGATCTCTTCGGCCGTCATGCCGATCCCCGAATCGGAAATCGTCAGTATCCGTTTGTCGGTATCGAGCGATACGCGGACCGTCAAATCGCCCAGTTCCCCTTTGAATTCGCCCATCGATGCGAGCGCTTTCAACTTCTGGGTGGCGTCTACGCCGTTCGAAACCAACTCGCGCAGAAAAATTTCATGATCGGAATAGAGAAATTTTTTAATAATCGGAAAGATATTTTCCGTTGTAACTCCAATTTTCCCGTTTTGCATAGCTTTTATCGTTTTAAACAGTATTCGTTTTTACGAACAAAACCGAATCAATTAATGTGCCAGCACCGAAAGCCTGACAGATTGTCAGAAGAATGCCCGCACTCCGACTGACAAACCGGAGCAAACGACACGGAATCTGACAAACGAGTCGACTGGATGCCCGCGAGTTACGAAGACGGCAAACGGACCCGCGCTTTTCTGTTACGCGGATTTTTTATACATTTGTAGTGAACTCCATACTGAAGGCAGGGGAACCTGCCGCTTCTCGTACAGGGCGCTTTCTGCGCCCGTATGCTTCATACGGCGGTCCCGTACCCCCGTGTGGAGTGTTAATGCACCCACTGCCTTCAGGTGGAGTTCAACGGGAAAGGTGGGACCGTCTTTTTTTATATTCCCGCCTGTCACTAAACGCTTGATCGTCATGGACTCAACGAAAAGCAAAAATCCGGCTGAACAGGAAAACGGGGAACCCGGCCTAAATACCCTGAAAAAACACTATCTCGATCTCGCGCACCGCTTCTGCACGCCTCCCGACAATCCCCAATCGGAAACCGAATGGCTGTGGGAATTGCACTCGTTGCTTCACGGCACGGTGAAACTCATGGCGCACCTGAACGAACATACTGCGTCCGGGCCTAAAAACATCGGGAACCGTCATTGCATCCAGTTCATGATTCAGGAAAGCTTTTCCGCTCCCGACCGTCACCAACTGGTACGCACGATCACATCCTGGATCGGGCTTTCCGTAAAACTGGCCACGCTCCGAAACCGGACTCTGGAACTCCAGCGCGAATACGACGGGCAGTTGAACGATGTCCGAAAATTGCTGTACGCCTGTTGCGGCAATCCCGGAACCGTGTGACGTCCCGAGATCGCAGCAGCTACTTAACCCGCGCCGCCGGGGGACAGCTCGAAAGGTTCCGCCAACGGCGGTACGCCCGGCAATTTCATCTTCCGTTTATAAAGCCGGCCGTCGCAAACGATATATAAGGTATCGAAATCGGCTCCGCCGAAACAAAGGGACGTGACTCCGCCTTCGGGCAGCGTCAGGATCGCACGCACCCGCCCGTTACGGTCGGCCACCTGTACCTCCATCCGGGTAGCCACATAGAGGTTCCCGTCCCGGTCGACCGCCATCGCCGAGGCTCCGCTGCTGTCGGGCGTCCCGTCGTTGCTTTCGGACACGTGCAGCCAGTAAAAACGCTGGCCGTAACGCAACGACCCGTCCGGGCCGACCAGATAGCCGTATATCCAGTGAGACTGCCGGTCGCAGGCAAAAAGCAACTTCCGGTCGGGAGACATCGCCAGGGCGGACGGGGCATTCAAACCGTCGGCGACCTTTCCCCAATCGCCGTCGGCGCGCAACAGACCGATCGTTCCGCCCGGCTCTCTCCCCGCGCCCGCTTCAGCAACATACAAATTTCCGTCGCCGACGGCAAACAGACCGGACGGGCGGATTTTCTTCAACATTTGCGACGGCTTTCCCTCCGGGCCGTAAGCCGTAATCCCGGTTTTACCGCTGCCGAAAGCCAATAATCGTCCGTCCTTCGCTACCGCCAAACCGTCGCAGGGAGCGGCGTCCGCAACAAAAGGCACAACCGTCCCCGCCGAATCCAAACGGCAAACGCTCCGGGAAAGCGAATCGCTGAAATAAACATCGCCCTGCCGGTCGGCAGCCACGGCCTTCACCGAACGATACGACGAATCGATCGAAACCCACGTTTCCCCAGGGATCAGTATGCTGCGCTGCATATCGTTGCCGGACTGCCCCCCGCCGACCGGATTCGGCCAGCCGCGCCACAGCCAGCGGATCACGTCCGGGAAAATCGCCGTGCCCTGCACGCCGTCGTGACCGCCTTCGCCCCACGCATGTCCCACTTCGTAACCGGCAAAGCTGAGCGCCGCCTCCATATCGAGGTTCCCTTTGAACCAACTGCCGAACAGCGGGTTCCACGTATCTTTCGACCCGTCCTGCAGGAAAACGCGGATCGGCTTGGGCTCCGTTTTGCGGATCAGCACCGGATAGCGATCCCCGCCGCGCATCCCGACGAACGTACCGATGCAACTGTATACGCGGCTGAATAGGTCGGGACGTTCCCACGCCGCCGTGAAGGCCCCGATCCCTCCGCTGCTGCATCCGGCGATGGCGCGGTCCTTTCCGTTTTTGGAGATCCGGATCGGCCGACCGTCCGAAGCCTTTTTAAGTTCGACGTCGGGCAGCAGTTCGGTTTCGATGAACCGGACGAAATCGTCGTTGACGGCGTCGAACTCGAAGCTGCGGTTATAACGCACGGGAAAACCGGCGCTATCGATTACAGTCCCGGAACCGACGAAAACGCCGATCGTCACCGGAATCTCTTTTTTGTGAATCAGGTTATCGAATACGACCGGCGCATTGAACTGCACGCCGTCCAGATCGAAAAACAAGCAGGCGGGTTGAGCCGGATCGTACTGAGCCGGCACATAGACCCAATATTCGCGTTGGGTGCCGGGATAAATCTTCGAATCGTCGAGCGTGAAATGCAATACTTCGCCCTGCGGAACGCCGGGTTGTACCTGCGTGTCGGGATCGGACGGATAGCTCAGGTTAGACTGATCCTGCGCCAAAGAAAAACCATGCGCCACGACCAGCGACAACGCGGCCAAAATGAATCGTTTCATCATATCAGATTAAGTTAGATCCGTAAACGGAGCTTACAATATTACCGAAATAAAAGCGAAAATCAAAACCGAATACTTATCTTTATTGCAAAGAAAAACACAGGTTATGATCGAAATACGACAACTCAATCCGAGAGAACCCTTTCCCTGGAAACTGTTGTACACGGCCGATCCGTCGCGGGAAGCGGTGGCGGACTATACCGCCCGGGGCGTCTGCTTCGGCGCCTGGGAATCGGGAAAAATCATAGGCGTATCGGTACTGCTACGCACGCGCCCTTTTACGATGGAACTGGTCAACCTCGCCGTCGAGGAGTCCTGCCAGGGCCGCGGGGTCGGGAAGCGCCTGATCCGGCATGCCGTAGAGACGGCCCGCAACGCAGGATGTACCGTCCTGGAAGTGGGAACGGGCAACTCCGGAATCGCGCAACTGGCCCTCTACCAACGCTGCGGATTCTCGATCGATTCGATCGACAAAGATTTTTTCAGCAGACACTACCGTGAAAAAATCATCGAAAACGGCATCGAGTGCCGGCACATGATTCGGCTGAAAATGGAACTCGGAGAAGAACGAATCCCTTAACCGCCGGCAGGCAGGACTAATCGGAAACCGGAACCGCCCCGTTGTACAAGCCGGCGCAAGCTTGCGAAATCAAAAATAAGGCTCCAGCAGTTTCAAAAACCGCTGCGGGGCACGGCAGGCGCGGCGCGTGGCGCTGTTCATAAAGGCGAGCGTCACCGAACCGGTATTGATCCGCTCGCCGTTTTCCCGGTAAATCTCGAAATCGAAACGCATCCGCACCTTAGGCAGTTCGGCCAGCGTGACCCGCACGGTCAGCAGATCATCGTCGTAGGCGGGAGCCCCGTAGCTGCTGTGCACGTCGAGCACCGGCAGCATCACCCCGTCCCGTTCCATCTGCCGGTAAGTCGTCCCGAACTCGCGCAGCATTTCGGTCCGCGCCACTTCGTAATAACGGATATAATTCGAATGGTGTACGATTCCCATGCAATCGGTCTCGTAATAGCGTACCCGTATCTGAATGTCCCTCGTAATCATAATCGCATCGGTTATAAAAATAAAAAGCGCCTCTGCAACGAGGCGCTTCCTGTTTCACAATCGTTATTCGCCCCGGCTGTAATTCGGAGCCTCGCGGGTGATGCTCACGTCGTGCGGATGGCTTTCGAGCATTCCCGAGTTGGTGATCCGGATGAAGCGAGCCGTTTTCAGCGTCGCGATGTCTTTTGCGCCGCAATACCCCATGCCGGCGCGCAGACCGCCGATCATCTGGTAGACCACTTCGGCCAAAGTTCCCTTATACGGTACGCGGGCGGCGATCCCTTCCGGAACCAACTTTTTGATATCGTCCTCCATGTCCTGGAAATAACGGTCTTTCGATCCCTGCTGCATCGCCTCGAGCGAACCCATGCCGCGATAAGCCTTGAATTTACGTCCGTTGTAAATGATCGTCTCGCCGGGCGACTCCTCGACGCCCGCCAGCAACGATCCGGCCATCACCGCATCGGCCCCGGCGGCCAACGCCTTGACGATATCGCCCGAATAGCGCAACCCGCCGTCGGCGATCACCGGAACGCCCGTACCGGCAACGGCCTTGGCGACATCGTAAATCGCCGAAAGCTGCGGAACCCCCACCCCGGCAATCACGCGCGTGGTACAGATCGACCCCGGGCCGATTCCGACCTTCACGCCGGAGGCTCCGGCGGCAACCAGCATCTTCGCAGCCTCGCCCGTAGCGATATTTCCCACCACGACATCCAGGTCGGGATACTCCTTTTTCACCCTTTTCAACATTTCGATCACATGGATCGAATGTCCGTGCGCCGTATCGATTACGATGGCGTCCACCTGCGCCTCGTACAGCGCGGCCACACGCTCCATCGTGTTGTAGGTAACCCCGACGCCGGCGGCTACGCGCAAACGCCCTTTGTCGTCCTTGGCCGCATTCGGGTTGGCCTGCACCTTCGTAATATCCTTGTAGGTCAGCAACCCGATCAGGCGGTTGTTGTCGTCCACGACCGGCAATTTCTCGATTTTGTTTTGCAACAGGATGTCCGAAGCGGTCTGTAGGTCGGGATTGTGCGTGGTGATCAGATTGTCCTTGGTCATCACCTCCTCGATCCGGCGCGACATGTCGCGCTGGAAGCGCAGGTCGCGGTTGGTAACGATCCCGATCAGGGTGTTGTCCGGCATCACGACCGGGATACCCCCGATCCGGTTCTCCTTCATCAGCACCAGCGCATCCCCCACGGTATTATCCTTGCCGATGGTGATCGGATCGTAGATCATGCCGTTTTCGGCGCGCTTCACCTTGCGCACCTGGGCTGCCTGTTCGGCAATAGTCATATTCTTGTGGATCACGCCGATACCGCCTGCCCGGGCGATCGCGATCGCCATATCGGCCTCGGTCACCGTGTCCATAGCCGCCGAAATGATCGGCGTATTGATCTGAACGTTGCGCGAAAAACGCGAAGCAATGCTGACTTCACGGGGAAGAACTTCCGAATAGCCCGGGATGAGCAACACATCGTCGAAAGTCAATCCTTCTGTCTGTACTCTGTCTGTTAGGAACGGCATGGTATGATCTGTTTAAATAAATAATTTCGGCTCGCTTATTCGGTATATAACGCAACGTCCGGCGGACTTATCGCCGACCGGTAATTTCGATACATCCAAGTAAATTTGTGCAAAATTAATAAATATCCGCTAAAATCCACACTACGCGACCCAACTTTTTACCGGAATTCGATGGCTACGGCAGCCGAAGCCGGCACCCCGTCAGTCCGGTCGAGACGCAACCGACGGTCGGCCGAAACGGCCAGGCGGGCCGCAAAACCGGCCTCCGAAAACTCTTTCGGCCGGCAAAACACCGGATACTCGCCCGCAGGAGGCAGCAGCTTGACCGGTTCCACGCCGGACAGCGCCCCGTCCCCTTCAAGCCGGGCGCAGATAAAATAAGGAGCGTCCAGATAATCCGCCGCACGGTAAACATCGCCCGAAAGAATCATCCGGCGGATCGCCGTCGAACTGACTTTGCTCTCGCCGACCTGCTGACACGGCATCCGTTCCAGCGCGAAACCGCATTCGGCGCTCAATGCGGAAAGCGAATCGTAGTCGCCCTCCTTGTTATGCCCCAGATGGTGATTATAGCCGACCAGCAACGCATCCATATGCAGTTTTCCGACCAGGTCGTTGCAGACGAAATCACGCGGACTGCGCCGGCTGAACGCTTTGTCGAAAGGCACGACGACCGTAGCGCCGACTCCCACAGACTCCAGCAGACTCAGTTTTTCGGGTAGCGTACTGAGCAACATCACCGGTTCGCCGCCCACGATCGTACGCGGATGCGGATGGAACGTAACGACCACGCTTTCGCCGCCCCGTTCGGCCGCCAGCGCATTGATCCGCGCGAGGATCGTCCGGTGACCGCGGTGCACGCCGTCGTAAGAACCGATCGTCACCACCGGCCGACGGATCGCGTCCGTCCTTTCGAAACCGTAAAAAACACGCATCCGGATGATCGTTTTCAGTTTTGAGCGTCCGTACTTTCCTCGGCCTCCTTGACAAAATAGGCGACCTTTTCGAGTACGGTCGTGATATCGTAATTTTCGACAAAAATCCCGCGCGGGAAATTGAGCGGCATCGAAGTGAAATTCAGCACTCCCTTGATCCCGGCATTGATGATCGGCACGACCAGTTCCGACGCGATCGACGTCGGCGACGACAGGATCACGATCTTGATGTCGGACTTCTGCACCTGCTCTTCGAAACTCTCCATGCCGTAACACGGGATGCCGTCGATCTCGTGCCCCACTTTATCCCCGTCGACGTCGAACGACGCTACGATCCGCAGTTTCGACCGGCGGCCGTTGAAATATTTCGTCAGTGCCTGTCCGAGATTCCCCATCCCGAGCACCCCGATATTGACAACGTTCGGACTGTCGAGTATCCCGCTGATAAAATCGATCAGCACCTCGACGTCGTAACCCTTTTTCGTATCGCTCGAAAAGCCGATCAGCATCAGGTCACGCCGCACCTGAACGGCCGTAATGCCATGAATACCGGCAAGTACGTGCGAAAAGATATGCGTGATGCCCTGATTATGGCAAGCAAGCAGCGTGCGGCGGTATTCGCTCAGACGCTCGATGGTTTTTTCGGGAATTTCACTCATGCGGCAGCGGATAAAGAATACGCAAAGATAGCATTTTTCGCCGCCAATGCCCAAACCGGAGTCCGGAATCCGTCCTGGGAAACCGGCAAAACCCGGAAAAACATTATCTTTGCAGAAAAATTCAATAAGCAAAGAAGGCTATGATCAAGGGAGTAATTTTCGACATGGACGGCGTTCTGGTGGACAACCGCGACGCACACATCGAGGCATTCGAAATCATTTGCAGGAAATACGGGGTTCCGTTCGACCGCGAAAAATTCATGCCTACGTTCGGCATGACCAACGACCTGATCCTCGAACGGCTGATGCCCGAGGTAATCAAGACGACGGACTGGAAAAAGATCGCCGTCGAAAAGGAAAACATCTACCGCGAAATCTTCGAGCGCACGATCGCTCCGGCCAAAGGACTGGTCGATTTCCTGAAAGCGCTGAAAAAAGAAGGGTATAAAACCGCCGTAGGATCGTCGGGCAACACGCCGAACGTCAACTTCGTGCTCGACCGTTGCGGAATCGCCGGATACTTCGATGCCATTGCCAACGGCGACATGATCACCCGCGGCAAGCCCGATCCGGAGGTCTACCTGCTGGCAGCTAAAAAACTGGAACTCGCTCCCGGCGAATGCATCGTGGTCGAAGACGCCCCGGTAGGCATCCGGGCCGCCCGCAGCGCCGGAGAATCGGTCGTCGCCATCGCTTCGACCTTCCGCCGCGAAGACCTGTCCGATTACGACATCCTGATCGACGACTTTACGCAGATCACGCCGGAAGACATCCGGAATTTGAAAAAATAGCGGCGCGCCCCCGCTCCGGAATCGAAATGCGGGGAAGGTTATACGCAACGTATAACCTTCCCCGCATTTTTTCGGATCTGCGGAACAGAATCTTATTTCACGGCAGGCAAAGTAAAAGTTTCCGAATGATCGGCATTCCTCGTCCGTTCCCAGCAGGTTGTCCCCATCTTTCCGCAACTCGATTTAAGCTGCACGGACAGGGTGCCTTTGAACTGCGGAGTCCGGCTTTTCACCGGCGTCGAAATAATAAAGTCCGTACCGGCCTGAAGTTTGGTCCTCCCCGTCAGGCTGCCTTCGTACATATTGACACAGGCCGTAGAGAACGGGGCGTAAGTCGTGCGCACGCCGCTCAGGATAAAAGACCACGAAGCCTTGCATTCCGAACCGTTATCCCCGTTATCGGCAATCGTTACGTCGTTTACCGTGTAGGTATGGCTGTTGGACACGGAAATTCCTCCGCTCAGCCCGACCGTAGCCCCGGCACTCTCACCTCCGAATTTATAGGAGACGTTCCCGCCCAGGTTCCAGGAGAATCCGGACGTATAGGACTGGCTCGACTGCGTGGAAGTGGGCGAACTGCGGTGAATCTTCACATCGTTCGCATTGCTCACCGGCTCGAACGTAACGTCCACCTGCCGGCCGAACCATTCGCATACCTTGGCGATTCCGCTGACGCTTTTACTATAAACTCCCACGTACGTATTTTTAAACGGGCAGGAAATCTCCTCGTGGATATAATAGTAATTACGCTGTTCGTCTTCGCTGAATGCATACCACACGTCGAACTCCACCTGGTAGTTATTCGTATGCGATCCTTTTTTCGAACTCCGGTAGTCGCTCGACTCGATTTTCTGGGATTTGTAAATATAGAATTTGGTCGCATTCATCAGTTGGGTCAGTTCTTTCTGCTCGTCCCCGCTTTTGGTCCCGTTCGCGACCGACATTCCGGCTGTTCCGTTTACAGCAGCCAGCGCATCTTTAATTTCGGTCAGCGCCATATCGCACAACTCCCCCTGACTGAAATCGTCGGTAAAATCGCCGTCCGTATCGGTCGGTTCGAGCAGCATCGCAAGGCTCGCCGCTCCGGGTAGCGGACCGGTCCATATCCACAGGGGCAGTTCCCCGCCGTTAGGCTCCTCTTCCGCATCTCCGACCGCATACGGATTATAATTCTCCACCATGCGGCAAACCCGTTCGAAATCCCTTTCGGAACCTCCTTCCATAACCAACAGCACCCCCGCTTCGTGCATCTTTTTCAGGGCGTCCAGTCCCGCCGCGTTCCCTACGATGGAAGACGCTTCATCCACGTTGAAAAGCAGGCAGTCTCCCTGCGACGGAATCGAAACGCCGTCCCATTTCTGAGCGGAAGCGAAACGCGATACGAAATTGTCTTTCAGCGAACAACTATCCGTCGCCGCATCCGCATCGGAAAAGAAATAGAGCGTCGTATTCATTTTGACCTCTTCCTGATCCGTTTCCGGCTGCGGATCGACGTCGTACAAATCCGGGTCCACCGCATTGTCCACCGTCGGATCGTCCGTCCCTTCCTTTTCGTCCGCACAGCCGACCGTTCCCACGAACAGAGCGGCCGCCATCGCACAATACAATATCCTTTTCATCTGTTTTTTTAATTTGAACATGAAACAACGATTATATCGGCAAAGATACTGCATATGACCCGAAATCCGACATCGGAAAACGTAAATTATGACCCGGCCGAAACGTCGTTCGGCCGGAAACCTCAGGAACCGGCTTCATCCGCACCGGATTGCCCGCCTTGCTGCTTATGCGACTGAAAACGGCTCGTAATGTATACCGTAAAAATCGGGAACAGCATCATGCCCGACGCGGCCAGCACGACGGAAAGCACCTCGCCGGTACCCGTCCTCGCGAAGATATTCGACCCGACGGTGGTGACGTTCATAAAAGCCCACCACAGAGCCTCGCCGTAGGAAGTGACGGCAGGATTGACCGGATGCTCCAGCATGAAAAATACGAGACTGGCGAAATAGGTCAGCGACAGGATAATCAGAATGTAGGAAACCAGCAGGCTGGTCAGTTTGCTGCGCGTGATCCACCCCACCGTAATAGCCAACCCGTATCCGCCGCGCACCAAGGGCATCAACCGGAAAATGTAGGAAATCTCCGAAGCCGGGTTCATCTGGAAATAGGGAACCAGATGCAGGTAGGGAATCGCGACCAAGAAGAAGAGGAAATTTCGCCAGACGAACCTCATCTTTTTCGGACTCAGGTACAGCCGGTAAAAAAAGTCGATCAAAAAAACGATACAGACCCAAAGCTGTATTTTCATGTACGACTTATAGTAAAGCTGCTGCGAATCGTGGAAAACTTCGAAAGACAGCGCAGCGATCACCAGCACGCTGCCCAACAACACCAGCACGTTCAGCAGATTGCGGATCGCCTTCTCGATGCGGGCGCGGACCGGAGGTTTCGAAAAGGCGGCCGGATCGCCCCCCGCCGTCCGGGACGGAACGGAAACAGAATTATTCATAACGATTGCGTAATTGGTTGAATACTCAATCCCACGCAAAAAAAATGCCTTACTGCCCCGCCCCCGAAGATCGCGCGGTTTTCGCCGGACACTCCGCAGGGGCGCGGCACGATCAATCGTGTCCGAACGCGTAACTGATCCGCACGAACATGTTCCGGGGCGACGTGATGTCGGAATTGAAATTGACGATCGACGGCTGGCGGTTGAACATATTGTTCACGCCGACCGACAGCGTAACCCGCTGCGGGAACGTAGCATTGACGACGGCGTCGCAGACCGCATATCCGTCGTGATGCGCCGTATAGGTTCCCGTCCAATATTTCATACTCGCCATCGAAGAGCCGGTCATGTCCAGCACCGGCATAAAGTCTTCGTAATCCTTGGCTCCCACGTAACGCACGGCGGCATTCAGTCCGATGTAGCATTTGCGGATCATAAAACCGTAATCGGCCTGGAACGTCGCGGTATGCGGACTCGGGAAGATATACTGAGTGGAGCTCTCCGGAGCGTCGTCCGTCTGGTAGATATAATTATAATTGGCCCGGACGAACAACCCGCGCGCCAACCGCACGTTAGCCATCACTTCCACGCCGGCGAACTGGCTGCGGTTGATATTCTCGTACTGTAAGATCGTCTCCACTCCTTCGGCATGTCCGCGCACGTCGATCTTATTGCGGAAAAAGCTTTTATAAGCGGTAGCCGAAAAATTGACGCCCTCGCGGTTGTATTCGGCGGCCAGCGAGACGTAGTGGTTCGTTTCGGGGCGCAGGCGGTCGTTTCCGCGGATCACGGTGGTTTGCCCCGGGATCGGCACCGTAAATTCCATATACATCTCCTTCAGCGACGGAGTCCGGTAGCCGCTGGCGTAATTCGCCCTGAGCGAACAGTGACCGACCGTATATTTGGCCGACAGCTTCGGCGTGACGCTCCATCCGAAACGGTTGTTGTAGTTGCCCCGCACGCCGGCTACGAAACTGAGCGCATGCCCGTTGAGAATTTCGTCCTGGACGTACAGCGATCCGGAGGTCATGCTTTCCGGCGCGTCGAAACCGAGCGAATCGCGATTCAAGTCGAAACGCAGCCGCTCATTGACCATTTCGACGCCGGTCGTCAGCCGGTTGTACTCGCCGGCCTGAAGCGTCCACAGCAGACGCGGGATGTTGTACGAATGCCGTTGCTTGGGAACCGTCGCCGACGAAAGGCTGTCCAGGTTGCGGTAATAGCCGTCGTGCATGAACGACAGGTAAATCTTATTGTTCCTGTTCGGCGAGTGCTCCATCTGAGCCTTCACGTTGTAGCCGCTGTACGACTCGTAGGTCCACGGTTTCGAATTGTTCGACATCGGGTTCTCGTCGAGGATGCTGCCGTTGAAATCGTAGCGGTTCTTGCTGAAATAACTTCCGGTCACCTGAAACCTGAACTTATCGGACAGTTCGTAATCGAAACGCTGGCTGACATTGATGTCGCGCCACCCGCTGACGCTCAGTCCCCGCTTATCGGGCGCAACGCTGACCGTCGTATCGCGCACCGTCCGTCCGACGACGAATACCGGCATGCCGGTCGCCGGATCCATCTGCGGACGCATACCGACGACGTTGCCTTCCGGCCCGAGCACCGGAATCATCTTCGGCGTCATCATGTTTAGCGAATCGTAATGGCGCACTTCGTTTTTGGTTCCCACCAACCGGTAGGCATCGGTCGACCGGTACGAAAAAGCGGTCAGCGACTTGAACTTCCCAAGGTTGAAACCGATCGAGAAATCGCCCTTCAGGTTCGGCAGATCGAGCTTGTCGCGGTAAAATCGGCTGTCGCGCGGCGTAGCGCTGCCGGCCAGGCTGTCGCCTCCGTTTCGCTGGAACGGCGTGCCGTAACGCAGCGAGGCGTTGATTTCGTATTTTTGTACCGGCATCCGGGTAATCAGGTTTACGACGGCGCCCATCGCGTTCGAACCGTACAGCACCGAAGAAGCGCCGCGGACGATCTCGATCCGGGCGATGTTGTCCATCGGAATCCGCGCATAGTCGATGTTGCCGTAAGTTTCGCCGGCGATACGCTCCCCATCGACAAGGAACAGCACATAGCGCGCATCCAACCCCTGGAACGACAGCGACGAACCGTAACCGGCCTGGTGGAACTCGACGCCGGCAAGCTCCCCTTCGAGCGCCTGCTGCAAAGTCGCCACGCCGCGCCGCTGGATGTCTTTGGCCGTAATCACCCGGGTGATAATCGGGGTGTCTTTCAACATCAGCGGCGTGCGCGTAGCCGTCACCACCACTTCATTCATATTGTAGGATAAACTGTCGGGGGGCAATGCGGAAACTTTTCCGGTTTCCGCCGCAAATCCGCGGGATACCGCTACGACAGACAGGACAAGGCATAAAATCCGTCTCTTCATTTGCTCTCTCAAAATTTGGGTTACCGAGCTCTCAATCTTTGCAAAGCTAAAACTATTTTATGGAAAAATGGTATACGCGATGAAAGAAAAACAAAACCGTTTTGTAACTTTGCGCACCCGGACAAGGTCGAAACAAACGTCGGAATACGCAGAGCCCCTATCCGGCCAATATTTAACAAGGCGCTTAACGCCGAAAATTCTTTTATGCCGAACGTTCGATATTACATTTTCCTGCTGGGTATGCTGTTTCTCGCGCCGGCCTGCCGCGAAAAGACCGCGAGCGATTTCGAAATCTGGGGACTGGATGTCTCGCGGCACCAGCAAAATGTCAACTGGGAAAAAGTCATCGAAAGCGAAAAACCTTATTTCGTACTGATCAAGGCCACCGAAGGAACGCTGATCGTCGATCCGACCTACGAACAGCACCGCAAAGAACTCGAAAAGGCAGGTATCCCGTGGGGAGCCTATCATTTTTTCGGACACCGCACCTCCGGCAAGGAGCAGGCGCGGAATTTTATTAAAACGGCCAAACTACAAAAGGGGAACTTCCTTCCGGTGCTCGACATCGAACCGCACCGTTTCATGACCGATCCGAAAAAAATGGTCCGAGAGGCGAAAGCCTTTTGCAACGAAATCAAACGCTATTACGGAACCAATCCGATCATATACTGCTCGACGAATTTTTACGAAACATACCTGCACGGAGACTTCAAGGCAAAAAACTACCCGCTTTGGATCGCCGATTACCGCGGGTGCCCCGAGCTGGACTGGCAAATCTGGCAGCATACCGATTCGCATACGATTTCCGGCATACGGCGCAAGGTCGACCGGAACGTCTTCCGAGGCAGTGAACAAGAACTTCAAAAGCTGATTTTGCAATGAATATAGAAACGGATTTTCTGGTCGTCGGCAGCGGTATCGCCGGACTCAGCTTCGCGCTGAAAGCCGCCGAATACGGAAAGGTAATGATCGTCACCAAAGGCGAGCTCGGCGAATGCAACACGGATTACGCGCAGGGCGGCATCGCATCGGTAATGTACGATCCCGACACGTTCGAGAAACACATCCACGACACGCTGGTGTGCGGCGCGGGCATTTGCGACCGGGCGGCGGTCGAACAGGTCGTGACGCATGCGCCGACGGTCATCAAACAACTGATCCACTGGGGCGCGAAATTCGACAAGGACGGCTCGGGACGCTACGAACTGGCCCGCGAAGGAGGGCACAGCGAGCACCGCATCCTGCACCACAAAGACATCACCGGCCACGAGATCGAACGCGCGCTGATGCGCCGCGTCAAGCGCCACCACAACATCGAAATCTACGAGCATCATTTCGCGGTCGACATCCTGACGCAGCACCACCTGGGCAAGTTGGTCAAAAAAAGCACGCCGGACATCACCTGCTTCGGCGCTTACGTGCTGAATCTGAAAAAGCATGAAATCTATACGGTGCTGGCCAAAATAACGGTCATGGCCACCGGCGGGGTCGGCAATATTTACCATACGACGACCAACCCGGCCGTAGCGACCGGCGACGGCATCGCGATGGTACACCGCGCGAAGGGAGCGGTCGAAAACATGCAGTTCCTGCAGTTCCACCCGACCTCGCTGTACAACCCCGGCGAACGGCCGTCGTTTCTGATCAGCGAGGCGATGCGCGGGTTCGGCGCGCTGCTCAGGCTGCAAAACGGCAAGGAGTTCATGCACAAATACCACCCGATGGGGTCGCTCGCGCCGCGCGACGTTGTGGCGCGCAGCATCGACCACGAAATGAAAATATCGGGCGACGAATTCGTTTACCTCGACATCACGCACAAAGACCCGAAAGAGGTCATCAACCACTTCCCGAACATTTATCAGAAATGCCTGTCGGTCGGCATCGACCTGACCAAGGATATGATCCCGGTCGTGCCGGCGGCGCATTACTGCTGCGGCGGCGTGAAGGTCAACCTGAACGGGGAGTCGTCGATCCGGCACCTGTACGCGCTCGGCGAAACCTCTTCGACCGGTCTGCACGGCGGCAACCGCCTGGCGTCGAATTCGCTGATGGAAGCCGCCGTCTATGCCGACGTAGCGGCGCAGCACGCCATCTCGCTGCTGAATACGATCGAGTTGCAGCGCAATATTCCGGCCTGGGACTACGAAGGCACGGCCATCCCGGAAGAGATGGCGCTGATTACGCAGAATTACAAGGAGATGCAGCTGATCATGAGTAATTATGTCGGCATCGTGCGCTCGAACCTGCGGCTCGAACGGGCCAAACGCCGCCTCGAAATCATTTTCAAAGAGACCGAGGAGTTGTACCTGAAATCGACCCTCAGTCAGCACCTGTGCGAACTGCGCAACATGATCGCCGTGGGCTATCTGATCATCAAGCAAGCCGAGGCGATGCACGAA
The DNA here is from genome assembly GCF_900240235.1 of Alistipes sp. cv1. Lineage (NCBI taxonomy): Bacteria > Pseudomonadati > Bacteroidota > Bacteroidia > Bacteroidales > Rikenellaceae > Alistipes > Alistipes sp. cv1. The sequence continues at coordinate 412,618 of NZ_OEPW01000001.1, forward strand.
AGCGTCGGGCTGCACTACTCGATCGACTATCCGGCCAAACCCGTAAACATGGAATAATGTTCAGAATAACCGCCTTTCTACTGTGCGCGCTGGCGCTGCTCGGCTCGTGCGCGAACGAACGGCAGGACGACCGGACGGCCGACCTGCGCGGCAAAAGCGTGCTCGTATTCACCGGGCATGGCGACGGCTATGTACATGAAAATATCGCGGCGTCGGCGCGGATGCTGCAGGAGATGGCCGCCGAAAACGGCTTTGCGGCAGATACGACGTCCGACACGGCCGTATTTTGCGACGACTCGCTGGCGAAGTACGATGCGATCGTCTACGCGAACGCGAGTTACGTCGAACCGCTGCTTGACTCCGCGCAGCGCGGCGCGTTCGAACGGTTCGTCCGTCGGGGCGGCGGCTTCATCGGCCTGCATGCGGCGGCCTGCACCGGGCGCGGCTGGGAATGGTTCACGCAGATGATCGGCGGGCGCTTCGATTTTCATCCGCCGCTGCAACGACTGACGTTGAAAGTGGTCGACCAATCCCATCCTTCGACCGCACAGTTGCCCGATACGCTACAAACCGAAGACGAACTGTACGTATTCAAACGGCTGAACCCCGAAGCGCGGATCCTGGCCATCTGGGAAACCGCCGGCGTGGACTGGGCCGGCCGCGAACCGGAAGCGCTGACGCCGAGTATCCCGGCCGTATGGTGCAATCAGTTCGACGGCGGACGCAGTTGGTACACCGCCCTGGGACACGACAGCCAAAATTACGACGATCCGCAGTACCGGGCGCAGGTGCTCGGCGCACTCCGCTGGGTCGCCGCCGGGCCGGCTCCGGAAAAACAACCGTAACACCGTAACGAACGAAACGATGGAATTAGAACAGGAAATACGACGCAGGCGGACATTCGCCATCATCAGCCACCCGGACGCAGGGAAAACGACGCTAACCGAAAAACTGCTGCTCTTCGGCGGGGCCATCCACGTGGCCGGGGCCGTCAAATCGAACAAAATCAAGAAGGGAGCTACGTCGGACTTCATGGAGATCGAACGCCAGCGGGGAATCTCGGTCGCCACGTCGGTCATGGGCTTCGAATATAAGGATGTAAAAATCAACATCCTGGATACGCCGGGGCACGAGGATTTCGCCGAAGACACTTACCGTACGCTGACGGCCGTCGACAGCGTGATTATCGTAATCGACGGAGCCAAAGGAGTCGAAACGCAGACCCGCAAGCTGATGGAAGTGTGCCGGATGCGCAACACGCCGGTAATGGTTTTCATCAACAAGCTCGACCGGCCGTGCAAAGACCCGTTCGACCTGCTCGACGAAATCGAAAAAGAGCTGAAAATCAAAGTGCGTCCGTTGGCATGGCCGATCAGTACCGGGCCGACGTTCAAAGGCGTGTACGACCTGTACGGCGACCGGCTATCGTTGTTCTTCGGCGCCGACAAGCAGTCGGCCGAAGGGGAAACGCTCGACGTCAAACTAAACGATCCGGCTATCGACAAGTACATCGAACCGTTCACGCAGCACCTGCGCGACGACCTGGAACTGGTCGAGGGGGTCTATCCGCCGTTCGAATTGGACAGCTACCGGGCCGGAACGGTCGCGCCGGTTTTCTTCGGCAGCGCGCTGAACAATTTCGGCGTCCGCGAACTGCTCGACTGTTTTATCGACATCGCCCCGTCGCCGGGAAAATCGCATACGGCGCAACGCGACATCGACCCGTACGAACCCAAACTGACCGGATTCGTTTTCAAGATCCATGCGAACATGGACCCGAACCACCGCGACCGCATCGCATTTCTGAAAATTTGTTCGGGAGTTTTCGAACGCAATAAACCGTACCTGCACGTACGTTCCGGCAAAAACATCAAGTTCGCCGCGCCGACCGCATTTATGGCCGAAAAGAAATCGGTGATCGACGAAGCCTATCCGGGCGATATCGTCGGCCTGCACGACACCGGCAACTTCAAAATAGGCGACACGTTTACCGAAGGCGAACAGTTGCAGTTCGTCGGCATCCCGAGCTTCTCGCCGGAGTTGTTCCGTTACATCGAAAACGGCGACCCGATGAAATTCAAGCAACTGGCCAAAGGGATCGACCAACTGATGGACGAAGGCGTGGCCCAACTGTTCACCAGCAAGATGAACGGCCGCAAGATCATCGGCACGGTCGGGGCGTTGCAGTTCGAAGTGATTCAGTACCGGCTCGAACACGAATACGGCGCGCTGTGCCGCTACGAACCGGTGCAGGTGTACAAAGCCTGCTGGGTCGAGTCGGATAACGAGGCGCAAATGGAGGATTTCCGCAAACGGAAGTTCAACAGCATGGCGCTCGACAAGCACGGCCGCGAAGTCTTCCTTGCAGACACTTCGTACGCGCTGTCGCTGGCCCAAGAGAAATTTCCGGACATCCGGTTCCACTTCACGTCGGAATTTTAAAACGATACAATCGTACAAAACGAGCTCCGGCCCGAAACCGGAGCTCGTTTTGTTATTCCCCGCCGGGAAAAGCACAATAAAAAAGTCCGATTATTTCATTTTCGACGGATTATTTTTTAACTTTAACAAATCTTCGTACCGAGGACAATTTACGACAAATCGCATAATTATAGGATGTTAACCCGGGATGAAAAAAAGACTTCCTTTTATCCATTGCATTCTTTGCGATATGGATATACCTGACGATTCAGACGATTCTGTCAAAATATTGGGATACGCTCGCTTTCGCCGTTTTCGTCTTGACCGTGTCGATTGTTCTTGCATATATCAAAAATAAATTTGTCTCGCGGATCATACGGGGAATACTCGTTTTATATGTCGTAACCAGAATTTACCGAAACGGAATTTTCAGCTAATCCTCAATTCGAAGACCATGCCCGGAAAACGATTAACGACTAAAATATCGGGAAACAATCCCCTTCTTTTGTTCTCGGCGCTCCTAACAGGATATAGCCCCATGATTCTGCTGAAACGATGGGACGTACTCGTTATGGGTATCGTCCTGGTTGCCTGGCTCGCATGTCCCGCAATCGTCAAAAACAAAATCGTCTTACGAATCATAAGGGGAACGTTCATCGTCCTCATAACGACAATCATCATCTGGAGAGACGAAATATTCAGTTAATCCACCCCGAATAATCATATGCGTTTTCTTTGGAAAACCGCCGGATAAACTATATCTTGGCAACCAAACCTAACACCTTTGAAACCCTACATACGCTTTACCTTCGCCTTTTTGTTATCCCTATCGGCAGGTACCGCGCTCGCCCAAACCAAAACGGGATCACTGCACGGCGTAGTGGTCGATTCGGCACAGCGTGTCCCGCTGATCGGAGCGACCGTAACCGTCGCTTCGCTTTTCGACACGGTCACCGTAATCACCGACAGGCAAGGAGCTTTCTCGATCGGACGAATACGCGATACGCTCGTCCGCACCCGAATCTCATACATCGGCTACCGGGATTTTTCGAGCCGGGTACGGATCGGGCCGAAAGGCACGCGGATGGATACGGTGGCGCTCGGAACGGCCGATTACCAGCTCGAAGCGGCCGTCGTACAGGGCGAACGCCCACTGATGGGGCAGCGCGGCGACACGCTGATTTACCACGCCGAAGCGATACGAGTGCTGCCCGGCGACGAGAGTATGCAGTTGGTGCTGCGGATGCCCGGCATGGAAGTCAAAGACGGAAAGATCACCGTGATGGGGAAAGTCGTCGAACGCACCTACGTCGACGGCAGGCCGCTGTTCGGGGAAAATTCCGAATCGGCGCTGCAATACCTCGAAGCCCGCGACGTGATCGATATCCAGGTATACGAAGAGCTGGTCGAAGAGGAAAAAATCAAGAACAACGCGAACGGGAAAAAACGCACGGTCATGAACCTCATAACCCGCAGCAAACCCGAAAAAAGCATCAACGTCCGCGTCGAGGGCGGCTACGGAACCGACCTGGACGAAGGGGCCGACGGTCGGCACGGAGAGCGTTACCGGGCCGGCGGGACATACCGCTATTTCTCGGAAAAACGAAGCATGGGCGTACGCGCAGGAACCAACAACAGCAGCCAGGGGTCGGGCTACAATAAAAACACCTACGCCTCGGCCGACTTTTCGAAGCGCTGGGGGAAAGAATTTTTCATCGACGGCAATTACAGCTACAACAACGATTTCAACCGCTCGCAGTCGATCTCCCGGCAGGTTTATTTTCCGACCGAGGATTACCAGTCGCGCACTTACGACGATACGTCCAGAACCGAAAACGGATCGCAGAACCACCACGTCTCGCTGCACATGCGCTACAATACGAAAAACGACTTTCTGTTTTTCGCCCCGAACGCCCGTTTCTCGCGCAGCGTCTCCCGGAGTTACCGCGGCGCGCTGAACATGCTCGACGGCGAAACGCTGAACCGGGTCGCCACCTCGCAACGCAGCGACGGCGACAGTTACAACATCTCCGAAAACCTGGCCTGGTCGCATGCGTTCAAAGAAGGGAAGCACGGATTCAGCCTGTCCGCGGACGGCACGCTGAGCAAAAACAACGACGACGGCTGGCAGGTCGATTCGCTCTCTTCAACCAGCGACCGCACCTACTTGGAAAACACGGCCGAAGGTCACAACCGTTCCGTTTCGGGCGGCATCGGCTACTTCTACCGTTTCAAGGAAAAATACTCGGTCGGGGTCAATTATCACATTTCCTATGAAAACAGCCGGTCGAAACGGCTTGCCGTCGACCGTTTCACCGGGCAGGTCGACACCTCGCTGACCTACGACTACTCGCGCAACTATACGACCCAGAACTACACCTTCAACATCAGCCATTTCACCGAGAAGCTCTACTTCGCCGTCAATGCCGGATACCGGTCTTCCCGGCTCAACAAGGACGAAGCGTTCCCGGACGAACGGCGCGACCGAATCACGTTCCGCAGCTTCCAGCCTTCGGCGTCGCTGAACTATACGATCAGCCCGACGCGGCGCATCTACGTCAACTACTCGTCCAACGCGCAACAGCCCGGGGTCGAACAGCTCCGCAACGAACTGAACTACCAGAATCCGCTCAGTCTGTCGGGCGGCAATCCGGATCTGAAACAAAGCAACATGCACTCGGTATACATCGGATATACCGCCACCAAAACCGAAAAATCGCGCACGTTCAGTCTCAACTTCAACGGTAGCGTCACCGCCCGCGAGATCGCCACCAAACAGGTATTCTTCACCGAAGACACGCCGCTGCCCGAATACAACGGCTACATCGCTCCGAAAGGCGCTACGCTGACCACGCCGGTCAACGTGAACGGCGCCGGATCGATGCGGTTCGGCGCCGGCTACTCGCTGCCGGTCAAAGCGCTCGACATCACGTTCAGCGCTAACGCCGGATGCGCTTACAGCCGGCGCCCCACCTATATCGGCGACGAGCTGAACTACACGAACAGCCTCTCTCCGAACCTCAGCCTCAGCTTGATCGGCAACAAATCCCTCGTCTACCAGTTTTCGCTGTACACCAATACGGCGTACAACCGCACGTCAAACTCCCGGAAATCGGACAACAACACGATCAACCAGACCGTAGCGACGAACCTGACCGTCAACATCGTCAAAAAGATATACGTCACGGCCAACTACAACTACTCGCTCTATCACAACTTCTCGTACGCCGACGGCGACGTGAACACGCACATCCTGAACCTAACGTTCGGCTGCAAGCTGTTCAAAAAACGACAGGGCGACATCAACATCACCGCCTACGACCTGCTGAACCGCACCGCCAACTTCTCGACCAGCATGTTGGCCGACTACATCAGCTATAACTGGACGCAACGCTCCGGACGCTATCTGATGTTGAACCTCAGTTACAAATTCGACAAAACGGGAAAACTGAAAAAGAGAGATTAGCATCCGGAAACCGCCGGAACAGGAAAAACAAGAATTTGCTAAACTTTTTTAAAAACAACCGGAAATTTCGTACATTTGCAGCCTACTTATTACGGACTTTTGCAATCAATCCACACCCTATGAGCATCTCTGAACTTAGCGAACAGGAACAGATCCGGCGCAACTCGCTGGCCGAACTGCGTAAACTGGGCATAGAGCCTTACCCGGCGGCCAAATACGAAGTGACGGCAACCGCCGCGCGGATCGCTGCGGAGTACGATCCCGACAAAGGAAATTTCCAGGAGGTTTCGATTGCCGGACGGATCATGTCGCGGCGGATCATGGGAAGCGCCTCGTTTTTCGAACTGCAGGACCACACCGGCCGGATTCAGGTGTACGTCAAACGCGACGACATCTGCAACGGCGATCCCGAATCCACGCTGTACAACAAGGTTTTCAAAAAACTGCTCGATATCGGCGACATCGTCGGCATCCGGGGATTCGCCTTCATTACGAAGACCGGAGAACTGTCGGTGCATTGCAAAGAACTCACGGTACTGAGCAAATCGCTGCGCCCGCTGCCGGTCGTCAAAGAAAAGGACGGGCAGGTATACGACGCCTTCAGCGATCCGGAACTGCGTTACCGCCAACGTTATGTCGACCTGATCGTCAATCCGCAGGTACGCGAAGTATTCCTCAAACGCAGCAAGATCGTCAACACGATGCGCGCGTTTTTTAACGAGCAAGGATACGTGGAGGTCGAAACGCCGATCCTACAGTCGATTCCGGGGGGAGCTTCGGCCCGTCCGTTCGTCACGCACCACAATGCGCTGGACATCCCGCTTTACCTACGGATCGCCAACGAGCTGTACTTGAAGAAACTGATCGTCGGCGGATTCGACGGCGTATACGAATTCGGCAAGGACTTCCGCAACGAAGGTATGGACCGTACGCACAATCCGGAGTTCACCGTAATGGAGATATACGTCGCGTACAAAGATTACATCTGGATGATGGGATTCGTCGAAGAGATGCTCGAACGCGTGGCAAAAGCATTGCACGGCAAGACCGAAGTTATGATCGACGGTCGTGAGATCAGTTTCGCCCGGCCGTTCCGCCGCGTTACGATGACCGATGCGATCCGCGAGAAAACCGGCTTCGACATCACCGGCAAGAGCGAAGGCGAGCTGCGCGAAGCCTGCAAAAAGCTGAACGTGGAAACCGACGAGACGATGGGCAAAGGCAAGCTGATCGACGCGATCTTCGGACAGTACTGCGAAGAAGATCTGATCCAGCCTACTTTCGTAACGGACTACCCGATCGATATGTCGCCGCTGTGTAAACGCCACCGCAACAACCCCGACCTGACCGAGCGGTTCGAGTTGTTCGTCAACGGCAAAGAACTGTGCAACGCTTATTCCGAGCTGAACGACCCGATCGACCAATTGGAACGCTTCCAGGAACAGTTGCGGCTCAGCGAAAAAGGCGACGACGAGGCGATGTTTATCGATATGGATTTCGTCCGAGCGCTCGAATACGGTATGCCGACCTGCTCGGGAATGGGAATAGGAATCGACCGACTGACGATGTTCATGACCGGACAGACGACGATTCAGGACGTGCTGTTCTTCCCGCAAATGCGGCCCGAAAAAGCGGCGCAGAAAGATCCGGAAGAGAAATACGCGGCGGCCGGCGTTCCGGCCGAATGGGTTCCGGTATTGCAGAAAATGGGCTTTTTGACCGTCGACGCACTGAAAAAACTGTCGGCAGGCAAGCTGTTCAACGACCTGTGCGGCTATAACAAGAAAAACAAGCTGGGACTGAAAAACCCGACTGCCGACGAAGTAAAAACATGGGTGGAGTAACGGCAGTACCGATCAACGAAAAGACATCAAGGATTAAATACCGAAAAATTATGAGAAAGAAAGTAGTAGCAGGTAACTGGAAAATGAACACCACCCCTGCGGAAGGCGTAGAATTGTTGAAAGGCGTAGCCGCACTGAAAGGCGACGTTTGCTCGTGCGTGAACTTCATCGTAATTCCGCCGTTTACGCACCTGTCCGAGATCGTAAAGAACGCCAAAGGAACCGGCATCGCCGTCGGAGCGCAGAACTGCGCCGCCGAAGCCAAAGGTGCCTACACCGGCGAAGTTTCGGCTAAGATGATCGCTTCGCTGGGCGTGGAATACGTGATTCTCGGCCACAGCGAACGCCGCGAATATTACGGCGAAACCAGCGCTACGCTGAACAAGAAAATGGTTCAGGCCTACGAAAACAACCTGATCCCGATCTATTGCGTCGGCGAAAAACTCGAAGAACGCGAAAACGGCAAATATTTCGACGTGGTGCGCGCGCAGATCGAAGAAGTGGTTTTCAACCTGACCCCGGAACAGTTCTCGAAACTGATCATCGCTTACGAACCCGTATGGGCGATCGGAACCGGTAAAACAGCTACCGCGGAACAGGCTCAGGAAATCCATGCGTTCATCCGCAAGGTGTTGGCCGAAAAATTCGGCGACGCCGCAGCCAATACCGTGATCCTGTACGGCGGAAGCTGCAAACCGAGCAACGCTGCCGAACTTTTCGCCAAGGAAGACGTCGACGGCGGCCTGATCGGAGGCGCCGCTTTGGTAGCGTCCGACTTTATCGGCATCGGCAAAGGTTTTTCGAAATAATCTGTTACCGGATTTCAAACGAAGGGGCCGCGGTTTCGAAACCGCGGCCCCTTTGTTTTTCTGCGAAACTTGCTTATCTTAGCGCGGTAACTATTCTCATATCTGAATGGAAATTGTCATAATTATCGGGCTGATCCTTTTGAACGGCTTATTGTCGATGTCGGAAATCGCGATGGTGTCAGCCCGGAAATCCCGCCTCGAAGCGGACTCCAAAAAAGGCAGCCGGGCGGCGCGTACCGCCCTCAAATTAGCCAACAGCCCCGATACATTCTTGTCTACGATCCAGATCGGCATCACGCTGATCGGCATCTTGACGGGTCTCTATTCCGGCGAGGTGCTGGCGCAGAATTTCGGCAAAGTAATCGCAACGATCGAGCCGCTGCGGACGCACGCGGTAGCCATCGCCCAGACGCTGATCGTTGCGATCGTCACTTACCTGACGCTGATCGTCGGGGAGCTCGTCCCGAAACGAATCGGGATGCAGGCTGCCGAAAAGGTCGCCAAACTGGTGGCGCGGCCGATGAACGTACTGTCGAAAATCGCGCTGCCATTCGTATGGCTGCTGTCAAAGAGCACTTCCGGCATGCTGCGCCTGCTCGGAATCAATACGCTGGGAGAAAGCAAAGTCACCGAAGACGAGATCAAAGCGATCATCCAGGAAGGAACCGTCGGCGGCGAGATCCAGGAAGTCGAACAGGACATCGTGGAACGCGTATTCAACCTCGGCGACCGCAACGTAGGGTCGATCATGACGCACCGCAGCGAACTGGTGTGGCTGAACATCGACGCCACGAACGACGAGATCGAACAAATCGTCAAAAACAACCTGTTCAACACCTATCCGGTGGCCGACCGGAATCTCGACTCGATCGCCGGCGTAGTGTACCTCAAAGACCTGTTCGGACGGTTGGACGAAGAGGGATTCTCGCTGTCGAAAGTGATTCGCCCGGCCCAATACATTCCGGAGAACCTGAGCGTTTACAATGCGCTCGAACTGATGCGGACGACCGGCGGACGCTACGGCATCGTCACCGACGAATTCGGCAGTATCGAAGGGATCGTAACGTTCAAAGACATCATCAAGGCGCTGGTAGGCTCGATGCCCGAAGCGGGCGAAGAACAGGACATCGTCGCCCGCGACGACGGCAGTTATCTGATCGACGGACAAATCCCGTTCTACGACTTCCTCGCGTTCTTCGACCAGGAGGAACTGTACAACGAATTCAATTACAACACGCTCAGCGGGCTGATCCTCGAAGAGCTGGAACATATCCCGCAAACCGGCGAAAAGCTTTCGTGGCGCAATTTCAACTTCGAGATCGTGGATATGGATGCGGCCCGAATCGACAAAGTCCTCGTATCCATGAAACCGGCTGCGAACGGCGAACCGGCATAACATAACGTCGGAATCGGAACAAGAAACCGGCAAAACAAGAAGCAGGGCGGAGAACCAAAATTTTCCGCCCCGCTTTTCAATACCGGAATAATTTACCTGCCCAGCGCTTTCAGACCGGCCATCATCCCCATGATCGACGAGAAGAAAATGATCCACATCGCGATCGCAATCGCGATCCAGATCAAAGACGCCTTACAGTAATTGGCTTTCGTCTTGTTAACCCCGCCGCCGAAAGCCCAGACGAACAGCATCACGATATTAACCAGCGGAATCGCGAGTATCAGCATGACCAACATCCATTCGCCCACCGAGACGACGGGCGTTTGTTCTGCGGGTTGTTGTTGCACCGGAACGTTCTGCACCGGATTTCCATGATCGTCCAATATTTCCATAGCATGAAGTTTTAAAGGGCTCGTTCAACCATCTTCTTGTTTTCTGAAATAACCTTATTCCTCCGTTTTCGAACCGGTCTCGGCGGAGTCCTTTTCCTCCTCCCCGAACCACCGTTCGAACGTTTCGTTGTACGGGGCACGGGCGATTCCGCGTTCCGTAACGATCGCCGTGATCAGGTTGGCCGGGGTCACGTCGAAAGCCGGATTGTAGACTTTGACATCGTCCGGAGCCATACGCCGGGCATACCACATGTCGGTCACCTCTTCCGATCCGCGCTCCTCGATGACGATCGCATTCCCGTCCGGACAGCGCCGGTCGATCGTCGACGTAGGCCCCAGCACGTAGAACGGAATCCCGTAATGCCGCGCCATGATCGCCAGTCCCGACGTACCGACCTTATTAGCCGTATCCCCGTTCATCGCGATCCGGTCGCAACCGACGATAACCGCCTGTACCCAGCCTTTCCGCATCACTACGGAAGCCATGTTATCGCATATCAGCGTGATATCGACTCCGGCGTAACGCAACTCGTAAGCGGTCAGGCGCGCGCCTTGTAGCAACGGACGCGTTTCGTCGGCATACACTTTGAAATTATAACCCTGCTGCTGCCCCAAATAGACCGGAGCCAAAGCCGTTCCGTATTCCGAAACCGCCAAATGACCGGCATTGCAGTGCGTCAGTATCCCCATTCCGGGACGCAACAGCGATAGAGCGTACACGCCGATCCGGTGACACGAGGCGGCATCTTCGTCCCGAATCGCCAGAGCTTCGCGCAGCATTTGCCGTTTAATCCTGGAAACGGGCAGTTCCCGGTTGCGTAGTACGCACCGTTCCATCCGCTCCAACGCTGCCGACAGGTTCACCGCCGTCGGACGGGACGATTCGAAATAATCGCGGATTTCGACGAACCCCTTGTAAAAGTCATCGAACTTCCTCGCACGCAGCGATTTGCAACACACGTAAATCCCGTAAGCCGCCGTAATGCCGATCGCCGGCGCACCGCGAACCTTCAACCGGTGAATAGCGTCCCATACCGCTTCCTTCGTCGATAGCGACAGGTAAACTTTCTCACCGGGCAGGCTCGTCTGATCCAGAATGATAACGGCATTCACCTCTACATCCAGCCGGACCGCCTGCAAATCGGTAAACAATTGTCCCATGATTCAGTTTTCAAGTCCTCACACAAAGTTATATTTTTTCGCTATAACCTGCAAACGCCGCAACGATTCTTCCTACCCGATACTTCAAAAAGACATTCGGACGCATATTTGCGTCCGAATATCCCATTCGATTCCCAGAGTACCGGATCAGACCTTGCCTTGAAGGTACCGGTCGATCGCTTTGGCGGCCCGACGACCCGCGCCCATGGCGAGAATCACCGTCGCCGCGCCGGTCACGGTGTCCCCGCCGGCAAAAATACCTTCGCGGGACGTCTGTCCCCGCTCGTCGTCGGCCACGATACAGCCGCGCCGGTTGGTCTCCAAACCGTGCGTGGTCGATGCGATTAGCGGGTTCGGCGAGGTCCCGAGCGCCATAATCACCACGTCGCACTCGATATCGAACTCCGAGCCCTCGATTTCGATCGGAGAACGGCGCCCCGACTGATCGGGTTCGCCGAGTTCCATCCGCACGCAGCGGATTCCCCGCACCCAGCCTTTGTCGTCGCCGAGTACCTCGACCGGATTGGTCAGCATCTGAAAAGCGATCCCTTCCTGTTTGGCGTGATGCACCTCTTCGACGCGCGCCGGAAGCTCCGTTTCACTGCGGCGGTAGACGATATGCGCATCGGCGCCGAGACGAGCCGCCGTCCGAACGGCGTCCATCGCGACGTTACCGCCTCCGACCACCACGACCCGTTGGCCGACATAGATCGGCGTATCGTAACGATCGTCGTAAGCCTTCATCAGATTCGCCCGGGTCAAAAATTCGTTCGCCGAAACCACCCCGTTCAGGTTCTCGCCGGGAATACCCATAAAACGCGGCAGTCCCGCGCCCGACCCGATGAACACGGCCGAATAGCCTTCTTCGTCGAGCAGCGAATCGACCGTCACGGTACGTCCTACGATCACGTCGGTTTCGATCTCGACGCCCAGCTTCAATACGTTCTCAATCTCTTTGGCCACGACCTTTTCTTTCGGCAGGCGGAATTCGGGAATTCCGTATTGAAGCACGCCGCCGGCCTTATGCAGCGCTTCGAAAATCTTGACGCCGTATCCCATTTTAGCCAGGTCGGAAGCGCAGGCCAGACCGGCCGGGCCGCTGCCGACGACGGCCACTTTTTTACCGTTGGGCGCAGCCGTCGCAACCGCTTCGCCGCCGTTGGCAATGCTCCAGTCGCCGACGAAACGTTCCAGTTTGCCGATCGCGACCGGCTCGCCCTTGATACCGAGGATGCAGGAGCCTTCGCACTGACTTTCCTGCGGGCATACGCGCCCGCACACCGACGGCAGCGAACTGTCCTGACCGATGATGCGCGCAGCTTCGGCGAAATCGCCCTTGACAACCTGCTCGATAAACTTCGGTATTTGCAACGAAACGGGGCAGTGCTCTACGCAACGCGGCTTTTTACAATCCAGACAACGGCTCGCTTCGAGCTGAGCCTCCTGAAGGTCGTAACCGTAACAAACCTCCTCGAAATTGGTGACCCGCACTTTCGGGTCCTGCTCCCGAACGGGAACACGGGGTATTTTATTTGCCATTTTTTATTCTGAAAACAATTGCTCCGGCCACGGCGGCCGGAATACCGTTCGATCGTCCGGGGAGACCTACCGGTCGAGCCCCACCTTGCAGACATGCCCTTCGGCACGCTCCTGCTCTATTTTCGCCTTGCGGCTTTCGATGGTCTTATACATGCCTTGACGGCGCATCGCTTCGTCGAAATCGACCTCGTGCCCGTCGAACTCCGGGCCGTCCACGCACGTGAAGCGCGTCTTGCCGCCGACCGTTACCCGGCAGGCCCCGCACATGCCCGTACCGTCGACCATCAGCGTATTCAGGCTGACGATCGTCTTCAGACCGTACTGCTTCGTCGTCTTGGCCACGAACTTCATCATAATCATCGGACCGATGGCGATCACTTCGTCATAGCGTTTCCCCTGCTTATCGATCAGGTCGCGCATCAGGTCGGTCACCATGCCGTGAAAACCGGCGCTACCGTCGTCGGTAGCGATATATACGTTTCCGGCAACCTGCTTCATCATGTCGACGAAAATCAGCGTATCCTTATTCTTGGCGCCGATAATCACATCGGCTTTGATCCCATGCTGCGAGAGCCATTTGACCTGCGGATAGACGGGGGCCGTCCCGACGCCGCCGGCGATGAACAGTATCTTCCGCGAACGCAGCGTTTCGATATCTTCGTGCACGAAATCCGACGGCCGGCCCAGCGGACCCGCGAAATCGGCCAGTTCGTCGCCCGGATTCATAGCGCACAACTTCGTCGTCGAATAACCCACCGTCTGCGTTACGATGGTTACCCACCCTTCCGCCGCATCGTAATCGGCGACGGTCAGCGGGATACGTTCCCCCTTTTCGTCCAGTCGCAGGATGATGAACTGCCCCGGCTTTGCCGAACAGGCGACACGCGGAGCCGCAATGTCCATCCGGTAAATATTGGGCGCGAGCAGCTCCTTTTTAATGATTTTATACATTTCTGTTTGTTTGGTTTAGGTCTTTATCTTACGATTTAAAAAATTTATTCCGCAATGTTCGCCGCCAGCCGGATTTCGCGCATCGGCCGCGACGGATCGTTGACGATCAATACGATATGATCCATCAGCTTCCCGGCGGGGGCGCCTTTCGTATTCAGCATAACGCTGAACGTGACGCTCTCGCCCGGGGCGATCTCCCGTTCGGGATCGAGCGTCGTGGACATGCGCTGTCCCAATTTCATATCGCGGAAAACCAGCGGCTCTTTTCCGTCGTTAGTCAGCGTAAAGTCGCGGCGCAGTTCCCCGGCCGCCTTTTGATTGCCGAAATGGTAATACTGGGACGAAAAAGCCGCTTTCGGAGCCTGCTCCAACTCGGCAGCCGTCAGCGACGAGAAATCATCCGTAGCGATTCCGGTAGCCGAAAATTCGGTATCGGCGAGCTCGTCGTTCACCATCAGCGAAAAAACGCCGGAAAGAACTCCCCACACGTCGCAGTCGCGCAAGTCGTAAGTGACCGTCAGAACGCCTTTCTGCTTCGGTTCGATCCGGGTGGCGGACAAAGCTACGTCCAGGTAGGGTTTCGCTTTCGGATAGACGACCGTCATGTTGAGCGGACGCTCCGTATCGTTATAGTATTCGATGGTTTTCGCTTTGATCGAACCGCGCGGCACATATCCCAGATTCACCGTACGGGTCGCCAGCCGCAGCGCGCCGGCCCGAACGGGGTACAACTCGCCGACCTCCTGCGGACGCGGGGTCACCTCGCCGGTAATGCTGATGACATTACGCCCCCCTCCGCTGCTTTGAATCGTGATGTCTTTGCGGAAAGCGCCCGGACGTCCCTCCGGGTTGTAGGCGATCCGGATCGTTCCGCGGCCTCCGGGACGTACCGGTTCCCGACTGTACTGCGGCGTCGTACAACCGCACGTCACCGTCACTTTTTCGATCACGACCGGCGATTTCCCTTTGTTCTCGAATTCGAACTCGTGCGACACCGCTCCGTCCGCCTCCCGGATCGTTCCGAAATTCCACACCTGCTGCGGAAATTCCAATACGGAATTTTGGGCGGGAAGCATTCCCGTCCACAAACAACCCAGCAATATCAACCCTATTTTCCAGCTTTTCATCGGTTCGGACGATCGGTGCGCAAAATTAAGCATTTCCCGCGAAATTCGCAATTCAGGCGCATAACGGACGTTACACCTCGAATCCGCACCGGATAAACATCCGTTTATCGGTTTCGATATCCGATCCGGTCGTAGTCAGCATATCTCCGACGATCAGCGCGCTCACGCCGCACTGCAACAACCGCTCTTCGAGATGCTTGATCCGCGTACGGCCGCCGGCCAGCCGGATAGCCGCTTCGGGATTGAGGATCCGCATGACGGCCACCGCCCGAACGATTTCCGAATCGGTCAGCGGCGGCGCCCCGGCAAGCCGCGTTCCGGGAATCGGATTCAACACGTTGACGGGAATCGAAACCGCCCCGGTCTGCCGCAGAGCGATGGCAAATTCGACGCGTTGCTCCTCGCTCTCGCCCATGCCGATGATCCCGCCGCTGCATATCTCCAGGCCGGCTTCCCGCGCCCACCCGATCGTCCGCAGCTTCTCGGCCACCGTATGCGTCGAGCAAAGTTTCGGAAAATAGGACGGGGCCGTTTCGAGGTTGCAGTGGTAACGCCGCACGCCGCTCTCTTTGAGCCGGCGCATTTGTTCCAGGTTCAGCAACCCGAGCGACGCGCAAAGCGAAACGGACACCTCGGAGCCGATCCGGCGATAGATCGCGCAGATCCGGTCGGTATCGGCATCGGAAAGCGTCCGACCGCTGGTTACCAGCGAAAAGCGCTTCACGCCCTTGCGTGCATTGCCGGCCGCCTCTTCGACCGCTTCCCTGGCTCCTACCAGCGGATAGACCTCGACTTCCGTTTTATGAAATTTCGACTGAGCGCACCACTTGCAGTCCTCGCTGCAACGGCCGCTGCGGGCGTTCATTATCGAACACATGTCGATCGTTTTCCCCTGATAGCGCGTGCGCAACGCATGAGCCAACGCGCACAGTTCCGTTTCCGGAGTCGTTCTCAGCAATTCCAGCGCTTCGTCGTATCCCAGACGATACCCCTGTTCGATTCTCTCTTTCAGACGACCGATCATTTCCATCCCATTTTATTTGCTTGTTATCTGCAAAGGTACTACATTTGATCTGAATTTTACGTTTCCCCTTTTATGAAAAAAGTATATTTCGTCACCGGCATCGACACCGATGCCGGCAAAAGCATCGTTACCGGAGTTCTCGCGCGCGATTGGGCCGGACGGGGCCGGCGCGTCGTCACCCAAAAATTCATCCAGACCGGCTGCCCCGGACTGTCGGAAGACATCGAAACCCACCGCCGGATCATGGGAACCGGGCTGTTGCCGGAAGACCTCGACGGCACGACCTGTCCGATCGTCTTCACCTACCCGGCCTCGCCGCACCTGGCGGCTGCGATCGATTCCCGCAGGATCGATCTGTCGCTGATCGGGAAATGCACCGAAAAACTGCTTGAAAAATACGACGTCGTCCTGCTCGAAGGAGCCGGCGGGCTATTCGTTCCGTTGGAAGGGCTGTACAATACGATCGATTACGTCGCCGAGCGTCGGCTGCCGGTCATACTGGTCACCTCGCCGCGACTCGGCAGCATCAACCATACGCTGCTGAGTCTCGAAGCGTGCCGCAACCGGAATATCGAAGTCGCCAAAGTGGTCTACAACCTCTATCCACCGACCGACGCGCCGATCACGGACGGCACGCGGGATTACCTGAAAACGTACCTGCGGGAGTTTCATCCGCAGGCCCGGTGGCTGGAGGTAAACGACCGGTACGAAGTATCGGAAGGAAGCCTTTGAACTGCGGTTCGTCCCGCGCACGAACAATACGAAAGGCTCCGGTTGCTGACCGGAGCCTTTTATTTACTGTCACAAACGGAAACCGCCTAAAGCAAATGCATCGAAACGGTCAAGCCGGCCACCACGATCGAAACCATACTCATCAGTTTGATCAGGATGTTCAGCGACGGGCCGGACGTATCCTTGAACGGATCGCCCACCGTATCGCCCACGACCGTAGCTTTATGGTTGTCGGAACCCTTGCCGCCGAAATTACCTTCCTCGATAAATTTCTTGGCATTGTCCCAAGCCCCGCCCGAATTGGCCATGAACACGGCCAGCACGAATCCGGCGCTCAGGCTGCCGATCAGCAGCCCCATCACCCCGGCCACGCCGAAAATGAAGCCGACCAGAATCGGAACGACGATCGCTATAATCGACGGGAACAGCATTTCGCGCTGGGCCCCTTTGGTCGAAATAGCGACGCAACGCGCATAATCCGGAGTCGCCTTGCCTTCGAGAATACCTTTGATTTCCCGGAACTGGCGGCGCACCTCCTCGACCATACTCTGCGCGGCGCGGCCGACAGCGTTCATCGTAAGTCCGCAAAACAGGAACGCCATCATCGCGCCGATAAAGGCGCCGACCAGCACGTTCGGATTCATCAGAGTCACCTGAAAATAGTCCATCATATCCAGGATATTGGCGTCGGCAATGGCTTTGGTCGTACCGTCGGCCAGTTGCAGGGTCGTCTCCCCGATGTGCTGCATCCCGATCTTGACCTCTTCGATATAGGAAGCCAGCAGCGCCAACGCCGTCAGCGCGGCCGAACCGATCGCGAACCCTTTACCGGTGGCGGCCGTCGTATTACCGAGCGCATCCAGCGCATCGGTGCGTTTGCGCACATCCGGATCGAGTCCGCTCATTTCGGCGTTACCGCCCGCATTGTCGGCGATCGGGCCGTAAGCGTCGGTCGCCAGCGTAATCCCGAGCGTAGAGAGCATCCCCACCGCCGCGATACCGATCCCATAAAGCCCTTTGCTGATGTTCTCGGCCGAAATCATGTGCTGCACGTCGAAATTGATCGCGCACAGGAAGGCGAGGATGATCGCTACCGCAATCGTGATTACCGGGATCGCCGTCGAGATCATACCCATTCCGATTCCGGAAATGATTACCGTCGCTGGTCCCGTTTCAGAGCTTTTGGCTATCTTCTGAGTCGGTTTATAAGAGTGGGAAGTATAATATTCGGTAGACTGCCCGATGATGATACCGGCCAGCAGGCCGACGATCACCGAAAACGAAATCCCGAGCCAGTTGTCGATCTGTAACACGTACAGTATCCCGAACGTACAGATAGCGATCAGCACCGAGCTGACGTTGACGCCGATGCCCAGCGCGCCGAGCAACTGTTTCATCGTAGCCCCCTCTTTCGTCCGCACGAGGAAAATACCGATCACCGACAACAGGATGCCCACCGCCGCGATCAACATCGGAGCCAGCACGGCCTGCATCTGCATACCGCTGCTCGCGAAGGCGGCTGCGCCCAGTGCGGCCGTCGCGAGAATCGAGCCGCAGTAACTTTCGTACAGGTCGGCGCCCATACCGGCCACGTCGCCCACGTTATCGCCTACGTTGTCGGCGATCGTAGCGGGGTTGCGCGGATCGTCTTCCGGAATCCCGGCTTCCACCTTACCGACCAGGTCGGCGCCCACGTCGGCCGCTTTGGTATAAATACCTCCTCCCACGCGGGCGAACAGCGCTTGCGTCGAAGCCCCCATCCCGAACGTCAGCATGGTCGTCGTGATGATCATCAGCTTTTGCGTCCCGGTGGCGTCGATGAAATGATTCAGGATCAGGTACCACACCGAAATATCCAACAGACCGAGTCCTACGACGACCAGTCCCATCACGGCTCCGCTGCGGAAAGCGACTTTCAGCCCCTTATTCAGCGATTGGCTGGCGGCATGGGCCGTACGCGCCGAAGCGAACGTCGCCGTGCGCATCCCGATAAAACCCGCCAGCCCGGAAAACAAGCCGCCGGTCAGGAACGCGAACGGCACCCACGGATTCTGCACACCGAGGCCATAGGCAAGAAACGCAAAGAACAACACGAGGATCAGAAATACGATCGCAACCACCCGGTACTGCTGCCGGAGGTAGGCCATCGCCCCTTTACGGACGTGCGCGGCGATCTCTTTCATACGGGGAGTGCCTTCGCTCTCTTTCATCATCGAGCGGAAAAAGTGCCATGCGAAGCCCAACGCTATCAGCGAGGCGACCGGCACGAGCCAGAAAATAAGTGGTGTGTTACTCATAACGGTTAATAGTATTAGATTATCTGAATTTTTATGAAAATTTCCGATACTCTTCAGTCCGCCGTTTTTCAGACCCGTTACGCACCAAACCGTTTCGTCGAACGAACAAAATTGCTCAAAGTTAATAAATTATTTTAAGATAAACTATCTTTGCAGCGGATATTCAATCGAAAATATGCGTAAAATTTCAAATCAGGAATTGGGGCGTCCTTCGGCCGAAGCGTTCGCTGCGATGGAAAAATGTCCCGTCACGGTCGTGCTGGACGACGTGCGTAGCGGCAATAACACAGGCTCTTTTTTCCGCACCGGCGACGCTTTCGCCATCGAACGACTCTGCCTGTGCGGGATCACCGGCACCCCGCCCGACCGGGAGATCCACAAGACCGCGCTGGGAGCCGAAACGACCGTAGAGTGGACGTATTTCCGGGATGCCGCGGATGCGGTGAACGAACTGAAAGCGCAGGGGTATACGATCCTGGCCGTCGAACAGGTCGAAGGCGCCGTCATGTTGGACGACTGGCGTTACAAGCCCGAAAAGCGCTATGCGTTGGTTTTCGGCAACGAGGTGAACGGGGTACGGCAGCAGGTAGTCGACTTGTGCGACGGAGCCATCGAGATCCCGCAGCGGGGAACCAAACATTCGCTGAACGTCTCGGTATCGGGCGGCGTGGTGCTGTGGGAAGTTTTCCGGCAATGGAGGGCATCGAAAGCGGCACAGTAACCGGCGGCGACACGGAAACGAAGTCCGTTCGAAAAAACGAAAAATCGTTGCCCGTTGCAAATTATAATTTTACATTTGCCCTGTCTAAACTGTGAAAATTATGTCGACAGATAATAAAACGCGGGTCGTGACCACCTACCGCCTGCAGGAGATGAAAAGCCGCGGGGAAAAAATAGCCATGTTGACCGCCTACGATTATTCGATGGCGCGGATCGTGGACAGCGCCGGCGTGGACGTGGTGCTGGTCGGCGATTCGGCCGCCAACGTAATGGCCGGTTACGAAACCACCGTGCCGATGTCGCTCGAACACATGATCTATCACGCCCGTAGCGTAACCCGGGCCGTCAAACGAGCGCTGGTCGTGGTGGACATGCCGTTCGGAACCTATCAGGGCAATTCGAAAGAAGCCCTCGCCTCGGCCGTTCGGATCATGAAGGAGTCCGAAGCCGACGCCATCAAACTGGAAGGGGGCGAAGAGATCCTTGAGTCGGTACAGCGCATCCTTTGCGCCGGAATTCCGGTCATGGGACACCTGGGACTTACCCCGCAGTCGATCCATAAATACGGCACCTACAGCGTCCGGGCCAAAGAGGAAGCCGAAGCCCGAAAGCTGATCCGCGACGCGCACCTGCTCGAAGAGGTCGGCTGCTTCGGAATCGTCCTCGAAAAAATCCCTGCGACGCTCGGCGCGCAGGTCGCCTCGGAACTGAAAATCCCGCTGATCGGCATCGGGGCCGGAAACGGCGTCGACGGACAAGTGCTGGTGATTCACGACATGCTGGGGATCAACAACGAATTTTCGCCGCGTTTCCTCCGCCGTTACGCCGACCTGTATTCGGTTATGACGGACGGGGTGAGCCGTTACGTGTCGGACGTCAAAAGCGGCGATTTCCCGAACGAAAAGGAGCAGTACTGATCGTTCCATCCATTCCCGCCGCATAGATCAAACGGCGCGTTTTTATGCAAAGCCACGATCGAAACGATCGTGGCTTTATCGTTGCGTCCCCCTCACAAGACATCAAGACATTTTCTATCATTTTTGTAACTTTTACGAGCGTACTCCGTTATAATAAATAAATTTGACAGTGTAACTTACGCATTCATACAGACAAAAGCCCGAAGTCCGTATCGACAAAACCTCGGAAAGACAGCGAATACCGGATTCGCTTTCCGACGTGAAACCAGATGATGAAAAAAACTGCCAGACAAAAAACGCTGCCGTTTATTATTTTGCCGCTCGTAGCACTCCTTGCCACGAGGTGCGCCAAAGACGACTGTCCGTCCGACAAAAAACCGGGCAAAACCGAAATCTTCATTCGCGCCGCTCAGGAAACGGCCTCTTCCGCATCCCCGGAACAGGAAAGTCATTCGAAAACGATCATCGGCGGCGACAATCTCGATAAAGTATACTGGTCGGAACTGGATGCGATCCGGGTCTATTGGCGGCCGGCGGGAAGCGACGAAGCGCTGAACGGACAGACGTTCGAATGTTTCCGTCCCTACCCGTGGGGAGCGTTGTTTTCCACGCAGATGTCCGACCTCGAAGCCGGCGACTATACCTATTACGCCGCCTATCCCGCGCCGGAGTCCGTGGACGGCACCCGGGCGACCTATACGCTGCCCGCCGTGCAGGACGGAACCTACGACATGCGCGATTACGACATCAAAGATCAAACCTCGCACGGCGCTTATAAAGGAAACTGCGATTTCATGCTGGCCCGTCCGGTAACCGCAGCGGCGCTGACGGCCGGGAGCGAAACCCTGGCGATGCACTTCATTCACCAGTGCCACGTCATGCGAGTACAGGTTCCGGTCGGCCGCAACCAATGGGGCGAACGGGTGAGCCGGCTGAGAGTCGAATTTCCCGCAGCCGTAGTGGGAAGAATGACGATGGATCTGGCCGACCCGACCGCTGCGCCGCAGCTGACCGAAGGCGGCAACACGGTCATCGCCGAACTGAAAAATCCGCTGACCGAATCGACCGAGGATAATCCGGACGGAAATTACGTATGGCTATTCCTGTGTCCGGGCAACATCAGCGGCGACGTCCGTTTCACGGCTTACGACGAGAACGGTTACCAGTCGGGAAGCCTCAGCGTGCCGATCGACAGAACGCTGGAAGCCGGACGGATCACGCCGGTCACGCTGACGGTTCCGGACGAACTGCCGGTCACGTGGCTCGACTTCTCGATCACGGGCAACAATCTCGGCGAAGAACCGAATTCTTTCACCGTAACGGCCCCGGACGGGGCGACGTTCCGCAACGGAACGAACAAACAGTCGTTCACGGTCAATGCGGAGAATAAATACATGCTCGGCTTCTACAACGAAGTGGACGGCCGGGCCAACGGCGACCTGATCCGCAACGGCGGTTTATCTTTTTCATACGATTCGGAACATGCCATCGTAACTTCACACAAGGCCGTCGATTTCACAGCGGAAGCCCACACTGAAATCAGCCTGACCGTACCGTATCTGTTTTATGAAGACTTCGGCGGAGCGGGCGGGAGCGACAGGAACAACAACACGGAAGACTTGGGAAAATACAACCTTACGGGCTGGTCGGCTTCCCGGTTCGGAATCCAGGCCAACACCTCGGCCATGATATTCGGTTACCTGGGATCATCCATTGTGACGGATCCCGACAAAGGAGACAATCACCGGGGGCGGATCGACACTCCCCACCTGACCGGTCTCAAGGAAGGCGCGAATGTCTCTTTGCTCGTTTCATACGACGTGGGAGGAACGAAAAAAAACGGAAACACAATACTGAATAAAACAACCGTCATGTATTCCAAATACGACTTCGGCACCGACACCAAGACGGGAACGATCAAAGGGGACGGCAATGCGATCGAGAACATATTTCTGACCGAAGAACCCGGTACGAACGGCAGTTATACGAATCTGCCTGTTCACAGGAACATCACCGTAACCGGATGCACCAACAAACACCGCCTATCGTGGAGAGCTTCATTTCGGGTAGACGGGCAAGGCTTATCCACGATAACAGCAGGCGATACCTACGTTTACATAGACAATATACGGGTTTCCATAAAATAACAGAACCAAACCAGCTAGGATAATGAAAAAAAGCAAACTTTTAACGATCCTGACCATAACGGCAATATGGGCCTCCGGCTGTTCGAAAGACGTCGGGTCCGGTCCGCAGGCGACAGGAAACGGCTCGGTCGGTTTCTACTGCACGATTTCACCGGCGGTAGACATCGCGGAAACCAGCAAAGCAGATACCCGGACGCTGCCCGCCGAATATATCCCGGGTACGGAAAACCTGCGGCTGGAAATTTCGAGCGGCATCGGCACCGTCGCTTCGTACGACGTAATGTCCGACTACGACCAGCCGTTGCTACAGGCGGGCGACTATCAGGCCGATTTTTCTTACGGAAATCCGGATACCGAAGGAGAAAACGCCGGTTGCTTCAAGGGAACCAAACAATTTACCGTCGTGGCGCGCAAGACCACGACCGAGCAGGTTTCGCTGTCGCTGGTCAACTCGGTCTATTCGCTGAGCTGTTCCGAATGGTTCAGGCAATATTATACCGATTACGACCTGACCGTCCGCACCGAATCGGGCTTCCGGTCGGGCTTTTCCGGATCGACCGCAAAACCGCTTACCGGCACGCTCCCCGTTTTCGTGAAAGCGGCCACCAAACTCTTCCTGAGCGGTTCGGCGACGAAAACCAACGGCGTGAAAGTAGAATTCCCCGAAACGGAAATCGGCACGACCGCGGCCCGGACATGGCATACGATCCTGCTCGACGCAGGGGCGGTGGGACAGGCGAGCATCACCGTTTCGCTCGACGACTCCCCGATCGAAATCAAAGAGGTGGACGTGGAACTGAACCCCGACGCCTGACCGAAAACGAAACAATAAAAAACTGACACGATATGAAAACCTTTACCTTAGTAACGCTGACGGCAATGACGCTGATGCTGTCCGGCTGCAAGGACGAATCGGTCGATTTCGGCGGCAACGGCGACGGAGGCGACCCGCAGACGGAAACGGGCTATCTGGTCATGTCCGCGATGAGCGTTACGGTGGCGGACGATGCCGAAGTAATCCCCTACTCCAACGGCACGAAAG
The DNA here is from genome assembly GCF_900240235.1 of Alistipes sp. cv1. Lineage (NCBI taxonomy): Bacteria > Pseudomonadati > Bacteroidota > Bacteroidia > Bacteroidales > Rikenellaceae > Alistipes > Alistipes sp. cv1. The sequence goes on from NZ_OEPW01000001.1 coordinate 436,603, forward strand.
CGGCGATGACCCGTGCAGCGGGTTCCGTTTCGGAAGCCCCCGACAACTACAAGGTGAGCATCCGCAACGCCAAAACCGGCGAACAGACGAACCACGTCTATGCAGACCTCAAAAAAGCGGAAAACCAGCGTATGCCGCTGACACCGGGCTCCTACACAGTCTCCGCCGAATCGCCGGATTACGCCGACTACATGGCCGGCACGACCTATGCCGACTGGGAAAAACCGGTTTACGCCGGTTCGGTGACCAAAAGCGTGATCAAAAACAACGAAACGACGGTCGACGATCTGGTCTGCACGCTGGCGAACATCCGCACGACGGTAACTCTCACGCAGGATCTCCAGAAGTTGTTCATGTCCGACGCCGATGCAGAAGCCGCGGGTAAAGAGAAGCTGGCGGTCACGTTGTCGATCGGCGACAACGCGCTGGTTTTCGACCGCGAGGCGGCCAACGCCGGCAAAGCGGGCTATTTCAAGGCGGTCGAAACGGCGAATACGCTGAAAATCCTGTTATCCGGCCAATATAACAAAGCGCCCGGCGACGCGACGCCCGAATACGTGACGGTCAACTGGTCGAAAGAGATCACCAACTGCAAGGCCGGACAATGGCGCAAAATCACCATCAACGTACTGAACGCCAACGAAGGGAACGTGCAGTTCCAGATCACCGTCGAAAACTGGGTGTACGACCAGAAGATCGACGTCGACGTGATGCGACTGTACGCCTTCGCCGAGGAGACGATCCCGGACGAAGATATCTCCGACGAAGGATCGCCGGTTGTGACGCTCGACGGCAAGGACATCGCGCAGGGGTACACCATTTCCGGGTCGATGTACGACGAGCTGCTCGGCAAATGGACGGAAAACCTGAAAGCCGTCGTTACGCCGGAAGACGGCGCGACCGTCAAATCGGTCAACCTCGTCTTCGAGTCGGACAACGCCGACTTCCTGGCCGCCGTCGATGCCGCAGGATACAAGAACCGCACCGTACCCCTGTGGCCCGAGAACGAAGCGAACGCGCCGTATGTCGTGATGAAAGAGGCCTCTACCTCCGTACTGACGGCCACCGTGAAAGACGCCGGCATGTCGGGCTTCTATCAATACGAAGGAACGCATACCGCAAAATTCGTGACCGTCGATTCGAAGGGCCGCACTTCCTACACGAAACTGAATATCCGCGTGACCGAAAGCGGTTCCACCGAATCGGGACCGGGCATCGTATGGACAAACAAAAGCGGTTCGAAGACCTACGACTTCGACACCCGTTACAACCACATCGGCATGGAGATCCTGATCGGAGTGACCTCGCAAACCGGATTTACCGGATTCACGGTGGACATCATCAGCGAAAACGTACTTCCGGCCAGCGAACTGGAAAGCGTAGGCCTGGCTTCGCATCTCGACCTGATCAATCCGGGAGAATTCCAGTCCAAACTGGAAGGATTCGGATTCCCGACCGGAGCGGCCGTGTCCGGACAGAAAACGTTATCGTTCGACATCTCCGGATTTATGGATCTGCTGTCGCTGCTGAACAAGGAAGGCAACTGCGACTTCCGTCTGACGGTCACCGATGCGTCGGGCACCAATACGAAGACTATCCGACTGTATGTAACGAAAAATTAACCGGACAACGATACGAAGATGAAAAAACATATCAATCCCGTCATCGCGTTGATTTCCTGCCTGGCGCTGGCGCTGGCATCGTGCGGTAAAAGCGATGCCGACGGCAGCCTGCCGACAAACGGACAGGGAATGCTGCAACTGAGTTTCGATATTCCCGGATACGGGGGACAATCCAAAGCCACCGAATACGACGCACTGGCCATCAGCACGCTGCGGCTGTACAAAGTCGAACCGGACGGCCAGGGTGGCGCGACCGAAAGTTTGATCCGCAAATACAAACCCGCCACCGACGTGCCCGCCAACCTTTACCTGGCCGCCGGGAAATACAAGGTAACCGTCGAAGCGGGCGACAACAGCGAAGCCTCCTTCACGCACAAGAGTTACGCCGGAGCGTCCGAGTTCGACCTGGCGGCGCACGAGACGAAGATCGTCCCGGTGGTATGCAAGGTGACGAACATCGTGGTACGTGCCGTATTCGATGCGACCATCACGCAGAAATTCGACAAAAGCCGCCGGCTTTACGTCTGCGCATCCGACGAATTTTCGCGGACGGACGCTGAAAACAACCTGGTTCCGACGCTGGAATATACGGAGGACACGGTAGGCTATTTCCTGTTGCCCGAAGGGACGCAGAACCTGAGCTGGGGATTTTTCGGCGAAAGTTCCGACCCGGAGATCGACAAGAACGGCACGAAAACCGGAAAAATCCAACTGCCGCAGCAAGGTATGCAGTACACGCTGACGCTCAAATATTCGAAAACCCCGGACGGTTACCTGACCGTGAACGTCAAAGTGCGGGAGTATGAGAGCGCGCACGACGACAGCTTCACGTTCAGCCCGCAACCGACGCTGACCGGGGACGGATTCCCGATCGGAAACGTTACGGGATACTATCTCGACCCGGTGAAGTTCAAAATCGCTTCGATCAACCCGCTCTCGTCGCTGAAAATGACGACCGGGGGGCAGCAGTACGACGTCGTGGCCGGGGGCGCAGCAGTAGACGGAATCGCAGCGGAGGGAATCGCCTTCAAAAAAATCGACGAATACAACAGTTCGCTGTCGCTCGACGGCACTTTCTTCGCGAAACTGACCAGCGGCGTCAATGAACTGAGTTTCCTGATGACCGATACGGACAACAGCGAAGGCAAAGCCACGGCGCGCGTCGCGGTAGCCGGTGCGACGGGAGCTTCGTCGACCGACTTGTGGTTCGGCACGGCGAACCTGAACGCCATCGTCACCAACCCCTCGGGCACGGATATCAAGATACGTTACCGGATCGCCGGCACCGACGCCTGGACGGAACTGAACGCATCGAAAGGCGCGGACGGGTACACTTATACGGCCCAAGCGACCGATTTCAAAGCCGGCCGCACTTACGAATGCCAGTTGCTCGAAAACGGAGCCGAGAACGGAGCCGTGCGGAGCGTCAACACCGAAGCCGGCATCCAACTGCCGAACGCAGGATTCGAGGAGTGGCAGAAGTCCGGCAAGGCGTGGTATCCCTATGCCAGCGGCGGAACCGAATTCTGGGGTACGGGCAACCCGGGCGCCACTTCGCTCGGCGACAAATTCAATCTCACTACCGGCGAAGCCGACCCCCGACCGGGATCTTCCGGAACGACTTGCGCCAAACTGCAAACGCAATTCCCGAACATGGCGGGCATCGGTAAACTGGCCGCCGGGAATATTTTCGTCGGCTCTTTCGGCGCAGTGTCGGGCATGGGCGGAACCGTCAACATGGGACGTCCTTTTACGTTCAACGCAAAGCCGACCGGACTCAGAGTATGGTACAAATGCAACGTCGGCAGCGGCGACAAGGGGCGGATCTTCGTCTGCCTGATCCGGATGACCAAAGCCGGAGCCACCTGCCACGTGGTGAACACGAACGATGCCGACGAAACGGCCTTCTCGCCCTCGGACGAATTCCTCTATACCAAAAAGTCGAACGCTTCGACGCTGGAAGGACACATCCTCGGTTACGGCGATCTGATGATCGAATCGTCGGTAGCGCAGTGGACCGAAGTGACCATCCCGATCAACTACCGCGAACAGTACAATTCCGAAAAACCAAACGTCCTGATGGTAACGGCGTCGGCCAGTTACCGGGGCGACTATTTCGAGGGAAGCACCGACAGTAACCTGTTTCTGGACGATGTCGAATTTATCTATTAAATCATAGCATGAAAGGCGGAATTTTCACCCTGATCCTGCTATGTCTGTCCTGCCCGGGGCGGATGCTGGCGCAAGAGTCGCCGGCATCCGCTCCGGCGGCGTATGAGACCGCGGATAGGACTTCCGGGCAGCCGTTGAAAAAAGAACGCGGGCTCATCAGCCTATCCAACACGTTCGTTCCCAAAGGACAGTGGGTCGCCGGAATGACCGCTTCCTTTTCGACGCACTCGAACAAAGACTACACGTTCGTCGTGATCGAAGGAATCAACTCGGAAGGGCATACCGTAAAGATCGCCCCGGTACTGGCCTACGCCGTAGCGAACAATATGGCCCTCGGCGCCCGGTTCACCTACTCGCGCACCTACTTGCGGATCGACAGCGGCAGCATCCAGCTCGGCGACGACGACACCGGCATCGACCTGAAAGCAGATTCGTACTACTCGCTGAAGCATGTCTACGAAGGGGCGCTGATTTGGCGGCAGTATATCCCGCTGGGCAACAACAAGCGTTTCGCACTGTTCAACGAGATGCAGTTCGCCATCGGCGGCTCGCAGGCCAAGTTCGCATCCGGTTCTCCGGTAAAGGGAACTTACGAAACGGGGTTGTTGCTGTCGCTGGGTATTTCGCCCGGGCTGGTCGCATTCGCCACCAACAACATGGCCTTCGAGGTCAACGTGGGCGTCATGGGGATCAGTTACAGCAGCATCAAGCAGGTGCACAACCAGGTAACCGTCGGTAAACGGTCGAGCAGCATGATGAATTTCAAGGTCAATATTTTCTCCATCGGCCTCGGGGTGGCGTTCTATCTTTAATTCGGCAGACACGATGAAAAAACGAATCCTTTTTCTCAGCATACTGGCCGGACTCGGCGCCGTTTGGTCGCCCGCGGCAGCGGCTTCCCCCGAAACGCCCGCAGCCGAAAACGATACGGTCGCCTTGTCCCCCGTCCCGCAAGCCGGGTTGCAGCCCGCAGAATCCGCAACGGCCCAAACCAAACCGTTTTTGCCCACCCGTCGTCGCATCGACCGGGAGATCAACAAGATCAAGTTCGTCTACAAAGGCGAGATGGCGGCCGGTATCACCGTTTCGTACGGCACCCTGTCGAGCGACGATACCGACTACATGCTGATTCTCGACGGGATCAACCTCAGCGGCAGCATCTTTACGGTCAACCCGTCGTTCGGCTACTTCATCAAGGACAACCTGAGCGTCGGCGCCCGTTTCGGCTATACGCAGATGGAAGGCAATCTGGGAAGCGCCACGCTCGACCTGGGCGAAGTCAACGACGTGAACATGTCTTTCGCAAACGTCAGCCTCAAGAGCCACTCCGCTTCCTACGGGGCGTTCCTACGTTCGTACGCCGGGATCGATGCCAAAGGCCATTTCGGGTTCTTCGCCGAACTGGAGTTCGCGGTCAAGACCGGTTCGACGAGCCTGGCCTACGAATCCGACGGAAAGATGAAATACACCAACAGCGACAACCTGCAGTTCCGCTTTTCGTTCAATCCCGGCGTGGCCGTCTATATTTTTCCCAACGTGTGCGGCACGCTCTCGTTCGGACTCGGAGGAATCCAGTTCAACAAAGTGACGCAGAAAGACCCCGAAGGAAACGTCGTCGGAACCCGCCACGCCTCGAAAATGCTTTTCCGCCTGAACTTGGCCAACATCCGGATCGGGCTGAACATACACCTGTAAACGATACCATGATGAACATTCGACGCTACTGTATCCTGTTACTGACGCTGACGCTGGGGGCCTGTATCCGCAACGACATCCCGTATCCGGTCGTATCCATCGACATCCTGTCGGTACAGGGCGAGGGCTTCACCTGCGAAAGTTCCGACATCGACACCAAAAACCGGATCGTCACCCTGCACCTGGACGAGACGACCGACATCAGCCGGGTTCCGATCAGCGAAATAACGATTACCGAGGGAGGACGTTCGTCGATTCCGCTGTCGGGCGAATTCGACCTGCGGGCCGACCTGTCCGTCGTTCTGTCGCTCTACCAGGACTACGACTGGACACTGCGGGCCGACCAACCGATCGAACGCTTTTTCACGGTCGAGTCGCAGATCGGCGCCGCCGAATTCGACCCCGACAAACGAATCGCCCGCGCGTACGTCCCTACCGGAACCGACATGCAGCACATCCGGATCACCCGACTCAAACTCGGCCCGAAAGACATCACGACCATGACCCCCGCGGCCGAAGAACTGACTTCGTTCGAAACGTTCCGGTCGGTAGAAATCAAATACCACGACTTCACCGAACAATGGATGTTGTACGTCGTTCCGACCGAAGTGACCGTGCAGTTCACGCAGACCGACGCCTGGTCGCGGATCATCTGGCTCTATGCCGAAGGACGCAGCGGCGCGGCGCTCGGATTCCGTTACCGCAAACAAGGCGACGCTCAGTGGATCGAAGTGCCCTCCGACAAGATCCAGGTGTCGGGCGGGGCGTTCCATACCCGCATCGCCGGGCTGGAACCCGAAACGGCCTACGAAGTGGTGGCCGTTTCGGACGACGACCTCTCGCCGGTAACGACGCTGACGACCGATCCCGAAGCCGTACTGACCGGCGGAGGGTTCGAAGAATGGTGCACGGAAAAAGACATCGTCTACCCGGGTCCGACCAGGGACGGGGCCTACTGGGGCACGGGCAATACGGGCGCCGCCATTGCCGGCACGACGCTGACCGACAAAGTCGCCGAAACGCGGCCGGGCAGCCCGGGGCAATACGCCGCCCGGCTCGAATCGAAACTCGTCGGCATCGCCGGAGTAGGCAAGCTGGCCGCAGGCAACCTGTTCGTAGGCAAGTATATAGGTACCCGGGGCACGAACGGCATCGTCGGCTTCGGCCGCCCGTTCACGCTGCGGCCCACCGCACTGCACGGATGGGTAAAATATACCTGCGGAAACATTACCGACGTCGGCACGACCCAGCCCCCGGGAACGACCATCGCCAAAGGCGATCCCGACAACGGAATCATTTATTTCGCGCTGGGCACGTGGACTCCCCAGGAATACGGCGTCTGCGAGAAAGAAGACGGCGATCCGCTGGTCGGCACCGACGAGATACCGATCTGCATCGACACGCGGGACAAAAACACCTTCTTCAACCCGAACAGCCCGGCGGTAGTCGCTTACGGAGAACTGGTATTCTCGCAATCCACCGAAGGCTGGCAGGAGTTCACGATCAAACTGGAATACAACGCGACGAACATCGTTCCGACCCACCTCGTACTGGTATGCTCGGCCTCAAGATACGGGGACTACTTCACCGGTAGCCGCGATAGTAAAATGTGGGTCGACGATTTCGAACTGATTTACGACGAATAACAACGGACGGCGGGTAGTTGCATCCGGCGAAAAATGCCGGGAAAATAAGGCTTACGGAATATCCCGTAAGCCTTATTTTATAATCCGTCCGCCATTATCGCAATTTCTACATAAAACTATTTGGTAAAACCGAATTATATAAATAACTTTATAAAACGAAAGCATCATTAAAAAACCGCGCCGGCATGACAAAGCGACTTTTTTTCAAAAGTATTTTATTGATCGCCATATCGTGGACGACGACGACGCTTTGCGCGAAAGGGGAAAAATCTTCGGCCGCGGATAGTCTGCCGTGCCTGACGGCACGGATCGACTCCTTCTTCGAAAGGCAGCGGTCGGCGCACATGGAAAAACTGTGGCTGCACCTCGACAAGCCCTATTATGCCGCAGGCGACGAAATGTGGTTCAAAGCGTACCTCGTCGACGCCGTGAACCACTGTAGCGACACCTTGTCGAACTTTATCTACGTCGACCTGATCGACCGGAAAGGAGAAATCGTATTTTCAAAAAAAATCAAACGCGACCGGTACGGATTTACCAATAATTTCATAATTCCGGCAACATTTCCGACAGGAGACTATACTCTTAGAGCATACACCGGATGGATGCTGAATTTCGATCCGGCATTTTTCTTTCAAAAAAACATCCCGATCGGAAACCCGATTGCAGACCAGATCGACGCGGAAATCAGCTATACCGATCTGAGCGCAGCAAAAAAACAGGCCGTCGTACGATTCCGTGACGAAAACGACAGGCCGTATTCCGACATAAACATCCAGTTCAAAATCTTCGATAGGAACGGGAAGCGTCTCTCTTCGGGACAGCAAAGAAGTTCCGCCACAGGCTCCATTTTCGCCGAACTGCCCGTAATCTCGGCCTGCGAGGGCGGCCGTATAGATCTGGAGATTGACAACGACCGGATGTATTACAAACGCACGTTTTTCTTTCCAGGCAGTTTTTCCCCTTTCGGCATACAGTTTTTTCCCGAAGGCGGGGATCTCATCGCAGGACAACCGCAACGGATTGCTTTTAAGGGAGAAAGTTCGGACGGCTCTCCGATATCGTTCAGCGGAACCGTATTCGGCAGCAACGGCGACACCGTTGCAAGAATCGTAAGCGAGCACGACGGAATGGGCGTATTCACGATGTCGCCCCAAAGCGGACAAGACTACCGGGCCGAAGTGACCGCTTCGGACGGAAGAAAATTGCGGACGCAATTACCCACCGTAAAAGAGGATGGATATGCCATCGTCGTCTCCCAGTCCCCTCGGGAAATACGATACAAGATCGCCGCCGCTCCCGGATCGACATGCGATTCGATGATTCTCGTGACTCACGTACGCGGAATCTGCACGGCAATCGTATCCGTCGATTCCGGGAATCTCATCGGAGGATGGCCGACCGATTCTCTTCCAGAAGGAATCCTGCACCTAATTCTGCTCGACGCCCGGGGAAAGCCCCGCAGCGAACGACTCGTTTTCGTCTCTCATCCCCACCAGAGGGAAGTATGGTCGATCGCTCCTGATAAACCGAAATACGGACGCAGGGAACAGGTTCACGTCCGGATCGCGCTTACCGATGCCAACGCGATTCCGCTCGAAGCAGACTGTTCCGTCAGCGTCACCGACAGCAATTCCGTAAAACCGGACTCCCTTTCCGACAACATCCGGTCGAACCTGCTACTGAGTTCCGACCTCAAAGGACACGTCGAGAACCCGGGATATTACTTCTTAAACGACGCTCCGGATACCCGACGCCGGCTGGATATGGTCATGATGACCAACGGATGGAGAAGATTCGACCTGAACAAAATCAACGACACCGCCCGGTTCCGGCCGACGCAACCCGTAGAGCGGGACTTGTTCATCAGCGGGCACGTCAAATGGATCGTAGGGATGAAAGCCAAAAACGCCCCGGTCATAGCCGTATCGTCGGGAAAAAACGGAATCATTTCACAATCCGTAAAAACGGACAAAAAAGGCGATTTCCGTATCGGAGGACTCGAATTCCACGACACGGCAAAATTTTTCGTCTATTCGCAAACGGCAAAAGGAAAACCCATGCAGGGAATAGAAATCGACAGCTACTATTCTCGGCCCGGATTCGAAAGGATGCATCCGTTTACGGAACGCACTTCCGAACAAAAAAAGGAACAGGAAATCTACCTGGAAAATGCGAAAGAAAAATACTATATCGAAGGCGGCAAGAAAATCTATTACCTCAAAGGAGCCGTCGTGCGGGGAATCGACAAAAGACGCCCCAGAATATCGGTACAGGGTACCCTGTACGACTCTGCGAGATTATCCATGTTCAAACCCATCCCGTTGCCGCATTTCATGGCCAGAACCTTTCAGATGAATACGCGAACAGGGATGAGAAGCCCGACCTTTTATTCGCAATACAACGGATTTACGACCCGGGATGCCTCTTATGTAAAAATCGACCATAACGGGCAGGCTCTGGTCGTAGAGGCGGTACTCAAACCAGAAGCGGAATTACAGCGAAGGGCGCGGGCCGTCGGAGCGGAAATCTGTAAAATGGCCGGTTATGCCGAAAGCGTACAATTCTATTGCCCGATTTACAGCCTGCCTCAAATGCGGGAGAGCGAAAAACCGGACGTCCGGACAACCGTTTATTGGAATCCCACCCTGAAAATCGGCTCCGACGGCACGGGCGATATCTATTTTTATACGGACGACAACGACTCGCCCCGGTACGACATCGCGATCGAAGGCGTCACCCGGGACGGAAAACCCTGTAAGTATTGGGGCCGCCTGCAATGACCTTACACCCGAAACGAAGCGGAAACCGAAAAAACGAATTCAGTTTCCGCTTCCTGATCCCGGATAGCGGCGGTGCCTCGAATACGGAACCGGATTTTTGTACCGCACCCGCGCAACGACCGTCAGCAACACAAAAACAACGACAACCGCCACCGTGACGGTCAGCGCAGAGCCGAAAGCGAATGCCCCCGCATAGCTGTGCATGCCACCGAGAAAATAATTCACCCCGAAGTAAGTCATCAGCACCGCCCCGAACGCCCACAGACAGTAAGCGTGAAAAAACAGCGGATCACGAAACCGGACAATGCTCCGTCCATGCAACGGCAAGGCATACAGCATCAGCGTAACGAGCGCCCACACCTCTTTCGGATCCCAACCCCAGTAACGGCCCCACGACGCATTCGCCCATACGGCTCCGATAAAAATACCGGCGACCAGCAGGAAAACGGCCGGATAAAGCAACAACCGTCCGGTCAGTTGCAACCTGCACAGCAGAACCGTTCGTTTCGCCGCAGCATCCGAACGGACGACGGACGCAAAGATCAGCGCGGCCGTCCCGTTCAACATAATCAATCCGAACAGCGCATAGGACGCCATGATCAGCGACACGTGCAGGCTGAGCCAAGGCGAACGGAGCACCGGCACGAGCGGCGTGATCTGCGGGTTGGTCATCCCGAGCCATGCCACCAGCAGCGCAAATCCCGACAACAACAACCCCGAAGCCGTCACGATCGGGAAACGCCGCCGGAGTCCGAGCGCAATCAGCAGCACGCACCAGGCGACGAACAGCATCGTCTCGTATCCGTTGCTCAGCGGCAGGTGTCCGGCCGTATAGCTCCGCAGCGCGAGCGTTGCGGTCAGCGCCACTGCCGACAGAATCAGCGGAACGAGAAATATCTTTTCGACCCATCGTCGCCGCCTTCCGGCAGCAAGGCTCCACACGAAACGAACGAACGCCAGCAGGCCGAAACAAAGGTTGATTCTGCAAAGCAGCGAAACCGGATCGAACCGGTTATACCACAACTCGGCGCGAAGCCGCGCGTCCGGCAGAAACCGTTCGCCGCCCCGTTCCCGCTGAAAAGCGTCCGTTTTGTCGATCAATTTCCGGATGTCGGCATCACGACCGCTTTGCACGGCCTCGTACAACAACGGGAAAATTCCTTTGATAAAAACCGAATCGCCCCGCGGCAAACCGCGGACGGAATCGGTCGGCGCGAACCAACGCACACCGTCTCCGACGACGACGGGGAACAACTTCAGCATCCGGCCGGACTGGAGCATCGCTATCAATTGCACCTTTTCGTCCGCTTCGACAAACGCTTTCAGCGCAGAATCGTTCCGATCGGCCGGAAGACGGAGCATTCCAGCCAGCCGGTAATCTCTTCCTGTGCCGAAAAAATCGACCAGAGCAGCCGTTTTTCCCGACCCGATCGACCTGCGCACAGTGTCTTGCCCGACCCGGATCATCCGCTCGAACTGCCACTGTTCCGGATAAAAAATCCAGCCGGCGAGCACCTGTTCGGCCGAGAACCCCCAATAAGACGGTTTTCCGTAGATTTTCAGCGTAAAATCGCGGGCGAACGTCTGTACCGGCGCGATCCGCCCGTCGTACAATATGCGCAGCCGTCCCAGCGCATCGGCAGTTTCACGGCTCAGTGTCGCCGGAGCGGCCGCCGCTCCGTATGCGCCGAATACAAAAAACAACAGGCAACCGGTCCGCCGAAGCAACGGATGACGGAGCAGCCGGCGGAACCCCGACCGTTTCGAGCACAACGTACCGATCATCGAAAACCCGAGCAGCAGATAACCGGCATAAGTAACCGGAATGCCGTACGGGTCCCGGTTGACCGACAGAATGCTCCCGCGCAGGTCTTCGTCGAAAGACGTTTGGTAAAAACGGTAACCCCGGTACGACAGCACGCGGTTCATCGACACGACGGCGGCGCGGGTATCCTGTCCGTCGACCACCGTCACCCGGCTGAGGTAGTCCGCCGGAGCCTGCGTTCCCGGATAGCACGCAATTTCGAACCGGTCGAGCCGGAGTCCGAACGGAAGCGACCGCGACTCGGCGGACGTTTCGCAGAAATAAGCGTTTACGGTTCTCCCCTCCCGCAGATGGACGTATCCTTTCCGCGCGGTCATAAAGGTCAGCAACGCCCCGAGTAAAATCAAACCGAATGAAAAGTGCAGCGCCGCGGCGGCCGGGCGGCCGGCAACTGCCCGGCCCGCGACGACCGTCAAGGCCGAAACGGCCAGTAAAGCCCACCACAGGACGAACCATCCGCTGTGATAGATCGTCCGGGCGGCGAATTCGGTTCCTTCCGCTTTTTCGACGAAAGTCGCGGCGGCCAGACAGAGCGTCATGCCGACGAAAAGCGCGAATGCGAACCGGGTAAGCGCTCTCATCGGCTAAAGCGGAGCGAACTGCGGATTGCACTCCTGCCGAACGGCAATGCATTCCGTTTCGATCAGCCATCCGGGGCGGCAGACCGGAGCATGCACGAACACCCTGGGAACCGGTCCGAACCGGTCGTCGAATATCTTCCGCACCGCCGGATAGTCGGTCGCATCGCGCAGATAGACGATCATTTGAGCCAGGTCGTCCGCCGACGCCTCCCCCTCGGCGAGCAACGCTTCGACGTTTTCGAGCATCCGCACGGTCTGGCCCGCGATGTCTTCCGGAGCCACGATCTCTCCCCGGTTATCGATACTGGCCGTTCCGGACAGCAGGACATGGCTGCGGTCGCCGTACCGGACGCGCACCCCCCGCTCGAACGTCACGCCGTACTCGTAGGTCGGATTCAGGTAATCCCGGGCATGCAGGTAAGTCTGTTGTCCGGGTTGCAGCCCCTGCACGGCGTAAGCGTCGAACAGGACGGTGCATCGCGGGTCGCTGTGACGGCCTTCGATCCCGGTACTCGTAATGTAATGGGTCTGCGGCGTCAGTCCATGCCGTTCGAAAAGCCCGCGACGAGCCCGGACGACTCCCCCGTAATTGACGTCCACGTTCTGCACAAAAAACCAGGTGCGGACGCAATCGTTCTCCAACGCGCATCCGAGTCCGGCCAGCAAGTCCGCGTAACGCGCCAGCAATGTCTCGGTCTGATCGGCCGAAGCGCCGCACAGGGAGGTTCCCCCCGCTGTCCAAATATGCCGGTAACCGTTATGATCGGCCGTGACTCCGGACGGAATCGCAGCGACTTCGACATCCGACTGCAGGTAGACCCACAGCGCAATCTTACCGCCGTCGAGCGGAGGCTGCTGCACGACGGAAGTCGCACAGGGCGGATAGGGCTTTTCCCCGGCCCGCAACACGGCGATCTGATTGGCCGCATCGCTCAGAAAATAGCGTTTGAAAACGGGACGCAGATCGCCGCCGTAACTCGACAGCAGGTAAAAATAAGCGGCGGAAATATCCCCGAACTGCTTGGCGAACGGGGCTTGCGTATCGGTCACGTGCAGCATCGCATGGCATTCGCCGATACCGCCGCTGCGTTCGAAATATCCGATCTCGATGCGCACATCGCTATAAAACAATACTTTGCTTGAAAAACACATAGGCATAGGGTTAATTCTGCGGGCATCCTTTTTCGATCCATACCCGCAATAGGTTGATGTCTTCGCTCCGCGTAACCAGGCCGGTATGCGGATAGGCGACCGCCCCTTCGGCAGTCAACACGTCCAACAGAAAGCTGCCGTCGGGATCGGACGGTTCGACGCGCGGCTTGTCCGAGTGCGTCGCGGGCACGCCGACCAGCGAGCGGTAGCTGTCTCCTTCGGTCAGCAGCAAGCCGCCTGCCCCGCTGGTTCCCTGATGGCACGAAATGCAGTTATATTGCTGAAAAACCATCCGCTGAATGCGGTCGTACTCCAGCAGGTCGATCTGAACGGCCGGCAGATCGACGTCCGACGTCCGGTCGTCGTCGAGATCGTATTCGAAAAACGTATGAACGACCTGGCGGCCCGAATTGATCAGGCTGAACCGTACCGAACGAGCCTCGTCGGGCACGTTGTCGATCGACAACTGCACTTTTTCTCCGTCGGCCGGCTTCAACACGTTGACCGACGAAAGCGCCGACGTGCCGTCGGCGGCGAAAACTCCGAAAATCAGGTCGTACTGCTGCGGGAAGACCTCCGGATTGAGCAATTCGAAAGTTCCGCGTACGGCGACTCCCCCATCCGCCGTTTTGTCCTTCTCGAAAATATCCCCGCTGTCGCAAGAAACCGCAAACAGCGAACACAGGACGGCAGCCCAAACCGGGCGACGATATCGTTTATTCATTTCGGCGCATCGTTAGAATGAAAACTGCAGCATGACCATGGCCGTATGCTGGGCGAGTCCCAGATCGTCGAGCTCGCGCGCATCCTGCGTCGCATGCCCCCAACGACCGAGGAACTGGTACATCGCCTGCAGTTTCAGGTTATACCCCATGATATAATAGTTCAGTCCGACGGCCGGCATGTTCAGGAAACCGTCCGTTTCGGTCGAGTTGCGGTCCATGAAATCCCACCGCAGCGCAGGCTGCAACTTCCGGGTCACGAAATAACCGACCTGAGCGTATCCCCCGATGTAACGGTAAGTATGGTTCACCCGCTGCCGCTTGACCAGATCGGAACTCAGGTAATAGGCTTCGGCCGACAAGTAAAGCCGATTTTTGAGGTAAGTGAATTCGAAGCCGAGCCGCAGATCGTTGGTCGTCTGCCAGTTAGCCTCTACGTTATACGAAGCCGACAGCGCGAACATGATCTTATCGTTATGCAAGTCGTCGATACGGCCCTGATGCGACGGGATCGGGCCTTTGGGCATATAGGCCACCCGAGCGGCATACAGCAGCGACGGAATGCCCAGGTCGTCGCTGAGCGTTTTCTGGGCCAGGTTCACGTCGATGCCCGTACCGTTGAACACGCCCAGGTTGTATTCCCATTTGCCGCCGAGCAGGCCGTGCATCATGACGCCCAGGTCGAAGCCGGTAGCGAAGGTCGGCGGGGTCGAGTTCAGGCTGCGGTCCATATAGACCGACGAAGTGAGCGAAGTGGGCAGCATCGGGAACAGCGTTTCGCCCAGCGTCACCAGGTAAGCCTGGCTGAACGGCGTCTTGAACTTACCGACGCGGAACCGGATCTGGTCTTTGAGATTCACGTCGACCCACGCCTGCTGGAGCAGCGCCCCGCCGGTTTTGGCCGCATTCAGCGTCAGATTGAAGGTCAGTTTATTGAAAGCCCGGCCCGAGAAACCCAAAATCGCATACGGGATCTCGAAACCGCTGTTCGCCACGTTGTCCTGGTCGTCCAGGCCGAGTTGTTCGTCGTCGTACCAGTTGAATTTTCCGGCGGTTTGCAGCAGCACGTAAGGCTTCAGCATGAAATCGCCCGCCTTGGTCTGAAAACTGAATCCTTTTTTGCCCCCCATCGGGATCACGGCGCTTTCGATGTATTTGTCCGCGTCGTCGTATTTGTCCGCAGCGACTTCGGCCTGCTTGATCTGGGCCGTCGCCTGAACGGCCGCTGCACATAGGGTCAGTAAAAATATAATTTTTATCTTCATGTCGATAGTGTTCGGTTGTCGTTTACAATGATTCGAGGAACTTGATCAGCGCGTCGCGGTCGTCCCGCGACATCCGGGCGAACAGTTCGCGCGACACGGCGCCTTCGCCCCCGTGCCACATGATCGCCTCCTTCAGGTTGCGGGCGCGGCCGTCGTGCAGAAAATAGGTATGCTGATTGACCCGTTGCTGCAGACCGATCCCCCACAACGGCGTCGTGCGCCATTCGCAGCCCTGCGCCAATCCCGACGTATAATGGCTGTCCAGATCGGGTCCCATATCGTGCAGCAGGAAATCGCTGTACGGATGGATCGTCTGATTGGCCAGCCACGGCAGTCGGGTTCCGTTGATAAGCGCCGGAGCGTCCTGCCGCGTATGCAGCGTGGGAACGTGGCACAGGTCGCAGCGGGCCCGGTAAAACGCCTTCTCGCCCTGCTGCACGACCGGATCGTCAACATTGCGGCGCGCCGGAACACCCAGCGCATGCAGGTAGAAGTCGACGTGTTCCATATCCTGCGTCGAAATCTGTATCCCGTAATGACTGTATCCGAGCATCTGCGACTGCCCTTCGGCCACTTCCAGCGGATAACGGTCGTTCGTGACGCCCAGGTCGGACGAAAATCCCAGTTCGATCGTCAGGTCGGCATGCTGCGCCTTATTGCCCGACACGCCGATATACTGCCGGCCGCGCTCGGTAATGTAGTTCAGCCGGCCGGAAATCCCGTATTCGGGATAGTTGCTGCGTCGGGCGAGCTCTTCGAGCTCGATCGGGTCAAGCGCCATCATCTGCCCCATGCCGACATGGCGCAGCGGAATGCGGACGTCGACGATCAGATCCTGCGGAGCGATGCTGTCGGCATACCAAGCCGAAACGGAATAGGAAGGCGTAATCAGCGAATACTTCTCCCCGTCGGGAAAAGCGTAGGTCTCCTCGGTGTATGAAACGGAAAGTTTCCCCTCCGGTTCGACGCCGGTGATCGCTTGATCGTGCAGCACACGGCCGTAATTGCGGAAAAAGCCTCCGTTTTTCTTCGTAATGTAGATCAGGTGCGACGAGAAGCCCCCGCTACCGGTGCCGCCTTCCGAATAGAGCGTCGGATAAGTTCGTCCGGCATTGGAATGGCAGCTTCCGCACGACGAACCGGCGTAAAGCGGCCCTTTGCCGCCCTGCGTGGGATCGTCGCCGCTGACGCGCGGATTGTCGTACAGCGCGTCCCCCCGGTAGAAACGGGTATTCAGATTCCCCGTCACCCAGCCGGCCGGCGTATCGTAGGCCGTTACGCCCGACTGATAAACGGTGGATATACCGGCCGATAACGTACGCGAATCGGCGACATTGCCATATTCGTCGCGGATCTCGTAAAAATCGCCGTCTTTACATGCGGAAAATGTGACGACGCATAGCAACGCCGTCACATAAACCGAATGCTTCTGTATAAAAGCGGACATAACCTTGCGTATGAAAAAGTTCTGTTCCCTTCCGGAATTACTCGGCGAGTACCTTCCTGTTTTGCCCGTCTTTGAACAGAAGCAGTTCGATCGTGTGGAATCCGCGAACCGACTCGCTGCCGATCGCCGCGATGTACTGTTCTACGGTAGACAGGTTCTTGTTGGTTATGATCGTAGCGATATCCTCCTGATCCAGCGGCCAACTGTCCATCGACGGGTCGAATCCGAGTCCCGTCTCTTCGCCGGCGGGACCGAACAGCACGGCTTCGCTCTGTTCCCAGGGCACGCGCATCGCACGCCAGGCGGCACAGGCGGCATCGACTTTGGCCTGGCTCTTATTGTCGGCTTGCAGAGCTTGCATCGCCTTGTAAAGCATCCAGGCTTTCTCCTTCATACCCTTGTAGGTGGGAGTTACGACCTGGTCGGCATACTGGGTCAGTATCGATGTAAAATCGTAGTCGCCCGCATCGCGGAACGCGCCGAGCAGCTCGCCCTCGGTCAGTTCGGTCAGATCGGCGCAAGCCTCGATCGCGGCATCCACCTTCGTTCCGGTCAGATTATTACGGAAAGGCGACTGCATACTTTTGATCGCATTGTAAGCTCCGTCGATCGCCGCGGTCATCCGTGCGTCCAAGTCGGCATTCCGGCTCTTGACATAGGCCGAAATGCTGTTCGCATGGGCTGCGTCCCCGATCGCGCCGATCCGGCCGGCGTATCCGTTTTTGATACTGATGATGTTGTCCGAATAGTCGGTGATCGAGTTCCAGCTATACCACGATTCGACTTGCAACACGGCTTCCGCCGTTTTGCCGTCTTTGGCCAACGTGTTCGGATTACCGATCTTCGAGGAGCCGACTTCGTTCGAAATGTTGGCGAAACCGTCGACGAGGATCGTCCGGATCGCATCGACGCCGCTGGTGAATTTAGCGTTGCCCGCATCGGCCGTTCTCATGTACTCGGCGTAACCGTTCGCGCCGACAATCGTATTTTTTGTGAAAAAGTCGCGGCCGATCCGTTCCCAATCTTCGTCCGGAATCCCCGTCGGACCGTTCCACGCAGCCCACAGGCCGATACAGTCGTCGAGCAGTTCCGACGACACGGCCGTCGCGTAGTTGATCCACTCGGACGTCATCGCATAACTCTCCAGTTTGGAAGCGTTGCTGCCGCCACCGCCGTTTCCGCCGCCGTCGCCGCCGTCTTCATTCTTACTGCATCCCGTCGCTCCGATCAGTGCGGCCAGCAAAGCCGCACCCATCCATTTCGTTTTCATTCCGTACATGATTATTTAAAATTAAAAGTTTGATATTCATTTATTTGGAGCAAAACCATCCTGAATAAGCCACCGTCAGACCAAACGTATCTTCGCTGTTGTACCGGTCGCCGCCGATCCGGCGGTACGAGTAGTCGAATTTGATGACCAAGTCGCGGATCGGAAAATAGTTGAGCCCTACGGTAAACACATCGCGTTTGTAACGCGGCAACTCCTGCGCTCCCCGCTCGATCTTCTGACCGGTATTGTAGTATTCGTAACGCACGAAAGGAAACAGGCGGTTGTTCGTGCGGGCAAAAGAGAGCACGTCGTATCCGACCTCGGCGCCGTAAGCCATGGCAGCCTTACCGAACGGCGTGATCGGATAACCCGTGCTATTGAAATACTTGCGGTTGATATCGTAAATCGCCTTGGAATCCGAAACGGTTCCGTACAGGAAATTACCCCGCGCGATCAAGTTGCGTCCCACGTACTGCGCATCGAACGAACCGATCGCCACCGTTCCTTTCACGCCGGTCATCGCATAAGGCTTCGACGAGTTTTTCGCCGTATTGCCGCAGTAACCCGACACGGCCAGCCGGAGGTCGCGCACGCCGGAATATTCGACCCGCGCCGCAACGGCCGGATTGGTCATTTTCGAAATCTCGAAAATCTTCTGCCGTCCGCTTCCGACCCAATTCTCCGACGAGAAACCGTTCGGGTCGAGTCCGCTGACGAGCATCACCTCGTAACGGAAGTCCCCCAGGTAACCGAGTACGGAAACGCCGGTCTCGTGCCAAGTCGACGGCAGCAACGAAGTTTCGCTCTCGGGCCGCACCGTCCCGAAAAAGAGAGTCGGCTCATGGTGCGAGTTCGTCAACCCCACCGGTACGATCATATGGCCGATCCGCAGGTTGAACGCATTCGAAAAATGTTTCGTGATATGAAGCTGTTCCAGAGCCACTTCACCGCCTTTTTCGATCTCGGTTTCGATCTCGCCGCCCTCTTTATTGTACTCGATTTCCTTGGTCGCACCGGTTCCGCCGTGCTCGAACTCAACCTCGGTACCCAGGTACCACCCTTTGCCGAAGTGATAATCGAATGCAAAGACGGCCCGGGGCAACGACACCTCGGCGCGGTTGTCCCGCGTCGCCCCGACCGGATTCGTATACCGGTTCGTTCCGTAAGTCATGTATTGGAACAAGATTTCCCCGTATCCGCCGACACGATACTTTTTGAAGTTCCACTCGAACGGCGTTTTACGGGCTGCCGAATCGGCCGTAAGTTTTTGCGAGCATACCGGGCGCGCCCAAACGCTGCAACAAACAGATAAAATAAGAATGGGATAGATGTTTTTCATTTACAGCTTTTTAATCGCTGCAAAATTAGAGCGCCCGCAAAGAGACGACAATCCCCAATATCCAGTAAAAACCCGGGCGGCATACCTGAATATCGGGATTCCGTATTGATTTCCAGCACTGCATCGCCCGGAGTGTGCCCCTCGGCGCAACATTGCCGAACCGGACATCCGGCCGGAATAAACCGTTTTTTTGAAAAAAACGAAGAATCGGAAAATCGCGTGAAAATCGTACGCGTATTCATAAAAAACGGGTTGCAGTGGAACTGCAACCCGTCAATTAACTCGGTGATTCCGGCGCGGTTCGAACGCGCGACCCACAGCTTAGAAGGCTGTTGCTCTATCCAACTGAGCTACGGAACCGAATTTTCCGCCCCAAAAGTAGAATTTTTATTTAACTTCTCCAAAAAACGAAATCCATAATTCCTTGCGCGACACGAACGTCCTTCCGGATTTTTCAATCCCCGCACAGAACGTTCCGGCAAACGCTTCACAACAATTTACCCGTCGACACGATTCGTTCTTCGGGATTATCCCGTATATTTGCAGAATTCGGTTCTCAAACGACGATAAAATCCACTAAAAACAATAACCCGATGATCAAATCTACACTCAGATTACTGATGACGGCCCTGGCCGCCCTGTTGCTGACCGCACCCAAATCCATGGCCCAGGAAGTGGTATGGGGAGCGTCGTTCGACTTCTTTTTCGACAACCGCGAATACAAAAGCGAAATCAACTGGCCGCAAACGCTATTCGGAGCCCGCATCGCACCCGAACTGGGTATCCGGTGGGCGGAACGTCATTCGCTGATGATGGGGATCGATCTGCTGGCGAACTTCGGAGCGAAACCGTTCCAGACCGATAACGAGATTTTCGGCTACTACCAATACAACGCCCCGAAATTCAAGGCGTTCGCCGGCGTGGTTCCGCGCCGTAAAGTGATCGGGGACTACCCCAGCGCCTTTTTCAGCGATTCGGTGAAATATTACGACCCGAATCTGACCGGATTGCTGCTGCAATACGTCGGCGAAAAGGGTTACGTCGAATTCGGATGCGACTGGAACAGCATGATAACTAACGAAAAACGCGAAAAATTCCTACTTTTCTCGGCAGGCCGCATCCGCCACGGGCTTTTCTATGCCGGTTACCACCTGTCGATGTACCACCATGCGGGCACCTACCTCGACGACGGCGTAGTGGACAACGTACTGCTGCATCCGCACGTAGGGATCGACCTGAGCGGAAAAACGGGTATGCAGGAACTGTCGCTGCAAGCCGGGTGGCTCCAGGCGTTCCAGAACGACCGCAAATACGTCGGCGACTACGTCACGCCCGGCGGCGTACAGATCGAGCTGAAAGTGCAGAAATGGAATTTCGGGATCTTCAACACGCTGTACGCCGGCAAGGATCTGATGCCCTACTACATGGCCGACCCGTCGCTCGATTACGGCCCGGGACTCTATTGGGGCGAGCCGTGGTACCGCACCCGGCATAACATCTACGACCGGCTGGAAATCTACTGGCAGCCGGTACATACCGAAATCATGAAGTTGCGCGTGGCATCGGTGCACCATTACGACGGCAGGAAATGGGGTTGGCAGCAAAAAGTGCTTTTCTCGGTAAACCTCGGACAGCGCCGCCTTTTCAAACAAAAACAGTAACCCGCACATGACTACCGACAGACCGAACAACCGCACCAACTACCACAGCCATTGCTCGTTCTGCGACGGGAAAGCTCCGATGGAGGATTTCGTCGAGGAGGCCGTGCGGCAAGGATTCGCCGCTTACGGAATCTCGTCGCACGCACCGCTCCCTTTCCCGGCCCGCTGGACGCTGGAAGCGGAACGGATGGCGGCCTACCTTGCGGAAATCGACCGGCTGAAAGCCGCATACGCGGATCGGATCGAACTGTACGCCGGACTCGAAATCGACTACCTGAACGAACAGAGCAATCCGGCTTCGGACTACTTTCAGAAACTGCCGCTGGACTACCGGATCGGATCGGTGCACCTGATCGAGTCCCGTGGGAAATATGTCGATATAGACACCGACGCGGAGACGTTTGCAGAAAACCTGCGCCTTCATTTCGGCGACGACCTGCGCAAGCTGGTTACGGACTATTTCGACAAACTGATGCGGATGGTCTCGACCGGAGGATTCGACTTCGTGGGACATGCCGACAAGATCGTCTACAATGCCTCCCGATGCCAGCCCGACATTGCGGAACAGCCATGGTACCGGCAGAAAATCAGGGAATATTTCGAAACGATCGCGCGGCACGGCGCAATGGTCGAAATCAACACGAAAAAATACCATGCCGGCGCCGGCGGCGTATTTTTCCCGAACAGATCGCACTTCCGGCTGCTGCGGGAGTTGCGCATTCCCGTGCTCGTCAATTCGGACGCCCACCTGCCCCAAACGATCGACAGCGGCCGCCGGGAAGCGCTCGCTGCACTGCAAGAAGCCGGCATCGATACGGTCATGCAACTGACGGGCGGACGCTGGCAGCCGACGAAGATCGATCTCGCCGCCTACTGATCCCCCGGTCGGACCGGAAAAGGGCGTTTTTACGGCGATTCATAACGCTTCCGTTGTAATTCTTCGCAAGAATCTTTATGTTTGTGGCAGGGATTGCACTTTTTATATTCTAATAAATTCGATCAATGAAATCAAAAAAACGCAACTGGCTGAAACTTTCGCTGCAAGGCGGCACGCTGCTGGCGATCGTGGCATTTATTCTCTATGGGATCTTTTTCGGAGAACAACGCGCCGATCCGGAAGCCTACTGCCCGTTCGGAGGCTTGCAGGCTATCGGCAGTTACCTGCATAACAATTCGCTGGCATGCAGCATGTCGATGGCGCAGATCATGATGGGAGTCGTACTGGCCGTGGGCGTCATCCTGTTCAGCAAGCTATTCTGCGGTTATCTGTGTCCGCTGGGGACAATCGGGGAATACCTCGGCAAAGGCGGCCGCAAGCTGAAAATGAACTTCGACCTGAAACCGGGCGGCATCGCCGATCGGGGATTGCGGATCGTCAAATACGGATTGCTGTTCGTGGTATTCTACATGTCGGTCTCTTCGAGCGAGTTGTTCTGCAAGAATTTCGACCCTTACTACGCAATGGCGACCGGTTTCAAGGGTGAAATCACGGCCTGGATGACCAGCATCTCGATCGTGCTGCTGTTCCTCGGCAGTTTCTTCATCAAAATGTTCTGGTGCAAATACATCTGCCCGCTCGGAGCGCTGAGCAATATTTTCAAATTCACGATCACGTTCGTGGGGCTCCTCCTGCTGTTCTGGCTGCTCGGATGGGCCGGGCTTCCGTCGGCATGGGTATGGGCGCTGGGCGCAGCCTGCTTGATCGGCTACCTGTACGAAATGATCTACCTGCGTAGCAAAGTATTCCCGTTGCTGCGCATCGTCCGCGACGCGGAGAGCTGCAACGGCTGCGGCTCCTGTACGAAAAAATGTCCCTATCACATCGATCTGAAGGAGCTGAAAACCGTCCGGCACATCGACTGCACGCTGTGCGGCGATTGCGTATCGAGTTGTCCGAAAAGCTCCCTGCAGGTCGGCGGCAAAAAGTCGCTGCGCTGGTTGCCCGGCATACTGACGATCGTGCTGTTCGTACTCGCGCTGATCCTGGGGAACCAGTGGGAATTGCCTACGATCGACGAACGGTGGGGCAATACCGAACAGGTCGGAGAGATGAAGACATTCGAAATGGAAGGGCTCACCTCGATCAAATGTTACGGCAGTTCGAAGGCCTTCTCCGCCAAAATGCAGAAAGTGCCCGGTGTGTACGGCGTCAAAACATTCGTCAAGCGCCATGCGGTAGTAATCTCGTACGACCCGGCCCAGACCAACGAAGACAAAATACGCGAGGTCATTTTCATCCCAACCATCATGAAATTCTCGAATCCCGAACCGCAGGTCGATTCGGTAGAGGTATTGACCCTCGGGGTCGACAAGCTGTTCGACCGGATGGATATGGTCTATTTCGGGAATATCCTGAAACAGATCCCGGGGATTTACGGCTTCGACGCCGAATATTCGTGCCCGGTGACCGTAAAACTTTACGCCGACCCGTCGGCCGAACTTTCCGAAAAACTGTTGAAAGACTCGATCGAAGTCGAACAGACGCACATGCTTGCGGCGGGCGGCAAAGTGCGTTGGTTCCCGGTGGACTACAAACTCGTTTCGTACGAACGCAACGGAGACCGGATTTCGAGTCGTGAATTCGTCGAGCTGATGTTCAAGCCTACGGCGGCGATGTCGGGCAAGTTCCTCGACAATATGAAAAAACTCGACGGCCGGAATTACGAAACGGCGGTTTACGAAGTCGAATACCCGGCGATCGAAAAAACGCTGATTAAAAAGGGATTTCCTTATTTCAAGAGTTTCCTTTCGACGCAGGAAGGCATCCTGCGCATCGACGTGCAACTGAAAGACACCACCCCCGTACTGCGAATCACTTACGTTACCGGAATGTGGGACGACGCCAAAATCTGGACCGAACTTTTCAACGCTCCGAAATGGACGATCAAATACACGGACGGTTCGACAAAGGAGGAGGAACCCAAACTCAAGTTCAAAAACGAAGGGCGTACAGTTCCGGAATCTCCCGGAGCTCCGGCCGAGTAACCGATACGGACGGGAGAGTCTTCGCAGACTCTCCCGTTTAAAAATAGAGAAAACCGATGAAAAAAATCTTGATTTACGCCCTGTTGGCGCTGCTGGCTCCCGCGTCGGCCATGGCCGACGAAGGGATGTGGCTGGTGAACCTGTTCGAAAGTTCGATCTATCCCCAAATGAAAAAAAAGGGATTGAAGCTGAAACCGGGCGAGATCTACAACGAGCGGGGTACCGCACTCAGCGGCGCGATCGTAGCGGTGGACTACGGGATGGGAACCGGAAGCGTGATTTCCGACCGGGGCCTGGTCATCACGAACCACCACGTAGCTTACGGCGACATACACGATCTGAGCACCCCGGAAAACAACTACCTTGAAAACGGATTCTGGGCGGCGACCGAACAGGACGAACTCCCGGTCAAAGGCAAAACGGTGATGTTCCTGCGCCGGATCGCCGACGTTACCGACGAAGCGGTGGAAATGCGCGACAGCATGATCCGGGAAGGAAAATTCGGCGTATTCGGCACCCGGAAGATATACGGCGCAATCGAAAAGAAATACGGGAAGGACACTCCCTACGAAGTCTCCTGCGCTTCGATGTGGCGCGGGGAAAAATACCTGCTGTTCTATTACGAAGTCTATAAGGACGTCCGGCTCGTCGGGGCTCCGCCCGAAAAGATCGGAGCGTTCGGAGGCAACCAGGACAACTGGGGATGGCCGCAGCACAAAGGCGATTTCGCCCTATACCGCGTATACGGCGACAAAGACGGAAAGCCCGCCCCGTATTCGAAAGACAACGTTCCGATCAAACCGGCGAAAGTGCTCGACATATCGACGGGCGGCGTCCACGAAGGAGACTATACGATGGTGCTGGGCTTCCCGGGACGTACCAACCGGTACATGTCGTCGTTCGCCGTCGCCGAAAAACAGCAGGTCGTCAACCCGGTCGTGATCCGGGCGCGGCACGAGCGGATGGAGATCATCAAAAAGCACATGGAAGCCGATCCGAAAGTACGCCTGTTGTACAGCGACAAATATTTCAACCTCAGCAATTACGCCGATTACGCGACCTGGGAGAACATCTGCCTGCGTCGTTACGACGTCGCCGGCATCCGCGAAGCGGAAGAAACCGAACTGCAACGGTGGATCGCGGAAACGCCCGAACGGCAGACCGAATACGGCCGCGTTCTGGCCGACCTGAAAAAAGGGTATGCGGCCCGTGCGGAGGCCGTCCGCCGGAAAAACTACTTCCAGGAGGCCTGGATCAGCCCGAGCGACGCGCTGATGACCGGTTTCCGAGTAGCGTCGATGGTCAACCGGATGCGGAAAGAGAAGATCGACAGCGTGCGGGTCACAGACAAAGCGTTCGCCTACGCGCTGAACCTGACGAAAAAAATGTACGCGGCCTACGATCCGGCCACCGATCAGGAGATTTTCGCCGCCATGCTGAAACTATTCACGGACAACGTACCGCCGCAGATGTGGGGCGACTATCTGCAACAGGTTTATACCCGCTACGACGGCAATGCCGAAGCGATCGCCGACTACGCGTTCCGTAACAGCGCGTGCGCCACCCTCGAAAAACTCTGCGAATACTTCGAAACCCCGCGCACGGCCGACCAGATCATGCAAGATCCGCTGGTAGCTCTCGCCGCTTCGGTTTCGACGATGACGTTCAGCGACGGAGTCCGCAACGCCGAAGAAGAGGCGGAAACCGACGTCGACAAAACCGAATCCCTGTACGCCAAAGTGCTGTACCGGATGCGGGAATCGAAAGGGCTCCCGCAATACCCGGACGCCAACTCCACGATGCGGATCACGTTCGGCAACGTAGAGTCGATCAGCCCGTACGACGCGGTAAAATACGACTTCCGCACGACGGTAGACGGATACCTCGAAAAAAACGACCCGAAAGATTTCGAATTTCGGGTGGACGACAAGATGTTCTCGCTGATCCGGGCCAAAGACTGGGGCAGATGGGGCGAAAAGGGAGTCCTTTACACGGACTTCATCACCAATAACGACATCACCGGAGGGAACTCGGGCAGCCCCGTTCTCAACGGCCGGGGCAACCTCGTAGGGCTGGCTTTCGACGGCAACCGCGAATCGATGTCCGGCGACATCTATTTCCATCCCGAATATGCGAGGACCGTCTGCGTCGATATCCGCTTCGTTCTCTGGATCATCGACCGGTACGCCGGCGCCTCCGGCCTGATCGAAGAAATGCGCCTGGTGAAATAAATGACCGAGTACCTGAAAAAGCGGGCGTGTCTGTCGACACGCCCGCTTTTTATTTTCAGTACCTTATGCCCGCGGCCTACTCTTCGGTCGTCTCCTCCTCACGGCCTTGCATGTCGATCTTGTAACTTTTCCCGCCGCGCACGACCAATGCCGTTCCATCCTTAAAGTCATAAGCATCGTCATAACGAAACGGGATAACGGCCGTCCCGTCCTGACGGATATAACCGTAATGTTTTTCGGAAAAGACCAGAATCAAATCGTTCTCGGTGCCGCCCATCCAACGGTAAATAAACGGAACCAACTCTTTCCCGTCGCGGTCGCATAATCCGAAAAGCCCGTCGCAAGCGACTTTGGCGATTCCGCGCTCGCTGTTCCATTCGACCAATTCGTAAATCGCCGGCAGGATCTCCTTTCCGGTTTTGTCGATTAACCCGTAACAACCGTTGCGCATGACCTCGGCGCGCCCCTCCATGAAATCGCTCGCCCACTCGTAACGCAATGGAAGCGCTTCATTCCCGGAACAATCCACATAACCCCACAGATCGCCCTTGCGGACGCAGATCAACGATTCGCAAACCGGCCCGACCCAACAATAAAACGACTGAAGCTGCGTACGGTTCAGCAGGTACTCCTCCCGCCGGGCATCGCTGTCGTCCGGCTCCGCAGCGGACGGTCTCCGTTCGTTCGCCAGTTTTACCGACAAATCGACACCCAGTTCCGTACGGTCGCCTGACAATTTCCGCAACGCTTCGCTCAACGCCAAACGACCGTGCAACGTATGATTGCTGCACGAAAGCATTTCGACGATCCGCAACACCGGTTCGCATCCCGCCTCCCTGGCGACATCGGCAAACATCGGAAGCAGGGGCGAACGCACCACGGGAAACCGGAATATCGCATTGCCCCTCAAATACCGGAAAGCGGCCGGATCGGATGCAACCGCTTTTATACCCAACGCCAGGTTGGCTACCATCACGTTGTCGGCGTCCCGAATCGATTCGTAATCCGGAGCGTCCGATCGCGGCATCTGCATGTACTCGTAATTGACCAGATGCACCGAACAATCCTTGTCGATCATCACGTTCGATGCGCGGATCGCCCCGTGAACCAGGTTGTCGTTGATCAGCCACACGGCCATCTGGCAAAATTCCGTCAGTAATTTACGGATACGTTCCTTGTCGCCCTCCATGCAGGCCTTTTCGAGAAACTCATCCAACGGCTGCATATGATCGGGATATTCCATCAACACCACGTCGATGTAACCGGCAGCTCCCCGGTCGTTGAAAACCAGCATTTCTCCGCTCAGATAATAATAACCGACCAGAAACGAGGAACGTATCCTCTGGAGATAGGCGGCAATCCGCCGCCACGACAACGTATTCTCCTGCTCCTCGCGCAGCGAACATTTCAGCAGGTAGCTCCTGCCCTTCCACACGACCGAGAAACTGATCGTCGTTCCCGAATATGAAAAAACGGGATCGCCCTTTTCGTCCGTCTTTACCCCGATCTCCCGCAACGTTTTGAAACGGCCCGCCGGATTGCAAACGGATTCAATCAAATTATATATCGATAAAGCCATAGGTTTTAGAATAAAAGGTTCGCACTTACGGAGCCGATATTCATCATACTGACCAGATCGGTCATCGCCGCGTTGTAACTGATCCCCCTGAAACGCTCCCCGTCGCGTCCCCGCAGCTGGACGATGCTTTCGTTATAGATTGCCGGCATTTCACTGGACATATCGTACAGCAACCGGGCGTAACGCTGATCGGGAAGCTCTTTTTTCGATTCGGGAAACAACACGGGCGAACGCTCCGCATCGGAAGAGATATGGATGTTGATCAGCAGCGCAGCACCGTCCTCGGTAGAGAGTCCTTTGATACTGTCGGCGATCTCCTGCAACTTGAAATCGTCCCCGTCGGACGACTCCCCGTCGGTAATGTTGAAGATCGTCGGCGGATAACTCTTCCGGTGCGCCTTCGCGCCGCACCACGCTTTGCAAAGCCGGTAACACTCGGTCAGCGCATGATACATCGGCGTCTTTCCGCCCGCATAAGGCTCCACCCAGATCTTCTGGCAAACCGACGATACGACGGTACTGCCGTCGGGCAACCGGCGCTCCCGTTGAACGGGCACGCGAGACAGTTCGTTTCCTATCAAATCGTTGGGACGCATAAACATTCTATTCGGGTTCTTCCACAGGGAAGCAACCTCGTCTCCGTGATACCCCAGTACGGCGATATCGAAATAATCGCGGTACCCCTCTTCCCGCCTGCTGCGGTTGAGCAGCTCGGCGATCAGCATATTGACGATAAAAGCCACCGCTTTGGCTTTGACAACTTCTTTACGATCGATTACCACCGTTTCGGCCATCGATCCGGACTGATCGATCAGGATAATGAAAGCTGCCGGAGAGTTCCGGCTGATTCTGGCTGAATACATAGAATTGCGATTTAGCTAAGGCTCTAACAAAATTACAATTCCTGTCCGGATAAACAAACCGTAGCGATCATTTCAGACCCGAATCTGCCACTTTCGATCGAAACGCCCGATAAAAAACGATTCTCCGTTTTTTTCGACCCGCGCACGACCGTTCCGAAAACAACCGGCATAGTCGAAAACCGGCGGCCCCGCCAGCTCGCCCGACACGTCGATATATCCGAATTTATCCCCGATCCGCACGGCGGCCAGCCCTTCCCGGAAACTGGTTGCGAACACGTACCGCAGCGGGATCGCCCGTCTGCCCTCCCGGTCGATAAAACCGTACAGGCTCCCGTCAGAAACCAGGGCCAGGCCTTCGCTCAACGGTTCCACGCTCCGGTAATCGCGGCAATCGATCCGACAATGTCCCCGAGGGTCGATCATCCAAAACCCCTCTTCGAGACGCACGACGGCCAATCCTTCACGGAAAGGTTTCGCGTCGAGATAGATGTTCTGCAACAGGATGCGCCGATCCTGCAAATCGGCGTACCCGAACCGCCCGTCGCAGCGAAATACGGCGCAACGCGGGTTTTCGTCGTCGACTATCTCGATCCCGTCCGACAATCCGTCCGGCACATTGCCCGATAAATCCCTCAACAACCCAGGCAATCCGTTCACTTCCGGCGTCGGATGCTGCATCCAGCCGCCCAGAACGACCAAAGCCGACGCGCCGCAGCGCGCCCACTCCCGCATCAGTCGGTCGAAAAGGGCCGACTTCCCCCGATTCACCTCGGCAGCGTCGAAAATAATATTCTCCCCGTCGTGATAACGCCCGAAAAGCGACGGATCGAGTGCCAGCGCATGCAGGCTCAGGCTAATCAGGGCGATCGGATAATCGTCGATCGCCTTCCCGAAAAAATCCGCATCGCGCGACGGATGCTGGTAAGCCGGCGAGCCGATGACTTCTGCCTTCCGTCCGGCCAGTTCTCCGATATAGGCTCCGTCGTAATCGATCAGCCGCAACCGCCCCTGCCGATCGACCATCAGATTGTCCTGTTTCAGATCGCCGTGCGCGAAATCCGATTCCAACAGCCACAGCGCCATCCGGTCGAACGCCCGGGCCAATTCCTTGAGCCCCGTACGGTCGCCGTTACGGCACAGTCGAGCCAACCGGCCGCCAAGCGACTCGCCTTCGACCCACTCCATCAAAGTTACCGGATAATAAGCTCCTCCGCCCGAGTGCTCGCACAGATAAATCTCGTCCGGCAGGAAACGGGCCGGCACCAAATAAGGAACCGTTCCGCCGCCGAGCGACGCATAGACCGCAGCGGCATGACGCGGCAGGCGCGTATAACATTTCAGGGCGTAATATTTTCCGTCCGCGCAGCGGACTTTGAAAATCACCGAATAATTCCCCGACCAGAACAACGGTTCTCCGTATGCATCCCGCTCGGGGACAACCTCCCCCAGCGTCCTGAAAATACGAAACGGATCGGTCAACGCTTCTACATACTGGCCGATAATCGGATTTCTCAACATAATCGTTCAAATTCGGGATCTACGATAAAGTTTTTAAAGTTATGTAAAAATTGCGGCGAGGGAAAATAAAAACCGTGAAAATAACGAATATTTATACATGACGCGGAAGATCCTTCCTGTCTGACGCATCGCCGATCTCACAAGTCATTATCCTGAATACAAACACGATAACACAATATTATTTCCACCCAGAACGCGACGGGGCGTCCGACCGTATGCCGAACGCCCCGTCACGACCGGATTCCGGCAATTTACCGGTTCATCACCATATTCTGGCGGTTGATGCTTTCGAGGTGGATCGCTTCGAGCACCGTTTTCAGGAATTCGGTGCTGACGCCCAACTTCGGAGCCTGCGAAACCACGCGGTCTACGATGCTCTGCCATCGGCCGCCCTGCAGGATCGTCACGTTGTTGTCGCGTTTGACGAGTCCGATCTGCTCGGCCACCCGCATCCGCTTGCTGATCAATTCGAAAATTTCGGCGTCGATCTGGTCGATCTGGCTGCGCAGTTTCGCCAATGCCTGCTGGTAATCCGGGCTGTCGGTCGTCGAACGACGCCATACGATCTTACCCAGCAACTCCTTCAACCCGTCCGGGGTAACCTGCTGCGAAGCGTCGCTCCACGCCTTGTCCGGACAGATATGGCTTTCGATGATCAGCCCGTCGTAATCGAGGTCGGCGCTCTTCTGCGCAACCTCCTGCAGATACGTCCGGCAGCCGCAGATATGCGACGGATCGCAGATCATCGGCAGTTCCGGGAAACGGCTCCGCATTTCGATAGCCAGATGCCACATCGGATTGTTGCGGTACAGCGAGGCTCCGTAGGCCGAAAAACCGCGATGGATCAGGCCGAGCTTGGTGATTCCGGCATTCTGCATCCGGGCTATCGCCCCGCTCCACAGTTCGATGTCGGGATTCATCGGGTTTTTGATCAGCACCGTCACGTCGGCCCCTTTCAGCGCATCGGCAATATCCTGCACGCTGAACGGATTGACCGTCGTACGGGCCCCCACCCAGATCACATCCACCCCGAATTCGAGGGCGGCCTCGACGTGTTTCGACGTGGCCACTTCGGTTCCGATCGGCAGGCCGGTCAGTTCGCGGGCCTTACTCATCCACGCCAGACCTTTGAGGCCCACTCCTTCGAACGAACCGGGCTTCGTCCGGGGTTTCCAGATGCCGGCGCGCAGTACGTCGACCAGGCCGGTCGCAGCGATTTGCCGACAAGTCTCGAGTGTCTGTTCCTCCGTCTCCGCGCTGCACGGGCCGGAGATAATCAAGGGACGTTTCGCTTTGATATCAAACGGTTTCATATCCTTATGTTTTTTACGTTTCCTGTTTTCATTCCGGCGAACGGGCGCCGGACGCCCTATTTTATAATCCGGTTGATCCGGTTCGCGCGCTGCATCATCTGTTTCAGTCCTTCGGTGTCGTCCTTTTCGAGCAGGCGCCGGAAAATCTGCAACTGATGGATATGCTCGCGCAGCACGTCGAGCACATTATATTTATTTTGCATGAAAATCGGAGCCCAGGTTTCCGGCGAACTTTTCGCCAAACGCACCGTACTCTCGAAACCGCCGCCCGCCAGATCGAAGATATGTTCCTCTTCGCGCTCCTTCTCAAGCACGGTCAGCGCAAGCGCGAACGACGTGATGTGCGAAATGTGGCTGACGTAAGCCGTATGCGTATCTTGCTCCTCGGAACTCATGTATTTAATCGGCATTCCGATTTTCCGGTAGATATCCTCGACCAGTTTCAATGCGTCCGGATCGCTCTCCGCACCGTCGCAAAGCACCACCGTACGTCCTTCGAATCCATCGTGAACGGCCGCTTCCGGGCCGCTGTACTCGGTACCCCACATCGGGTGGGTCGCTACGAAGCGCCCGCGCCTGGGATGCTGGGCGATCACCTCGCAAAGCTCCTGTTTGGTCGATCCCATGTCGATCACCACCTGCCGGTCGACCTTGTTCAGCACCTTCACGGCCAGCAGCGGAATCGAATCTACCGGCGTGGCCAGCACGATCAGATCGGCAGCCGGAATCGCTTCGTCCAGCGGAAGCGTGCGATCGACCAGTCCCAATTCGACCGCCTTGGCGCGGTTGCGCTCGGAATTATCCACTCCGATCACTTCCTCGCAAATGCCTTTATCTTTCAGGGTCAGTGCGAACGATCCCCCGATCAACCCGATACCTATTACCGCCGCCTTCATAGCAATGTCTTGATTTTATCGATCGAACGCTGCAACAACTCTTCCGTCGCGCAAAGGCTGATCCGGACGTACCGGTTCCCTTCCGAACCGAAAATACCGCCCGGCGTCAGGAAGACGCCGCAGCCGTTCAGTATTTTATCCGAAAACTCGTAACAGTCGCCCGCGCCCTCCGGCAGGCGTCCCCAGACGAACAGACCGGCCTGGCCCGCATCGTACGAACACCCGATCTGGTTCAGGATTTCATAGGCTTTCGCTTCGCGGCTGCCGTACAACTTGTTGATCGAACGGTACCAGTCGTCGCCGAGGCTCAACGCTTTGGCCGCAGCCGCCTGCATCGGGTAAAACATTCCGGAATCCATATTGCTCTTGAATCGGATGATCTCGTCAATCCGCTGTTTCGCCGCTCCGATCATCCCGATACGCCAACCGGCCATGCTGTGGCTTTTGCTCAGCGAGTTCAGTTCGATGGCCACATCCATCGCCCCGTCGGCCGCAAGCAGGCTCGCCGGACGCGGGTTACGCAAGAAACTGTACGGGTTGTCATGCAGCAGCAGGATGTTATGCTTTTTCGCGAAATCCACCAGTTTCTGAAACAAACCCTCTTGGGGTATCGCCCCGGTCGGCATGTGCGGATAATTGACGATCATCATTTTGACGCCCTGTATCCCCTGCCGTTCGATCTCGTCGAAATCGGGCATCCAGCCGGTCGCCTCGCGTAATTTGTAATCGACGCAGACCCCGCCGGCAATCGTAGCCGCCGAGCGGTAAGTCGGATAACCGGGATTCGGCACCAGCACTTTATCGCCCTTGTCCAGGTAGGTCATGCAAACGTGCATGATCCCCTCTTTCGAGCCGATCAGCGGCAGGATCTCGCTCACAGGATCGAGCGTTACGCCGTAACGATCCCGATACCAAGCGGCGAATGCGTTGCGCAGCACGGCGGCGCCTTTATAGGGTTGATAACCGTGATTCCCAGGTTTGGCCGCTTCGGCGGCAAGCGTGGCCACCACCTCCGGATGGGGAGGCTGATCGGGACTTCCGATGCCGAGGTTGATTACCTCGCGTCCGGCGGCCCGCATCTCGTCGATCTCACGCAGCTTCTTCGAGAAGTAGTACTCCTCGACGCTGCCCAGCCGTTCGGCCAGTTCCACTTTGATCGGATTCATCTTTTGCTATTTTAAAATTTACGAATGTTCTCCTCTGCGGTAAACGCCGTATACGTGCAGCTCGCGGCTCGCGCGGCGCATACGTTCGATCACTTCGTTATAATCGTCCATCGACGCGAATTCCATGTCGATATGGAACATATAGTGCCACGGTTCGCTCGGGATCGGCGACGATTGCAGCTTGGTCATGTTGATCGACGAATCCTCCATCGCCCGCAGCACTTGCAGCAGCGATCCCTGCCGGTGGTCGGTCATCAGGCACAGCGACGCCTTATCGGCCTTTTCGTCGATCGGCTGGTGGTCGGGGCGCAGAATCATAAAGCGGGTGCAGTTGTTCTTGATCGTATGGATGTCGGGAGCCAAAATTTCGAGTCCGAACAGCCGGGCCGCCAGTTCGCCGGCGATTGCGGCGGCGTTGCGCGTGCCCCGTTCGGCGATCCGGCGGGCGCTGAGCGCGGTGTCTTCGGTTTCGACCAGCTTCCAGCCGTGCGGATCGAGGAAATCGACGCACTGCAACAACGCCATCGGATGCGAGTGCACCTCTTCGATATCTTCCAACCGCACGCCGGGCAGCGCCATCAGGTTCTGCCTGATATGCAGGTAATACTCGCCGACCGCCTGCAGGCGGCTGTTATGCAGGATGCCGAGATTCGGCAGGATGCTGCCGGCGATCGAGTTCTCAATCGCCATCACGCCGCAGTCCGAGTCGCCGCTTTCGACCTGGCGAGCCACTTCGCGGAATGTCGGGCACGGCACGATCTCGATCCCTTCGCCCCAATACCGTTCGGCGACAATGTGGTGGAAACTCCCCTCGTAACCCTGTATGGCCACTTTCATCTTTCCGTTCATCTTCCTGTCTCTTTTACATCTTCCGTATCGACAAAAAATCCCGGCTCCTTACGGACCGGGATTTTTATTATTTTTCGCACAAGCACTTATCTTCGCTATCGGCAACGCAACCCCAGTCCGCTTTTGGTAAAAAAGTAGAAGTAAAAATAATAACCCCAAAAAAGCGAAAGCTGATTCATCGTCCCTCTGAACTGATTAGCTTGTTATACTTTATTTTTTAACTGTGCAAATGTACGATAAAAACGGGAAAAAACAAGAAAAATTTAACCGATACCGTTATTTTTTTCAACCTGAAGCCCCGAGCGGCCGTCCTGCGCCCCCGGCAACGGGTCCCCATCGTCGTAATCGGACAGCTGCGCAGGCAGGTCTTTGGTGGCTTTCACCCCCAGCTCACGCAACCGCTCGGTACGCCGGATCAGGTTGCCGCTGCCGGTTTTCAATTGTTTGATCGCCCGTTCGTATTTCTCCCCGGCAGCCGAAACGCTGCGCCCCAGATCGGTCAGCGTCTCGGCGAAACCGACGAATTTGTCGTACAGATTCGCCCCTTCGGTGGCGATCGCGATCGCATTCTTGTTCTGCTTGTCCCGCTTCCACAGGTCGTCGACCAATTTCAGCAACGCGAACAGGTTCGTCGGACTGCTGACGATCACCTTTTTATTATAAGCGTCGCTCCACAGCGTCGGGTCGTACTGCATCGCCAGCAAGAACGCCGGCTCGTTCGGCACGAACATGATAACGAAATCCGGCGAGTCTACGAGCGCCTGGTAACGCTTGCTGCCCAGCTCGTCGATATGACTGCGCACCGACCGCAGGTGATTCTTCACCGCGCGCGACGCTTCGTCCGGATCGGCGCTTTCGGTATAGGCGACATAAGCCGTCAGCGACACTTTCGAGTCGACGACGATCTGCTTGCGGTCGGGCAGGTTCAGGATCACGTCCGGACGCAGGTTGTTGCCCGCAGCGTCTTTGAGGTTCTCCTGCGTAAAATAATGAATCCCCTTGACCAAGTGCGAACTATCGAGGATCGTTTCGAGAATCATTTCGCCCCAATCGCCCTGCACCTTCGAATTGCCCTTCAGCGCACGCGTCAGGTTGTTGGCCTCCTCGGACATCCGGCGGTTCATCTCGTTCAGGCTGCGAATCTCCT
This sequence comes from Alistipes sp. cv1, assembly GCF_900240235.1. Lineage (NCBI taxonomy): Bacteria > Pseudomonadati > Bacteroidota > Bacteroidia > Bacteroidales > Rikenellaceae > Alistipes > Alistipes sp. cv1. The sequence goes on from NZ_OEPW01000001.1 coordinate 472,330, forward strand.
CTTTCAGCGAGAAACGCTGCTGCGCCTCTTTGTCGTACACTTCGTCGACCCGTTTGCGGAATCCTTCGATATTTTCCCGGAACGGCTTCAGCAACGACTCCAGCGATTCCCGGTTACTCTGCTTGAACTGCCGGCTCTTCTCCTCCAGAATGTCGTTAGCCAGATTTTTAAAAGCGAGACGCTGCTGCTCTTGCAGCGCGGCGATCTCTTCGGTGCGGCGGGCGCGCTCGCGCTCGGCTTCGGCCTGCTGATAGAGCAATTTCTCCTCGAGGGCCGCACACCGGGCCGCCCGTTCGGCGGCCTGGCGGTTCAGGTCGATCAACTGTGCGTTTTTGGCTTCGTTATCCGCTTTCAACGCCTCTTCCGTCCGCGCATACCGCCTGAACGCCGGCCGGAAAGCCAACGCCGCCGCAGCGATTCCCGCAATCAATCCGATGAACAACAAACCCGCTTCGATCATTCTCCTGTCCTTTAAATTTAGCCGGCAACGCCGGCCGCAGAACAAAAATAGCTATAAAATCATTACCTTTGTACAAATTTGACATTTACAAAACCAAAACTTCAGAAAACATGAAAAGAATCATATCCCCTTCGGTGCTCTCGGCGGACTTCGGACATTTGGCCGACGACATCGCGATGCTCGACCGCAGCGAAGCGGAATGGGTGCACATCGACGTGATGGACGGCGTATTCGTGCCGAACATTTCGTTCGGATTTCCGCTGATGCCGCCGATCCGCAAAGGAACGAAAAAGGTGCTCGACACGCACCTGATGATCGTCAATCCGGAAAAATACATCGAACGCTTCGCCAAGGCCGGCGCGGACATCGTCACGATCCACCTCGAAGCGACCGACGACCTGCACGGCGCGATCGCGACGATCAAAAAGGCGGGCGTCAAAGCCGGCGTTTCGATCAAGCCGAAAACGCCGGTGTCGGCAATCGTACCCTATCTCAATGAACTGGATCTGGTGCTGATCATGAGCGTCGAACCGGGCTTCGGCGGACAGTCGTTCATCGAGGGATCGACCGAGAAAGTGGCCGAACTGCGTCGGGAGATGGACCGCTGCGGGTCGCAGGCGATGATCGAGATCGACGGCGGAATCACGCTGGATAACGCCGCCGAGGTGTATGCCGCCGGATGCGAAGTACTGGTTGCCGGAAGCACGGTATTCGCCAGCCCGGATCCGGAAGAGACAATCCACAAACTGTTGAACGTATAGACAAACGATGATATCGGTAGACAATCTTACGGTCAGCTTCGGGGGTTGGGATCTGTTCAGGGAGGTATCGTTCCTGATCAATGCCAAAGACCGGATCGGTCTGGTGGGCAAGAACGGAGCGGGAAAATCGACGATGCTGAAAGTGCTGATCGGAGAACAGCCGCCCTCGTCGGGAACCGTTTCGCGCAACGGCGACTGCACGGTAGGCTACCTGCCGCAACAGATGAAGGTGGCCGACACGACCACGCTGTTCGCCGAAACCGAATCGGCCTTTTCGGAAGTGATCGGACTCGAACGCGAAATCGAGCAACTGAACCGGGAGATCGCCGAGCGGACGGACTACGAAAGCGAGGGGTACGAAAAGCTGCTGCACCGGTTGAACGATGCGACCGACCGCTTTCACATTCTCGGCGGGATGAACCGCGAGGAGGAGGTCGAAAAGACGCTGCTCGGACTGGGCTTCCAACGAAGCGACTTCGGACGGGCGACCAGCGAGTTCAGCGGCGGATGGCGGATGCGCATCGAACTGGCGAAGCTGCTGCTTCGCCGGCCGTCGGTATTCCTGCTCGACGAACCCACGAATCACCTCGACATCGAGAGCATCGGATGGCTCGAAAACTACCTGAAGGAGTACAACGGCGCGGTCGTGCTGATTTCGCACGACCGCGCATTCCTCGATAACGTCACCACGCGGACGATCGAAATATCGCTCGGCAAGGTGTACGACTACCGCGTGCCGTACAGCCGGTACGTCGAGCTGCGGCGCGAACGGCGCGAGCAGCAGATGGCGGCCTACGTGAACCAGCAAAAGATGATCGAACAGACCGAAGACTTCATCGAACGCTTCCGTTACAAGCCGACCAAATCGAACCAGGTGCAGTCGCGCATCAAGCAACTCGAAAAGATCGAACGGATCGAAGTGGACGAGGAGGACCTCAGCCGGCTGAACATCAAGTTTCCGCCGGCCCCGCGTTCGGGACAGATCGTCGTGGAAGCGAAAGACGCCGGCAAAAGTTTCGGCGAAAAGCACGTCTTTTCGGGCGCGACGTTTACGATCGAACGCGGACAAAAAATCGCGCTGGTCGGCCGCAATGGCGAAGGGAAAACCACGTTCGCGCGGATGGCGATCGGGCAACTGGAGCCGACCGAAGGCAGCGTCCGCATCGGACACAACGTCCGCATCGGCTACTACGCACAAAATCAGGACGACCTGATGAACGGCGATTTCACGGTATTCGACACGCTCGACCGGGTGGCCGTCGGCGACATTCGGACGCGACTGCGCGATATCCTGGGGGCATTTCTGTTCCGCGGCGAGGACATCGACAAGAAGGTGCGCGTACTGTCCGGAGGAGAACGGGCGCGGTTGGCTATGGCCCGGCTGATGCTCGAACCGTACAACCTGCTGGTACTCGACGAGCCGACCAACCACATGGATATGCGTTCGAAGGACATCCTCAAAGACGCCGTCAGAAAATACGACGGCACGGTAATCGTCATTTCGCACGACCGCGAGTTCCTCGACGGGCTGGTCGAACGGGTATACGAATTCCGCGACGGACGGGTCAAGGAGCACCTGGGCGGCATTTACGATTTCCTACGCGACCGGCAAATCGAGTCGATGCGCGAAATCGAACAGAAAGCTCCCGTCGTTACAGCCGAACAAAAGCCCAAAGGGCCGTCCGGCAAGGCGCAGTACGAACAGAAACGGGAAGCCGAAAAACAGCTCCGCAAAGCGGAACGCGACGTCGAAAAGGCCGAACAGGAGATCATGGCGCTCGAAAAGGAGATCGCCGAAAAAGACCGGCAGTTGGCCGACCCCGCCGCACACGGCATCGACCTGGCGGACGGCAGCTTCTACGCGCATTACAACGAACTGAAAGACAAACTCAATAAACTGACGTACCGCTGGGAAGAACTCAGCATCACGCTGGAAAACCTGAAAGAAACGCTGGCCTCGTAGACCCGGCGGCAACGCCGGGGCGACCAAAGCCCGAAAAAAGAAAAACGATGGAAAAGAAAAACATGATATTCGGGCTACGCCCGATCATCGAGGCGATCGAGGCGGGCAAACAGCTCGAAAAAGTGTACCTGAAAAAGGGCGCCGACGGCGTGTTGCTGAACGAGTTGGCCGAACTGTGCCGCAGCAAGCGCATCCACGTGCAGTGGGTTCCGATCGAAAAACTGAATTACCTGACCCGCAACGGCAACCACCAGGGAGCCGTCGCGCTGACGGCGGCGATCGAATATGTCGACGTGTACGACATGCTGGCTGGGATTCCGGAGGACGAAACGCCGCTGGTCGTCGTTTTCGACGGGGTGACCGACGTGCGCAACTTCGGGGCGATCGCCCGCAGCGCCGAATGCGCCGGAGCGCACGGGCTGATCATGCCGGTCAAGAACTCCGCGCCGGTCAACGCCGAGTCGATGAAAAGTTCGGCCGGAGCGCTGAGCGTCATTCCCGTCAGTCGGGTCGGCAGCGTCCGCAACACGCTGAGAATATTGCAAAGCGAAGGAATGCAGATCGTAGCGGCCACCGAAAAGAGCAACACGCTGCTGTTCGAGGCCGACCTGACCAAGCCGACCGCGCTGGTAATGGGCAGCGAGGACGTAGGCATTTCGAAAGAGGTGCTCAAGATGTGCGATCTCCAATTGGCGATCCCGATCGTCGGCAGCATCGAGTCGCTGAACGTTTCGGCCGCCGCCGCCGTCATGCTGTTCGAAACGGCGCGGCAACGGATAAACAATCGATAACGCTATGGAAACGGAACAATTATACGAAAATGCGGTCGCTCTGTTGCGACAGATGATCCAAACCCCTTCGTTCAGCAAAGAAGAAGCCGGAACCGCCGGGCTGCTGGCCAAATTCCTGCAAGAACGCGGCGTGGAAGTGCACCGGAAAAAGAATAACGTCTGGGCGTTCAACCGCCACTACGACCCGGCCAAACCGACCATTCTGCTGAACTCGCACCACGACACCGTCAAACCGAACGGCGCCTACACGCGCGACCCGTTCGCAGCGACCGTCGAGGGCGACCGGCTGTACGGGCTCGGCAGCAACGACGCCGGGGCCAGCGGGGTATCGCTGTTGGCAGCCTTTTTGCATTTTTACGACCGGAAAGACCTGAAGTATAACTTATGCGTAGCGATCACGGCCGAGGAGGAGAACAGCGGGCACGACGGACTCGAATGCGTGATCCCGGAATTGGGGCCGCTGGAATTCGCGATCGTCGGCGAACCGACGCTGATGCAACTGGCCATCGCCGAACGCGGACTGATGGTCATCGACTGTACGGCGCACGGCAAAGCCGGACACGCGGCGCGCGAGGAGGGGGACAACGCGATCTACAAGGCGATGCAGGACATCGAGTGGTTCCGCACGTACCGTTTCCCGAAGGTGTCCGACCTGTTCGGTGCGGTCAAGATGAGCGTGACGATCATCTCGGCCGGAACGCAACACAACGTGGTTCCGGCCGAATGCCGCTTCACGGTGGATATCCGCGTCACCGACCGTTACACGAACGAGGAGGTTTTAGAGATTATTAAGGAGCATGTGAGCTGCGAAGTGAAAGCGCGTTCCACGCGCCTGCGACCGTCGAGCATCCGGCCGGATCATCCGATCGTACAAGCGGGCCTGGCGCTCGGACGCACGACTTACGGATCGCCGACGACGTCGGATCAGGCGCTGCTCGACATCCCGTCGCTGAAGCTCGGCGTCGGGGACAGCGCCCGGTCGCACAGCGCCGACGAATTCGTCCATTTGAGCGAAATCCGCGAAGGGATCGAACTGTATATAAAGATGTTATCCGCGATATTGTAACGAATCCGACCACGCCGACGAAACGGATCGGACAAACCTAAAATTCGGACGTATGAAAAAACTAATTCTGACTGCCGCCGTCGTGCTCGCCGCTGCGAGTATGTACGGCCACCGCGCACCGAAATACCAGCCCGTTCCGGTCGATACGGCGGTGCGCGTCGGAAAACTGCCGAACGGTCTGACCTATTACATCCGGCACAACGACCTGCCGAAAGAACGGGCCAACTTTTACATCGCCCAGCGGGTCGGATCGATTCTCGAAGAGGAGAATCAGCGCGGACTGGCGCACTTCCTCGAACACATGGCTTTCGCGGGAACCAAAAACTTCCCGGACGGGAAACTCACCGGTTACCTCGAACAGAACGGCATCAAGTTCGGCGCGAATCTGAACGCCTACACTTCGGTCGACGAAACGGTCTACAACATTACCGACGTGCCGACCGTAAAGCCGGGACTGGTGGACTCCTGCCTGCTGATCCTGCACGACTGGTCGGGATTCATCCTGCTCGAAGACGACGCGATCGACCGCGAGCGCAAAGTGATCCACGAAGAGTGGCGCACGCGCAGCAACGCGACGCTCCGGATGTACGACAGCCTGCTGCCGAAACTCTACCCGAACGGCAATCGTTATGCGAGCCGAATGCCGATCGGATTGATGGAAGTGGTCGACAATTTTCCGTACGAAGTGCTGAGAAATTATTACAGAAAATGGTACCGTCCGGATTTGCAGGCGATCGTCGTCGTGGGCGACATCGACGTGGACAGCGTCGAGGCGCGGATCAAAACAATGTGGCAGGATATCCCGCGCCACAAGCGCGCCGCCGAACGGAAATATTTCCCGGTAGAAGACAATGCGGAACCGATCGCAGCCATCGCCACCGATCCGGAAGCGACCTCTTCGTCGCTGGCCGTTTTCTACAAACACGACAAGCTGACGCCCGAACGAATGAAAACGACCGAAGCGCTCGACAACGATTATATTCAGTCTACGTTTTCGATCATGCTGAACGCGCGACTGGCCGAACTGACCCAACAGGCCGACCCTCCGTACCTGTATGCGGGATTCGGCGACGACGATTATTTCCTGGCCAAAACCAAGGGCGCTTATCAGCTTTACGTGGCCTTCCGGGACGACGCTTGGCAGCGGGCGCTCGACGCCGGGATCGGCGAACTGAAGCGGGCCCGCGAATACGGCTTCACCGCACCCGAATACCAGCGGGCGCAGGCGAAACTGGCCAGCTACTTCGAGAATAAATACAACGAACGGAACAAGGTCAAAAACGATACCTACGTGCAGGAGTGCCTCGATAATTTCCTCGAAAACGAACCGCTTGCGAGCGCCGAATACCTGTATCATTACTATCTGAAACGCGCTCCGGAGATCACACTGGACAGCATCAACGATATCTTCAGGACGATGTTCCCGGATCACAACATCGCGCTGATGATGATGGCCCCGTCCAAAGACTCGCTGAACTTCCCGACCGAAAAAGAATTCGTCTCAGCCTACCGCAAAGCGTACGAAGCCCCGGTGACCCCGTACGAGGAGAAACTGGACGAAGGCGGATTTCTCGACCGCGAACCGCAGGCGGGAACCGTCGTTTCCGAGCAGACCGACCCGGTATTCGGCACGACAGTGTGGACGCTGAGCAACGGAGCGCGCGTCGTATTCAAGCCGACCGATTTCAAGAGCGACGAAATCCTATTCGAAGCGATCAGCCTCGGAGGAACTTCCGCCTACGGAGACGGCGATTCGTTGTACATGAATTTCCCGACCGGTACGGCGCTCGTCGGCGGATTGGGCAAATTCCGGCCGACCGACTTGCAAAAGAAACTCGCCGGCAAACGGATCTCCTACCAACCCTATATCGGCAGCACGTCGGAAGGCGTTTCGGGCAGTTGTTCGCCGAAAGATTTTTCGGAATTGATGCAACTCACCCACCTGCTGTTCACCGAACCGCGCGAAGACACCGTCCTGTTCTCGGCCTGGAAAAACCAGACGCGCACCGTCCTGGCCAACCAGGAAGCCAATCCTTCGATAACGATGCAGGATACGTTAAACCGGGCGATATACGGGAACAACCCGCGCTACCGCCGCTTGACGCCGCAGCGTCTCGACGGCTACTCGTACGACCGGATTCTGGAACTTTACAGACAGCGTTTCGCCAATGCGGCGGATTTCACGTTCATCTTCGTCGGTAACGTCGATCCGCAGAGCATACGTCCCGACATCGAACGGTATATCGCCTCGCTGCCGGGTTCAGCGCAGAAAGAAACGGCTCGGCACATCGAATTCATCGTGCCGGGAAACCGCGAATCCCGCTTCGACAAAGAAGTATCCACACCGAAAGCGACGGTCGTCGTCACGATCAGCGGCGACGAACGCTATTCGTTGAAAGACCAACTCGAAATGACCTTTCTCAAACAGATCATGGACATCGTCTATGTCGAAACGATCCGCGCCGAGGAGGGAGGTACCTATGGGGTCAGCACGCAGGCTTCGCTGCTGCGCGAACCGTACAACCGGTATGCGTTCACGATCAGTTTCGATACGAGCAACGAGAAATCGGAAGCTTTGGCCGACCGGGCGCTGGCCGAACTGAAAAAAGTGGGCGACGAAGGCCCGACCGCAGCCGCTTTCGACAAAGTGAAAGAGTTCTTACAGAAAAGCTATGCGCAGTCGATCAAGGAAAACGGCTATTGGCTGGGGCAGCTCACTTCTTTCTACCGCTACGGAACCGACTCGCACACCGAATACCTGAAAACGCTGAACGCGATCACCCCGGAAGACATCGCCCGGCTCGCAAAGAAGATTTCCGATTCGCCGAACCGGGTGGAAGTAGTGATGAACGGAATCGCCAAACAAGAATAGAATTACGGGGCGTACCCGCAAATGCCCGTACGCTCCCTGTTTAAAACCCAAAAACGACAGACAGATGAAGTTGTGGCAAAAAACCAACGACGTGAATAAGGCGGTGGAACAGTTCACCGTCGGGCGCGACCGCGAGATGGACCTCTTTCTTGCCGAAGCCGATGTCCTGGGATCGCTGGCGCACACGCGCATGCTCGAATCCATCGGACTGCTCGGCAGCGAAGACCTCGCAAACGTGCAGCGCGAACTCAAAAACATTTACCGGGACATCACGGCCGGAAAATTTACGATCGAAGAGGGCGTCGAAGACGTGCACTCGCAGGTCGAATTCCTGCTGACGCAGCGCATCGGCGACGCCGGCAAAAAGATCCACAGCGGCCGTTCGCGCAATGACCAGGTGCTGGTCGACCTGCGGATCTTCCTGCGGCGGCAGATCCGGGAGATCGTAGCGGACGTGGAGCAGTTGTTCCACCGGCTGCAACAACTTTCGGAAAAGTACAAAGAGGTGCTGATGCCGGGATACACCCACCTGCAGATCGCAATGCCGTCCTCGTTCGGGCTGTGGCTCGGAGCCTATGCGGAAAGCCTGGTGGACGATACCGAAATGCTGCACGCCGCCTACCGCATCTGCAACAAGAATCCGCTCGGATCGGCCGCCGGATACGGCTCGTCGTTCCCGCTGAACCGTACGATGACCACGCAGTTGCTCGGTTTCGACACGCTGAGTTACAACGTCGTATATGCCCAGATGGGGCGCGGAAAGAGCGAACGGATCATGGCGCAGGCCATGTCGTCGGTCGCCGCTACGCTGGCGCGGCTGGCGATGGACAACACGCTGTTCCTGAACCAGAACTTCGGATTCATCTCCTATCCGGCCGAGTTGACCACCGGATCGAGCATCATGCCGCACAAGAAAAATCCGGACGTATGGGAACTGATCCGGGGCAAATGCAACCTGATCCAAGGACTTCCGAACCAGATCGCAATGATGACGACCAACCTGCCGTGCGGATACAACCGCGACCTGCAGTTGCTCAAAGAAGTGCTTTTCCCGGCCATCGCCGAACTGCGGAGCTGCATTCATATGGCAGTTTACATGCTCGAAAACCTGCAGGTTAAAGAGCACATTCTGGACGATCCGAAATACGATTACCTGTTCAGTGTCGAAGTGGTCAACAACATGGTGCTCAACGGAGTTCCATTCCGGGAAGCCTACAAAAAAGTAGGGATCGACATCGAAAACGGGAATTTTAAAGCAGAAAAAACCGTACACCACACCCACGAAGGGAGTATCGGCAACCTGTGTACCGACGAAATTTCGGCCCTGATGCAGCAAACGCTCGATAAGTTCCATTTCGACCGGGTCGACCGGGCCGAAACGGAACTGGTTAAATAAGCAAAGTTCATGGCGGAATATCACCATCCGTCGCTCGGTGCGATCACGGTCGTCCGCTCGTCGCGGTTACGCAGGCTCGGCATCAGCATCCGGGCAACGGGTGAAATACGCCTGTCGATCCCTTCGGGGGTCAGCGACCGGCAGGCGATCCAATTTCTGAACGAAAAGGAACAATGGGCCGTCCGTACCCGGGAACGGCTCGCCAGGCGCTACCCGCACGAAACGATCGAACTGCCCTACGCTACGCGCAGTCACGTATTGCAGTTGAACCCCTGTCCCTGCTTGAGCCCTTCGGCTCGGATCGGAAACGGAATCATCCGGGTCAGTTATCCCGCCGCCCTGCGATACGACGCTCCGGAGGTTCAGCGGATCATCCAGCAGGGAATCGAGGAAGCATGGCGTATCGAAGCGAAAGCCTACCTGCCGCAATGGGTCGACGCACTTTGTAAAACATTCGGATTCCGTTGCGGAACCGTGACGATCCGCAACACCCGGTCGCGCTGGGGCAGTTGCTCGTCGGAAAACAACCTGTCGCTGAGCATCCATCTGATGAAATTGCCCGACCACCTGATCGACTACGTCATCGTTCACGAACTCTGCCACACGCTACATAAAAACCACGGGGCCGAATTTCACCAGCTTCTCGACCGGCTGACCGGCGGTAAACATCCGCAATTGAGACAGGAACTGAAAAATTATACGACCCGTTGGAGATAATCGTCCGGAACGATATCCGGCATGAAACGGGCGTTCCTCCTGTGGGAGGAACGCCCGTTGTTTTCGCTGCTTTTTACAGCGTTTTCAATCGGATGTCGTCGATTCCGTAATTCGTTCCGAGACAATCGAAACGAATCACCAGATTTTTGGTCTTCGGGATTCCCTCCGTAACGGAGACCTGAGCCCATTTTTTATTCGCCGGACGAGCATCGGACGCGATCGGAAGCTGCGTAAAATTAGCCCCTTCATCCTGACTCACGCTGACCGTCAGGTTATTCACATCGTAAGCCTGCGAAAAACTACAGCATCCGAACGACAACACCAGATCGTTCGCCGCCATCGACGTATTCAGGCCCGAAACCGTAAAATAGGCGCCGGACGTCTTGAACAACAGGTAATTTCCGCCGGAAGCGCCGTTGTAATCGGAAGGAGCGGCCGACGAAACGAAAGCGCCCGATCCCGCATACGAAGCTTTCAGGTACGACCATTTCGCATACCCGCTGACATTTTGCTCGACCGAAACGGGAACGCCGCCCATCGTCTCCGTATAATCGACCACGCCGGAAGGGAAAACGACCGCCACGTCCTGCTCGCTCACATCGGTCGAAACCGTAATATCGAGTTTCAGGTTTCCCGAAACCGACTGAGGCGCGTCGTCGACGCTCACGTTATAGACGGTTTGGGCATCCAGCGTCAGCTCCTGCTCGTATTCCACTCCGTCGGCCGTAACGACGATCGTCGCCCGGTCGGCCGGAAAATAGCCGATTCGCCCACCGGAAACGTCGTCGTCAGTAAATGTCAGAGCGCCCTGGATCTGCCGGATCGTCGTTGAACGCGTCGAATGGTTGGCGCGAAAAGCTTCCGAATAGCTGACCCGGACGCCGGCATTGGTCTGCTTGCAGCCGATCGAAACCGGGGTTTCGTTGTCAACGGCGATCGACACCCCCGCCGATCCGCCGTAAACGGGCGTATCGAAAGCCGGCGCAGTAAAAGACTGCGAATAGGTCCGCACCGTATAAACTCCCGAAGGCAATTCGATAGGCCCCGGATCGACGCCGATGGGCGACAGCTTTTTAATCACCGTTTCGTTTTGCAGGATCTCGAGCGTGAAGGTGGCGGCATCCGCACTTTTGGTTGCCGACGCAGTTACGACTCTCACGGTCGGATCGACATCCAGGCGGACAACAAGCGATCCGTTTCCGACATTTCCGGGATCGTTTTTAGCGCACGATCCCCAGCCCATCGCCGTTATCAGCAATGGGAACAACAGGTTCCTTCTTTTCATAGTAGTTTGGTTATTCGGTCAGTTTCAATGGACTCCACCACGTATTCCATTGTCCCCACGCAGCTTCCGGCGTGCCGTACGCATAGGAGATATACTGCTGCACCCCTTTGCGCATGTGTCCCCGGCCGTCGCCGCTCCACCCGCAATTGTGCAGGTAAGGCTTCAAATTATCACGAATCTCTCCTTTCCGGGTAAAATGGATTCCGTCCTCCGATTCCCACAACACGATATAGCTGTCGGGACCCATCCGCTGGGCGGCATGGATCGCCTGAAATTTCTTGAGATCGTCACGGTATTTCACATCGCAATGATCGGCCCCTTTGATGTCGCTCTTATTGATCACCGTCCCGTGGAAATTCAGATGGGCGGGCCAATTCGGATCGTTCGCATCGGCCGTAACCAACCGGGTCGTTATCGACTCGTCGCCCGTCGCATTCCAGGTATAATAGCAATAGACGCTGTCGCCGAGCACCACGAACGACGGCTCCCCGGCTCCGAACTTCTTCGGATCGTCCGTGTACCGGATCATCGGCTGTACGTCCGTCCCGGTAGTCCAGCCCGAACCGTTCCACTTTTCCCACGGGCCTACCGGCGATTTCGAACGGGCGATATAAACATGGTTTTCGACCATCCCCTCGTTTTCAGTAGAAGTATAACCCGCATAGTAATAATCGCCCCACTGGGCTACGGCCGGGTCGCATACCGAAAAATGATCGGAAGCAAATTCGGTCGGAAGCAGCACCATCTGCTCCGGAGTCCACGTTTTGCCTCCGTCGGTCGAATGCTGATAGGAAGCCTGATCCCAGAATATGGTTCCGTCCGAAAAGTCCTGCGACACGCGTGCCCGGAAGCTACCGGCGACCTCTTCTCCGTTCAAATAGTTGGTCACCCCTTCCATATTCTTATCCGACTGCCAGACCATACACTGGTCGTTGTTGCCGTCGCTGAGCGTCCACAAGTATTCGCCGTACGGAAACTTATCCTTGTTGACCAGCTCCAGGCTCTGGTTGTCCTTATAATTTTCATAGCGCTGCGTGGCCACCGGACGGTGCCGCAGGGTCGTTTTATAGTCGGTATCCCACCGGTACAGGCTGAACGTAAGCGATGCGTTTTTCGCCTGTTGATTCGGGCAGATCACGCGTACCGAATAGAACGGTTTGGTTTCGGCGAACCGCTGGGCGGCCGTCATGCCTTTGCCCAGCACGACCGGCTTCATGACGGCATCGGCATCGAATTTCAGATTGCCGTCGTCGTGATAACCGCCCGGAGCGGCGAACCACGCATCGACCGAGCCGTCTTTGTTGACGATGATGGAAGGTCCGTAACGGTACTGTCCGCCGGTGTAAATATCCCACCCCGTCTCGACGACGGGAATTTCCAGAGCCGACTTGCAACCGCCCAAAGCCAGCGCCGGAATCATTGCCAAAACCAATTTCATTCTCTTTTTCATAGGTCAAAAATTTAAGGATGCGCAAATATCGTATTCAGACCCAAAAACCGTTCCAGACGGCCTTAATATCAAAATTAAATTATTTTTTCTGAAATAACAAATTCATCCGTAAAATTATTCCGAAAAGACGCAAATAGTCGCGCTTTTCGCTAAACAGATATCCCGACTTCGGGTTTTGCCAACAGTCTATTCCAGCAACCGGACGATCCGTCCGCAGGCCTCCCCGTCCCCGTAGGGATTCACGGCCTCGCTCATTGCCCGGTAATAAACGGGGTCGGTCAACAAAGCGGAAACCTCGGAAACGATCCGGGCCTCGTCCGTACCGACCAACTTGACCGTACCGGCCTGCACGGCCTCCGGCCGTTCGGTGGTTTCGCGCATCACCAACACCGGTTTACCGAGCCCCGGAGCCTCTTCCTGAATGCCTCCGCTGTCGGTCAGCACGACCGCGCTTTTCTCCATCAGGTATACGAAAGGCAGGTATTCCTGCGGTTCGATCAAGAACAGGTTCTGCGGCGCGTCCGTCCCGAAAACCTCGCCGATCGGGCGCCGCACGTTCGGGTTCAAGTGCATCGGATAGACGAAATCGACCTCCGGGAACCTGCCGGTCAGCGTCCGGATCGCCGTACAAATACGCAAAAAGCCGTCCCCGAAATTTTCCCGCCGGTGTCCGGTAATCAGCACCAGCCGGCGATCGGACAATCGCCTCGCGGCATCGTATCCCGCCCGCCGCAGCTCCCCTGCCAGTCTCCCGGCCAGGGCCTCGTCCGACTTGATCCGTCCGACCACCGCATGGAGCGCATCGATCACCGTATTGCCGGTCACGAATATCCGGTCGTCCGGAACGCCCTCCCGCAACAGGTTTTCGCGGGCCAGCGAGGTCGGCGCGAAGTGAAACGACGCCAGCCGCCCGGTTAACTGACGGTTGATCTCCTCGGGCCATGGGTTGTACATATCGTGCGTACGCAGGCCCGCTTCGACATGCCCCACCGGAATCCGCGCGTAGAAAGCCGCCAGCGCGGCGGCCGCGGAAGTGGTCGTATCGCCGTGCACCAACACCACGTCCGGCTTCGCTTCGGCCAGCACGCCGCGCATCCCGGCCAGCACAGCCGTCGTAATATCGTAGAGATCCTGCCCCTGCTTCATGATATTCAGGTCGTAATCGGGAACGATCCCGAACAGACGCAACACCTGATCCAGCATCTCGCGGTGCTGTCCGCTGACGCAGACGACCGTTTCGAACCGGTCGGGACGCTCCCGGAGCGCTCCGACCAGCGGGGCCATTTTGATCGCCTCCGGCCGGGTGCCGAAAACCAGCATGATTTTTTTCATTCCGTTACTGTTTTTTAAAAACGCCGCAAAAATCGAGAATAACGGCGTCGTCCCGATATTCCAGAGTTTTAAATTCTTTGTGCGCCACCAAAAAAGCGATGATATCGGATTCGGCATAAGCCTTCCGGTAATCGGCGAGTTTGAATACCGGATGCTCCCGCACGTTCGGCTCGACGATCCGGTAATCGGCATCCTCCCCCTCCATCACTTTCGAAGCGATATACTTGGCAGGACTCTCGCGCAGGTCGTCGATATTCGGCTTGAAAGCCAGTCCCATCAGGGCTACCCGCGGGGGACGCCCCTGCGTCACTTTGAACCGCTGGATAGCGGCTTTGACCTGCCCGGCGCACCAGAAGGCCTTATAATTGTTGATCTCGCGCGATTTGGCGATCAACTGCGACTCGCTCGGAAAATCGGCCGTGATAAAATAAGGGTCGACCGCAATGCAGTGGCCCCCCACCCCGCTGCCGGGTTGCAGGATATGTACGCGCGGATGTTTGTTCGCCAGTTCGATCAATTCCCAGACGTTGATCCCCGCTTTGGCGCAGATCAGCGAAAGTTCGTTGGCAAAGGCAATCTGAACGTCACGCGACGAATTTTCGGTCAGCTTACACATCTCGGCCGTCCGGGCATTGGTCGGATGCAGCGCGCCCTCCACGAAACGGGCGTAAAAAGCTATCGCCCGCTGCGTCGAAGCCTCGTCGATCCCGCCGATCACCCGGTCGTTGTGCACCAACTCGTGCAACACGTTGCCCGGCAGCACCCGCTCCGGACAGTAGGCGACGTGCAGTTGCCCTTCGAGCTCGGGCCGCTCCGAAAAGATCAGCCTCGCCATCCGGTCGGTCGTTCCGACCGGCGAAGTGGATTCGATGATAAAAAGGTCGCCCGCTTTCAGCAACGGAACGACCGAACGCGTAGCGGCCTCCACGTACGAAACGTCCGGCTCGTGATTCCCTTTGAACGGAGTCGGCACGACGATCAGGTAAACGCCGCTCGCGACCGGCTTCGTAGCGGCCCGGAACCGTCCCGCCCGCACGACTTCGCGGACTACCTCCCGCAATCCCGGTTCGACAATGTGAATCTCGCCCCGGTTGACGGTATCCACGACCTGCGGATCGATATCGACTCCGATGACCTGCAATCCTTTGGATGCGGCCACGGCCGCCGTCGGCAGGCCGATATAGCCCAACCCGAGAAAAAGTATCTGTTCGGTACTCTCCATAACTGTTCTGATGCTTTTAGATACGACCGATCGTTGCGGCGCTTCCTGCGTCGCACAATCGGCGCGATAAAGTTACGGAAATTTACGAATTTCTACGCTATCGCCCCGTTTTAATCACATTTTCAGGCAGAAACAATATCGGTCCGGGTTAATGGCGAAATAATTCCACGCAGGAAGGGATCCGGTCGATCTCGTAATAAACCGCATGAATCCGTTCCGGATGAACGATCACAATCTGCAAACCGGGTTTCTCTTTTCCCGCCGGGTGGCCGGCTGAACCGGCTACCGAGAAATGCGTATCGTTAAAATCGGATTCCGTCCGGCGACACAGGTGTCCGGCCAGCACCAGATCGACGCGATAACGGGCGCAGAGATCGAGGTATCGCTGCCGTTCCTGCGACGGAATGTTTTCGTCGGCGTCGGGTTCGTCCGGCCGGTTTACAAAAAACGGATGATGTCCGATCAGTATCCGGCGCCGGTATTTCCCGGCGTGCCGGAGCTGCTTTTCGAGCCAATCGTATTGCTGCCGGCGCTGCCCGGAGTTTCCCGCTTTTACGACCGGCGTATTCAGGCCGATCACGCAACACCCTTCCTTACGGAAAACGAAACGATCGCTGCCGTACCGGCCGATAAAATCCTGCACCGCTTCGGGCGAGGCTTCGTCCCCTACGTCGCAGGCGCCCGGCAACAGATAAATCGGGATTTTCGAATCGATCCGGCGGCACAACTCCCGGAACCCGGCCAGTTGGGCGGCGTTCCCGCGGTCGTTCACCAGATTCCCGGAAATCACCACGAATGCGGGCTTCAACCGGTTGATCGCGTCGATAAACTGCTTGAACTGCTGTTTTTCCCGCTCGAAACCGCCGTCCTCACTACAAAGGCCCAACCGCGGATCGCTCAACTGAACGAAAAAGAACGACCGGTCCTTTCCCGGGGCGGAAAAAGAAAAGGAAAACAGCATACAAAACAAAAAGAATACGATACGTTTCATAATCCGAGGAGATTAAATGACGATATTCAGCACATAAAAAAATGCTATGACCGGTCGTAAAGTTAAAAATAATTGCCATAATTCAAAAATATTTGATTCCATACGCTCTTTTTGCGCCATCGTCCGCTTCAGGAACGACTAAAATTCGGATCGTTCGGTATTTTTTATTCACGGATAAAACGGTATCTTTGAAAAGCACCGTTTTGAACATCGAATTACTATGAAAAGGATTGCCATTCTATCGTCCAGCGTGCGGACGGGACGCCTCAGTCACCGTGTCGCCCTCTATCTTCAACACTATCTGACGGCCAACGAACTGGCCGAAACCGAAATACTCGACCTGAAAGCGTACGATTTTCCGCTGTTCGAGGAACGTTTCGCCTTCCTGCCGAATCCGTCCGGGAAAGTGATCGATTTCACCGAACGACTCGTGGCGGCCGACGCGCTGATCATCGTCACCCCGGTCTACAACGCCTCCTTCTCAGCCGCGCTGAAAAACGTCATCGACCTGTACCTGCAGGAGTGGCGCCGCCAACCGGTGGCGGTCGTTTCGGTCACCTCGGGCAAAGTGCCAGGAATCGCGACGGTACAGCAACTCCAGGCTTTGCTGCTGAAACTCGGGGCGTTGGTCGTACCGATGCTGTGCACGGTGATTTCGGCCGGGGAGACTTTCGACGAAAAAGGGACGGCCGCTTCTCCCGCAGCGACCGAGAAACTGCTGCGCCCGATGATCGACGAGCTACTCTGGCTGACCGGTAAAACCGGCGAATAAGATTCCGGGAAACCCGAAGACGGCATCTACCGTTCCGTCTCCGCCTGCCGGCTCACATAGCGGAGCAATCCGTCGCAGGCGTCTTCCAACAGATCGAGCACCCGCTCGAACCCTGCCGCCCCGCCGTAATAGGGATCCGGAACCTCCGTTTCGTCGAAACGGGTGCAGAAATCGGTCATTTTCCGGATCTCGGCCCGGCCATCCGCCGGAGCCTTGCGGCGCAGGTCCCGGATGTTCCGATCGTCCATACCGACGATCAAATCGAAACGGTTGAAATCTTCCGCAATCACCGGACGGGATATCGAAGTCAGCCGATATCCCCGTTGAGACGCATGCCGCTTCATTCGAGGATCGGCCCCCTCCCCCGCATGGTAACCGATTATTCCGGCCGAATCCACCTCGACCTTTCCGCTCATTCCGGCTTTGTCAACGGCCTCGCGAAACACGGCTTCGGCACTCGGAGAACGGCATATATTCCCGAGACAGACAAAAAGCACTTTATATTTTCCGTTCATAACAAATTATTTACATCCCGATCTTTTCGGTTTATCCGCCCGTTTTCCGAACACGCCGGGAAACGGATTTTATACCCGACGCAAAAATACAAAAAGTCCCGGAAAACCGCACCCGGAAAACAGACCACACAAAAAACCTGTAAATAAACAATATACAGTAAAAACATCCGACAATAACTAAAAAATTAGTTAAAAAAACTTGCACAACTAAAATTTTAGTTATATGTTTGTTTTCAAATCAAACCGGTATATTATGAGAAAAGAGACGGAGCGGGAAAACATGCGGGAACTGACCCGGGCGGAACTCGAAATAATGCAAATCCTGTGGGACGAAAAAAACGCTTTCGTAAACGATATCCTCGAACGGATGCCCGAACCGAAACCTGCTTATAATACGGTTTCGACGATCGTGCGCATCCTCGAAAAGAAAGGCGCCGTCGGGCACGAAGTCCTCGGAAAAAGCCACCGCTACTACCCGCTGTTCGGGCGCGAAGCCTACACGCAAAACCTGATGCAGGGAGTCGTCCGCAATTTCTTCGGCAACTCGTTCGCCCGAATGGTCTCGTTTTTCTGCGAGAAGGAACACTTGCCGGCCGACGAGTCCGAAAAAATCCTGCAAATCGCGCAGGAAGCCATCGCCCGAACAAAAAAACGAACCGAGTAACCCGGAACCGCACGGCGCACCCCGATCCGACGGTACCTCAACCGTAAAACTTATGGGAACTGAACTACCCTACCTCGTCAAAACACAGATTTGTCTCGCAGCGTTCTGGATCGTCTACCGGCTGTTGTTCGCATGCGACAAGGCATTCGCACGCAACCGGGCCTACCTGCTGCTGACAGTAGCGGCGGCTTTTGTCATTCCGGCGCTTTCCGTTCCGGTATGGACGCCGGAGGCAACCGGAGGAGAACCGTACGGTTTCCGCATTCCGGCCGAGATCTTCACCGGAATACAACCCGAAACGCTCCCCGGCACCCGACCGGGCGGTATTCCGCAGGGACTCCGACTGTTTTGCTACGCAGGCAATCTGATCATGCTGCTGGCGTTATCGGCAGGCGGATTCCGGCTGTGGAGAATCACCCGTCGCGCCACGCTGCTACAACCGGGCAAAATCCGTATTTACGGCCTCAACATGCAGGGTTCCGCCTTCACCTTCTTCAATCGCATCTATATCAACGAACTGGGGACGAAGCCGCAGGACATCGCGCAGATCGTCGCGCACGAGACGCACCATGCGAGACTGCGCCACAGTTGGGACATTCTGCTGTCGTCCGTACTGCGGATTCTATTCTGGTGGAATCCGTTCGTGTGGCTGTGGGAACGTTCGCTCAGAGAGGTGCACGAGTTCCAGGCCGACGATGCGGTACTGAACAACGGTTTCGATTCGGAACAATACATCGCGCTGATCCTCGGAGGACTTACCGTCATCCGTCCGGAGTTTGTCAGCGGGTTCTGTTATTCACTCATCAAAAAACGCCTTATCATGATCGCTCGAAACAAACAAAAACGCCGGTCGAAATTCAGAATTTTGCTGGCATTACCGCTAACCGCGCTCCTGACGGTTTGCTTTTCCTTTACCGAACGCCCGGTACGGCAATCCGTACTTACGGAGACCGCCGACACCGAACAACCGTACTCTCCGAACAACGGGGAAAGCCCCCAGAGGTTATCCGCCGTGCAACAAATGTCCTCTTCCTCCGCAACCGGGACGAATGGCGGAAATGCGATCGCACCTACCTCCCCCGCGCCGCCGCCTTCGACAGCCGATGAACAGAATGAAAAAAACGCAGCGCGCCCGACCGTTTCGAAACAACCGGAACAGCCTACCGAGATATCGCAAAACGCCCGGGAGCATACGACCGATACGGCATCCCGTACGACTGCGCTCGACAGGCAATCGACCGATCTGATCAAACAAGCCAATGCTTTGGCCTCCCGTACGGCTGAGCTCAATAGACAATCGGCCCAGTTGGCCCATGCATTGACAAACAACCTCTCGTCCGAACAAACCCGTTCCATAGCATCCCGTATGGCTGCGCTCAACAGGCAATCGGCCAATCTGTCCCATGCGCTGGCCAACCGAATGGCAAGATTCTCAGACTCAACAAACAGAGCCTCTTCCGATACTTCAATATTCGGGAAACCCCGCCCCATCATTCTCATCGACGAGAAAGAAGTAGACAATATCAAGGGACTGAATCCAAACGACGTCGAAACGGTATCGGTGCTCAAAGACCCGACGCTTGTGGGCGTCTACGGCGACAGAGGCAAAAACGGAGTGATTCTAATCAAGACCAAATCCCTGTCGAAAAACTCCCGCGTCAAAATCGTAGAGATACCCGCCGTCATAACGTCTGATCGATCCGATAAGCCTGCTCGAAATCCGGAAGAAAACGAAAAACCGGAAAAATAAATACCCGAACATTTAAAAAGAATCGAACCCCAAGACAAACCGCGGGACAAAGATAACCGGAATTTCCGGTTATCTTTGTCCCGCGTTCCGATACGGCATCGTACCGGCATATACGACACGACACAAAGCGAAAAGACCATGAAATACAAATTTACCGCACTGAAAACCGGACTTCTGATCAGCCTATTGATGGGTTGCGCCTGCTGCAACCTCCGCCGAAACACGGTGGAACAGATACAGATCATCCCGGCCGACACCGTAAAATCGCTGTTCAGCAACCACGAGTCGAACGATACGCCCGTCGAGAAGAAAATGCGCGACCAGGGACTGGTCGACATCGCCGAACAGGATTCGTCGATCGCCGTGCGCCTGGTCTATGCGACACCCTACAACTTCATGGGCAAACGGCTCTATCACGGATTGACGAAAGCCTTCATGCTGCCCGAAACGGCCGGTATGCTGATCAATGCGAAAAACCGGCTCAAAGCGATCCGTCCCGACCTGAACCTGCTGGTCTACGACGCCGCACGCCCCCTTTCGGTACAGCGGGAAATGTGGGATATGGTCAAAGGAACCGCGATGAAAGATTTCGTAGCCAACCCGAACAACGGCCCCGGTATGCACAACTTCGGAGCAGCGGTCGACCTGACGCTAATGGACTGCACCGGACAACCGCTGCCGATGGGATCGTGTTACGACTTTTTCGGCGACGAAGCGCGCATTACCGACGAGCGGCAGTTGCTCGACTCGGCGCGTATCACCCGGCGGGAACTGGAAAACCGACTGCTGCTGCGCCGGGTAATGACCGAAGCGGGCTTCACGACCATCTCCGAGGAGTGGTGGCACTTCAACATCATGCCGACCGCCGAAGCCCGTAAAATATTAACGCCTATCGACTGAACACGCCGGATCGGGCGGAGGCAACCGACTCCGCCCGATCCGTTTCGAGACACGGGATTCTATTTACTGAAATCCAGATTTTCAGGAGATTCGGGAATATTTGGATTCATATCCATGCCTGTCAACGGAACCGAATCGCCGACGATTTCGAACGACACGTTACCGAACCAGACTTTTCCCTCTCCGTCCAACAATACGCCGTAGGCCAGCTTTCCCGCATCGGCAGGGACATCGAGTACGATCTGACATTGCTTCCAATCCGTAGTTCCTTTTATCGGACGATCCTGCATATTGTCAAAAGCGAGACTGTTTCTGGAATTTTTCGCATCGACCCGGAACCACATGCCAGCCCAACCGGTAACATTTTCCGATTTGATATCCGCAGTCATTTTAACGCGTTTACCGGCATATTGGCCGGGAAGACACATCTGCATCAATGTACCGAACTTTCCAACGCCTGACTGAAAAGCCTCGACCGACTGAATCACAGCTACGTTCTTCCCATCTTTTTTCGCAGACGGATCGACTCCCATTTCATAATTTTCAGGTGCGGTGCCCGCTTTGATCCACCCTTCCGGCACGGTCAGCGATCCGGCGGCATCGCTGTTTCCGGCCATTCCGAAAGACATCAGCGCCAAAGCCGCTACTGGAAGGTAAACCAGCGACTTCCAATAAACCTTTCCGTTTTTTCTCATCGTGTTCATCATAGCAATTCGTTTTTTGGTTTGACAATAGGTGTTATTGAAATTGGTTGCGAGTGCAAAATGTTGCAGGCCGACGCTTTTACGGATAATCAGCATCTGGTATTTACGGGCGTCGACGCCACGCTTCAACGCATAATCGTCGGCCTGGTATTCATGTATCTCACGCAGATCCCGCTTGATCAGATAGATCACCGGATTGAACCAGAAGACGATTTGCGCCACGGTAAGCAACGTCAGATCGAACACGTGTCCCAACTGCCGGTGTCCCTGCTCGTGGGTCAGGATCTCCTCCCGGTTGTTCGCGTAATCTTCGTCGGAAATGACCACGTATTTTCCGAAAGAAGCCGCCGACACCATCCCCGGCAAGACGATCACCTCGGCCCCGAAATAGTCCGATAAAATCTCAAATAATACCAAACTATTTTTATTTTCTGCTATTCGGGAAAGAGAGAACTAGAAACGCAACTTGCGAAAGAAGGTTTCCATCCATTCGCGGCACTCCTGTTCGAGAATGCCGGTGCGAACCTGCGTTTTCGGAGTCGAGACCAACCTACTACTTTAAATCATTGTGTACATAGAAGTTACAAACTGATGTTTTAGTTAAAAAAATACAGTAAACACAACAAGAGCGGGTAACAAAGAACAATCGACCTTTTGTATATTTTCTTTTTCTCAGGATCAATATCCCGCTTATAAACAAGGATATAGGCAACAGCGAATATTATGATAAGCCACTCCGAAGAAGCCGTGGAATCATCCTCCCACCCAAGCCTTTGCAGCGGATCTTTTATGTATAAATACAAATACAATCCGCAAAATAACCAAAATCCGACCTCAAGTAGAATTTTTTTCGTATTCATAATTCAGCATACTTCTTTATTGACTGATATACTGTAAACGGTGGAGAGGGTCCTGTTGCAGAGAGAAAATTAAAACCGTAGCTTTCGGAAAAACCGCTCCATCCATTCGCGGCACTCTTGTTCGAGAATGCCGGTGCGAACCTGCGTTTTCGGATGGAACAGCGAAGGCGTATGCAGCGACGCCCCCCGTTTCGGATCGGGCGCGCCATAAATCACCTGCCCCACCTGACACCAGAAACAAGCCCCGGCACACATGACGCACGGTTCGACGGTCACATACAAACGGCATTCGTTCAGGTATTTCCCGCCGATCGCTCCGGTCGCCGCCGTCAGCGCCTGCATCTCGGCGTGCGCCGTCGGATCGGCCAGCGTTTCGGTCAGGTTGTGGCCGCGTCCCACGATCCGGTCGCCGTACACGACCACCGCCCCGATGGGCACTTCTCCTTTATTAAAAGCTTTGCGGGCTTCGTCCAGAGCCTGCCGCATGAAAAATTCATCGCCGTTTTGCATCCCGTTCGCCAGAAATTTACTATCTTTGAAACCTGTTTTGCAGGATCGGAGGAACTGATTTCCCGGCACATTCCCGCATTTCAAAAGACAAAAATATAAAAAATCAGGTAATGTACAGAACGCATACCTGCGGAGAACTCCGCATCGAAAATTCAGACCAAAACGTTACGCTGGCCGGCTGGGTACAGAAAGTGAGAAATCTCGGCGCCATGACGTTCATCGATATCCGCGACCGTTACGGCATCACCCAATTGGTAGTCGAAGAACATTCGTCCGACGAAGTGCGCGCCACGGCCGCCGGACTGGGACGCGAATACGTGATACAGGCCAGCGGGAAAGTGATCCCCCGGGCCGCGAAAAACCCGAAGATCCCGACCGGCGAGATCGAAGTGGCGGTCGACGGACTGAAGGTGCTCAACGTATCGCAAACCCCTCCGTTCACGATCGAAGACAACAGCGACGGCGGCGATGAACTGCGGATGAAATACCGTTTCCTCGACCTGCGCCGCAACCCGCTGAAAAACGCGCTGATACTGCGTCACCGGATGGCGCACGAAATTCGCAATTACCTGGACGAAAATAGCTTTCTCGAAATAGAAACGCCCTATCTGATCAAATCGACGCCGGAAGGCGCGCGCGACTTCGTGGTTCCGTCGCGGATGAACCCGGGCGAATTCTACGCGCTGCCGCAGTCGCCGCAAACGTTCAAACAACTGCTGATGGTGGCCGGTTACGACCGCTATTTCCAGATCGTGCGCTGTTTCCGCGACGAAGACCTGCGGGCCGACCGTCAGCCGGAATTTACGCAGATCGACTGCGAAATGTCGTTCGTCGAACGCGAAGACGTTTTGAATATGTTCGAAGGCCTGGCAAAGCGCCTGTTCAAAAACATCCTCGGCAAAGAGTTCGACGGGAACTTCCCGCGGATCGGCTGGCACGAAGCGATGGATAAATACGGATCGGACAAACCCGATATCCGGTTCGGCATGACGTTCAACGACATTACCGAAGCCGCCCAAGGTAAGGGATTCGGCGTATTCGATTCGGCCGAATATGTCGGCGCGATCTGCGCCGAAGGGTGCGCAGGCTATACCCGCAAGCAGCTGGACGAACTGACCGAATTCGTCAAAAGGCCGCAGGTCGGCGCCAAAGGCATGGTGTACGTGCGCTGCGAAGCCGACGGCAACTACAAATCGAGCGTAGACAAGTTCTACGGACAGCAAGACCTCGGGAAATGGGCGGCGCAGTGCGGCGCCAAAGCGGGCGACCTGCTGCTGATCCTCAGCGGGCCGCGCAGAAAAACGCAGACCGCCCTGTGCGAATTACGCCTCGAAATGGGCAATCGGCTGGGACTGCGGTCGCACGAGAAGTTCGCGCCGCTGTGGGTAGTCGATTTCCCGCTGCTCGAATGGGACGACCAGACGCAGCGTTTCTACGCGATGCACCACCCGTTCACGTCGCCGAATCCCGAAGACATCGGCCTGTTCGACACCGATCCGGGAAAAATCCGGGCCAACGCCTACGACTTCGTCGTCAACGGCGTGGAAGTCGGCGGAGGGTCGATCCGTATCTTCGATGCCGAACTGCAGGCAAAGATGTTCGAAACGCTCGGCTTTACGCACGAAGAGGCGGAGAACCAGTTCGGATTCCTGATGAACGCATTCCGGTTCGGCGCGCCGCCGCACGGGGGTATCGCCTTCGGGTTCGACCGCTGGTGCGCGCTGTTCGGCGGAGCCGACTCGATCCGCGACTACATCGCCTTCCCGAAAAACAACTCGGGCCGCGACGTAATGATCGACTCGCCTTCGAACATTTCGAACGCGCAGCTCGAAGAACTGTCGCTGACCGTCAAAAAAGAAGAAAAGTAAATCCAAGACGATTCCCGTTTCGGGGAGTCGTCCGTTTCGATATTCATCCCGGAGAGGTTTCCTTTCCGGGATATTTTTGTATAAATTTGTATAAATTTGTATAAAACCGACGACTCGATGAAACGAAAAATCACCGCCCTGCTGTTCGCCTGCTGCGTCACGACGCTCGCAGCGCAAAGCGGCCAACCGCAACCGCCCGAAAATTACCGTCCGAGAATCCACTTCTCGCCGGCCAAAGGCTGGATGAGCGACCCGAACGGACTGGTTTATTACGACGGCGAGTACCACCTCTGCTACCAGCACATCCCGTTCGACGAAAACGGCAACCTCCCTTGGGGAGGGATGCACTGGGGACATGCCGTCAGCCGCGATCTGCTGAACTGGCAGCACATGCCGATCGCGCTGGCTCCGGACAGCCTGGGCTATATCTTTTCGGGATGCTGCGTAGCCGACCTGAACAACACGTCCGGACTCGGAACCGCCGCCGATCCGCCGATTCTGGCGATCTTCACCTATTACGATCCGGTCGCCGCCGCCCAGGGACGGATCGAAACCCAGTCGCAAGGACTGGCATACAGCATCGACCGGGGACGCACGTGGACCAAATACGCCGCCAATCCGGTTCTGCCGAATCCCGGCATCGCCGACTTCCGCGATCCGCACATCGTCCGGCACGAACCTTCCGGACAATGGATCATGGTGCTGACCGCCGGCAAAGCCGTCCGGTTCTACGGATCGCCCGACTGCCTGCACTGGGAATACCTCAGCGAATTCGGGCACGACCGCGGATCGCACGTCGGGCCGTGGGAATGCCCCGACCTGTTTCCGCTCCGGGTCGAAGGATCGAAAGAAATCAAATGGGTGCTGCTGGCCAGCGTCGTGAATTTTACCGAAACGCCCGATAAGCTCGCTACGGCGACCCAGTATTTTATCGGAGATTTCGACGGAAAACATTTTACCAGCGAACAAACCGATACGCTGTGGATCGATTACGGCAAGGATAATTACGCGGGCATCACGTTCGACAACGCGCCGGACGACCGCCGGATTTTCGTCGGCTGGATGCACTCGCACCAATATGCGGCGGCCGCGCAGGGGCATACGACCCAGTCTTGGTCGGGAGCCGCCACTTTCCCGCGCGAACTGAGCATCGTCCGCAGCGCCGACGGCTACCGGCTGAAATCGAAGCCGGTGCGGGAACTGGAACGGCTTCGCGGCCGATCGGTGAAACTGAAACGGCAGAAAATAAACCGTACGGCGACGCTGTCCGACCGGATTCCGTTCGACAAAGCCCCCATCGAACTCGACCTGACTTTCGATGGCATCGACGGCCCGGATGCTCCGTCGCGATACGGCATCCGGCTCCGCAACGACCTCGGGGAGTACGTCTCGATGGAATACGACCGGAAGAAACGGCTGTTCCGGGTCGACCGCACGCAAGCGGCGGCCGTCCGGTTTTCGGATCCTTTCGCCTCCGTACAGACCGCCCCCTACGAACCGGAAACGGGAACGATGCGCTGGCGGTTGCTCGTCGACGTCGCGTCGATGGAGTTGTTCGCGGCGGACGGCCGGATCGTCTTCACCGACGTATTTTTCCCCGGCAAACCGTTCGATATCATCGAACTATTCACCGAAGGCGGCAACGTGACGCTGAAAAAAGGCGATGTTACGGCGCTGGAAACGATCCGATGCAATCCGGTAGAACCCTGACCTCACGCTGTCCGAAACCGACAGCCAGGAGAGTGGGAACGTCTTGCGACGCCCGCCGGAACGTTTCGTTTATTAGTAATATAAAATAAAAGTTATGAAAAACCGGAAAAAAATCGTTGTCTTCACCGGCGCCGGAGTCAGTGCCGACAGCGGCATCTCGACTTTCCGCGACTCCGACGGGCTGTGGGACAAATACCGCATCGAGGACGTATGCACCCCCGAAGCACTGGCTCGCAACCGCAAAACGGTCATCGACTTCTACAACATCCGGCGGCGCGAGTTGCTGTCGAAAGAGCCGAATGCCGGACACTACGCGATCCGGAAACTGGAAGATCATTTCGACGTGGAGGTCGTCACGCAGAACATCGACGACCTGCACGAGCGGGCCGGCAGCACGCACGTCACCCACCTGCACGGCGAACTGCGTAAACTGCGCAGCAGCGCCGACGAATCGCTGGTCGTACCGATCGAAGGTTGGGAACAACACCTCGACGACCGCGCCCCGGACGGATCGCTGCTACGTCCGTTCGTGGTCTTTTTCGGCGAGGGCGTCCCGATGTTCGACCGCGCGGCCCGAATCGCCGCTACGGCGGATCTACTGATCGTCGTAGGCACCTCGTTGGCCGTGTATCCGGCCGCCTCGCTGGTACGCTACATCCGACCGGATGTCCCGGTTTACCTGATCGACCCGAACGAGCCGGATATGTCCGGTATCCGCAACCCGACAGAACTTATCCGGATGAACTCGGCGCAAGGCACTCCGCTGCTTGTGGACAGGCTGATCGGCGAGTTCGGAAATCGCTGATCCTACGCCAAGACAGCCGGGAGGCTTCCGCACGGAAGCCTCCCGGCTGTCTTTATACGCTTTCGGATTATCAGTAAACGAGCGATGTTTCCGGATTCCGATACCAATCCTTATGCCCCCCGGAAGCTACCCAACTGCTGAAATCGGGGTAAGCCTCATCGATCCGCGTTCCTTCCTTCGGACACCGGAAGTCGTAACCGGCGATATGGATCGCAAACGGGAACTGATTGTTTTTCGACACGTAATACAGGCCCTTGTCGGGCTGCGAAACGTCGTGTCCGAAATGCAACTGCGTCCTGTCGGCCAGCGCCGTCGGAGGATAATTGACCAAATGCACTTCGGATCCCCGTCCTTCGTCGGTCTTCAATACGGCGAACGGATTGTAAGGCGGTACGACCCGCTCGTAACCGATCCCGCTGGTAAACGAAGTCGTCACTGTAAACGTATGTCCCAGCGCAACGCCGATATCGTCGAACAACACGACCGTCGGATGATCCTGACCCGGTTCCAGGCTCTTCCCTTTCATGAAGGAAGACGGCGCCAGGTCGCTTTCGATCTGCACGCTCCGAACCGCATCCGCCCCGAGCAGGTGCAACTGATAACCGAAACCGTCGGTATAAGCCGCGCCATTGTGTTTAGCGGTAAATTCATCGACGGTACGGGACACGTTGTTGCTTCTGTCCGTATAAACCCGGCTTTTATACAATACGACCACGTCGTTCATATCGTAGTCCCCTTCGTAAGGCCACAGATCCTCGAACGCCAGCGTTCCCCGGTATTCGGTGTAGGTATCGGGGTCGGCGCCCGGTTCCGGCAGATCAGGAACGCCGGGAATCGCGTTCTGGTGTTCCATCTGTAGACCGAACAGCGCGTCCGTATAATTCCAGTCCTTGTTGTCCTCGAATCCGACGGCTACCCATCCGCTTTGCCGGTCATACAGAGAAACCGTGCGCTGCTGGCGCTTCCCGTCCGCCATCGGGTTCAAATCGGGCTTCGAATAACGGATATCCTTCGCATAATCGTAAGATGCGATATTCCCACTGGCAAACCAGTGTCCCATCAGGAAAAATCCGATGCTGACCCCGGCCGGGAATTCATCCTGAAAAGCCGTTCCGTCCCAGTACTTGAGCTGCACCCGATCGCCGGCAAGCAACGACCCGACACGCACATCCGAATTACCTTTGTAATACTTGGTTACATTCGGGAATGCGATGATTTTCGTCAGGGCGTCCGCCGCAGGAACCGTTCCGGTCGGATAGGTAAAATATCCCACGACGTTCTGCCACGAAGCGCCGCTTTTCAGAAAGACCATATTGATCTTGGTCGGCGACTCGATCGAAATATCCGCACTGGCCTCATCTTCGAACAATTCGGGATAAACGGTAGTGATGAATTTGCCGACGACTCCCGAATAGACCTTATCCACCCTCGCAACGAACGAGGCAGGCAGTTCATTATCCGACAGCACATTAGGCAACGTTCCGTACACATCCGTCCATTCGGACAATACTTTGCAATCGTCCGGATACGTGTAACCGCTCCCGGTCATCGCTTTCGATCCGGCATGCTGCGCGATATACTCGTTCTGGTCGAAATCGATCCGGTTTCCGGAAACTTTCAGATGCGCCGTTCCGACGGAACCGATCGCATCGGACGACAACCAGACCTCCGTCACCAGCGAAGGCATCGTCAGATTGCCGGAGAAATGCCCCGTCTCGTCGGTATATCCCCGGAAATAAGGTTCGACCTCTTTCTTGGTCAAAGTGCCGTCGGCATTCTCTTCATAGGGATTTTCACCGAACACCTCGAAACCGATCTGATAACCGTTCAGACGGTAATCGATGTTCGCGGCATACGACTGCGCCGTCGCGAACGTCTGATAATCGCCCGCAGACGGATCGTCCGGTTTCGGGCCGTCGCTCGGATTTTTGACGCAACCGGTCGCAACGACCGACGCCATGCAACAAAGCAGAACCCGTCCCGCATTGAAGCCGCCTTTATTTTTCCTCATACTAACAATCCTTTAAATATTCAATGCAAATGTAGAGCATTTTTAAAGGATCGGTACTTATTTTTCTTTCAATTCGATAAAAATTTCAAGTTCCGTTAATAATTTTTGCACAGGGAGCCCCATTACATTGTAAAACGAACCTTCGATCCGCTCGATCGCCACATAACCGATCCATTCCTGAATGCCGTAAGCGCCCGCCTTGTCATACGGACGGTAGCGGTCGACGTAATAGTCGATCTCTTCGTCGGACAGTTGTTTAAAAAAAACCTTTGTCCGGGAATCGAACGTGCGGCTGCGGCTTCCATTGCGCAGCGTAACCCCGGTAATCACCGAATGACTGCGTCCGGAAAGGCTCCGCAACATGTCCAGCGCCGTCTCCCGCCCGGCGGGTTTGCCCAAAATACGGCCGTCCGCAATTACGACCGTATCGGCCGTAATCAGGATATCCTTCCCGCCGAGCGGCTCCGGATAGGCTTCCGACTTCAACCGCGAAAGGAAAGCGGCCACTTCGTCCGCCGGCAGGTCGCGAGGATACTCCTCGACGACTTCGTAATCGCCGGCCAGCGAAAACTCCAATCCGCAATCCGCGAGCAATTGCCTGCGCCGCGGAGAGCGACTGGCCAGGATCAAATCGTATTCTTTTAATTCCTCGATAAAAAACATATGCAGGATTTTCGATTATCATCGGACGCATCCGAT
The DNA here is from genome assembly GCF_900240235.1 of Alistipes sp. cv1. Classification (NCBI taxonomy): domain Bacteria; kingdom Pseudomonadati; phylum Bacteroidota; class Bacteroidia; order Bacteroidales; family Rikenellaceae; genus Alistipes; species Alistipes sp. cv1. The sequence goes on from NZ_OEPW01000001.1 coordinate 502,404, forward strand.
GAGATACCTTGCAAAATTACGCAAAAACATCCTGAATATCCCCTTTTCCCATTCGTTTTATACCTCGCTATTCGGTAGAAGGCCAGGCTTACATCCTGCGATACAGGCTCCGGGGGATTATTTTCAGCGCCAAGCCGATCCACCGCCAGCGCGGGGTGACGTACTGCACGGAACGTCCTTTGCGAACGGCCCGGCAAATGCACTGCGCGGCCCGCTGCGGCGAAGCGATCCAGAAATGGCCTTCGCCTTTCATCATCGCCGTGCGCACCGATCCGGGACGGATATCGACGACCCGAATCGGAAGCTTTTGACGGCAAGCCTTCTGGCGCAGACTCTCCAGGTAATTGATCTGATAGGCTTTCGACGCGGCATAAGACGGGGCCGTGCGGCTGCCGCGCAGTCCCATCACCGAGGTAACCGCCGCGAGACATCCCCCGCCGCGACATTCGAAATAACGGTAACACCAATCCACCGTGCGGGTAAATCCGTCCACATTCACCCGGTTGGTCGCCTCCTCGATCCGGTAGTCCAATCCGTCGTTCAGGTCGCCCGTCCCGGAGCAAAAAACAATCAGTTCCGGACTTCCCAGCGAGCCGGTCAACGCCGCGAGCCGGTCGCAGGCATCGGGTTGCGCAATATCGAAAGCGGCCGTTTCATAGCGTTGCGGAGCGGAACGCGCCAGTTCCTCCAGCAAAGCCTCCCTCCGGCCGGTAATCCCCACGCGGTAACCCTGCGAGGCGAGCTGCGCCGCCACTTCGCGGCCGATCCCGGAAGTAGCTCCGATCACGACCGCCGTTTTCGAAACATCGTTTGTTCTCGTCATCGTATGCGTTCCATAATTAACTACGGCCAAAAATACATACGCTCGGCGCGGAATTTCTTGAAAAAATTCAAGATTTTCTTTTCGATGACAATTTTCGGCGAATGTGGCTGACCGTCTCCGGCGTCACGCCGATAAACGAAGCCAACTCCTTGAGCGGAATAACGTCCACAAGCCCCGGATAACGGTCGATCAGATTCAGATAGTGCTCTTCGGGCGTTTTACAATAGAAATCGAGCAGCCGGTCGTAAGTTATGGCAAACAGTTCCTCGGCGACTCGGCGACCCAGGCGCTGCCCTTCGATACCGCTTTCCCAGTAACGTTCGAGCTCTGTGCAGGGGAGCAGGTACGACACCGACTCCGCAACCGCCCGGATATCGACCACGGCAGCCGTACCGCAGATAAACGACCGGTAATCGCAAACGTATTCGTCCGGGAAGGCATATCCCACCACATGCTCGTTTCCGCGCCCGTCAAGGCACGTATAGCGAAACACGCCGCTCTCGACGAAAGCGACGAAACGGGGAGCGCTTCCGGCCGTCAGGAACGATTCGCCCCGTCCGTAAACCCGGCGCTCGCCTCGTTCCGTAAAAAGCGGTTTCAACAAAGAGACATCCAGCCGGTCGGCATAACGATTGAATCGGTTCATAAACGCGACAAAGGTACTCGTCCAAATTTTACTTGATGTCGAAATCGAGCAGCAAACGTCCTTCGAGCGAGGCCCGGATACGATCTCCGGGACGCACCGGACCGACGCCGACCGGCGTGCCCGTATAGATCAGGTCGCCGATTTTCAGCGTCACGAACTGCGACACGTAAGCGATCACCCGGTTCACGCCGAAAATCATCTGCGACGTATCGCCGCGCTGGCGCACCTCGTCGTTGAGCGACATCTCGAAATGCAACCGCTGCACGTCGCCGCCCAGTTCGGCCAGCGGAACGAACTGCGGCGACAGCGCCGCCGAATGGTCGAACGCCTTGCCGATCTCCCACGGCAAACCTCCTGCAATGCACTCGCGTTGCAGGTCGCGGGCCGTAAAGTCGATACCGAGCCCCACCTCGTCGTAATAACGCGGGGCAAAACGCTCTTCGATCGCCTTGCCCACGCGGTTGATCCGGACGACCAGTTCCGTCTCGTAGTGCAGATCCCGGCTGAACGCAGGCACGTAGAACGGATCGTTGTTGCGCAACAGCGCCGTGTCGGGCTTCATGAAGAACTGCGGTTTCCCGGGCAGATCGCGCGTATGGTCCAGTTCGGCGACATGCTCGGCGTAGTTCCGTCCGATGCAGATGATTTTCATTTCTTATCTTCTTTAAGCAGTTCGACCATTCGCGCCCCGACACGGTCGGAGGCTCCGCTGCCGCCGATCAGCCGACCCAGCTCGGCGTAATCGGATATCATCCGGTCGTGCTTCGCCCCGCCGGGCAGGATCGCCCGCAGTTCGGCCGTCGCATTCGGCATATTCATCTGGTACTGCAACAGTTCGCGCACGCACTCGCGGTCGAGCACGAGGTTTACCAGCGACACGTACTTCGTTTTCAGGAACATTTTGCCGATCAGCATCGTCGGCAGGTCGCGGCGGTAACACACCATCTCCGGAACGCCGAGCAAAGCCGTTTCGAGCGTCGCCGTACCGGACGTCACGACCGCCGCATCGCTGACGGCCAGCAGTTCGTAAGTTTTGTCGCACACGTAGCGGACGTCGCTGTCGGCCAGGTAAGGCGCATACACCTCGCGGTCGAGCCACGATACCCCCGCCACGACGAATTGGTATTGCGAAAATTCCGCGGACAACTCCACCATGAACGGCAGGTTGAATTTGATTTCCGAACGGCGGCTACCGGCCAGCAACGCTACGATCGGGCGGTCGTCGAGTCCGTTTTCTTCGATAAAACGGGCGTACGGTTGCAGGTTTTGCCGGCGCTCCGCAATCGCGTCCATCAGCGGATTGCCTTCGTAGATCGCTTCGATCCCATGACGGCGGAACCAGGCCGTCTCGAACGGGAAGATAACGAACAGCCGGTCGACGTACTTCCGGATTTTTTCGACGCGCGACTCTTTCCACGCCCACGCTTTCGGCGCGATATAATAATAGGTCGGGATGCCGTTCTCTTTAGCGAATTTCGCCATCCTCAGGTTGAACCCGGCGTAATCGATCAGGATCAGCACGTCCGGACGGTAAGCGGCGACGTCTTCCTTGCAGGCGGCGATCTGTCCCAAGATCGTGCGCAGGTTTTTCGCTATCTCGACAAAACCCATGAACGATGCCTTTTTATAGTGCATCGCCAGATTTTCCGCACCGCCGACGGCAGCCATCTTGTCGCCGCCCCAGAAACGAAACCGCGCCTGCGGATCGGCTTTCAGCAATCCTTTCATCAGGTTCGCGCCGTGCAGGTCGCCCGACGCTTCCCCGGCAATCAGGTAATACTTCATCGCTATATGATTTTTATCTCGTTGAATTCCATTCCGCAACCTTCGACCCGGATCACTTCAGCAGATCGGGCCGCAGCCGTTCGGTGCGTTCCAGCGCCTGCTGCTCTTGCCATTTGTCGATCTCGGCGAAATTGCCCGACAACAGCACGTCCGGCACGCGCCATCCGCGGAACTCCGCCGGACGGGTATAGACGGGCGGCGCGAGCAGGTTGTCCTGAAAACTGTCCGTCAGCGCCGAAGCCTCGTCGCCGATCGCCCCGGGAATGATCCGGATCACGCTGTCGGCGATGATCGCGGCAGCCAGTTCCCCGCCGGTCAGCACGTAATCGCCGATCGATATCTCGCGCGTAATCAAGTGTTCGCGCACCCGGTAGTCGATTCCCTTGTAATGACCGCACAGGATGACGATATTTTCGAGCGTCGACAGGCGGTTGGCCTCGTGCTGGTCGTACCGAACGCCGTCGGGCGAAGTATAGATAATCTCGTCGTAGCTGCGTTCGGCCTGCAACGCTTCGACGCAGCGGAAGATCGGTTCGGGTTTCATCACCATGCCGGCTTCGCCGCCGAACGGGTAATCGTCCACCTGACGGTGTTTGTCGAATGTATAGTCCCGGATGTTATGGATATGGATTTCGACCAGTCCTTTTTGCTGCGCCCGCTTCAGAATCGATTCATTCAGCGGGCTTTGCAACAGTTCTGGAACGACCGTAAGGATATCTATGCGCATGGCCCGATCAGCGTTTGATACGGCTCGATCTTCGACCCGTGTATGAAAATAATGTCTTTCGTATCTTCCGGCGCGAGCGGCTTCATCCGTCCGTCGCACAGCGTAAACCCGCGATAACCGCGCGATTCGAAAAAGTCGGCGATCGCCGTGCGCGTATCGCCGCCCGTCTCGATCAGTACGGTCGGCAGGTGCCGCTCGATCAACGGCCGCAGTTCCGGGATCACGACGCCCTCGTATCCTTCTATATCGCACTTTATGAAGTCGATCTTCGGCAAATCGGCGAACAGTACGCTGCCGCGCCGCATCTCGGCCTCGAACTCGACGACCGGCAGGCCGTCCGTAGGCCGATCCATCACGAAATTCTGCCCGGTGCCGAAATAGCCGTTCTCGCCGACCGAACTGTTCCCCATCCGGATCGTCTTTTCGGCGTCGCCGAGCGCATAATTCAGGATTTCGACATTGCGGTATTTCCGCAGGTTACGGCGCAACACATTCAAGATCGGACGCACCGGCTCGACGGCGTACACTTTTCCCGACGGGCCCGCGAGCCCGGCCAGCACGTAAGAATAATATCCCAGATTCGCGCCGATGTCGATCGCCGTATCGCCGGGTGAAACGAGGTATTTGAGAAAACGCGGATATTCGTACACCTCCGAGCGGGGCGAAACGCCCCACCGGTATCCCTGCAGGTACATGCCGCTGAGCACCCGCAAGTAACTATCCAGCGACAGGTTTTTATACAACAATTTGCGGATCGCATTTCCCATCTGTCCCATCGTATCCGGCATTCGAAAGATTAATAATTGACCTCCCCGCCGAGCACCTCGGTTACGAACGGATTGTAGAGCGCCTCGTGGCCGATCGTACTGTCCTGCCCGTGCCCGGGATAGAAATGCACGTCTCCGCCGAGCGGCATTAGTTTATCGAGGATGCTACGCATGATCCAACTGTAGTCGCCGCCCGGAAGGTCGGTGCGGCCGATGCTTTCGCGGAACAGCGTATCGCCGGTGATCAGCAATTTCTCGTCTTTGTTGTAGAGGCAGATATGGCCCGGGGTATGGCCCGGAGTCTCGATAATCTCCATCGCGGTATCGCCGAAACGAACCTCCTTTTTGCCTTGCAGGTCGATGTCGATCGTCGGCACGGAATCCACTTTGAAGCCGTAGATCGCTCCGTGCGTCGGGGCCGACTCAATCAGGAAAGCGTCGCGCCCGTCGATTGCGAACGGAATCCCGTACCGCTCCTTGACGTAGTTCACGCCGAGCATATGGTCGACATGACCGTGCGTATTGACGGCCATCACCGGCTTCAGACCGTTCGACTCGATATAATCGGACAGCGCCTTGTTTTCCTGCGGCGTATAACCGCCGGCGTCGATGATGATGCACTCTTTCGTCTGATCGGACAATACGATCGTATTCTCCTGAAACGGGTTCGAAACGATAATTTTAACGGTTATCATAGATTGTCGGTTCCAAAATTTTACACAAAGATAGTTATCATTACCTTTGTAAGAAATAAAACAGGACAAAGTGGCAAGAAAAAAAGCGAACTACCCGCTCGTCGAAGGGCTCGAAATCGTCGACATCGCCGCCGAGGGCAAGGCGCTCGGCCGGTGGAACGACATCGTGGTATTCGTCCCGATGGCCGTTCCGGGCGACGTGGTGGACGTACAGATACGCAGCAAACGGCGGCGGTTCATGGAGGGATACATCGTAAATTACGTGAAAAAATCGCCGTTGCGCGAGGAGCCTGTCTGCGAGCACTACGGCACCTGCGGGGGATGCAAATGGCAGCACCTGCCCTACTCCGAACAATTGCGATTCAAACAACAGCAGGTCGCCGACCAGCTCGGCCGGATCGGAAAAATCGAACTGCCCGCAGTCAGTCCGATCCTGGGTTCGGCGAAAACGCTCTTTTACCGCAACAAACTCGAATTCACTTTTTCGAACAAACGGTGGCTGACCGCCGAAGAGATCGCTTCGGGCGACGAAATCGCCGACAGTCCCGCGCTGGGGTTTCACATCCCGAACCTGTTCGACAAAGTGCTCGACATCCGCAAATGCTGGTTGCAGGACGATCCGTCGAACCCGATCCGGTTGGCCGTGCGGGAATTCTGTCTCGAAAACGGGTATTCGTTCTACAACATCCGCGAGCACAAAGGGCTGATGCGCAACCTGATCGTCCGCACTTCCACGACCGGAGAGGTGATGGCGATCGTCGTTTTCGGCGAAAACGATCCGCAACGGATCGACGCGTTGCTGCAACACACGGCGGAAAAATTTCCGCAGATCACGTCGCTGATGTACGTCGTCAACACCAAACTGAACGACACGATCGGCGACCTCGACATTTTGCTTTATAAAGGCAACGACCATATTTTCGAACAAATGGAGGGACTGCGGTTCAAGATCGGGCCGAAGTCGTTTTACCAGACCAATTCGCTGCAAGCCTACGAGCTTTACAAGATCGCCCGCGACTTTGCCGCGCTGACCGGCGCAGAAACGGTTTACGACCTCTACACAGGAACCGGGACGATCGCCAATTTCGTGGCGCGGCAATGCCGGAAAGTAGTCGGCGTCGAGTACGTACCCGAAGCGATCGAAGACGCGAAAGTCAACGCGCGGCTGAACGGCATCGGCAACGCCGTTTTCTATGCCGGCGACATGAAGGATGTGTTAAACGAGCGTTTCATTGCCGAAAACGGGCGGCCCGACGTGGTGATCCTCGATCCGCCGCGAGCCGGTATCCACGAAGACGTGGCCCGCACGATCCTGACGGCAGCGCCCGCTCGAATCGTCTATGTCAGTTGCAATCCGGCCACGCAGGCACGCGACGTCGCGCTGCTCGACGGGGCGTACCGGGTGACGAAAATCCAGCCGGTGGATATGTTCCCGCATACGCACCATGTCGAAAATGTGGTACAATTGATGCGTCGATGCAACGTTTAGGGATCGGAAACGATCTTATATACAGTTACAAACTCTAAAAAAGAATGACTATGAAAAAACTGATGGTATCCGTGGCGGCCGTATTGCTCGCCGGATCGCTGTTCGCACAGGAAAAGAATTACATCGACCAACCCTATATCGAAGTGACCGGCAAGGCCGAAATGGAAGTCGTTCCAGACGAAATCTACCTGCGTATCGTCATCAACGAAAAGGACAACAAAGGCAAAGTATCGGTCGACCAGCAGGAAAAAGAGATGTTCAAACAACTTAAGGGAATCGGCATCGACCTCGAAAAGAACCTCGTCGTACAAGATATGTCCAGCGATCTGCAAACCTACTTCCTGCGTAAGAACGCAATCCTTTCGACCAAGGCCTACCAGTTGAAGGTAAACAGCGCCCAGCAACTCGGCGAGGCGTTCCAGGCGTTGCAGACGGCCGGTATTTCGGACGTGAACATCGAAAAGACGGACGTTTCGAACATCGAGGAGCTGCGCCAGGAAGTACGCACGAACGCGGCCAAAGCAGCCCGCAAAAACGCGGAAGTGCTGGCGGCGGCGCTCGGACAGCAGGCTAAGGAAGCGATTTTCGTACAAGATTACGGATTCAACATGCGCCCCTATGCGAACGTACTGATGGCCAAAAGCATGGCCGTAGCCGACGCTGCGGGAGAGGAAGCCGCTCCGCAGTTGGAATTCCAGAAAATCAAGATCGAGCACTCGGTCATGGTGCGCTTTATCCTGGGACTTTGATCCGGCCCGAAATAGAAATTACCGGGGATGGTTCCCCGACCCTGCGTCACCCGGTTACGGGTGACGCTTATCATTCCGTGCGGGGCGCGGTCGGCGAATCCGAACACGTCTTTATCCGCGAAGGATTTTTATGCAGCGAGTCGCCGCACGTCCGGATCTTCGAAGCCGGATTCGGCAGCGGGCTGAACGCCTGGCTGACGGCGCAGGCCGCACGGCGGGAAGGCCGTACGGTTTTTTACGAAGCCGTCGAGCGCTATCCGGTCGATCCGCAAACTGCCCGAAAACTGAGCTATGCGACCGATCCGCTGTTCCGGGCGCTGCACGACGCGGCGTGGAACGTCCCGGTCGGCATCGACGAACGCTTTACATTGAAAAAAGTAGAGGCGGCGTTGGAGGATTACCGATTTGACACTACCTTTGATCTGGTGTACTTCGACGCATTCGCCCCGGACACCCAGCCCGAACTGTGGAGCAAAGAACTATTCGCACGGTTGTATGCCTGTCTCGCCCCGGGCGGCACGCTGGTCACCTACTCGGCAAAAGGCCTGGTAAAGGAGAACCTGCGCGCGGCCGGCTTCGAAGTCAGGCGGTTGCCGGGAGCGCTCGGCAAACGCCACATGGTACGCGCCGTTAAACCGGAGCGATCCGACACCGGCTCAGAAGACTAAACCGAACGACGATGGAGACAAAAAAGCATTGTTTCGATTTCCGGCAATACCGGACGCAGCAGGAGCTACCGGAGCAGGAACGCCTGCTGATCGGCAAAGCCGCGGAAGCCTGCGGTTCGGCCTATGCGCCCTATTCGGGATTCCGCGTCGGGGCGGCCGTGCTGCTCGATGACGACGAAATCCTGACGGCTTCGAACCAGGAGAGCGAGGTATTCCCGTCCGGCATGTGCGCCGAACGCAGCCTGCTCTATTACGTACAGGCGAACCGTCCGGGCCGAACGATCCGGACGATGGCGATCGCCTCGGCGCCGTCGCCGAGGGAGTGTACCCCGTGCGGCGCATGCCGGCAAGTGATCGCCGACGCCGAAAAAAGGCAACAGGCGCCGATTCGGATCGTGATGAGCGGAGCGGGCCGGGCGATCGTCGTCGAAGAAGCGAAACTGCTGCTGCCGTTTACATTCGAACTGGAATAATCATCTCAACCCGAACCATGTTCAATCCCGAATCTATCCTGTACGAAGACAACCACCTGATCGTAGTCAACAAACGTTCCGGAGAGTTGGTGCAGCCCGACACGACCGGCGATCCGACCCTCGAAGACGAAATCAAAGCGTTCATCCACGTGCGCGACGACAAACCGGGCAACGTGTTCCTCGGCGTCGTGCACCGCATCGACCGTCCGGTCAGCGGAGCCGTGCTTTTCGCCAAGACCGGCAAGGCGTTGACGCGTATGAACGAATTGGTCAAAAACCGCGAAATCCGTAAAATCTACTGGGCTCTGACCGAGAACCGGCCTCAACAACCCGAAGGAGAATTGGTGCACCACCTCGTCCGCGACGGCAAAACGAATAAATCGAGAGTGTACGACCGTCCGACAGCGGGAAGCAAGGAAGCGCGACTGAGGTACCGGCTGAAAGGCAGCGGCACGCACTACCACCTGCTCGAAATCGAACTGCTGACCGGCCGTCACCACCAGATCCGGGCGCAACTGTCTAAGATCGGCTGCCCGATTCGCGGCGACCTGAAGTACGGCGCCGCGCGTTCGAACCGCGACGGCAGCATCTCGTTGCATTCGCGGAGTATCGAATTCATCCATCCGGTGCGCAAGGAACCCTTACGCGTCACGGCTCCCGTACCGCAGCAGGACAACCTGTGGAAGTTCGCCGAAACGTTCGGATAAACGGACAACAAATAAACGCATTCGCAAATCTCACTTCCGCCGGAAGACGACAGATGTAAACGGAATCGTACAACCTTCAAAAATAGGCAGAAATCTTCCGGAAGATCCCCATAAAAAAACAGGCGAAATTTCTTTCGCCTGTTTTTATTGATCAAAGGAGAGTCTTAAAATGCAGAATAAACGGAAATTTCATCGACGATCAACATACTTCCCCGTGCACCGAGTACCGTTCCTTCCGGACCCTTATAGCCGCTTCCGTTCTTACTCGACGAACATACGATCGCAAATTTATATTTATTCGCGGGATTGTATTCTCCGGTATAATTCAGTTCCAGACCGAATTGCTTGAAATCTTTCTGTTCACCGGAAGTCATAATTGCACTGGCAACGATCCGCGAATCATTCAGGACATTGCTACCATCGAGCGTTTCGTCCTCCTCGTTTTCCACTTCATACAATACGGCCACGATCGAACACTCGTCCGTTCCGGCATCTTTGAGAGCTTCGCCGATATTGTTGATCATACTATCGCCCGGCGCATATTTGTAATATCCGCTTACGAATGTAGGTTTCGTATCGCAAAGAGCACCAAAACGAGTACTTGCCAACGTATTTGTCATATTCAGCTTAAATTCGCCTATGAATAACGAACCTGCGGCAAGAGCGGGCACCATCGTCGGCAACGCTTCGTAATACGTACGGGCATCGATCGAATAAATCTGTGCACCTTTGCCCTTATAACCGGCATCAACCGGCCCAACGGGTTTATAAGGCGCATCCTGCAGAACAACGGCGGCAGAATTACTGGTCGCCCATCCCGAAGAAAGAACCGGCCTCATACCAACCGGACTACCCCATAATTTTTCTTCTTCCCACTCTTCGAAGCTGGCCAGACTGGTCTGTTTTCCGACGCAAGATACCGTATAGGTAGCCGTAGTGGTTCCGTCCTCGGCCGTAACGACAAAGTCCACGGCGCCTTGCGAGAAATCGACGGTCTTGTTCGACGCCGGTACGACGGTAGCCATTTCCGATACCACGATCGTCGGAACCAGCCCTTTCAGGTCGTCGGCCGTAGCGTCGGCCGTCATCGCAAAAGTATAATTCTTACCGTCCGTCGTCGCAGGCTGCACGGCAACTTTCGCATTGTCGGCGAATTCGATCGACAGCAGTTCGGCCAGGTCGCTCGGAACGTATTCGATCGCGCCGGTAAATTCGGCTTTGACATCGCCTACGCCCGGGACGTTAATCGTCATCACCAACTCGGTCGCCTTATCTTCCACCGTACCTTCCAACGTCACTTTGACGGTCAGCGGGTTTCCGCCGAGCGACACTTTTACGTCGCCTTCGCCGGCAACGGTATATCCGGCATCCTTCTTGGCAACGTTCACGTCACTCAAAACGATCTTACCGAGGGAGGCGCCGCCGAAAGAGAAATCCTCCATCGACATCTGCACTACATTCTCGTTCTGACGCGCGAAAACGATCTCCTGCTTGGTCGGGCCGACGGGAGTGTCGCCTACGGTAACGATCATTTTCCCGGTATAGGTCCCGGCGATATCCAGCGCATAGTCCGGAGTATCCGCGCCGATCTTATCGCCGGCAAAACCGACGTTGACTTTCAGACCCGCAGCGTCCACGACGATCTTGATATCGGCCTTATCGTTGGCAACCGTCCCGGAAACCTCCACATCGGCCGTCAACGGCACCCCGTTCAGGTTGATCGAAACGGAGCCTTTTCCGGTTACCGCGCATTTATAGGCAGCGGAAGCGTCCGTCGCCTTGGTCGCAGCCACGGCAACGTCCTTGATCTCGATATTTCCCAGGCTCATGCCTTCGTACGTGAAATTCTTGATCTCCATGGTCACTTTGTTCTCCCCGGTCCGGGTAACGTAAATCTTTTCCGTAGTCGGTGCGCCGGGCTGCGCCTCTCCGAGCGCTACGGTCATATCGCCTTTGAAAATACCGGCGATCTTGGCTGCATAATCGGTCAGATCAGGTCCCGGACCGTCATCGTCCTTGGAACAGGAACTCATCAGACCCAGCGTGAAAACGGCCGCGAGCGACGCTAATAAAATTTTTCTCATAATAAAATTGGTTTTTGTTAAAATTATTTGACGTATAAATCGTACTTCCTAATAAAGGATATCCCGGACATGAGCCTTGTCGTATTCGATATGATGTCGGTCGAGCATCTCGAAATCCTCGGGACGCAGGCCTGAATTATAAAATTCCACCGCCTTGTTATGGTCGTTCAGGTACATCCTGCGCGGATTGAACACGAAACCCGAACTGGTAAAGGCCTGCGTCGAATCCATGTAACGGCTCTGCAGGAACGCCATGTCGGCCAGATCGTGGAAAACCGAACCCGTCGTCGACGGCTTATCGCGGTTCGCCACGGCATTCCGATACTTTTCGGGGAATTGCGCCCGGTATTCGTCCGAAAACCATGCGAGCGCAGCCACGTGCAACTGATAATAGGTCGGCGTTGGCGAAGCGTGCAGGAACCGTCCGCGGTCGTCGTCCATCAGGTCCTCGCCGTGGTCGGCGCAATAGAACAACGCCGAACAAACCCGCGCGCTGTCCAGCAACGAAATCACCCGATCCAATACATAATCGGTATAATACACGCTGTTGTCGTAAGCGTTGCAAACGACATCCCGGTTCTCGCGGTTTACCGCCGACGCATGATCGGGCACGAAACGGGCGAATTCGGCCGGATAGCGTTTCGTATAATCGAAGTGAGATCCGTAAGTATGCAATACGATGAACAGGTTATCGTCGTTCTCTGCGATGACATCCCGCAGATAAGACAGCATATCCCCGTCCGGACGGTTGTCCGTATAGAGCTGCCCTTCGCGCGGACTGATGTCGATGCGACTGTCGGCTTCCTCCGAGAAAAAGTCGATCAACGAACGGTTCGGAACCTGATTCGATATGAACAGCGTCCTGAACCCGGCCTCTTTGAAAGCCGTAATAATACTTTTCTCCTGAAAAATATCATTGTAATTAGCCGCAGAAACGGCGCTGAGCAGGATCGGCACGCTCTTATGGGTCGCATTGCACTGCGTCAGCATATCGCGGAACGGCACCAGGCCGTCGCCGACCCGCTGCTGTAAACGGGGCGTGGTTTCGCGTTCGTAGCCGAACAGACTCCACGATGCGGCGCGCGACGCCTCGCCGATTACGAACACATAGATTTCGCGGCCGTCGGCCTGCCGGCTTCGCGTCACGTCGAAACGAAAATCGCGGGAAGTCTCCGGATAAGCTTCGCTCTGCGACCAGCGGTCGAGCGTCAGGTCGATATTATAAATCACGTTGATCGGAAAAACATGGTATTTCATGCCGAATCCCGGATGGGCGAACGTCGAAACGAGCACGAAAATCACGCCGAGCACGAAAGACGCCGCCGCCGCCCACAGCGCGCGACGGCGAAAAACCCCGCTGAGCCGCCGTTTGATAACCAGAGAGCGCACCCCCAACACCAACAGCGGAATATAGATCACGCAGACGAACACGACCGCCGGCCAGATGTTCGCCAACAACTCGCCGGCCTCGGACGCATTGGTCGTAAACAGGTTCGTGAACATATCCACCGCGATGATCGACCCGCCGAACAGATACAACAGTACGATCTGGAACGCGCCGAGGATCATCAGCGGCAGCGTGCACAGCATCACGCCGCCCGGACGGGGCAGCGATACCGACACCAACAAATAAAACGTAGCCGGCAGCAGGATCGACCCCAGCACGGTACTCCACGAATAGGGCTCTGTAACGGCCAAAAACAGGTTCGGCAGCAACATGATCGCCACGTAAACGACCGATATGGTCTCCTGTAGCCCGAGCGCCCGTTTCAATCCGCTGAAAAACCGATTTATCATCTTTTTCATTAAAATGCTTCGTTAATACTGAACAGAAATCCGTTCTGTCCCTTCTTTCCAAAACCGTAGTCCAACCGGACGTTCACCCGCTTTTTGAACTCCCAGCGGTAACCGATCCCGTAGTTGGGCAGCGTATGCGCCGGGTTGAACTTGTTCAGGCTCGGGAAGACGTTGCCGGCTCCCACCCAAACGGCGATCCCGCTGCGCCCGTAAATCTTCTGCCGCAGTTCGGCCTGGATCTCGATCATCTGCTTATCCCGGTAACGGCCTTCGTAATATCCGCGCATCCGGGTCGATCCCCCCATCAGGGCGAGCATCGTCCACGGCGTATTGCCGTAGTTGAACACCCCGTACAGGTCGTAGGCCATAACGCCCCCTTTCCACACCTGATGATAGGCGTCCACCTGGAGTTCGGTACGCGAAAACGCCCCTTTGTTCCCGAAGAAACCGGGGAAAACCCGCTGTTCCAGCTTCACATAAACCCCTCGCCACGGATTGGGAATAAAATCCCGCGTATCGTACATCAGGTAGCCTCCCACGCCGGTATTGATATAACGGGTAGCTTCCCCTCTCAGATAACCGACGTCCGAAAAATCCTTCCCTTCGATGTAGTTGAAACTCGCATCGACGCCGAGATAGAAATTCTTCGCCACCCGGAACATGAAATCCGCCTTCACCTGGTTCTGCAACCGCTTGTAGCTGCCGGGAGTCGCATACGTAGCGTTGTCATAGCCGATTCCCCAGAACGCGCTCGGGAACGAAAAGAAATAGGTCGAGAAACCGACCCGGTACTTTCCCCCTTTGAGCAGCGTATTGTTACTCACGCCCAGCAGATAAAAACCGGTCGTAGTAATATCCCCGAACAACGAGACGCTCGACGGCTGTATGCTGAGGTCCTTTTTATCGACCCGGTACAATCCGGCAGCCACGATCCCGATTCCCAGTTTGATATCGGACGAATAGTGCGGTCCCCCGATAATACTGAAGTCCAGCTTCTTCGTTTGGGTCTTATCTTCGTTGGCGGTTTCGAAATAGCGATAAAAACGCCTGAAGAAATTATTCTTCCTCACCACCGTATCCCCCGATTTCTTCAACCGCGTCACGTACAGATGCTTCACCGTCGTATCCCCCGACGGTTTGACGATCGTGTCGTTCGAAAGGTACAGCGTCGAATCGGCCGCAGCCTCCGCCGTCTCTCCTTCCGATCCGCCGGTCGCAGCCGTCCGGCCGGAAACCGTCGCAAAATTCATACAAACTGTCAATACAAGTAACAAAATTTTCTTCGTGGTCTCCATATTCAGGAACTTTTCAACAGAGAAAACATTGTCCCCCGTTCGTTTTGCGGGCAAAAGTAGTGAATAATCGCCACAATTCAGCTATCACTTGTATTTATTGATAACTCTGTAAAATTCATCGATTTGATTCTGCGAAAGCTCCCCCTTCGACAAAAACTCGATCTCTTTGTCCTTGTTCACGAAAATCAACACGAACATATCGTTCACGTCCCCCAGATTCCACCCGTCGCGCAGCATGTAATCGGGATCGGTATAGATCGCGGCTCCCGTTTGTTTGACTTTTTTGCGAATCATAGCCCGCACGATCGCATTCGGCAGCAACGGAGCATCCTTGAGATTGACCACGCCGAAACTGTATATATTGTCGCTCTCGATCTGGTTCTTTTCGAGGTTCTCGCGGAACTCCTTATTCTGATTGGCCTTATCGGGGTCCACGTAAAAAATCAGCAGGTTTTTCTTGCCCAAATACGGCAGCTCCACAGGCTCGTTGCTCGGATCGCATATTTTAACAGGACCTACTTTCGATCCGACCGTAGCAGTCTGAGCGGACAAGAACGCCGGGGAGACCATCATGAACATGAAAATCAGGTAATTTAAACGTTTCATACGATTTTATTTTTAAATGGATTCACAAATATAGGCCAAAAACGGAAAACTAAAAAAGTTTTCCCGTTTTCGACTATTTTCTCATCCCTTTAAAACAATCCTCACACGAGCCAACCGCTTTATCTGAATTAAACGGGAAAGCCGGAAAAAAGTTACAATAAAAAAGTGCGGATCCTGTAAAATGATCCGCACTCCGAAACCAAACCCGAAGCCCCGGTTACCGGGACGAAACCGCAGGCAGTTCGAGCGTCCGGGAAGTGTTGGCTTTCACCTGCACTTTTTTCTTTCCCTGCCCGGTGAAAATCTCGACCGCTTCGTCCGGAGCGGTGACCGTATAATAGACCGTACCGTCTTTCAGCGTCCAGTCGACCCCGACGACGGCGCCCGACGGCAACGGAATTTTACCCGAGGCGCGATCGAGCGAACCGACGTGCAGCGTCAGGTCGAACGAATTCACTGCGCGGTCGAACCGGGGATTCAGCCCCAGCGCATAGCGCGAAAGCTGCCAGGTCGGCGCTCCCGCCCACTGGTGGCAATGCGTCCAACGCGTATCGAACACTTCCACCCAAGTCGTGCGCCCTTCGCCCAACGCCCAGCCCCAGCATTTGCGGTACTGATCGAGGACGAAATCCGTCTCCCCGTTCTCGAACAGGATCGGAAAAGCGTAATGCGAAAAATAGGGCGTAATCAACTGCGGGTTGTTCGCAGCCGGATCGCTCAACCGAGGAGCGTCCGGGTTGTTCGGAAAGCAGTTTAAGATATGTTTTTTGATAAAAGCGACCGCCGCCGGACGGTACTGCTGCGGAATCAGTCCGGCCTTCATGCCGAGTACTGTGCGGTGGTATCCGATCTTATCCCAATCGTACCCGTACTGCGCGTAGTAACGATCCAGTATTCCGCTGAACTTCGCGGCTTTTTCGCGGTAGTAGGCCTCCCTGTCTTCGAGTCCCAGTTCGGCCGCCCAGCGCGTCATCGTCTGCACGGCAATCATATAGTGCAGGTTCAGCGCCATATCGCTGCCGCCATCGTTGGCTACGTACCCCCAGTCGATGAAGTTCCAGTAAGGGCAATCGTTGGTAATTCCCTGATCGGTCAGGTACGGATCGAATGCGGCGACGTTCTTTTCGGCCGCGGCGAACAATTCGTCGAGCACCGTGCGGTCGCCGGTCAGCCGCCAGTAATTCAGGCAGGCCGGAACCCATTGCAGCGCATAGGAAGCCATGTAAGACTCCCCGCCGGGACACAGTCCGGCCACCAGGCCTTCCGGATTGGCGCACTGGGCCGACTGCACCAAGCCGCGGCGCACGATACCGATATCGGAGAAACCGACAGCCCCGATCTCCATGCCGACGATACCGACATCGCCGAGCCACTGTCCGCGCTCGCGGGTCGGATTGTCGATCAGGGCATCCTCGCTGCACGCTTTGTAGGTCTCGATCCCGGTGTTCCAAATCGTATTGAGCAGATCGTCCGCGCTCGAAAAACTGCCGTCCGCACGGTCGTAATACCCCCTTTCGACGAACGACTCGTCGACGAAACGCACGCTGTCCTTCGGCGCGATCACATGCACTTCGACGAAACGGCCCCCGTGCGGGATCAGCGGGAAAAAACGCTGCTCGCCGCCGCGGGCGATAAAGCGGTACATATTATAGGAATCCCCGGCCGACAGCGTGATCCACGGGGCGACGCGGCCGTCGCTGAGGAATTCGCTGGAAGCGATCTCCACGACAGCTCCGGCAGGCAGATCGAGCACCAGGTCGGGACGCGCCAGGCGTACCCGGCCGAGATCGTAACGCCGCCAAACGCCTTGCCCCGGATAACGTTCCGGCGACAAGTCGCGCAGGAAAAAGCTGGCCCCCGGATTATCGCCCGGATAACCGAACACTTCGGCCAGTTCGCCGGAGGCGATCAGCTTCGGTTCGATCTTCAAGCTTTTGACCGGAGCGATCTTCGATGCGGCGAATTCCCCGATCGCGCGTTCGACGAAAACGGGCTTTCCCCACGACGAATCGTCGTAGGCGGGCTGCTGCCAATCCTTTTGCAAGGCGCGGGTATCGAGCCACTCGATCCACCCCAACTGCGGGTTGATCCGGCGCACCTGCGAGCTATAACCGGCAAGTCGCTGGCAGCGCCAGTCGATCGGCAGTTCCTTGCCTCCGACCGCAGCCTCCAGGTAGAGGAACGGCTGTATCGGGTGCAGAATGCGGGTAACGACCCCTTCGTACTGCAACTGCACGGCGATCGTGTGTTTTCCTTTTTTCAGATCGACGCTACGAAGCTGGTACTCCGGATAAGCCGCCGTATAACGGTCGGGCCCTTCGGTAAAATACTCCCCGTCGATCCAGACCACATACCACGAAGCCCCGCTCAGCCGCAGGTCGACGCGGGCGTCCGAGTCAAGCGTAAACGTTCCGCGGAAACCGACATGGATATCGGGCGCGGCCGTTGCCGCGTCGGTCCACATCAACCGTTCTCCGATCTGCGACCCCGCAGCAGCAGCCGGAAACGATAGTCCGGCACACAGGATCGCGCAAATTATTTTCAACGATTTCATTTTTGATATTAGGTTTAAGTTCAGTTTTTCATTCGAAATCCCGCCGACGGATTTACGAAACGTTCTCCCGGCGTTTCTGTCATTTGATCTCTTGCCGCATATAGCGGATCTGGTCGTAAAACCAATTGTACTCCCCTTCGCGGAACCATTCGTACCGACGGCCGTTGTCCCGGCGGCCGATCTGCGTGGCATAGAACAGGTAGAGCCACCATTTGCCGTCGCGGCGGCAGACGAAGGTCTGCGGCACCTGGCAGGCGGCGATTCCGGGATCGGGCGGGATAAATTCGCCCTTCTCCCAATGCCGCCCGTCGGCCGAAAAAGCCGTCCGGAGCTGGCGGCTGTCCCATCCCTCGAAGCGCCCGGGAGTCTTATCCGCAGGAGCGTAACCGGGCGGATCGGAAAAACAGTAGTAACCCGTGCCGATCTTAACCACTTCCGGATTGGGCCAATTGTCGAGCAGCGGTTCGTCGAGGGAATGGACAAAATCGAAACGCCCCGTCCGGAAATCGCCCCGACACTCAGCCAGCCCCATATGGCAGTTCCCCGGAAGGGAAGCGTTGTAATAGTCGAAATAGAGCTTCCACGCCTGCTGCTGCTCGTCCCACATCAGCGTCGGCCGGTGAAAGTCGCCTACCCGGGCGGCGGCGGCCCGGGGCGGGAACACCGAATCGCACTGCGCGATCAGCAGCGGCTCTTCGCGCTTGTGCCAATGAACCCCATCGACGGACGTAGCCCCCATTACGCACAACATCATCCCGGAAGGATACCCCGCAAGCGGCCCGTCCAGCGGTTTCGACGTCGAACTGAAAGCCATGTAATACACCCCGTCGCGAAAGACGACCGACGGATCGCCCACATGCCACGCATGGTAATAATGCCGGTCGCCGTCGGTCGAAGCGAACAGCGTCGAGGCCCAATCCTCCGGTCGGTCGCCGCTCCAACTGCCGTCTTTACAAAGCACCTCCCAACGATCCAGATCGCGCGAACGGGCATGGTAGATCGCATCGCAGCCGGGATATTCGGGATTCGTCGGATCGACGATCCAGCCGAAAAACCACATCCGGTAAGGATATTCCGAATCGTCCATCTCGATCACACAGGGCTGATAAGCGTGCAGAAAGCCCTCCAGCACAGCCCGCTGCGGACGCTCCCACTCCCCGGCAGGAAACCGGGGCGAATGATCCAGCACCGGCTTACGATCCCAGGTCAGCCGCCCGGCGACGCCGGATACGGAGCAACCCGCCGGCGCCAGCGCCAACAGTCCGCCGGTCAACAGAACGAGCAAGTCGCCCGTTATTTTCCGCCGGCTCAGCATACCTTCACCACCGGGATGCCCAGCAGGAAACCCAGTTTTTCGATTTTATCGCCCAGATGACCGATACCGATCGCACAGTGGTGGGCAGGCCCGGCCTTGGCCCATCCGTCCATAAAGGCGCGGGCACCGATCGGGAAACGATACCGGCTGTTCGTATTGCCGATCTGCAGCACCTTACCCTCGACGGACTCTCCTTCGGCGGTCAGCAAAAACACCCCGTCGCGGCCCTCGACCACCGACAGCAGCGTCACCGGTCCGCGGCGGACGCTCATCTGGATCGAAAGTCCTTTGCCCGGTTTGCCGTGATAGATCGGCAGCGGCACCAGTCCCACGCGGCCTTCGGCGATCGCAAAATGCGCCGGACCGTCGTGTCCCCACAGCACCACGTCGTCGTCGAAATCCATCGCATAAGGCTCCGAGAACGACCCGCCGGCCCCGAATTCGGCCAGTATCTTCATCGCATGAGCATTCTTCACTTCGCACTCGCCGGCGACCGGAATGTTACGGCCGGTCAGCAGCGTATTGCCGGCGATCACCGACGTCACGATATTTTCGTATTCGTTGCCGGCGGCCCCTTCGTAATAATAAGCCATCGAGCCGAGCCGGTGCGCCTCCACCAATTTGTCGAGCGCGACCGAAGTCCGCGCGGCGCGTTCCACCTCGTACGGTTCGCAATCGGCGGCTACGTCGAAAGTCGAACGGAACTCCTCGATCTTAGCGGCGGTTTCAGCATCGGTCACGCGGTCGCGCAGCTCTTTCAGTTCGCACATTTCGAGCAGTTCGACATGCGTCCCGAATACGCCGGACATCCGCGTAAGGTCGGTATATACGTCGAGCATCCCGCAATAGTAATGGCCGAGCACCCCCATCCGGTTCCGACGCATCGCGGCGGCTACACCGGCCGCTTCGATCCACGCTCCGATCTGCTCCCAGACGGACTCCTCGGCCAGGTATCCGGTCACGATGTCGTATTTCAGTCCCAGCCGGTTGAACACGCAGGCCACTTCCGGCACCGAGCAGGCCTGGCAGTGCGACAGCCACTCGCCGGTCATCCGACCGCGGTCGCCCATGCCGTTCAGGTAATCGTAGTCGATCGCCGCGGCGGGCTGCAGGTTCAGCACGATCACCGGCACGCCGAGCCGCTGCACCACCGGCAGCACCGTCGACGACAGCGCGTAAGTCGATATGTACAGGAACACCAGTTCCACATCGTTTTCTTTCAGCCGCCGCGCGGCGGCGTCCGCTTTCGCCGGGTCATCCACCATCCCGGCGTCGACCACCTCGGCCCCCATGCCGCTCATTTTTTCCGCGATCTGCCGCTGGTAGCCCTGCAAACGTTCCAGCAAACCGTCGAACTGCCCCCAATAAGTATTCAGTCCGATTCCAAAAAGTCCGATTTTCATGTTTTTTATTCGTTTTCAAAAAATAATCATTCGCATTCGACGAGCGCAAAATCCTCCTGCAACCCGAACGGCGTCAGGAAATATTCCGACGCCTTACGCAACTGCGGCACGTTCCACCGGTTCGGATCGACGATGCCGTCGTAGGCGACGTGGTGCGGACCGATCAGGTTTTCCATGTTTCCCACCACGCGCAGTTCGACGTCGTTTTTCCCTTTCCGGACGAAAGGCGTGACATCGAGCGTATACGGCTCGGCGAAAACGACGCCCGCCTTACGGCCGTTGACCCATACCTCGACGAGCGACCCCGTCCAGCGGTCGGCCTTTACGTAATAGCTTTTCCCGGCAACGCCGTTCACTTTGAAGCGTTTCGCATATTTCATCTCCCACGGGTAGAACGGCGCGCCGAGCGCCTGCCAGTTCCGCAACGGACCGTAACGGGCCGCCGGCACGATCGTCCAGCGGTCGCCGCGCTGTACGACCTCGAAATCGCCCAGCACATAGACGGCGCCCAATTCGGTATGGACGGTCGTTTTAGCGGCGACCAGTTCGACCGTATTCTCTCCGGAATGCACGTATTTTCCGACCGGGATCAACTTGAACTCTTCGTCCAGCAGCCAATCTTCGCCGGCCTGCACGGGCGTGCCGTTCACTTTCACGGTGTACAGCCAGGGGCGTTCCACCAGAATCTTCATCGACTTCGTATCCACCCCGGCTCCCGAAACGGTAAAACGGTAAGCGGCCGTAAAGCCCGGCGCGGCAGAAAGATCCATGTTCACGATATCCTGCTTGTACTGCATCGCCCAGAACCACGGATTCCCGCTCAGCCCGGCGTTGCGGAACACTTCCGCGCCTGCATTGTTGTAATAAATATCTTTGTACTGCTTGTCCCCGTTTTGCAAATCGATAAAATCGATCAGCAGCACGTTGTCCCTGTGGCGTGCGATCCGCACCGGACCGTCGGCCTGCAACGGCGTACCGCCCGTCGACACCTGCGGTTTCCGGGCTTCGACCGGATCGTTAGAAACATACAGCAGCACGCTGCCGGCCGGTTCGACACGGGTTTTTACGGTCACAGCACCATTTGCCGTTTCGACCGGCATTTCATATACCTTCCCGTCGAGCGCATCCATCCGCACCGCATGTTTCCCGTTCAGCGCGACTTCCACGTCGGATGCTTCGTCGAGCGAAGCATTCACCAGCAGCAGCGTCTGGCCGCCGTCGAACTCCCTGCGGTGATGGTGCAGATCGCCCCCTTCCCGGCGGACAAACCGGATGCCCTCGCTGCGCAAATAACGGTCGATCGCTTCCGGTGTGCATTCCGCCAGCGAAATCACGCTGTCCGACGCAAAAAAAGCTTCCGCTTCCGCAGACGGTTCGCCTTCCACGCGGGACGGATGCCCGAAAGCGATCAGCCGGCCGCCGGTGCGCACGAACCCGCGCAACATATCGAACGTTTCGCGTTCGAGGTTTTCGGTCTGCGGCGCAACGACAAAAGTACCGTACGCCCGCTGCCCAACGACGAACTTTCCGTCGCGGACGCTTCCGTTCGTCCGGAAAATATTTTCGCATCCCAGGTCGAATTCCACCTGCGCGTGTTCGAGTTCCGTCACCAAATCCTGAAACGCCTGCCCGATCTCCATCGCCCGGTTCAAAGACGCAGTCCCGTAATACTGGTTATACATCCATACCGAGGTCGTAGGTTCCAGCACCAGAATATCGTTTCGCTGTTCGCCGAGGCTCATCGCCGCGCAAATGCGGGCGATGTAATCGTTCAGCGCCCGGTAGTCGTTCCACCACGCGGCGCTCTGATTGAACATCGGCGGATAATCGAACTTACGCACCCCGGCCATGCTCATGTGCCCTACGTGCTGATTGACCAAGTTGACGCCCAGCACCATCTGCCAGTCGCACAGCCGTTTCATATCTTTGAACGTCACGTTCCATCCTCCGCCGCCGTAAGTTTCGCTCAGGACGCGCGGCCGCCCGAGCTGGTTGGCTATGCTCCGCACCTCCTTCACCGACCGGATATTCCCGAACTGCGCGCCGGTGCTCTTTTCATTGAACTGGTTGAACAGCATGTCGATCCCCGGAACCTGCTGCCACGCGGCCATCGACATGTTGTCCGTTACGCCGGTCACCAGCGGCCAGTTGTGCTCCCAGTAGTGCCCCGTCCACGAAATCCCTTTCCCGGCACAGTAATCGTACCACGGCCTGGCCCAGCGCTCGACAAACAGGCGGTTGAGCAACTGGAAATAGTCGTGACGCACCTTTCGCCAATCCCCGATTTCCTCGTGCAACTGCGGCAGGCAGTCGCTCAGATCATAACCGTACTCGCTACGGAAAACGTCGAACAGATCGGGCGTCCAACGCACGCCGCCGGGCGACACGATCTCGGGTTCGTCGGTAAAAACGCCCTTCACATTTCCCTTCAGGTCGCCTCCGAACGTCTTTTCGTAACCCTGCATCGTGATCTCCATGAATTTGTCGGTCACCCCGTGCGCCAGCAAGTCGACATACGGCCCGCCGGCATACCACGGCGACGGCTGGTAAAAAGTCTTTTCATACAGGTAAAACCGGCCCGGCCGTCCGGCCATCGAAGCGGCCCGCTCGGTAACGTTTTCGAATTTACCGTCCTCCTCGGCGACAATCACGAAATATTTCGAAACATCGGCGGGCATCGTATCGGCCGCCGTCGGTTTCAGGCCCTGTCCCTGGTTGAACGCTTCCGGCATCTCGCGCGGCACATGCCCGCCGGCGAAACCGCTCGGGTAGGAATTTTCGTCGTAAAGCCACACTTCGAGTCCCAGATCGCGCCCCTTGTCCACCGTATATTTCACCATCTCGTTCCACGTCGGCGACAGGTACTCGGTAATCAGTCCGAGCCGCGGATGGATAAATACGCCGCCGCAGCCCTGTTCCTTATATTCGGAAAGGATACGGTCGATCCGGTGCGGCGTAATCTCGGTGTTCCACACCATAAACGGCTTGGTGCGGAACTCGCTGCCGGGATCGGCGAATTGATCGAAAAGCCGCTGCGCCGATTGCGCGTCGGCTCCGTCCTGCGCGTCGGCAGTTCCGCCGACGGCAAGCATCAAAGACAGGATGGTCAAGTGGATTTTTTTCATTCGTCCAATATTTGTAGGTTATGCCGCCCGCACCGAAAAGAGCCCCCGTTCCGTACCGGCGCGCGCCTTCGTCTCCCCCGACACGGTTATTTATTTAGAAAGGTAAGTTTCAGTTTCAACTTGCTGACCACCCCGTACGACAGGCCGTCGTAATCCTTAAATGCGGTGAAGAACATCGTATACGTGCCGTCTTTCTCCTTGATCAGCGAAATCGGCGTCCGCAGCGCGGTCCACCATTTTTTCACGACCGGTTCGATGTCGATGTGGCGCAGTTTCGACCAGTGCACACCGTCCCACGACAACGTATATCCCAGCTTATCGACCCACGGACCGCCGTCGACGATCGCGATATAAACTCCGTTTTCGAGCCGCATCACGATCGGATTCTCGGCAAAACTCTCCAGGCCTACCGGGTTCAGTTCGCTCATCCGCGTCCACGGCCCTTCGATTCGGTCGGCCCGGGCCATCCCGACCATCCACCTGCAGGTGGACATCTGCTGGGTCGTCGCGCTGCCGTACAGCGCGTACCACTGCTTTCCGATTCGATACGGGAAAAACGAATCGACCCCCTGATGTCCCTCCCACGGATCGGGATTCTCGTCGTAGCGCATCAATATTTCGCGGTCGGTATAGGGACCGCCGATCCCTTCGATTCCTTTTACATCGGAAACGGCGTGCTGAATCACGCCGTCAAAATTCAGGTTATTGACGTCGGGTTGCTGCGGAAGCGCCTTATAGCATACGTAAAAGAGATGCCACCGTTTGTCTTTTTTATGGTAGACCATCATCGGCCCCCAGATCGCCGCGCGCTGCGACGCGCCGGTAAAATCGGCGTCCGACTCGCGGATCGTGGCCCGGCGGCGCCAGTCCGTCCCGTTCTCGGAAGTCCAGTAGCCGGTGCGCATCCGCACGCAGTACGGATCGCCGACCATCTCCGACGTAATCATGTGATAAGTGTTTCCGATTTTCACGACCCGGCCGCCCTCGAATCCATATTTGATATCTTCCGTATCCGGAGAACCGCGGCGGAGGATCGTATCCTCGCAGGCGAGCACCTCGATCCGGACGATTCCGTCGGAATCGGCGATCCGTTTCGGAGCGGCATCGCGTCCCTTGCCGGACGCGCCCATCGCCGCCAGCAAGGCCGCGGCGACAAACAGTTTCTTTTTCATAACGATTTCTGTTCGGGTTAAAAAATTACGCACGATCTCCCTCGTTCATACAAAAGTAAAACGACCGGACGCGGATCGTGTTCCAAAATTGATATATAAGTTCTGATTTTTGATCCGTCAGTCGAGCGGATCGTCCGTGGCTTCGCTGCCGCGCAGCCGGCAGCGGTACTCCTGCGGACTGTACCCGGTGCGCTTGCGGAAAAAGCTGGAGAAATAACGCGAAGAGTTGAAATCCAACGCATAGGAAACCTCCTTGACCGTCATCGCCGGATCGGAAAGCAACTCCATCGCCCGGAACAGTTTCAGTTCGAGGATATACTGCGCCGGCGCCATCCCGGCGTGCCGTTTGAACGCCGTGCGGAACCACGAGTAGCTGACGTGCAGCCGCCGGGCCACCTCCTGCGCGCTGATATTTTCGGACAGGTTATCGCGCATGATCACCTTCGCCCGGGCGATTTTATCGCACGTCTCGTCGTTCGGGGATTTCCGGCCGGAATTCAGGTTCAGCGCCCCCCCCATCAACAGCGAAACGGCGCCGGACAGCATCTGCTGGTAATAAGGGCCCTCCTGTCCGGCCGCCTGCATCGCGCCGCGGTAAACGTCGATCGCCAGCGTACTGATCCCTACGTTGTAGACCGGCGAACGCCCGCTGAAAAAGCCGCCGGCAACCCGTTCGTCGACCACCTTGCCCCGGAAACCGATCCAATAGACGCCCCAACCGGTTTTGCGGTTCGGACGGTACGTATGCCAGCATCCGGGAAAGATCAAGAACATCGCCCCGGGAGCCAGCGCGTATGTCTTGCCGTCGGATTCGAAAACGCCCTCTCCGTCGACCACGTAGATCAACTGGTATTCGTCGAGCACCCGGCCGGCGGTCACGTTGAAATAATAACCGGCCGGGTGGTCGGCCGGAGGATAGGCTTCGTCCGCATCGATGCGCTGAAAACCGACCGACGTGACGGTAATTCCCCACAGCCGGTCCCGATCGTTCGCCACCAGGTATTTGAACTCGCTCTGATCCTTCGTTGCCATCGGATTCCGGTTTAGCGGCCGCGGATGCCCGCCGCCGTCCTCAAAATTAATTCTTTTTTCGCAAATGCAAAAACGGTCGCCCCGGAAGCCGCTTATTCGGCCGCAAACGGCAACCGAGCCGTACCGTGAAATCACGACGACCCGATACGCGAAAAGCCCGCGCAGAATAATTCTGCGCGGGCTTTTCGACGGTCGCTTACGGCATTCCGGAACGCTACCCGAGCACCGACACGTTGAAAAACTCGACGACGCCCGCCACGGCGCCCGCATCGTCGACCACGATGATCGAATGGATCTTATTGACGCGCATCATCTCCTCGGCCGCCGTAATGCGGACATCGGGCGAAATGGTTTTCGGATTGCGCGACATGATCTCCTGCGCCTCGATCCGGAAAAAATTCTCCTTGTATTTAGCCATCGCCCGGCGCACGTCCCCGTCGGTAATCACACCGATCAACTTGCCGTTCTCGACGACCGCGGCAATCCCGAGCCGGGCGTCGCTGATCGCAATGATGACCTCGCCGAGGGTCATCGTCTTCGGAACGCACGGAACGCCGTCCTTGCGCATCACGTCGCGCACGCGGGTCAACAGCCGGCGTCCGAGGCTTCCGCCCGGATGAAACACGGCGTAATCCTCCGCCTTGAAATTCCGCATCTTCATCAGCGCGATCGCCAACGCGTCGCCCATCACAAGCATCGCGGTCGTCGACGACGTGGGAGCCAGATTCAGCGGACACGCTTCGCGCCCCACATTGATATTCAGATGAAAATGTGCATTTTTAGCCAGCGTTGACTGCGGGTTGCCGGTAATGGCGATGATCGTATTGCCGTTGTTCTGCATGAACGGGATCAGCTTCAGCACCTCGTCGGTCTGTCCCGAATTGGCGATCGCCAGCACCACGTCGTTCTTCGAGATCATACCCAGATCGCCGTGATAGGCTTCGCCCGGATGCAGGAAAAAAGCCGGCGTCCCGGTACTGGCCAGCGTAGCGGCGATTTTTTTACCGATGATACCCGATTTGCCCATGCCGGTAACGACGACCTTGCCGGTACAAACCAGTATCGCCTCGACCGCCTGGTCGAAATCGTCGGTCAACAGGTTGCTCAGGTTGCGAATGGCGTCCGCCTCGGCGTTGAACGTATCGATCGCATACTGCTTGATCTGACTCATATTCGTATCGTTTTTCATAATAAATTCGGTCGATTATGCAATGAATCCCCCTCTTATCAAAAAGTTCCGATCAGGCCGTAGCCCTGCGTGGCGCAGAAAACCTGACTGTAAATATGGAAACCGGGACGATTAGTCTCGATCTTCCGGTTCAACTGCAGGATCGGATGGCCGGCGCGCACGTTCAGGTACTCCTGCAGCCGCTTGTCGGCGCGGATCGCGAAAAGCTGCTGCGTTCCGCCGGTCACGACGATCTGATAGCGCGTTCGCAGCGAATCGAACAGCGAACGGTTTTCGAGATCGTATTCGGCGAAACGGGGCAGGTTGATATCGGGCAGCATCGTTATATCGAAAAACACCGGCTCGCCGTTCACCAGCCGCAGCCGCTCGAAATAAAAACAGCCGGCCCGCTGCTCCTGCGGTTCGACCGGGAATGAAAACGCCTCGTCCAACGGCCGGGACTCCGGCTTCAGGATGATGTGCGTCGAAAGATTCGCGCTGCTCAGCGCCGAGGTCGTTCCGGTCAGCGACAGGATGCCGATTCCTTTGGGCGCCCCTTTGACGATACTGCCTTTGCCTTGGTGCTTGACGATGAACCCGTCGGCGACCAACTGGTCGAGCGCCTTGCGCACGGTCGGCCGCGCCAGACGGTACTGCCGGCAAAGGTCGTGCTCGGACGGCAGCAAGTCGCCCGGACGGAATTCCCCCGACGCGATCTGTCCGCGCAACGTTTCGTACATTTGTTTATACTGCGGCAAATTGCCCATAACAACTTCTCTGAATTAATCGCCCCGCACGCCGACGAACCGGCTTATCGGTCAACCGGATACTGCGATCGGGCGACCGTCCGAACCGCGCGCCGGGCAGTCCAAAAGTAGACAAAGTATTCTGTTATTCCAAATTCCAAGTCAACAAATTTGTATATACAAGCTACAAACTTGTAAGTATTAATATTTTCAATAACACGCTTGTTATCAACGCTTAAAAAAAATTATCAAAATCACTTGTATATCTAAGTTATTGTTGTAACTTTGCAATGATTTTCCAAAAACTACAATTTAAAACCAACATACTTAAACCTAAATTATGGCAACAGTAGTTATCATGCCGAAGCAGGGACAGTCCGTAGAAAGCTGTATCCTGACCGAAATGAAAAAGAAAAAAGGCGACACCGTAGCGGTGGGAGACATCCTTTTCGCCTATGAAACGGACAAAGCCTCTTTCGAAGAAGAAGCCCAGGTAGCCGGAACGGTTCTGGACGTTTTTTTCGACAACGGCGATGAAATACCGGTGCTGACCAACGTAATGGTGATCGGCAACGAAGGCGAATCCACCGACGAATTCCGTCCGGGTGGCGCAGTTCCCGCAGCAGAAGTTGCGGCGCCGGCGGCAGCGGCCACGGTAGCGCCCGCCGAAGTAAAAACGACAGCGCCCGCACCGGCGGCAGCGCCTACGGCAGCTCCTTCGGGGACAATGTCGCCGGTATCCCCGCGCGCCAAAGCGCTGGCAGAAAAAGAAGCCGTCAACGCTGCCGCGTTGACCGGAACGGGCCCTCACGGCCGCGTGATCGAACGCGACGTAAAAGCCGCCGCGGAAGCCGCTCCGAAAACCACGCCCCTGGCCAAAGCCATTATCAAAGAGACGGGAGCAGCCCTTCCGACGGCCGGAAGCGGACTGGCCGGCATGGCCAAAGGCGCCGACGTAGGCGCGCTGAAGAATTCGGTTTACGCCACCGACAGCGAAATCAAGCCGATCTCGAACATGCGCAAAATCATCGCCAAGGCGATGCACGCTTCGTTGCAGAATTCGGCGCAGCTTACCCACCACCTCAGCGCCGACGCCCGCCGCATCATGGCGCTGCGCAAGAAGGTCAAAAAAGCGGTCGAAAACGGCTACCCGACCAACATCACCCTCAACGACATGGTATGTATGGCCGTTATCAAGGCTCTCAAGAAGTTCCCGCAGGTCAACGCCCACTTCCTCGGCGACAGCACCCGCAACTTCTCGAAGGTGCACCTCGGACTGGCCGTCGATACCGAACGCGGCCTGATGGTTCCGACCGTCAAGAATGCCGACGACCTGTCGATCCAGGGGCTGGCCAGCCAGCTCAAAGAGGTCGCCGAAGCCTGCAAGAAAGGCTCGATCGATCCGGATCTGCTCTCTTCGGAAGCCGCTTCGTTCACCGTATCGAATCTCGGCAACTACGGCGTAGAGATCTTTACCCCGGTCATCAATCTGCCGCAGGTTGCGATCCTCGGCGTGAACACGATCGTTCCGCGTCCGAAAGACCTCGGCGGCGGAGTCTACGGTTTCGTTCCGCACATCGGACTGAGCCTTACCTACGATCACCGCGCGCTGGACGGCGGCGAAGCGACCCGTTTCGTGAAACAGATCGCCACGGAGATCGAAAACCTCGAATTCGAATTGTAAAATCAACCGGACTCCGAAACGCCACTGAAGGCGTTTCGGAGTTCATCACTTAAAACTATAAACCGAAATACAATGATTGATTTAGCAATTATCGGAGGCGGTCCCGGCGGCTACGTGGCTGCGGAACGCGCCGGTGCGAAAGGGCTGAACGTCGTGCTGTTCGAAAAGAGGGAATTGGGCGGCGTCTGCCTGAACGAAGGATGCATCCCGACCAAAACCCTGCTTTACAGCGCCAAAGTATACGACTACGCCGTACACGGCGACAAATACGGAATCAGCGCGCCGGGCGCGACGTTCGATTTCGGCAAGATCGTCGACCGCAAAAATAAAGTAGTAAAAAAATTGGTGGGCGGCGTCGGTTCGAAGATGAAAGCGCACAAGGTGCGGGTCGTTAAGGGCGAAGCCAAAATCAAAGGACGCTCGGCCAACGGAATCGAGATCGAGTGCAACGGCGAAACGTACTATGCGGTAAACCTGCTACTGTGCACCGGTTCGGAAGCTTTCGTTCCGCCGATTCCGGGCGTCAAAGAAGCCGGCGACGTGATCGTTACGAACCGCGAAATCCTCGACCTGAAAGAACAACCCAAATCGCTGGTAATCATCGGCGGAGGCGTAATCGGGATGGAGTTCGCGAGCTTTTTCAACAGCCTCGGCACCGAAGTGACCGTCGTAGAGATGCTGCCGAAAATCCTCGGCGGACTGGACGGCGAAATCAGTTCGATGTTGCAGGATATTTACGCAAAGAAAGGAATCAAGTTCAATCTCAACTGCAAAGTAACCGAAATTCGCGGCAACGAAGTGGTCTATGTAGACAAAGACGGCAAAACGCTGTCGGCTAAAGGCGACAAGATCCTGATGAGCGTCGGTCGTCGTGCCGTTACGGCGGGCATCGGCCTTGAAAACCTCGGTCTGGAATTGAACCGCGGCGCGGTCAAGGTGGACGACAAGATGCGCACGAACGTGCCGAACGTCTTCGCCGCGGGCGACGTGACCGGATTCTCGATGCTGGCCCACACGGCCAGCCGCGAGGGCGAGGTAGTCGTCAACAATCTGACGGGCCGTCCGGATGTCATGCGTTACAACGCGATCCCGGGCGTGGTTTATACGAATCCGGAAGTGGCCGGCGTCGGACTGACCGAAGAACAGGCTAAAAAAGAGGGCATCGAATACCGCATCGCAAAACTGCCGATGGCCTATGCCGGACGCTTCGTCGCCGAAAACGAAGGCGGTAGCGGCCTGTGCAAAGTATTGGTAGGCGCCAAATACGGCGAAGTGCTCGGCGTACACATGCTCGGCAACCCGTGCAGCGAGATCATCTACGGCGCCTGCATGGCCATCGAACAGGAAATGACGCTCAAAGAGATGCAGGAAGTCGTATTCCCGCACCCGACCGTATCCGAAATTTTCAAAGAAACCATTTTTGCTTTCTAACCGAATAACAACTAATTAAAAACTTAAAAATCATATATTATGCCTAAGTCGCAATATATCGACCCGAAAGAGATGCGGAAAGCCGGTGAGATCACCTTCACCCCGATTCCGGTCAATCAGTACAAAAAGACGATCAAGGAAGAGCTCAAGGCGAAGAACTTCACCAAGGACGATCTGAAACGCATTTACCACGACATGGTCGTGATCCGCGAATTCGAAACCATGCTGCAACTGGTAAAAACGACCGGCGGATACAACGGCGTGGAATACAACAACCCGGGCCCGGCGCACCTGTCGGCCGGTCAGGAAGCCGCCGCCGTAGGTATGGCTTACATGCTCGATATCAATGACTTTATCTTCGGTTCGCACCGCAGCCACGGCGAAATTCTCGCCAAAGGTCTTCGCGCCATCGAGCTACTCGACGACAAGGATCTGGAGAAGGTGATGAACGAATTCTGGGACGGCGCTACGGTAAACGTCGCCAAGAAAGCTTTCAAGGGCGGTTCCGTAAAAGAACTGGGTATCCGCTTCCTGCTGTACGGCGCGCTGGCCGAGGTATTCGCCCGCACGACCGGGTTCAACAAAGGCCTCGGCGGAAGTATGCATACCTTCTTCACGCCGTTCGGCATCTACCCGAACAACGCCATCGTAGGCGGTAGCGGCAGCATCGCAGTAGGTGCGGCCCTGTACAAGAAAGTGAACCGCAAGCCGGGCGTGGTGGTTGCCAACCTCGGCGACGCGTCGATGGCCCGCGGCCCGGTTTGGGAAGGCATGACCTTCGCTGCGATGGATCAGTTCAAACAACTGTGGGCGGACGATATGAAAGGCGGCCTGCCGGTGATCATCAACATCATGGATAACCAGTACGGCATGGGCGGTCAGACCCGCGGCGAAACGATGGGCTTCGACTTCGCGGCCCGCATCGGCGCCGGCGTCAACCCGGCCCAGATGCACGCAGAACGCGTGGACGGCTTCAACCCGCTGGCCGTGATCGACTGCTACCGCCGTAAGAAAGCGATCCTCGAAGAGGAAAAAGACGGCCCGGTACTGATCGACGTGCTGACGTACCGTTACAGCGGCCACTCGCCTTCCGACGCTTCGTCGTACCGTACCAAAGAAGAGGTGGAAGCCTGGGAAGCGGAAGACTGCATCGCAGCCTACGGCAAGGAACTGATCGCCGCCGGCATCGCAACGCAGGCCGACTTGGACGCCACGACCAAAGAGGTGAAGGACATCATGTTCGACACCTTCAAACTGGCTATCGACGACGAACTTTCCCCGCGTATGGACCTGCACAAAGATCAGGAACTGCTCGGCACGATGATGTTCTCGAACCAGTCGATCGACTCGCTGTCGGACGCTAAGCCGGAAGTAAACCACCCGATGAGCGAAAACCCGCGCGTACAGCAGATCGCCAAGAAAGAGCGTTTCGCGTTCGACAAGGACGGCAAGCCGTTCTCGAAAATGAAACAGTTCCAGTTGCGCGACGGTATCTTCGAAGCCATCATCGACCGCTTCTACAAAGACGCGTCGCTGGTCGCCTACGGTGAAGAAAACCGCGACTGGGGCGGCGCGTTCGCCGTATACCGCGGTCTCACGGAAGCGCTGCCGTACCACCGCCTGTTCAACTCGCCGATCGCCGAAGCCGCCATCATCGGAACGGCTATCGGATACGCCATGTGCGGCGGCCGCGTAATCCCCGAAATCATGTACTGCGACTTCCTCGGATGCTGCGGCGACGAAGTGTTCAACCAGCTACCCAAATGGCAGGCCATGAGCGGCAACATCCTGAAGATGCCGGTAGTCGTCCGCGTATCGGTAGGTTCGAAATACGGCGCGCAGCACTCGCAGGACTGGACGTCGCTGGCAGCCCATATCCCGGGCCTGAAAGTGGTGTTCCCGGTTACTCCGTACGACGCCAAAGGTTTAATGAATGCGGCTCTGCAGGGCACCGATCCGGTGATTTTCTTCGAAAGCCAGCGTATCTACGACGTAGGCGAGCAGTTCCACGAAGGCGGCGTTCCGGAAGGATACTACGAAATTCCGCTGGGCGAACCGGACGTGAAACGCGAAGGCAAGGACATCACGATCCTGACCATCGGCGCCACGCTGTACCGCGCGCTCGAAGCGGCCAAAACGCTCGAAGAGAAATACGGCATGAGCGCCGAAGTGATCGACGCGCGCAGCCTCGTTCCGTTCAACTACGAGAAAGTGCTCGCTTCGGTGAAGAAAACCGGACGGATCGTCATCGCCGGCGACGCTACGGCGCGCGGCTCGTTCCTGAACGACCTGGCCCGCAACATCACCGAACTGGCGTTCGATTACCTGGACGCGCCCGCCGTCGTTCTGGGATCGCGCGACTGGATCACGCCGGCCTACGAGCTGGAATACGCGTTCTTCCCGCAACCGGACAGCTTCTTGGACATCATCCACGAAAAGATCGTTCCGTTGCAGGGATACGTTCCGACGCGTAACTACACCGATGCCGAACAGATCCGCCGAGCTAAAGAAGGTATCTAAAGACGTGTAACATAACACCGATTTCCGAAAGGTCGCATAGATATCGAAGTCCGTGTGACCTTTCGTTCTTAACAAAACATGTCAAAACCTAATAAACGTAAAACTACCGACAATCATGGATGTGTCAAAAAAACATAAGCTCGAATGCGTCGACGTCAACGCACACCTGCACACGCCGTACTCGTTCAGCGCTTTCGATAAACTGACCGACGCGCTGGATCGCGCCGTCAACGAAAACGTGAAAGTGGTCGGCATCAACGACTTTTATTCGATGGACGGCTACAAAGAGTGGAACGACGGGTGTATTCAGCGCAAGCTGTTCCCGCTGTTCAACATCGAGTTCATCAGCCTGCAAGAAGAAGACCAAGCCGCCGGCATACGGGTGAACGACCCGAACAACCCGGGCCGCACCTACCTCAGCGGCAAAGGCCTCGCCTACCCGATCGACCTGCCCGAACCGTACGCCTCGCAACTGGCCAACGTCCGCGCCGAATCGAACGCGCAGGTAAAAACCATGTGCGGCAAGCTGAACGACGTGCTCGCATCGTACGACGCTCCGTTCAGGCTCGACTTCGACCTGATCAAGAAGACGCTGACCAAAGGTTCGATCCGCGAACGCCATCTGGCCAAAGCGCTGCGGATCGCCGCATACGCGCATTTTAACAACGACAAGGCCGCCATCGCTAAATTCTTCGAAACGATTTTCGGAGGCAAGGCGCTGAAATCGAATGTAGACGACCTCGCCGCCGTCGAGAACGAAATTCGCGGCAACCTGCTCAAAGC
Organism: Alistipes sp. cv1; assembly: GCF_900240235.1. NCBI lineage: Bacteria > Pseudomonadati > Bacteroidota > Bacteroidia > Bacteroidales > Rikenellaceae > Alistipes > Alistipes sp. cv1. The sequence goes on from NZ_OEPW01000001.1 coordinate 536,648, forward strand.
GGGCGGAGCGGCTTTCGTCCCGGAAGACCCGAAAGCATTCCTGCCGATGGACACGGTACGCAAGATCATCCTGGCCGCCGGGGGCATCCCGACCTACCCGTTCCTGGCGGACGATGCGAAGGGCGGATTCACCGACTTCGAACAGGACGTCGTGAAAACGGCCGAGATCCTACGCCAGCGCGGTATTTTCTCGGTAGAATTCATCACGACGCGCAACAGCGTCGAAGTGCTTGAGAAGTACGCCGGCTACCTGCACGACAACGGTTTCGTCGTAACGTTCGGCTCGGAACACAACACGCCCGCGATGGAACCGATCGAACTGTTCACCCGCGGCGGCGCGCCGCTGACCGAACGGCTCAAATTCATCAACTACTGCGGCGCCTGCGTCGTGGCCGCCCATCAGGACATCGTCCGCAGCGGTATGCAAGGCTACGTAGATAGTCGTGGAAAGGCCGATATCGACAAACGCGACGAATACGTCAAGCACGGCGACCGCGTTATCAAATCCATCATCCTTTAAACCCGTAAACCAATCATGAAAGAGATAGAAGAACTGATCGAGATATCCCGCAAATACGGCAAAGACAGCCGCTATGTCATCGCCGGCGGCGGAAACACTTCGTACAAAAATGCGGAAAAACTGTGGGTCAAAGCGAGCGGATGCGCGCTGGCCACCATTACCGAGGACGGCTTTGCGGTGCTCGACCGTAAAAAGCTGAACGTGATCTCGGAAAAAACGTACAGCAGCGACACGGCAGCCCGCGAGGAAGAGGTCAAAAACGACCTGGCGGCCGCCTGCATCACCAAAGATCGCCGTCCGTCGGTCGAGACGTCGATGCACAACGCGCTGGAAGCTAACTTCATCGTACACCTGCATCCGACGATGGTCAACGGCCTGATGTGCGGCCAAAACGCAGAGGCCGAAACGCAAAAGCTGTTCGGCGACGATGCGGTTTACATTCCGTACACCGACCCGGGTTACGTGCTCTTCAAAGAAGTCGAAAACCGGATCAACGCCTACAAAGCGAAATTCGGCAAGGAGCCCGCAATCCTGCTGCTGCAGAACCACGGCATCTTCGTCGGAGCGAATACGACCAAAGAGGTGGAAGCCATCTACGAAAAAGTGCTCGGAACGATCGAAAAGGCGGCCGGCGCGAAACTGCCCGAAGGAGACGTTCCGGTATGCGAATGCGCTCAGGAAGTGCTGCCCGCCATCCGGATGATGCTCAGCAAGCAGGGTCTCAAAACGCTGAAAGTACGCAATAACGAACTGACCAAACACTTCCTCTCTTCGGCGGCCGAGTACGCCAAGGTAGCCGCTCCGTTCTCGCCGGACGCGATCGTATATTGCAAATCGAAATACCTCTATTTCGACTGCGATAGCAAGGAAGCGCTGCTGGAAACGGCCGAAAAAGAGATCGAAGCGTATGTAAATAAGAACGGTTACACGCCGAAAGTGATCCTGATCAAAGGGATCGGCCTGGTAGCCGTCGGCGACAACGCCGCGGGCTGCGACATCATCCTCGACGTCTACGAAGACATGATGAAGATCGCCCTGATCGCGCAGGCATTCGGCGGCGAACACCCGATGACCCAGCGACAGATCGACTTCATCGACAACTGGGAAGTGGAAAACTACCGCCGCAAAGTAAGCGCCGGCGGAGCTTCGGGCCGCGTCGAGAACAAGACGATCATCGTCACCGGAGCCGCCCAGGGGTTCGGTGAAGGAATCGCCGCCTGTCTGATTAAAGAAGGGGCGAACATCGTGGTGGCCGACCTGAACGAAACGGTCGGTCTGGCGACCGCCGAGCGGCTCAGCGGCATGGCCAAAAGCAACCGCGCGATTTTCGTCAAGACGAACGTAGCCGATACGGCGAGCCTGCGCAACCTGATCCACGAAACGGTGTGCAACTTCGGCGGCCTGGACGTATTCGTCAGCAACGCGGGCGTTCTGCGCGCCGGCGGTCTCGAAGAGATGACGCCCGAAAACTTCGAATTCGTCACGAAAATCAACTACAACGCTTACTTCTACTGCGCTCAAGCCGCTTCGCGCGTGATGAAGCTGCAAAACAAATACGCGCCGGACAATTACGGCGACATCGTCCAAATCAACTCGAAATCGGGTCTGCGCGGTTCGAAGGCGAACTTCGCCTATGCCGGCGGCAAGTTCGGCGGAATCGGGCTGACGCAGTCGTTCGCGCTGGAACTGGCTCCGTTCCGGATCAAGGTGAACTCGGTATGTCCGGGCAACTTCTACGAAGGGCCGCTGTGGTCGAACCCCGAGAACGGACTGTTCCTGCAATACCTGCACGCAGGCAAAGTGCCGGGAGCGAAGACCGTCGAAGACGTCCGCAAGTTCTACATGGATCAGGTTCCGATGCGTAAGGGAACCGGCCCGGAAGACGTTACCAAAGCCGTGCTGTACCTGATCGAACAGACCTGCGAAACGGGGCAGGCCGTACCGGTCACCGGCGGTCAGGTGATGCTGAGCTAACGGAAGACGGAACACACCGACTATCGGGCCCGTACGAATACGGACGGTGCGGGCCCGACAGTTAACCGTTTCGTAACGCCTTTAACCTATATAAGTATGACAAAAATTCGCATGATATGAATTTAATGTATATCTTTGCAGAAAATTTAGATTTTTCATGTGAAACCTTGTCGTCGTGAACTTTTAAAACCAAAACACATGAAAACAAAAGCTGTAAGACTGTACGGCAAAAACGACCTCCGATTGGAGGAATTCGAACTGCCGAAGATCAAAGATAACGAAATACTCGCCAAAGTCGTATGCGACAGCATCTGCATGTCGTCGTACAAAGCCTCCCACGAGGCCGACATCCACAAACGCGTTCCGCGCGACATCGCGCAGCGTCCGGTCATTATCGGTCACGAATTCGCAGGGGAACTGGTCGAAGTGGGCAGCAAGTGGAGCAAACAATTCAAAGCCGGCGACAAATTCTCGATCCAACCCGCGCTGAATTACGAAAAAGGGCCGGTCGGCGTGTTGAGCGCTCCGGGCTATTCGTACCAATTCATCGGCGGCGACGCCACCTACGTGGTAATCCCGAACGAAGTGATGGAAAACGGTTGCCTGCTGCCGTATACCGGCGCCGGATATTACCCCGCTTCGCTGTCCGAACCGCTGTCGTGCGTGATCGGCGCGATGCATGCGAACTACCACATCACGCCCGGGTCGTACAAACACGCGATGGAGATCAAACAAGGCGGCAGCATGGCGGTACTCGCCGGCGTGGGCCCGATGGGGTTGGCCGCCATCAACTACGCCATCCACCGCACCGACCGCAAACCGAAGCTGATCGTGGTGACCGATATCGACCAGACGCGTCTGGATCGCGCCGCATCGCTCTATTCGCCCGCGGAAGCCGCTAAAAACGGCATCGAACTGAAATACGTCAACACCGGCAAAATGGCCGATCCGGCAGCGGAACTGAAAGCGCTGAACGGCGGCAAAGGCTACGACGACGTGTTCGTATTCGCTCCGGTCGCTCCGGTCGTGGAACAGGGAGACGCGATCCTCGGATTCGACGGTTGCCTGAACTTCTTCGCTGGCCCGGCCAAAACGGATTTCAAGGCGCAATTCAACTTCTACAACGTACACTACGCCTACACGCACGTCGTAGGCACCAGCGGCGGCAATACGGACGACATGAAGGAAGCCATCGAGATGATGGGCAAAGGACTCGATCCGGCCGGCCTGGTAACGCACGTAGGCGGTATCAACGCCGTGATCGAAACGACGTTGAACCTGCCGAGCATCCCCGGCGGAAAGAAATTGATATACACCCATATCGAAATGCCGCTGACCCCGATCGCAGAATTCGGGGAAAAAGGCAAATCGAATCCGGTTTACGCCGAACTGCACAAACTTTGCGAAAAGCACAAGGGTTTGTGGAATCCCGAAGCGGAGGCCTACCTGCTGGCTAACGCCGATAAACTGTAAGCGCGCACGAAACGCGCGTTACGGGAAACGTTAGCGTCAAACTGTAAAACAAAGCCCGGCGGCGGACGGAAGTTTTCCGCCGGGCTTACAAAAAAGGCAACACGATTAGGTTAGTTAGATAAACAACAGGTTTAGCATTCGAGCTAAAAAAACAATTAGTTAGGTTATGAAACAGTTAGACACTAAGTTGATGCACCCCGCCGACCAGATTACGGTCGTGATCGGTCGCATTTACCGGAGCGGAATGACGACCACCTCGGGCGGTAACATTTCGATCAAGGACGAAAACGGTGACATCTGGATCACGCCGGGCGCAGTGGACAAGGGTTCGCTGACCCCGAAAGACATCGTCTGCGTAAAAGCGGACGGTACGGTGATCGGACCGCACAAACCGTCCTCGGAATTCCCGTTCCACAAGGCGATTTACGAAATGCGTCCGAAGATGACCGCCGTGATCCACGCGCATCCGCCCGCACTCGTATCGTTCAGTATCACGCACCAGATTCCGAACACCAACATCATTCCCCAGGCAAAACGCGTCTGCGGAACGATCGGGTTCGCTCCTTACGACGTCCCGGGAAGTCAGGGGCTGGGCAAGAAAATCGCTACCGAATTCAAAAATCACCCCGACTATAAGGCCGTGATCATGGAGAACCACGGCGTGGTGCTCTGCGGCGAAGACCTGATGGACGCTTATCAGCGTTTCGAGACGCTCGAATTCTGCGCCCGCACGGTCATCAACGCGAAGACGCTCGGCGAGCCGACTTACCTGACCGACGAGCAGATCGACCAGCACGAACGTTCGCTGCCGACCGATTTCCCGCACTTCATGGGGGTCACCTACCCGTCCGACGAACGCGCGATCCGCAGCCTGATCGTCAAGATGGTGCGCCGCGCTTGCGACCAGGGATTGATGATCAGCACCTACGGTACCGTATCGGTACGCTGGAGAGGCAACGACTTCCTGATCACCCCTCCGGGCGTTCCGCGCTGGGACATCGAACCGAGCAACATCGTGCAGGTGAAAAACGGCATGGTGGAAGCGGGCAAGATCCCGAGCCGCTCGGTAGCGTTGCACCAGGAGATCTACCAGAACCATCCGGAGATCAACTCGATCATCATCACGCAGCCTCCTCACCTGATGGGTTTCTGCACTTCGGGCGTGAAGTTCAACGTACGGACGATCCCGGAAAGCTGGATCTTCCTGAAGGATACCCCGATCATTCCGTTCGGCGTTCAGTACGAGGACAGCAAGAAGATCTCGGAAGCGTTGAAGAGCGTACCCGCCGTACTGCTGGCCAACGACTCGGTGCTGATCACCGGCGACGGTCTGCTGCAAACGTTCGACCGGCTGGAAGTAGCCGAATTCAGCGCGAAATCGCTGATTATGGCCGCCCCGATCGGCGAACTGAAACCAATCACGGACAAGGAAGTGGAAGACTTGCGCGTGGCATTCCACGTAAAATAACACGCGGTATGCTGCTGCTTAGGAGCATATCCGACTCTCCGGCATTCAATTGCGCCCTGGAAGAGTATCTTTTGACAGAACGTCCCGCAGGGGACGTTCTGTTATTCTATATCAACCGGCCGTCGGTCATCGTCGGGCGCAACCAGCGCATCGAGGCGGAAGTAGACACCGGATATTGCTGCGAACACGGCATCGAGGTCGTCCGAAGGCTGTCCGGAGGCGGAACCGTCTTCCACGACTACGGGAACATCAACTACGCCTTTATTGCGGACAAAGGCTCCGTCCCGGTGCTCGACCGGGACTTCGGCGTTCCGATCGTCGCCGCGCTGCGGGCGAACGGAATCGAAGCCACGATAGGCGCGCGTAAAGAACTGCTGGCGGCCGGATACAAAATATCGGGCACCGCTTCGCACGTGACGCGCACCAGCCAACTCTTCCACGGCACGCTGCTGCACCGTACCGACCTGGAACGGCTGGACTACACGCTGCGCGGGGATCGCTCATTGCGAGGCAAAAGCGTAGCTTCGGTACCGAGTCCGGTGACCAACATCGCCTCGATCACCGGTACGGAAGAGACGACCGAAACGTTCCTTTCGAGATTAACAGACTTCCTGTCAGCCTACTACGACTGTGATCCGATCCGTCCGGTTCCGTCGCAAATCGTCGAAAAAGTCCGTAGGATCGCACAAGAGAAATACGGATAACGCACTCTGGGAGCGGTCATTCGGGGTTCCGGAAAAATAAAACGCAAAAAAATAAAAATAAAACGCGCATGCTATTGTTTTTCCGAACTTTTTGTTTTCCTTTGTGTTGATTTATTTCTTTAATTACATTTTTTATGAAAGGTACAGTAAAGTGGTTTGATTCGGCCAAAGGTTATGGCTTTATCACAACCGAAACAGGTAGCGACATCTTTGTTCACTACACCGGTATTAACAAAGAAGGTTTCCGCGGCCTGGAAGAAGGACAGCACGTCGAATTCGAAGTCAACGAAGGCAAGAAAGGCGAACAAGCTGTAAACGTTTCTGTAATAGGATAAGATTTTGTATTCATCAAAATACTGATTTTTTCTATTAAATCCACAAAAAAAGGACTGCTCACAGAGCAGTCCTTTTTTTACTTTTCGCCAAACGGCTATTTCTTTGCCGGAGCGGCCGGTTTCACGGCCGTCGAATCGGCGGCCGGAGCCGCCACCGAAGCGGCGCACTGTTGCATCGCGTCGGCCAGCTCGGTCGGTACGCCCGGCTGCACGAACAGAGCGACGGTAAACTGCTGCGGCGTCACGTACAGTTCTTTCACCTTTCCGGCCAGGCAAGTATAAAAGGCCTGGATCTGTTCGTCGGTCGCGCCTGCGGGCAGGATACCGGCCTGTTGCAACTCGGCCGCCGGAAACAGCAACGGCAGATTCTCGAAATTATCGCCGATCGAGAAACCGACGCAGGAGACCATCGCAGCGTTGAGCGTATCCTCCTTAGCCGTAAGCTGATCGTACTTGTTGTAATCGGGATAAGTGCCTTCGATCGTCGTCAGCACGCACTGTTCGAGGTTGCCGTAATTGGCGGCTTCCATGTGTCGGATCGCCGAACGATCGCGGTAATCGCGGAGGGTTTTGCGTACTTCTTCGCGTTCCTTGTCGGTCCACTTGCGGGACTGCGAACAGGACACGACGAATGCGACAACTGCCAGAAGAGTGATAATTTTTTTCATCGTTTTTTGAATTAGGTTATTAAATTTGTTCAACATCGAATCGTCTGATTACCGGACTGAACCGGATACACCGGCAGTATGCTGCAAAAATCGCACAGACAAATCGCCGTTGCCCGATCCGGTCGTCTCCCCCGTCGCGCCCATACCGCCGAACCCGGAAAACGAAACCGACCAGAATCGGAACAAATCGGAATAAAAGCCGTTGCAAAACCCTTTTTTATTGGTATATTTGCTTTCGGCAAGGTAACACGACCGGGTTCCTGCCCCGCGATCCGAACCCCACTATTCGACGGCAAAAAGAGCCGTCCTAACCAAAGACACGACCGAAATGGACATTTTCGAACTGCGAGAGTTTTGTCTCTCGCTGCCTGCGACCGAAGAAACCACTCCGTTCGACGAAACGACGCTCGTCTACAAAGTAGCCGGTAAAATGTTTCTGCTGACCGATATGACCGACAGCCGGTGGATTAACGTCAAGTGCGATCCCGACCGGGCCGTGGAACTACGGGAGACTTACGAAGAAGTCTCGCCCGGATGGCACATGAACAAACGCCACTGGAACACCGTCCGCACGGACGGCGACCTGCCGGCCGGTCTGATCAGGGAATGGATCCGCGACTCCTACCTGCTGGTCGTAAAAAGCTTGCCGAAAACAATACGCGACGAAATACGAAACGCTTACGTCGAAAATAACGAAAACCGATGAAAAAATTTTACCTGCCGATTTGCTTCGTCCTGTGCACGCTTGCCGCGCCGGTTGCGGCCCAGATCCATCTGGAGGGATACCGCCAGGCCGACATTGCGCCGCAATGGCTCGACGGACGCTGGACGGCTCAATGGATTTCCGTCCCCGGAGAACCTCAAAACGCTTACGGGATTTACCATTTCCGAAAAACGTTCGAACTTCCCGAGCAACCGGAACGGTTCGTCGTGCACGTCTCGGCCGACAACCGTTACAAGCTGTACGTCAACGGCGAGCTGGCTTCGGTCGGCCCGGCCCGCGGCGACGTATTCAACTGGAACTTCGAAACGGTCGATCTGGCCCGGTGGCTGAAACCCGGCAAAAATACGCTGGCAGCCGTCGTATGGAACTTCGCGGAAATGAAACCGGTCGCCCAGGTCAGTTTCAACCAGACCGGGTTGATCGTACAGGGCAACACAGCGGCCGAAGAGGCCGTCAATACGAACGACAGTTGGCTGTGCAGCCACAACGGCTCCTACAAACCGCACCAGGCGCGCGTCTACGGTTATTATGCCGCAGGACCGGGCGAGCAGGTCGACGCGGCCGCCTACCCCTGGGGCTGGGAAACGCCCGGATTCGACGACTCGGCATGGAACAAAGCGCAGGCCGGCATGACCGGCGGAGCCAAAGGAGCGCGCGACTATCCGGGACGCCTGCTGGTGCCTACGCCGATCCCGCCGATGGAAAACCGTACCGAGCGTTTCGCCGAAGTGCGGCGGAGCGACGGCGTGCGTATTCCGGAAGGATTTCCCGGCCGGGCCGCGACGGTGACCGTTCCGGCCCATACGACCGCCGAAATCCTGCTCGACAACGACTCGCTGACGACCGCCTACCTATCGCTGTTGTTTAGCGGTGGAAAAGGCTCGCAGATCACCGTCGCTTATGCCGAAGCGCTCTACCGCGATACGCAGACCTTTTTCAAAGACGACCGCAACGAAGTAAAAAACAAACAGTTCCTCGGCTACGAAGATATCGTTCGTCCGGACGGCGGTAACGGCCGGCTCTATACGACACTGTGGTGGCGTACATGGCGGTATGTCAAACTGACCGTCACGACGCAGGACGAACCGCTGGAACTGCAAGACATCTACGGGACATTCACCGCCTATCCGTTCGAAAGGGCATCGTCGTTCGCGGCGCCGGGACACGAGAAACTGTCGCGGATGCTGGATATCGGCTGGCGCACCGCCCGGCTGTGCGCCAACGAAACCTACATGGACTGTCCCTATTACGAGCAACTGCAATATTTCGGCGACACGCGGATCCAAGCGATGATCTCGCTGTATAACACGCGCGATCCGTACATGGTACGCAATGCGCTGGAGCAGGGCCGGCAGTCGATCGTGGCCGACGGAATCACGATGAGCCGCTATCCGTCGGGATTGCATCAGTTCATTTCGTCTTTCTCGCTTTACTGGATCTGCACCGGATACGACTACTGGCGTTACCGCGGCGACGAAGAGTACCTGAAAACGCTGTTGCCCGCTTTCCGCGGCGTGCTGTCGTGGTACGAAGGATTCCTGCGCGAAGATCATTCGCTGGGCTATATCCCGCACTGGTTCTTCGCCGACTGGGCGTCGAACTTCGACGGCGGGGAACCGATCCGCGAAAAAGAGGGAAATTCGGCGTTCCAGGATCTGCTGTTCGTCATGGGGCTCGATGCAATGGCCGAAATGGAACAGGCTTTCGGCATCCCGATGTACGGGGAGCGGTTCCGTAAAATGGCCGATGCGATCCGAGGAACGATCCGTCCGAAATACTGGGAAGAAAACAAAGGTCTGTTCGCCGACACGTACGACCGGCGCAACTACTCGCAACACGTCAACGTACTGGCCGTCCTGCTGGGCGCCGTAAGCGGGAACGAAGCGAAAGCCGTGATGGAGCGTACGCTGTCCGACACGACCCTGACGCAAGCCACGATCTATTTCCGGTACTATCTGAACCAGGCATTGCAAAAGGCCGGGCTCGGCGACCGGCTGCTCGACAACCTGAAAGTCTGGGACGACCAGATGGCGCTGGGACTGACTACGTGGGCCGAGCAACCCGAACCGTCGCGTTCGGACTGCCATGCCTGGGGAGCCAGCCCGAACATCGAATTTTTCCGGATCGTCCTCGGCATCGACAGCGACGGCCCCGGATTCTCGAAAGTCCGAATCGCACCGTCGCTCGGCGAACTGAAAGAAGCCTCCGGATCGATCCCGCATCCTCAGGGCGACGTCGCCGTCCGCTACCACGTCGGCAAACGCGGAGAACTGTTCGCCGAAATTTCGCTGCCCGATGCGGTCGAAGGCACTTTCGTCTGGAAGGGGGAAACCCGTCCGCTGCGGGGCGGCACGCAAACGATCAACATAAAATAAATCATAACATGAAAAAAAGAGGTTTATTCGTAATCGCATCGCTCATCCTGATGCTTATTTCCGCCACTTTGCAGGCAGGCGGACTAAAAATTCTGTTCATCGGGGATTCCATTACCGACGGCAACTGGGGCAGCGGAGACGGCAAGCCCTCTTCCGAACGCACTCTATGGGATATGAACCATATATACGGACACGGATTCATGTACCTGTGCGCTTCCCATTACCTGGGAGAATATCCGCAATACGAATATGAATTTTTCAACCGGGGAATCAGCGGAAACTCGCTGTACGATTTGGAAAAACGTTGGCAGGAAGACGTATTGGACATAAACCCCGACGTGCTGTCGATACTCGTCGGCATCAACGACATCAACCGGTACCTGCACGGCGACAGAACCTCGCCGTTCGATTTCGACGCTTGGGACAAAAAATATCGCGAACTGCTCGACCGGACGCGTCAGGAAAATCCGAATCTGAAAATCGTACTGGCCTCGCCGTTCGTCGCCCCCACGGGAAACATGAGCGAAAACAAAGATTTCGGGGAGTATGACAAAATCGTGGAGCGTTGCAGCGCGATCGTAGAAAAGATAGCACGAGATTACAAGGCCGTCTACCTGCCCTACCGACAGATGTTCAACGACCTCTTGCAGCGCGATCCCACATCGCAAAACACTTACTGGATCTGGGACGGCGTTCATCCGACGGCGGCGGGACACCAACGCATGGCCGATCTGTGGATCAGGCAGGTGGACAGGGAAAGAATCCTTCGCCCTTAACGATTCGGCTCATATAAGGGGTCCGGCTCCATCGAACCGGGAAAAAACCAGAAATAAAAACATTCGGATGGAGAATTTCTAAAAAACTCCTTCTCCCCGTCCGGTAAACAGCGATCCGTACAATCTTTGCGAACATGGCGTTAACCGCAATAGCCGTTCTGCTGCGTATTTTGTCGAACCCGTTGGCGAACGTTTTCCAGAAACAGCTCACCGAGCGCTCGGAGCCGCCGCTGAAGGTCAACTTCATCACATTCCTGCTGCTGAGCGCGGTCTGCATCGTTCCTGCCACCCGGATCGAGTGGGCGGCTTTGCCGAAGGAGTTCTGGGTCTGGTGCACGGTCGCCGGCATATTCGGCGCCACCGGAAACGGCTTTCTGGTAAAAGCGTTGCAAGGGGGCGACCTATCGGTGCTGGGACCGATCAATTCCTACAAATCGGTCGTCGGAATGATCGCCGGCATCCTGCTGCTGGGCGAAATTCCCGGATTATGGGGCGTTGCAGGCATCGCGCTAATCGTCGGAGGCAGCTATTTCGTACTGGACACGCTGAACGAAAAGTTTTCTCCGGCCATCCTGCGCAGAAAAGACATCCGGTACCGGATATGGGCCATGGTGCTGACGGCCGTCGAAGCGGTATTCATCAAAAAGGTCATCCTGTACGCTTCGGCCACGACCGCTTTTATCACCTGGTGCTGGTTCGGAGCCTTGTTTTCACTGGCGCTGGCACTACTGGCCGGACGTTCGCAATCGCCGCTGCGGATCCGGCGCAAAGATTTTTCGCGCTACGTCTGGCTGGTGCTCTGCATCGGCACGATGCAGTACACGACCAATTACGTATTCGACCGCATGAACGTGGGATACGCCCTGGCGCTTTTCCAACTCTCGACAATCGTCAGTATCCTACTCGGCTACAAAATATTCCGGGAGCAGGCCATCGGGCGTAAATTGCTCGGAGCCGTAATTATGATCGTCGGATCGGTATTGATTATCTTTTCGAAATGATCCGCAGGCAAAAAACAGGGAGGCAATCCGCACCGGACGCCTCCCTTTGTCATTCGTACGTTTTCCGCCGCTCTACCAGGCGAACAACGGATATTTCGCCATCAACGTATTGACCTCTTTCCGTACGGCAACGATATTCGACTCGTTGTCGATATCCGACAACACCCGGTCGATCAGTTCTACGATCGTTTCCATCTGGTCTTCTTTCAAACCGCGGGTCGTAATGGCCGGCGTCCCGACGCGGATACCCGAAGTCTGGAACGGCGAGCGGCTGTCGAACGGCACCATATTCTTGTTGGTCGTGATATCGGCTTTTACCAGCACCTTCTCGACCTGCTTTCCGGTCAGGTCGGGGAACTTGGTACGCAGATCAATCAGCATCAGGTGATTATCCGTACCGCCCGATACGATTTTGTAACCGCGCTTTACGAATGCGGCAGCCATCGCCTTCGCATTTTTCTGCACCTGCGCCTGATACTCCTTGTAAGAGGAATCGAGCGCTTCGCCGAAAGCGACCGCTTTGGCGGCGATCACATGTTCCAACGGCCCGCCCTGGATGCCGGGGAAAACGGCCGAGTTCAACATAGCGGACATCTTCTTGATCTCCCCTTTCGGAGTCTTGACTCCCCACGGATTCTCGAAATCCTTACCCATCAGGATCACACCGCCGCGCGGGCCGCGCAGAGTTTTGTGGGTGGTCGAAGTAACGATATGAGCGTATTTCACCGGATTGTCGAGCAGCCCGGCGGCAATCAGGCCCGCCGTATGCGCCATGTCGACCATCAGCAGCGCGCCCACTTTGTCGGCGATCTCGCGCATCCGCTTGTAATCCCACTCGCGGCTGTACGCCGACGCGCCGCCGATAATCATTTTCGGTTTGTGTTCGAGGGCGAGACGTTCCATCGCATCGTAATCGATCGTTCCGGTCTCTTCGCTCAGCTTGTAGCCGATCGCATTGTAAAGGATACCCGACGTGTTGACCGGCGAACCGTGCGACAAATGACCGCCGTGCGCCAGATCGAGCCCCATAAAAGTATCGCCCGGCTTGAGCACCGTCAGGAAAACGGCCATGTTCGCCTGCGCTCCCGAGTGCGGCTGCACGTTAGCGTATTCGGCGCCGTACAACTCGCACAGACGGTCGATGGCCAGTTGCTCCACCTGATCCACCACTTCGCAACCGCCGTAATAACGCGCCCCCGGATACCCTTCGGCATATTTGTTAGTCAACACGGAACCCATCGCCTGCATAACCTGCTCGCTTACAAAGTTCTCGGAAGCGATCAACTCGATACCGTGCAACTGCCGCTGCTTTTCGCTCTCGATCAATCCGAATAGTTTTTCATCCCTTACCATAAGATTTATCTTTAAAGTTTAATAGCCTTGAAGAACGCTCCAAAGGTAGTAAAAAAGAGCAATAAAACCCACCGAATCATCTCCGAACCAAAATAAATTATTACCTTTGTATGGCTTTCGACGGGGAAACGGGCATAGCTAAAAGGCTCTGCTTAAAGTTGCTCCCGGCAAAAAGCGAGAACCGTCCAGGCGGGATGCCGCCGAAAACGAACCATTTTGTTAGACACTAAAAAACAGACGAATGAAATTACTTGAAGGAAAAGTCGCTATCGTGACCGGAGCCGCCCGGGGAATCGGGAAGGCAATCGCCATGCGGTTTGCCGAAGAGGGCGCGTCGGTCGTCTTTACCGACCTGAAAGTGGACGAAAATTTCCAGAACACGGAAAAAGAGTTGCAGGCGCTCGGCGTCAAGGCCAAAGGATATGCCTCCAACGCCGCAGACTTCGAAGATACGGCCGGCGTGGTGGCTCAGATCGTGAAGGATTTCGGTCGCATCGACGTACTGGTCAATAACGCCGGGATCACCCGCGACGGCCTGATGATGCGCATGAGCGAACAGCAGTGGGATATGGTTATCAACGTGAACCTGAAATCCGCATTCAACTTCATCCATGCCGTAACGCCGGTGATGATGAAGCAGAAAAGCGGCAGCATCATCAACATGGCGTCGGTGGTGGGCGTTTCGGGCAATGCCGGACAGACCAACTACTCCGCTTCGAAAGCCGGCCTGATCGGTCTAGCCAAGTCGATCGCCAAAGAGCTGGGTCCCCGCGGCATCCGCGCCAACGCGATCGCGCCGGGTTTCATCATTACCGATATGACCAATGCGCTGTCGGACGAAGTAAAGGCCGAATGGGCCAAACAGATTCCGTTGCGTCGCGGCGGTACGCCCGAAGACGTGGCCAAGGTAGCCCTGTTCCTCGCATCCGACCTGTCGTCGTACGTCAGCGGACAGGTAATCCACGTTTGCGGAGCGATGAATACCTGATCCGTCGAAATATCGTAAGTCATGCAAACCCGGTACCGGACAGCGGTTACCGGGTTTATTTTACCGGGACGGCCCGATTATGCCGCAAAAAACCGGGGCGTCCCATTCGAACGCCCCGGCCTGTTTCTTCGGTTCCTCGACCCCTTATTCGGCGTCGGGCACTTTTCCGAACCGGTTGTCCGACGGCGTGCCGGGCTGGCAGTAAAGAACGATCAACCAGATGCTCCCCACCAGCGGAATCAAACTGATCAAAATCCAGTACCACTCCTTGTCGATATCCTGCAACCGCCTTACGGAGATAGCCAGGGACGGAATCAACAACGCCAAACTGTACAAACCGCTCAGGATCGCGTTCAGTCCGACGATACCGCCAATAATCCCGACGATCACGGCGGCGATCACATTGTACAAAACGAACATCCAGAACTGCCTGCGCGACGCCCTGCCCTTAAAATCAGCATACTGCAATTTCAGCACATCCAGAAAATACTTTTTCATAAACTTGTCATTTTATCGGGTAATACATGAATAACGAGGCAAAAGTAACACATTGCGGTATCGGAAGCAATCTTTTAATCGATTAATTTTTGTCGTTTCGGGGGGCGAAAAACAATCTTAAAGCGAAAAACGAAAACGGTTCATAACCTACATACGGATAAACAACTGGATATCGCCGTTTTACACATGCCCGATCCGAAAAACGGAAAAGATTTCCAACAGCTTCCTCCGGTATCTCCCGGATTTATGAACAGAGTCGAACAACTTATAAACAGGTTATACACTTTTTACAAACCGTATATCAGATAGCCTGCCGCGCCGGACAGCACGATCATCGCAAGTACCATCGGCCGCATTCCGAACATCGCGCTTTTGATATACAGATTGCTACAGGACGAGACAAAACAGACGATCTGGCAGGCAATCAAGATCTGAAAGCAATGGACATTTGATCCACAACCACAAATTTCTCATAAAAAAAACAAAAACAAGTTAAAGCACATGTATTTATATCTATTTTTGTATAAATTCTTAATTCAAAATTCTCAAAAGTCATGAGAATACGGGTTTGCATTGGAATATTATTTAGCTTCATCGGATGGCAAAGTTGTACGCCGGGACAAAATATCAAAATAAACAGCGACCGTTCAATCGTTATCTCCCGAGGGCAATGCAATATAGTCGAAGAAGTACACAGCGCCGCATTGATCGACCAGATCAAATATGTACCTTTGGAAACACATGAAAAATGCTTGCTGAAAGACATCCAAAAAATCAAATATCAGGATAGCACATTATTTATTTACGACGGACGGGCCATATACGCCTTCAGCAACGAAGGAAGATTCATAGCCCAAATCGGGGAACGAGGAAGATCCGGAAACGAATACAATACAATATCTGCGTTTTTTCTGAATCGGTACCGCAAAAGCATCATATTGATCGACGGATATACGCGTAAAGCGTTGGAGTACGATTATTCCGGAAATTTTAAAAGCAAAACACCAATCGATCCTATCTATAATTACATGGCCGATATCGAGATGGCTGACAGCACTTCCCTGCTATGCAACTTTTTTATAACCAATCCCTCGCTCGAAGACAATACGGCATTTCAATACGGCTTGGCCGATGCAGTCGGTTATCAGGTCAAGAATCTTTTTCTGCAAAGCAACCTGTCTATGAATACCGGACTGTTGACATTCTCCAACCATCCGATCACCCGCTGTAGTCACAACTTATCATTCATTCAATCTGTTTCGAACAAGATATACCAGATCGAAGGGGAACAAATAACAGAAATGTATTCGATAGAAATGATAGATCCGTTGCCGGACGAGCGTTTTTTGCAACAAAACAATCATAAAAACTACTTCGAATTGTTGCAGACCTTATTCGATAGCGGATACAGTTCGGGAGTTACCAACCTGTTCGAAACGCCGCAATACTTGTTAGTTACTTTCGGCAAAACAAAAGATTCTCCTTCGATTCAGGATTACACACTGATCTGGGACAAACAAAAAAAGCGGGGAACTTACTATTACCGGTATTTCGATGACAACCTATTGACGCTATCAACGTGCCTCAACCTGAATAGTCCGTCTACATGCTATTCGGAAAATACCTTTATCACGGCGATCTCCCCTTTGACATTCGGAACAAACATGCATGTTATTCTGGAAAAGAGCAACGATACGACCGTACGAAGAATAGCTCAAACAATAAAAGAAGACGACAATCCCGTCATCTCTTTTTTCACGTTAAAAAAAGAGATCGTTGACAATACGGATTAAAAAGTTCCGCTTTATCAAATAATTTTGCACCAAATTATCTTTTATTCCTGCATCGAAATTTTGCGAAGAAGTTGCATTCGATCGAATGCAACTTCTTCGTTTTTTCTATCCCGGACAAATATAAAACAAGTAACATTTATGGAAGACTCAAGGCATCGGAATCGGAGCCAAATAACGAATCAACGCATTACCAACCAACGACGCTATCCGTATATCAGATAGCCTGCCACGCCGGACAGCACGATCAGCCAGATCGGATCGACCTTTCGCAGCGTAGCCACGAACACTACGCCGAAGATCGCCCAGCTCGCCGCGTCCATGAACGTATCGGGCGTGAAAAGCACCGCGCCGGCCAGTCCGATCATCGCAAGAATCATCGGCCGCATTCCGAACATCGCGCTTTTGATATACAGGTTGTCCTGCAAAGCGAGGTAAAACCGCGTGATCACGATCATCAGCGTTATGGACGGCAGGCAGACCGCGAACGTAGCGAGGATCGCGCCCCAGATATTCCCCGTCACGACATAGCCGATGTAGGTCGCGCTGTTGATCGAGATCGGCCCCGGCGTCATCTGCGAAATGGCGATGATATCGGTCAGTTCGCTGTTCGAAATCCACTGGTGGCTGATCACCACCTCGTGCTGGATCAACGACAACATCGCATAACCGCCGCCGAAACCGAAAAAGCCGATCTTCAGATAGGATAAAAACAGTTGCAGGTAAATCATAATCCTTTCCCTTTCTTTTTGCGATAAACCCCGTACCCGATCCCGGCCAAGGCTCCCACCAGAATCAGGTAGACGGGAGAGAATCCCGCATACCATGTTACGCCGAGCGCCAGTGCGCCAAGACCCAGCCGCACCGGCCCGATCCCCCGGGACAGATTGAATACGGGGGCCAGCACCAGGGCGACGACCGCCGGCCGCATCCCTTTGAAAACGGCTTCGACCACCGGATCGTGCCGGAACTCCGCAAAAAACAATGCGATGACCAGAATAATGACGAACGAAGGAACCACTACGCCCAACACCGACCACACTCCCCCGCGGTACCCATCGACCTTATAACCGACGAAAACGGCGGTATTGAGCGCCAACGCTCCCGGCGAGGTTTGGGCCAATGTCAGCAGGTCGAGAAATTCCGTCCGTTCGACCCATCTCCGGCGGTCGACGACCTCCTTCTCGATCAGGGCCACCATCGCATATCCTCCGCCGAACGTAAAAATCCCTATCTTCAGGAAAGACCAGAACAAATCGAACGACTTACGCATCGTAAAAACGGTATTCATCAAATTTCAAATCATTTTTCATTCAGGAAAGCGACCGAATGCGTCGCTACGACGGCGGCCGTCTCGGTACGCAGCCGGCTGTTCCCCAGCGAAACCGGAACGAAACCGTTGCGGTACGCCAGGGCGATCTCCTCTTTCGAAAAGTCGCCTTCCGGGCCGATCAGCACCAGCACGTTCTCTCCGCGGCGAACGCAATCTCTCAGCAGGATCTTCCCCGCGTCGGCCTCGCAATGGGCGATTAGCTTTTTCCCGTCGAACGGTTGTCCGATCAACTCGCGAAACGGGGTCAGCTCGTCCACCTGCGGATGCCAGGCTTTCAACGACTGCTTGACGGCGCCGGTCACGACCCGTATCAACCGGTCGGTCTTGACCGTCCGCCGTTCGCAGTGATCGGTCAGCAGCGGCGTGATCCGGTCGATACCGATCTCGGTAGCCTTCTCGGCGAACCATTCCAACCGGTCCATGTTTTTGGTCGGCGCCACGGCTACTTGCAGAAAATAACCGCGCTTTTCGAAATTTTCGGTACGCTCGCCGAGAGACAACTCGCATCCGTGCGGCGAAACGGAAACGATCTCGGCACGGCAAAGCGTTCCCCGGCCATCGGTAATATGCACGAAGTCGCCGCTGCGCAAACGCAGCACCCGGGCGCAATGACGCGACTCTTCCCCGGAAAGCAGGTAGCGGCCGGTACTGAAATCGACGTCCGGAGCGTAAAATAATTGCATCGGCAGAGGCGTTATATACTGGATTATGGTTACTTTTGCATGTCCTGACAAAGGTACGAAACAACCGAGGAACAAACAACGTCATCCGAAGATCCATGAGATTTTTTTTAATTGCCGCATTCATGACCGCCGTTCTGTCAGCCGGCTCGGGCTGTGAAAAGAAACAAGCCGACGCCAATCCGTTTTTCACCGTATGGGATACGCCGTTCGGAGTTCCTCCGTTCGACAAAATCAAAAACGGGCACTATAAGCCCGCTATCGAGAAGGGTATCGCCGACCACGCCGCCGAAATCGATTCGATCGTCGCCAACCCGGATGCGCCGAGTTTCGAAAACGTGATCGCCGCGCTCGACCGTAGCGGCGAACTGCTGAAAAAGGCATATGCCGCGTTCGCGCAGGTCAAAGCGGCCGACAGCAACGACGAACTGCAGGCGGCCGACCTCGCGATCGCGCCGGCCGTATCGGCCCATTACGACGATATTTACCTGAACGATCGGTTATTCGAAAAAATCAGCGCCGTGCACGAACAGATCGGGGGAATGGCGCTGTCGGCCGAACAGATACGCCTGACCGAACAAACCTATAAACAGTTCGTAAGAGCCGGAGCACAACTCAACGCGCGGCAGAAGGAGCGGTTGCGCGACATCAACCGGGAACTGTCGTTGCTGAGCGTCCGATTCGGCAACAACCTGCTGGCCGAGACGCGGGACTTTACCCTCGTCGTCGAAAGGTCGAAAGACATCAGCGGGGTTCCCCAGACCGTCACCGACGCGGCGGCGGACAAGGCCAAAGAGATGGGAATGACCGACAAATGGGTTTTCACGCTCAGTCCGCCCAGCATGATCCCGTTCCTGACCTATGCCGAAAACCGGGGACTGCGCGAAAAGCTGTACACCGGCTACGTAAAGCGCGGCAACAACGGCAACCAGTTCGACAACCGGCAGATCGTCAACGACATCATCCGGCTCCGCACCGAGAAAGCCCGCCTGATGGACTACCCTTCCTACGCCGCCTTCGTGCTGGACGACCGGATGGCGAAAACTCCCGAACGGGTGTACGACCTGCTCGACAAACTCTGGAAACCCGCCCTCGATACGGCGAAACGGGAGTTGGAGACCCTGCGCGCGATCAAGGCGAAGGAGACGCAGGACAGCGCGTTCGCCGCATGGGACTGGCGGTATTATGCCGAAAAAGTCCGCAAATCGCAATATAACCTCGACCAGACGTCGCTCAACCTCTACTTCTCGCTGGACAATGTCCGATCGGGCGTTTTTCAGCTTAGCAACCGGCTGTGGGGGCTGACCTTCCGCCCGGTTTCGGTTCCGGTATATAACAAGGAGTGTTCCGCCTACGAAGTGCTCGACAAAGACAATACCCATCTGGGAGTCCTCTATTTCGACCTCTATCCGCGCGACGGCAAGCGGGGAGGCGCCTGGTGCGGCACGTTTCGCGAAGCATCCTACGGTACGGACGGCAAGCGCATCGCCCCGATCGTCACGATCGTCTGCAACTTCACCCGTCCGAACGGAAGCGATCCGGCCCAACTGACGCTCGACGAAACCGAAACGCTGTTTCACGAGTTCGGACACGCCTTGCACAAACTATTTTCGCAGGTACGCTACGCCGGACTGAACCGGGTAGAGCGCGACTTCGTGGAACTGCCCTCGCAGATCATGGAAAACTGGGCGACCGAACCCGAAATGTTGCGGCTCTACGCCAAGCACCTCGTGTCCGGGGAGCCGATGCCCGAAAGCCTGATCCGGAAAATCCGCAAAAGCAGGCAGTTCAACCAGGGATTCGCCACCACGGAACTGGTAGCCGCGGCGCTGTCCGACATAGACATCCATACGATCGAAGACTACAAACCGTTCGATCCGGAAGCTTTTGAAAAAGAGGCGCTGAACGACAAGCGCGGACTGATCGGACAGATCGAGCCGCGTTACCGCTACCCCTATTTCAACCATATTTTCAACAGCGGCTACGCGGCGGGATATTACGGTTATTTGTGGGCCGAAGTACTCGACCGGGACGCCTTCGAAGCATTCGTCGAAAGCGGAGACATTTTCGATAAAGCGACCGCCCTCTCTTTCCGGAAAAACATTCTCGAACGCGGCGGCACGCAGGACGGAGCCGAACTCTACCGCAATTTCCGCGGCAAGGACCCGGACATTACGCCGATGATGGTCAAACGGGGACTGATCAAACCGGTCGAACCCCCGGCGGACAGCGTCGCGGCGGCAACGCCGGTCGTACCGCAGGCGCAATGACCCGGAGTACCCCGCTATTTCCAGCCCTGCGCCTGCAACGCGATTTCCTGCCCGTCAGGTGTGACCAATGCGGCTCCGGTTCCCGCTTCGGTCATATGACCGATCACGTCCACCCCGAGCGCGAAGACTTCCTGCCGCCGGGCAAGCGGCACGGTAAATAATAACTCGTAATCGTCGCCGCCGTTCAGCGCGGCAACCACCGGATCGCTGTGCAGTTCGTCCGCCATCGCATAGGTCTGCTTGGCGATCGGCAGCCGGTTCAGGTAGATCCGCGCTCCCTTGTCCGACGCTTTGCACAGGTGCAGCAGTTCGGACGACAGCCCGTCCGAAATATCGATCATCGACGTAGGCACGATTCCGCTTTGAGCGAGTTTTTCGACGACATCCACCCGCGCATCGGGTTTCAACTGCCTGCGCAGGATATATTCGTACCCTTCGAATTTCGGCTCCGGATTCGGATGCCCGTCGCAGGCCCGTTTCTCGCGTTCCAGCAGATGAAGCCCCATATACGCGGCTCCCAAGTCGCCCGTCAGGCAGATCAGGTCGTTCGCTCCGGCTCCGCTACGGTACGCGATCTTGTCCTTGTCCACGTCGCCGGTCGCGGTCACGCTGATCGTAAGGCCGTTAACCGAGGCCGACGTATCTCCTCCGACCAGGTCGGTCTTGTAATCGGAACAGGCGGCCCGCACCCCTTCGTAGAACCGGTCGATCATCTCGACCGAGAAACGCGACGATATCCCGAGCGATACCAGTACTTGCCGCGGCGTCCCGTTCATCGCCAGAATATCCGACACGGCCACCACGACCGCTTTATACCCCAGATGCTGCAACGGGAAATAGGTCAGGTCGAAATGTACACCTTCCAACATCAGGTCGGTCGAAACCAATCCGTAACGATCTCCCGCATCGAGTACGGCAGCGTCGTCTCCGCATCCCTTTACCGTGGTTTTCTGCTGCGGCTCGAAAGGGGCGCAGACCCGGTCGATCAGGCCGAATTCGCCCAGTTCGGCGATCTCCGTTCGCTTCGTATCATCCATTTTTATTGCGTTTTAGTAAACACAAAGGTACTTTATCTTTTGTTCCGGCAAAAAAATACACTACTTTTGTTAACGTTTAAAAGAGTGAATCATTAAATTTTAACACGATGTTGAACATTGTATTGTTCGGCCCGCCGGGGGCCGGAAAGGGAACGCAGGCAGCCAAACTGATCGAAAAATACGGTTTTCACCACATCTCAACCGGAGAAGTCATCCGGGAAGAGATCCGGCAGGAATCGCCGCTGGGCCGAAGTATGAAAAGTTACATCGACAAGGGGCATCTGGCTCCGGACGAATTGGTTATCGACATCATAACCGAGTATGTCTGCAAGCACAAAGACTGCAAGGGAAACGTTTTCGACGGATTCCCGAGAACCACGCCGCAAGCCGAAGCGTTCGACAAAATCATGGAAATGCACGGCGCGCCGATCAACCTGATGCTGTCGCTGGAAGTTCCCGACGAAGAACTGATCAAACGGATCCTGCTCCGCAGCAAGGACAGCGGCCGGGCCGACGATCGCTGCGAATCGGTCATCCGGAACCGGATCGACGTTTACAAAGCTCAAACGGCCATCGTAGCCGAACACTATAAAAAACAGGGGAAATACCGCGCCGTTAACGGCACCGGAGATATCGACGGGATATTCAGAAACCTATGCGCCGAGATCGACCCGCTCCTGAAATAGAAAACGGAACGGATCTATAAAACGAACGGGCTACCGCAGCGGTAGCCCGTTCGTTTTATAGATGCGCAATCGGTCACGATCCGGCGTGCCCGGCGGAATCGAGCACTTCGATCGACCGGGCAATCACGTTGTCGATTCCCTGGATTTCGTGATAGAACGCATTGTCCTCCAACTCCGTATTCCGGCCGATGTAAGCCTTGAGCTGCGCCAGCAGGATCGCTTTCGAACGCTCGATCTCGGCGGGCTTTGGCGCCACGCCCGCTTTTGCCGCGTAACTTACGAACTCGTTCAACAGATTCGGCTGCCGGTCGAAAAACCGGTCGAGTTCTTCCAGCGAACGGATCTTGTTCAACTGCCCGCGGTAACGGTCGGAAAATTCCAGCGTAAACTTGTACAAGATGCTGCGCCCGGCGACCTCGCGGAAATAGGGCGTCATATCCGTCGTATCGACCGGAACGAAAATATCCGGCATGATCCCGCCTCCGCCATACACCACGCGTCCCGACTCGGTCGTATATTTCAGGCTGTCGGCAAAATGGATGCTGTCGGCCGAAAACATTTCGTCGTGCTGGTAACGCGACAACAATTCGTTGTAGTAATCTTCGCGTCCGTTGCTGTACGGTTTCTGGATCGAGCGTCCGGTCGGCGTATAGTAACGGGCGACGGTAAGCCGTACCGCCGAACCGTCCGGAAACGGAATCTGATTCTGCACCAGCCCCTTACCGAACGATCTGCGACCGATGATCGTTCCCCGGTCGTTATCCTGGAGCGCGCCGGCCAGAATCTCGCTCGCCGAAGCGCTGTTCTCGTCGATCAGAACGACCAGTTCCTCGTCCATAAACTTGCCGTTCCCTTCGCTGTATTCGATCTCCCGGTTCCCGTCACGATCCTGCGTATAAACGATCATTTTGCCTTTCGGAAGAAACTCCCGCGATATCAGAATCGCCTGGTCGAGCAATCCCCCCGGATTGCCGCGCACGTCGAGGATCAGTTTTTTCATACCCTGCTCCTTCAACCGAGCGATCGCTTCGGCCAGTTCTTTATGAGCATTCATCGAGAACTGCTCGAACTTGATATACCCCGTTTCGGGACGGATCATGTAGGCGGCGACGATGCTTTTGATAGGAATGGCGTCGCGGGTCACGACGAACGGAACCAGATCCTTTACGCCCGCCCGCTGGATACCGAGCGTCACCTGGCTGCCGCGCGGCCCGCGCAACCGTTTCACGACGCTGTCCTGCGGCATCTTAATGCCGGCCACCACGGTATCGTTCACCGTCACGATGCGGTCCCCGGCCTGTATTCCGGCCTTAGCGCTCGGCCCCGAGTTGACCACGTTCAGCACGATCACCGTATCGGTCGCCATATTGAAAACGACCCCGATCCCGTCGAATTCCCCTTCGATGCTCTCCTTCGCCCGCGACAGATCTTGAGCCGACAGGTACGTGGAATGGGGATCCAGCTCATCGAGGATCAGCGGAATGACCCGTTCGGTCAGCGAATCGATCGAAACCGAGTCCACGTACTGCGTCCCGATCAGCGACAGCAGCCGATTGATCTTGTCGCTGCCCGGAGCCGTCAGGGCGGGCCGCCGGACGACCGGACGGTTCGTGCGAAAAACCAGGCCGCCCAAAAGAACCCCCGCCACCAGCGAACAGGCTACGACCGCCGGCAGAATAATGGTGAATTTACTGTTTTTATACATACTTCAAATCTCTTTTGCATCGTGCCACCTATGCAGAAACCGTTCCGTCATCACTTGTTCTTGAACGTATACGCAACACCCAACCCGAACGTATAGTTCCATTGCAACGGCTTATTGCGAGGAGTCGGTTGCACTTCGTTGTAGATCATCCGACAGAACGCGCTCGCGTTGATGATTTGGGTAATTTTGATATTCAACGTGTTCTGCCACTCCACGTAATTATTTTTCTCGTAGTTGGTGGAAACGTAAAAATAGGTGATATAATTCAGCTTGCTTTTGGCGATCGGCTGGTTCAGGTCGATCCGCATCGTCGAGCCCAGGGCGCTCTTCTGGTGCTTGCCCGGCTCGACTCCGGCAACCCCCTGTTTGGACAGCGTGTCGCTCAGCACGAACGTCATGCTACCGCTCAACGGGTTGACCGTAATCACGATCGGAACTTTGCACGCCGTATTGTCCTTTTTCAGCGCCCGGAACGTAAAACCGACGCCGAGCGCCAGCGTACCCGGCGACATGATGTTGCTGACCATCGTTTTATCGTCCGCCGATCGGAACCCTTTGGTCCACTGGCTGCGCAGGTCGACGCTGGCGCTATAGGCCCAGCAACGCGATATGTTCCACGCGCTGTTTACGTTGAGAATGAAATAGTCGATATTTTTAAAGGTTTTGCCCGAGATAACGTTCATCCCGTATTTCGAATCCAACTGGGTCGCCAGGCGCAGCCGGTCGCGCTGATAAACATGATTAAAAAGCAACGAGGCCACCCCGGAAAAAGTATTGACGCCGCCCGGCGCCCAGTTGTCGAATTTAGTCTGGTTCAGGTTCAGTCCCACCGTGCAGGTAAGCGTATTGCGCTCCTTGCGCAACCGTCTTTTCTCAGCGCGGAACCGGGCCTCGCTGAAAAACTCGTTACTGACGGCGGAGATGGGTTTCACGGAGTCCTTTTTGAGCCGCGTATCGGCTTCGCTGGGGACTTTCGAAATGGAAAATTGCGCCAAACCCTGGTTCGAAACCATTATGAATCCTGCAAGTATCAGAAGTAAATTCAGCCGTTTCATAATTTCCGGATTGGATTTGGGCAAAGATAACAATATTTGGCCAGTGTTTTGCCGTTCATCGGTTTTTCTGCAAAAAAGTCGTAGCTTTGTTCGACGCCGGTCTCCCGGCGACGTCGCCGCCTGCGGAATCCCGACGGCAGGCGACGTGAAAAACGGCGAAAACACGACCCGGATTGCCGGCAGCGTCAACGAACTAATTAAACGTTTGTCATGAAATACTTCGGAGCACACGTCAGCGCATCGGGGGGCGTAGAAAACGCCCCGCTGAACGCGCATACCATCGGGGCGACCGCTTTCGCCCTTTTCACCAAGAACCAGCGCCAGTGGACGGCCGCGCCGCTCAGTCCCAAATCGATCGAAGCGTTCGGCGAGAACTGCCGGACGGATCATTACCAACCGGCACAGATTCTCCCGCACGACAGCTACCTGATCAACCTGGGGCATCCGGACGAAGAGGGGCTGCGCAAATCCCGCGCCGCCTTCCTCGACGAAATGCGGCGGTGCGAACAGCTCGGCCTCGACCGGCTGAACTTCCACCCGGGCAGCCACCTGGGACAAATCACGATCGAAGAATGCCTCCGGCGGGTCGCCGAATCGATCAACCTGACGCTCGCGGCGACGCGGGGCGTCACGGCCGTGATCGAAAACACGGCCGGTCAGGGAAGCAACGTCGGTTTCGCATTCGAACATCTGGCCGCCATCATCGAACGGGTCGAAGACAAAAGCCGGGTGGGCGTCTGCATCGACACCTGCCACGCCTTCGCCGCCGGATACGACCTCGGCAGCGAGGCGGCCTGCGACCGGACGTTCGACGAACTGGAGCGCGTCGTCGGATTCGGCTACCTGCGGGGGATGCACCTGAACGACGCGATGAAACCGCTCGGAAGCCGCGTAGACCGGCACCAGAGCCTCGGCGAAGGGACGCTGGGCATGACGGTATTCCGTTACATCGCCCGCGACAAGCGTTTCGACGACATGCCGCTGATCCTCGAAACGCCCGACGAATCCCGTTGGCCGCAGGAGATCGCGCTGCTGAAAGAGCTGGCCGAAGGATAACCGCCGGCGCCTGTCTCCGGCTCCGGTTCTCCGCCGACGTCGAATTCCTGTTTTTTTGTTACATTTGCGAAAAATTCGCCGGCGGCAGGACATTGCCCGTAACGAACGACGAACGAAACGGTTCCGTATGCACAACAGCATAAAAAACATACCTGTTCCCAAAAACCCGGATACGCTGCTGGGACTTTTGCTCGGCGGATGGTGGATCGTCAACCTGATCCAAGCCGGATGCACCGAACTGGCCAACGACGAGGCCTACTATCACATGTTTTCGGAGTCCTTGGCATGGGGCTATTTCGATCATCCGCCGATGACCGCGCTGCTGGTCAGACTGGGCGGTTTTCTGGGCGGGGAACTGGGCGTTCGTTTCCTGTTCACGCTGCTGCAACCGCTGTACCTGTTCGTCCTGTGGAAAATCGTCAGACCGGCTTCGGCCGACAGCCGCGAAGCAGGATTGTTCGCACTGATCGCCGCAGCCATGCCGATCCTGCAACTGTACGGATTCATCGCCGTTCCGGACGGGCCGCTGATGCTTTTCACCGCGCTGCTGCTATGGTTCTATAAAAAGTTTACCGAGGACGACCGCTGGTCGAGCGCCCTGCTGATGGGAATCATGATCGCGGCGCTGGCTTACAGCAAATACCACGGAGCGCTGGTCGTGCTGTTCATCGTGCTTTCGAACCTCCGGCTACTGAAGAATCCGAAATTCTACGTAGCCTGCCTGCTGACGCTCGCACTGATCGCCCCGCACCTGTGGTGGCAGTACCAGCACGACTGGATTTCGTTCCGTTACCACCTGGACGGACGCACCCGCGATTTCGAATACTCGTTCGTTACGGAATACCTGCTGAATCTGTTCGCTATTTTCAACCCGTTCCTATTCCCCGTATTTTTGAAAGGATGGTGGAAAACCAAAGGCCACACTCCGGTACTGAGAGCTCTGAATTGTATTTCGGCCGGATTCATTCTGTTTTTCCTCGCTTCCACGACACGCGGATACGTACAGCCGCAGTGGGAAATCCCTGCTACGTTCGGCGTGATCGCCGTACTGTACCTGTTCACGCAGGGGCGCGAACGGCTGCGCCGCTACATCGTCCGCGTCGGATGGATTACGATCGCGCTGATCGCGCTGGTGCGCATCGAAATGATATTCAATCCGCTGGGACTGAAGTTCGAAGTATTCGACAACCGTGCCTCCTACAACGAAATAGCAGCAGCGGCCGACGGCCGGCCCGTTATTTTCGACGGCAGTTATACGGATGCCGCGAAATACGGTTTTTATACCGGACGAACGGCATACGCCCAACCGTCGATCCGCTACCGTACCAGCCAGTACGAACTGAAGGACGATGACGACCGGATGGCCGGGAAACCGGCGATCCTGCAGGTTTGGGACAGCGTTCCCGGCAAACGACGCTTGAAACTGAGTAACGGGAAGCGGTTCGAATACATCGAAACGGAGCATTTCACTCCCGTCCGCAGGATCGACGTCGCCTACGACGCGCTTCCCGGACAGGTCGCGGCGGGAGACACGCTACATTTGCGCCTGACGCTGCACAATCCTTACCCCTACGAATACCGAATCGACGGAGATTCGGTTTCGGTCAGCATCGTATGGCGTAACCGCAGCGAACCGACCCACCGATATAAGTTGCCGATAACCGGCACGCTACCCCCGCACGGCGAACTGCAAGGAACCGCGGACTTCGTGGTACCGGCACTGACGCCTCGCACGTTCCAGGTCGGATTCACGATCGCCAACCTGCCCGCAACAACCTGGTTCAACGGCAAAACCGTAAAAATAAACCTGAAAAAATAAGCGACATGTTCCTGCAATTCATAAAATTCTGCGTCGTCGGCGGCACCGGAGTGGTGGTGGATTTCGGCATCACTTTCCTGTTCAAAGAAAAACTGAAACTGAACAAATACATCGCCAACTCGCTGGGATTCATGGCCGCCGCCTCGACCAATTACCTGTTGAACCGCTGGTGGACATTCCGCAGCCATGACCCGGAGGTGGCGCAGCAGTACGTCCAGTTCGTCGGCATTTCGGCCATCGGACTGATCCTGAACAACATCATCATTTACCTGCTGAACGACAAAGCGCGCCTGAATTTCTACCTGTCGAAACTGATCGCCATCGGACTCGTCACGCTGTGGAACTTCTTTATGAATTACTATTTCACATTCACCGGAAAATAATAGCGGCATGACGGAAAAAGAGAAAATGCTCGCCGGAGAACCGTTCGAAACGATGGACAGGCAGTTGGCCGAAGAGCGGCGGCTGGCGTCCGAACGGCTCGGCAGGCTGAACGCCCTGTCGATCGATGCGGAAGGATACCGGAAAGCCGTGACCGAACTGATGCCCAACGCCGCAGCCGACTGCCTGGTGCGGCCGCCGTTCCACTGCGATTACGGCTACAACCTTTATATCGGTTCGGAAGGTTTCATCAATTTCGACTGCGTTATTCTGGACGGAGCCCCCGTCCGGATCGGAAACCACGTGCTGATCGGCCCTGCCGTACAGATCTATACGTTCACCCATCCGATGGACTACCGCGAGCGGCGGCAGGGAATCGAGCAGTGCAAAGAGATCGCCATCGGGGACGACTGCTGGATCGGAGGCGGGGCGGTTATCTGTCCCGGAGTAATTCTCGGACAACGGGTGGTCGTCGGGGCGGGCAGCGTCGTCACCAAATCGTTTCCGGACGACGTCGTCGTCGCCGGCAACCCGGCGCGGGTGATCCGCCGGCTCGACTTCTGAGTTACCGCCGGCAGATTTCGCGGAAATCGCAGAAAGCGCAGGTCTCCTGCCTACTGCACTGCACGAACGGCTTCGAGAGATCGAACAGTTCGATCAATACGCGCCGAAGCAGACCTTCGAACTCCGCGCGGTACTCCGAAAAACGGACGACCGGCGTATTCCCCTCCAGCAGCAGCGGCGAAAAATCCGGCTCCTGCATATTTCTGACATAGTAAAGCGCCGGCTGCACGTCGCACTTCTCCGAACGGGTCAGCATCAGCGAATAAAGCAGCGTTTGCAACACGGCCGCGCTCCGTTCGCGGATATCGCCGAAAAACAGCGATTCGAGATCTTTGAACCGGATATGCCGTTTGCCCGTTTTGTAATCGACCACGCGCAGCAGGCCGTCGGCGAGCAGGTCGATCCGGTCGGACTTTCCTGCGAAAACGACCGTATGCTCCCTGTTCCCTTCCTCGAATCCGAACGGACAGCTTACCGGCACTTCCAGCCCCCGCATCACGAAACCGGTCTGCGAAGCGTCGTACGGCAGAATGCAACTGTTGACGTACTTGGCGACCACATCCCGCACCAGAATCAGGTTCCCTCCGTACTCCTCTTCCCCCGCCCCTTCGTCGCGCAGGTACTCTTCGTTGATCGCCCGCTGGACGGCGGCCTTCACCGCCGCAGATCCGACAAGGGCTCCGATCTTCGGCCCGGCGGCAGGATCGCCCAGCAACGGCGCGTACAGCAGCTCCATCGTCCGGTGTAGGATGGTGCCGAACATCGGCAAATCGACCTCTTCGGCAATCTCCTGCTGCGGCGACAATCCGGCGACGCTGCGGAAATAGAATTTCAGCGGACATTCGACGTAATGGTAGAACGACGTCGGCGAAAGACGCTTCTGTCCGCCGTCCAAGTAAGCGCGCAGCGCATCGGCCACCCGCCCGGTCTTATCGACCGAAAGCGGCTGCCGGGCCGAAAGATTGACCCCCAGCCGGATCGGACGGTAAACGGGCTTGTGAGGCGACTCGTATTCGAGCTGGTAAATGTAGCGGCTGGGCTCGCCGGTGCGTTTGTCGTCGCTGCGCGAACAATAGACCAGATGCACCCGCTCGGCGCGCTGGATCAACCGATAGAAATAGTAGGCATAAACCCCTTCGTGGTGCTGCGGCGTCGGCAAGCCGTAAGCGTAGCGCAGGTTGTAAGGAATGAAGGAGGACGAGACGGCCCGGTTGCCGGGAAACGTATCGTCGTTGACCGACAGAATCAGCACGTTTTTGAAATCGAGGTTCCGGGTCTCCAGGATTCCCATGATCTGGACGCCTGCCAACGGCTCGCCTTCGTACGGAACGCGCAACGTTTGCAGCGTCCGCCGCAGCAGCGAAGCGAACACGGGCATCGGAATTTCCAACCCGGAATCGGCCAGTGAATTGACGATCCGCACCAGGTGTTCGTCGATCACCGTGAAAAACTCGCGCCGTTGCGCGGCATCCTCCTGTCCCTCCCCGGCCGGTTGCGCGACGACATGCGCCAGGCAGCCGCGTATATAGTCCGACAGCGACTGCCATGAACCGGTCGTCCGGAACACCTGTCCGATCGTCCCCCCGACCTCGAAAAGCCCGGAACGGACGTACACCGACCGGCTGCGCCGGATACCGTCCGCCAACGCGGAAGCGATTTCGGGCTGGCTCTGCCGGATGTACGGATGCTCCAGCAGGCCGAGCGCGTCGTTGTGATAAAACCAGGTATTTCCGCTCCGCACCCGCTTGCGCCCCTGCAGCCCGATCAGACGCTCGACGAACGAATAAGCCGTCGTCTGCCGCAGCGGATACCCCATCGTAATGTTCAACTGATCGACCGCGCCGGGAACGGCGTACAGCACCGGCAGCAACAGCGATTCGTCGGTCAGCACGATGGCCGTCTCCTTATCCGGCGTTTCGCCGCGGTCGATCAGTTCCTGCAAAAAAGTATGGACGTACTTGCACTGCAAAGCGTCGGAAGGCGCGGGAACGACGACCGTTTCTTTGGGAGCTCCGAAATGGTCGTGCCCGAT
The DNA here is from genome assembly GCF_900240235.1 of Alistipes sp. cv1. NCBI lineage: Bacteria > Pseudomonadati > Bacteroidota > Bacteroidia > Bacteroidales > Rikenellaceae > Alistipes > Alistipes sp. cv1. Next base: position 567,913 of record NZ_OEPW01000001.1, read on the forward strand.
CCGCGCCTCCGGCGGCGGCGGATAATCTCGGATATTGTCCCGCAGGAACATCCCCGCCTCGTAATCTTTATGATCGACGTAATACGAATCGTAGTCCCAGTAGAACTCGGCGCGGCCGCTTTTTTTCAGTCGGTTGAACAATCGTTTCTCACAGGCCGACAGCGCATTGAATCCGACCACGACATAACGGCCGTCCGCATCGCCGGGCAAGGCGACCGCTTCGTCGTCGAGCAGTCTCTCGGCAGCCGCCCGGTAAACCATGCCTTCATAGGCCAATCCCTGCGCCGAAAGCGACTCGCGGAACCGGTGGTAAATATCGGCCAGCGACTCCCAGATCGTCAGGAAGTGCCGTTGTTCGTCGGAACAGGAACTCCCGGAGCCGAAACTTTGCCAAAACTGCCGAATCACCCGGATCTGATCGTCCGTCAGATACGAATGATCGCCTTCGAGCGCTTTCAAATCGCCGATGTTCGAGAACAGCATATCCGCATCGATCAGGTATTTGTCGATCTGGTCGAAATCGGCCAACAGCATATCCCCCCAGAAATAGAAGGTATCGAAACTCTCGTCGTGAACACGGGAATAAACCTTGTAAAGTTCGGTAATCAGCTTGACCCGGTCGCTGCCGCGCAGGCCCGACAACCGTTCCATCAGTTCGCCGATGCTAACGAAAGCGGGCTGCCACAGCGGCCTGTGAATCAACGAACTCAACGCATCGCAAAAGAAAAGTTGCGCCCGGCGGTTCGGGAATACCAACCGTAGGGACGATATGTCGTCCCCGTAGCGCCGGTACAGCGCATCGGCCACTTCCGTTATGAATCCCCGCATCGGATCGTATTGTTAAAAAATGCCGCCCGCAAACCGGACGGCACCGTAAATTCCATTCGGCAACCGGAAATATCCTTATTGCCCGATATTGTTGATCGTTCCCAGCATTTTCGACGAAGACCGGAGGATCTCCGGAGAACCCTTGTAGAAAATCGCGGCCCCGGTATCGGCAGTCATCTGAAGACGTTCGGTCACGTTCACATAAACTTCGGCAGCCGATCCGGCTTCGACGCGCACATCTTCGGCCGTCAGCGCCCGGCAATCCACCTTCGACCTGGCCCCGGCCACGAGCGTAAAATATTTCGTCGTTCCGGTCACGTTGGCGACCGAATTGCCGGCTACTTTCATATAAGTGTCTTTCGTCGCAAGCTCGGCGCCGAAAGTCGCTCCGGCCGACAGGTCTATGTCCAGCATAACGGCCGACAATACCCCCGCAACCGATACGTTGGCTCCGGAAACTTTCACCGACGACAGGCTGTCGTAATAGAGCGTCACGTCGGCGCTACCCTTGCCGTTCATCCCGGGTTTCAGCCGAACGGTCAGCAGACCGTCCTTAACGCCCCAATTCAACCGATTGATCTCCGCATCCTGCAGTTTGATCGCAATCCGCGCCGTGTCGGATCGAATCATCTTCACGGTCAGGTTCCCGCTCAGATCCGCTTTCGAAAAATCCAGCGATCCCTCGCTTCTAATCTCCTGTTGTGCAAAAGCCGGCAACACTGCAATTCCCATCAGCACGGCCAGCGCCAAAAACTTTTTCATGGCATCCGGTTTTTATGATACAAAAATACTATTTTATGCGAGATTATCAATCTTTTCTATACCTTTAACGCATACAAGCGTTTTTTTGTTACATGGGAAATGTCAAAATCCTGAAAGCTTCGGCCGGTTCCGGTAAAACCTACCAGTTGGCCTACGCCTATATCCGCAACGTGATTCGCGATCCCGGACGCTACCGGCATATCCTCGCCGTCACCTTTACCAACAAGGCTACCGAGGAGATGAAACAACGGATCATCAGCGAGATCAACCGCCTGGCCTGCGGCGCGCCGGACGGATACCTGCCCGAACTGGTGCGCGACCTGGAACTGCCCCCCGACACGATCCGTCGGCGGGCCCGGGAAGCGCGCACCCGAATACTGCACGATTACAGCCATTTCACCATCGTCACGATCGATAAATTTTTCCAGCGCATCATCCGTTCGTTCATCAAAGAGCTGGGCATCGACATCAACTTCAACCTCGAACTGCAAACCGATCCGCTGCTCGATACGGCCGCCGACCGTCTGATCGAAGCGATCGCCACGGACGACAAACTGCGGAAATGGATCGTCCGTTTCGCCGAGGAGCAGATCGACCGGAACGGCAAATGGGACGTTCGCAGCGAAATCGTCGCCTTAGGCAGGGAACTTTTCAGGGAACAGTACAAAACACTGCAAAGCGAACCGGTCACGCCGGAAAAGCTGACGGCCGTCGTAGGCGAGGCGATCGCCCGAAGCCGGGCCGTCAAAGACGAAATGCGGCGAACCGCCTCCGAAGCGCTGGCGGTGATCGCCGACGCGGGATTGCGTCCGGAAGATTTCGCCTACGGCCGCCAAGGCTGCACCGGTTACCTGACGCGGATAAACAACGGGGAGATCGTCCCTTACGGTAAACGCGTGCAGGACGCCCTCGGTTCGGACGACAAATGGGTCAGCGCCAAATCGCCGCACCGAGCGAAGATATTGAGCCTCGTTCCGCAACTGCGCGGACTGTTCGGGCGGCTTTGCGAAACGTTCGACCGCAATTTCCGTTTTCTGAACACGACCCGGCTGCTGCAAACCAACTATCGCAGCTTCGCGCTGCTGAACAACCTGAACGAAAAAATCGCGGAAGTCTGCGCCGAACAGCACCTGATCCCGATCTCCGAAACCAACTCGATCATCAACAAGCTGATCGCCGGCAACGATACGCCGTTTATTTACGAAAAAACGGGCAATACGTTCTCGCACTTCATGATCGACGAATTCCAGGACACCTCGTCGCAGCAGTGGCAGAATTTCGTCCCGCTACTCGAAAACGCCGTGGCGCAGCAGGACGAATTTCCCGTCCTGCTGGTAGGCGACGTCAAACAGTCGATCTACCGGTGGCGGGGCGGCGACTGGCAGATTCTGGGACGGAAAGTCCGCGAAGCGTTCGGGCAGATCGCCGAGCAGACTCTGGACACGAACTATCGCAGTTCGGGAACGATCGTCGCCTTCAACAACAACCTGATCGAACGGTGCGTCCGGTCGGCCAACGAATCGCTGAACCGGCTGCTCGACGCGTCCGCCGGGGAGGGAACCATATCGGCCTCCCTGCGCCGCGAACTGACCGACATGCTGGCGGAAGCTTACAGCGACCTAAAACAAAAGCAGCACCGCGCTCCGCAGGCCGGATACGTCCGGATCACGGCATACGATCCGCCGGAAGAAGAAACGGCGCGAACGCCGGTCATCGAAACGGTCGAAGAACTGCAACGGCGCGGTTACGCGCCCGGCGACATCGCCGTACTGGTACGCACCAACGCCCAGGGCGTAGCCGTAGCCAGGCAATTGCTCGACTACAAGGCCTCCCGCCCGGACACGCCGTACTGTTACGACGTCGTTACGCAGGAAGCCCTACAAATAGGCAACTCCGACACCGTCGGCTTCATCATCGCCGTACTGCAAATCGCATCGTCTCCGGACGACAGGATCCGCATAGCTTTCTACAACCGCTACCTGGGGCGCAACCTGGACGAACCGCCGACGCCGGACGAGAGCGCATGGATCGGCCGGTTGCGGCTGCTTTCCCTCGAAGAAGCGTTCAGCGAAATCGTCCTTTTCTACCGGCTCGCGGAGAAAAAAGACGAGATCGCCTACATACAGGCGCTGGAAGAACAGATCCACGCATTCGGAACTTCCAGGATCGCCGATATCCCGCTTTTCCTGCAATGGTGGGACGAATCGGGACGCACCCAATCGATCCACCTGCCGCGCAACCGAGACGCCATCAATATCATCACGATACACAAGTCCAAAGGACTGCAGTACAAAGCCGTATGTATTCCCTACTGTAACTGGAGCCTGCAACCCAAAACGGGTAGTTTGCTGTGGGCCCGAAGCCCCGAAGCTCCGTTCGACACACTGGAGCACGTTCCTCTCGAATGGAACAAAGCGCTGGCCGAATCCTACTTTTCGGAAGCCTATTTCCGCGAAACGGTTCTCGCCCAAATCGATAACATCAACCTGTTCTACGTGGCGGCGACCCGCGCCGAAGAGGAACTGCACATCCAGTTCCCCCGGAGCGCGCAGGAGAACACGGCGCGCATTCACCAGTTGATTCTCGGTTCCATCGAAACCGACGGCGAGGGCAATGCGAAGATCGGAACGCTTCAGGGACATTTTTCGGAAACGGAACAAGGACTGACCTACGATTTCGGCACTCCCGCCGTCTCCCCCGCGGAAGAACATGCCGCCACCGGTTACTCGGCCTCCTACCCGGTAGAGAAAAACCACAGCAAACTGAAATTCAGGCTGAGTTCGCAACGCTATTTCGAACAGGACGATCCTCCTGCCCCGTCGCTGCGCGACCACGGCATCCTCATGCACCGGCTGTTCGAACAGGTCGCAGACCGCACGGAGATCATGCCCCGGCTGCAGCAGATGCGCCGAAACGGTCTTCTGTCGGACAACGAAGCGCAGCAGGTACAGGCCCTGCTTGACAAAGCGCTGGACGATCCGTTGATCGCGTCGTGGTTCGACAGCCGTTGGAGCGCCGTACGGAACGAAAATACGATTCTCGTCCCGAACGCCCCGACCGTACGGCGACCCGACCGGGTACTGACCCGGGGAACCGAAGCCGTCGTGATCGACTACAAATTCGGACGCAAAAAACGAACGGCACACACCCGGCAAATCGAAGCCTACATGCGGCTGCTCCGGGATATGGGATACCGTTCCGTAACGGGATACCTGTGGTATGTCGAACTCCAGGAGATCGAACGGGTCGCAGCAAACGCGGTAGGTTAGAAGGGCCTAAAGCAACCGCTCCTACGCCGGCAACTCCTCCCAGCAGAACCAATAGCGACAAGGTACGGAAACGGCTTCCCCCTTGCCCACCTCTTCCCGATCCCACCTACAAATCGGAAATCGCCCGAAACGGTACCGTTATGCTCTCGAAGGTCTTAATCATGATGATCGAAGCCGGCTTATATCCGATAGGATTCCTTGCAAACGTTCGCGAACTAAAAAGAAAGCGCTGCGGCATTTGTCGCAGCGCTTTCTTTGAATATTAACGGGACCTCCGGTCCGAACTATTCGTAACTCTTTTGACCTATTCTCAGGTTACGAACGTAAATAGGTACGTTAGCAATCATTCCGCCGCTATGATCTTTCAGGTCTTCCAAGTCGAAGCGGAACGGAGCTCCCGCATCTCCGGCCGTCGGATTGGTCGTAAAGATGCTCTTCACCTGATCCGTCCAATCCATATGAACGGCAACCCAAACATCCGAAACGGGAAGCATATACCCGGCGCGGCCGCTCCATGAATCGGCTACTGCCTGCCAGAACAACTGTAGTTCGAACGGTGATTCGCTCTTGTATTCGAAATAGATCTGATTGTCATTGATCGTTACCGCTTTTTCACGACTCTTCGCAGAAACATACGGATCGGAAGTGCCGCTCGGAGTGAACTTATAGGTAAGGAATTGTTCATCCGTAGTCACATCGTTCACCTTCAAATTGTTTCCGGTCTTGCCGTCTTCAAACTTGAAGTAATAAGCGTTGTCGGCGAACATCTGTTCTTCATAGTTCTTTTCGCGTACCTGGATATCCTTGATCTCGATCGTTACGCCGGATTCGCTGCCCAACGAGAGCGTCAACGGATAACCCGGTGCAAGTTCCGATCCCATATCGAAGTAAACGCCGCCCAAATCTACGGCATATTCCGTCCAATCGTCAGCCTGGTTCATCTCGTAACCGAGCATCTGCAATTTCTTATTATTCACGTCCAGACTCAACCTCGGGCGACCGATCGCTTTGGTTGCCTTATACGAGAACGAAACCACAGAACCGGCCGATACCGGGAACATCGACGTAGAGACGGTCGGAGCCGTACCCGTCGTATTCAGCGTATAGCTGCCGCCGCCGTTGTCGGTGACTTCCACGTCCGCACTCCGCTTAATCGCAAGATTATTATCCGAAGGATCGTTCCAGCAGATCATCTTGTAAGTGGCCGTACCCACCAGGTCGTTCTGAACCTTCACATAAGTCGTATCGGCCGACAGATCCATCGTTAGATTCGTGCTCGTAGGATCGACCATCGACGAGATCGCCGAAATCACGAATTCCACCTGAACCTGCGTGAAGTCCACGGGATCGCTGCCGAAATAAACATTGATCAAACGAGACTTTTTGTCGAGACTCGTTACGGCTTCGACTCCTCCGTAAGACGCCTTCACCTCCTTGATCGGGCTGTCCACTTCCGCTACGATCTTATAGCAAACAATGTTGTCGCCCGTAAGGATATTTACGCCGGTTACGTCGCTCAGATCCATCTCGACAGGATTCGTAACGCTCGGCGTATAAAGAGACGCACCGTTGACCAGGTCGAACGTACAGAGAACATGACTCAGATCGCGCGCTTCCTGGCTGAGCGAAACGGTCACGAGGCGGTTGGCATGATCGATATTGATCCGTGTCGAAACGGTACTGTCCGCCGCTGCCAGTTGCACGGACATCCCGATCAGCGGGCTCGATGAGCCGGACTCGTCGTCTTTGCAGGAACTGAAAATGCCCGCCGCCAATACGACCAAACATAAGGCGCTGATTTGTAAATACTTTTTCATAGACAAGGTTTTAAGTTTAGTATTATTCATTGTTTCGATTTCAAAGCACGATCAAATTTAGGATTAATTTTTCAAATTACATAAATTATCCTCGACAAATTTAGCGCATTGTTGCAAAAAAACAATAAAAAACACAATTTTTCAACCTAAAAAAACCATCCATATCTTCAAAAAAACAGGTATGGATTACGAATCTTCGAACACCTCCTAACAGGAGGTACGCAGCGTGATTCTCCGGAAACGGACAATACGACAAGCTCCCGCAGCATCCGGCACGTCATTGGTTTCCACACCATCCCATATTGCAAAATAAATCAAACGAATCCCCGCAAGATCTTGCGGGGATTCGTTTGATTTATTAACTGGATCTTTGGTCCGACTATTCGTAACTCTTCTTACCGATTCGAGGATTACGGATAATCATCGGGCCGTTCGGCGTACCGATGTCGATAGGATCCCAACGGAAGGAACTACCCGCATCGCCCGCATCCGGATGATTCTTAAATATCGTAGCTACCTTATCCGTCAGATCGGCATGTACCGCAACCCAGATATCGGAAGCTTCCAAAGCCTGACCTATTTGCAAACTGTATCCACCTGCCGCTTTCCAGAAAAGTTCCTGACTGAAATTCGTTTCGCTCTTGTACTCGAAATAGAACTGGTTATCGTCCGCGGTCAGCGTCTGACTATGAGACAAAGCGCCGTAATAGGGGTCAGAGCTTGACGAAGCCACGAACCGGTAAGTCTGGTAAGCCTCATCCGTAGTCTCGTTCGAACACGTCAGGTTATTTCCCGATCCGTTATTGAACTTAAAGTAATAAGCATTGTCGGTGAGCATCTGTTCCTGGTAGTTCTTTTCGCGTACCTGGATATCCTTGATCTCGATCGTCACGCCCGACTTACTGCCCAGAGAAAGCGTCAACGGATAACCGGGTGCCATGTTCGCTCCCATATCGAAATAAACATTATACAAATCCACCGAATAATCTTTCCAATCGTCAGCCTGATCCATCTCGTAACCGAGCATCTGCAATTTCTTGTTATTCACGTCCAGACTCAACTTCGGGCGACCGATCGCCTCGGTTGCCTTATACGAGAACGAGACCACAGAACCGGCCGATACCGGGAACATCGACGTAGAGACGGTCGGAGCCGTACCCGTCGTATTCAGCGTATAGCTGCCGCCACCGTTGTCGGTAATTTCCACATCCGTCCCGCGTTTAACCGACAGATAGCTGTCCGAAGGATCGTTCCAGCAGATCATCTTGTAAGTGGCCGTACCCACCAGGTCGTTCTGAACCTTCACATAAGTCGTATCGGCCGACAGATCCATCGTTAGATTCGTGCTCGTAGGATCGACCATCGACGAGATCGCCGAAATCACGAATTCCACCTGAACCTGCGTGAAGTCCACGGGATCGCTGCCGAAATAAACATTGATCAAACGCGACTTTTTATCAATACTGGTAACCGCTTCCGCTCCCCCGTAAGATGCCTTCACGTCCTTGATCGGGCTGTCCACCTCCGCTACGATCTTATAGCAAACGATACTGCCGCCCGTAAGGATATTTACGCCGGTCACGTCGTTCAGATCCATCTCGACAGGATTCGTAACGCTCGGCGTATAAAGAGACGCACCGTTGACCAGGTCGAACGTACAGAGAACATGACTCAGATCGCGCGCTTCCTGGCTGAGCGAAACGGTCACGAGGCGGTTGGCATGATCGATATTGATCCGTGTCGAAACGGTACTGTCCGCCGCTGCCAGTTGCACGGACATCCCGAGCAACGGGCTCGACGAGCCGGACTCGTCGTCCTTGCAGGAACTGAAAATGCCCGCCGCCAATACAATCAAACATAAGGCGCTGAGTTGTAAATACTTTTTCATAGACAAATTATCAATAAGGTTTTTTTAATGTCACAAGGTATAATCCTTGTCGTAGCTTAGAATCAAAAATAAATCATTTTTTCAACTTTGCAAGCCATTTTCGTTTTAATTCGACAAAGAAACACAAAAAAGGACTTTTTAAACTTATTTTCCTTCTCTTTGTGATATTGTTGTGCAAAACAGAAAGAAGATGCAATTCAGACACTGCATCCTCTTTCCGACGAATCTCTATAGCTCGATTATTTCAGGACTCCTACGCATCCGACCGGTTTGTAGTAATCCTTATCGGTAAGTCCGGTAGACGCATCTGTCTTCGACGAATAGATCGTCCGTTGCCCTCCGACGAGCATACACGAACCCGATCCGCCCTGCAGACCGACAGCGTAATAACATGCCCAGTCGGCCATGATATCGCGTTGCTGCTCCACCGTAATACCGGGCGAAGTGTATTTCTGGCAAACGAAGAATACATAATATCCGCGGGAAGTAACCCCGATGGCGGCACGCGCATCCTTGGTTTCGGCATCCAGTCCATCCTGTAGGGTACCTTTCTCAATCAACGACTGAACTGCATACATCGCATAGTGTGCCGTGCTATCGTTCTGTTTAACCTTATCCCATTCGACTTTAAAATTATCGCCGATCAGAATCGTCCCCGCCTTGGTTACGCCGAAACCCGCAGTAGTCGTTTGCCGGCCCTGGTTGATCACCTGCCCGTCGACAACGATCATATCGTCGGTCGCACTGCCGTTGATAATCACCGTCGCGGTAGGATCCTGCTGGTAAAATTCGGGAAGGGTCGTCAGGAATTTGTAACCGTTACTCAGCACGGAGAATTTGGCCCGCTTATCCGCAACAAGCACATAAGCTTCGTTTTCATACAACATATTGGTTTTGTACAGTGCCATATACGAAGGCATGGTATAGCCCGACACTTTTTCCCAACCGTCGGGAACGATCGAAGCGTCCGCACTCTCCACCGCTTTCAGTTTATAAGTAACGGGGCCGCCGCTCTTATCCGATTCGGCAGTGATCGTCTGGTCTTTCGACATATCCAAAACGCACGGGTTAGTCAAGCCGATCAACTTGCCGCCCTCCGGACTCAGAGTGAACTCGCAATTGACTTGCGTCGGATCGATCACATAGTTGAATTCGACCGTGATTTCACGCGTATTCTGGTCGAATACGACACGTCCTTCGATCGCTCCGTCATCGGCGGTAGCGACCATCCCCATGATCGGGTAATCGACTGCGCCGTATACGTCGTAATACACCAGATCGTCGCCAGTCTGTACGACGATCGTCGAACCGTACTTCGTGTTCGACAGATCCAGCGTAGCCGGATTCTTCATCAGAGGCGTATACAGATAAGCTCCATCGACGAACTTAAATGTGATCTCGACGGCCGAGAGCGGATTGTATTCGTAGAACAGAACATCAATCCTTTTGTTTGCCTGATCGATTGTCACTTTTGCATCCTGCACGGAAGCGTCGACGATCGGGTTGGGATTCCCCGGATTGTCGTCCTTACACGAGCAAAAAAGCACTGCCGACAATAAAAGAGGTAAAACGCTAAGTTGTAGGCACTTTTTCATAAAACAAGGTTTTTAATTTAGTATAATGCATTAATTTGGCTTCAAATCAAAACCAAAGTTAAACTTTTTTTTTTAATCCGGCAATAACTTGTATTATTATTTTACCCGCCGAAATAAAAATAGCGAGACTTTCCCCTGGTTCATTCATTCAACCAAATTCCCTATTCTTTCCGATAAAATCGGACTATAAAACCGCCTTTTTCACGAAACCGATCGCAAAATACGGGGTCTTCTTTCGGACAAAAATAATTCATTATTCGAAACGGACAACAAAAATATGCATTTTTGTCATCAAAAAAATACGGCCGGACACCGATCGGTGTCCGGCCGTGCATGAAATCCCGCCGAAACGATTAATCGTTCAGCGAAAAACGTTTGTAAGCGACGACCGTAGCCTGCGGATCGTCCTGTTTGATATAGGCGCCCACCGACAACTTGTTGTTCTTCACCAGCGGCTGGCTCAACAACGTATTTTCGGTCAGGAACTTATTCACCTTTCCTTCGGCGATCTTATCTAACATGGCCTCGGGCTTTCCGTCCAGACGGGCCTGTTCGCGGCCGATCGAACGTTCGTGCTCGATCACCGCCGGATCGCAATCCTCCCGGCTGATCGAAATCGGAGCCATAGCCGCAGCCTGCATGGCAACGTCCTTGGCGACTTCCATCCCGATCTCCTTGTTGAACCCGATCAACGTACCCAGCTTGTGGTTCGTATGAATGTAGGTTACGCACATCGGAGCTTCGATCTTCGCGTAGTAAACCAGTTCCACCTTCTCGCCGGTCTGGCCCGATTTCTCGGTCACTTTGTCGGCAACGGTGCGTCCGTCGGCAGCCACGGCGTTCAGCGCCTCCAGATCGGCGGCATCGGCGGCAATGGCTATATCCAGTATTTCATTGGCGGTCGCCGAAAACTCGGAGTTCTTCGCCACGAAGTCGGTCTCACAGGCAAGGCAAAGCATATACCCTTTCTGACCCACGATTTTGGAAACGACCACCCCCTCGGTAGCCGAACGGTCGGCGCGCTTGGCGGCAACCAACTTTCCACGCTCGCGGATAATATCCTGCGCTTTGTCGTAATCGCCATCGGCTTCGATCAATGCCTTTTTGCAGTCCATCATACCTGCACCGGTCATTTTACGAAGTTTGGCGACATCAGCAGCTTTTATTTCCATGATCTTCTGTTTTTATTAAAATGTCATTACTCGGCGGCGGCCTCTTCGGCAGGAGCTTCCGCAGCTCCGCTTTCGGCAGCGGCTTCTTCGGCAGGGACTTCCGCTTTCGCAGCTTCGGCTCTGGCTACTTTCCGGATACGCGGCTTAGCCTCTTTTTCCTCTTTTTTCGGAGCCTCGGCAGCCTCTTTTTCCTTTTCCAGCTTGCGTTCGGTCAGCCCCTCTGCAATGGCGCCGACAACGGCATCCAGCACTACGGCAATGGATTTGGTCGCGTCGTCGTTGGCGGGAATCACATAATCGATATCTGTCGGATCACAACAAGTATCAACCATTGCAAATACGGGGATGTTCAAACGTTTCGCCTCTTTCACGGCATTGGCTTCCTTCTGGATGTCGACCACGAAAATAGCCGCCGGAAGACGGGTCAGATCGGCGATCGAACCGAGGTTCTTTTCGAGTTTGGCGCGCTGACGGCTGATCTGCAACTTTTCGCGTTTGGAGAAGTTGTTGTAGGTTCCGTCGGCAGTGAATTTATCGATGGTAGCCATCTTCTTGACGGCTTTACGTATAGTGGGGAAGTTTGTAAGCATACCGCCCGGCCAACGCTCGGTGACGTAAGGCATGTTGACGGTCGATACTTTTTCTGCGACAACCTCCTTGGCCTGCTTTTTCGTAGCGACGAAAAGCACGCGGCGACCGCTTTTGACGATCTGCTTCAGGGCTGCGGCAGCCTCATCGACCTTTACCACCGTTTTGTGCAGGTCGATGATGTGAATCCCGTTTTTTTCCATGAAAATATAAGGAGCCATTTTGGGATTCCATTTTCTTTTCAGGTGACCGAAGTGAGCTCCGGCTTCCAACAATTGATTAAAATCAGTTCTTGACATTGTTTTCTGATCGTTAATAAATCTCTGATTAAAATTCTCTTTACATCAACCGCGGCGGTAGTGTCCTGGACAATCCCCGCGGTTTTCCGCAGACGGGCAATAACAGAGTAGTACGAAAATCGCAGTCTCCGGTATTTGTTCCCGTTCTGTGCCCGGTGAACGCAGTGATTAACGTTTACTGAACTGGAACTTGCGACGTGCTCCGGGTTGTCCGGGTTTCTTACGTTCAACCTCGCGCGGGTCGCGCGTCATGAAACCGTTCTTCTTGAGGATCGGTCGCATCTCCGCATCGATTTCGCAGAGTGCACGGGCGATCCCGAGACGGGCGGCTTCGGCCTGACCCTTGATTCCGCCGCCATCCAGATTGATCGTGATGTCGAAATTTTCGGTATTGTCGGTAACCAGCAACGGCTGTTTTACGACATACTGGAAAATTTCCAACGGAAAATAGGTAGCCAGCGGCTTCGAATTGATCGTAATGTTGCCTTTTCCGGGTTTCACGTAAACGCGAGCTACAGCAGCTTTTCTACGTCCAACGCTGTTTACAACTTCCATACTCATTACTTAATCTCGTTTAAATTGATTGTTCTCGGAGCTTGAGCGGCGTGCGGATGCTCGCCGCCTGCATACACCTTCAGGTTGCGCATCTGCGCAGCCCCCAGACGCGTGCGGGGCAACATGCCTTTCACGGCTTTCTCGATAATGAATTCGGGATTTTTTTTGAGATATTCGGCAGGCGTGGTCAACCGAATGCCTCCCGGATAGCCCGAATGACGGACATACTCCTTGTCCGTGAGCTTCTTCCCGGTCAGTCTCACCTTCTCGGCGTTGATGATGATGACATTGTCACCGCAGTCAACGTGAGGAGTGAAACTCGGCTTGTCTTTTCCGCGCAGGATTTTGGCTACCTGGGCGGCAAGACGTCCCAATACCGCGTTCGTTGCGTCGATCAAAACCCATTCCTTGGTGACGGTCGCAGCGTTGGCGGAGATTGTCTTGTAGCTTAGTGACTCCACTGTTTTTAAGGTTTAAAAAATTAATACTTGTTTAATTATGTGATCCGTGCCCGCTTTTACGGGCTTGCAAAGATAGTGATTTTTCCGAAAACAAAAAAATATTCGCATTTCTTCCGGGCGATTGCCCGATTTCCGCCGCAGAGGATTCGTCCCGTTCGTTTTTATGCACGGATTTTTCCCGTCCGGCGCAGGCCTGGACAGGGGCGCACCCTACGGAATCGCACCAAAAGCGCACCCGTTTTTTCGGAATTTCCCCGGCAGGCGATCCGAATAAAAGGGAAGAGGAGATTATCCCGACGGACAACCTCCTCTTCGTTAGGAATTACGAACGTATGCTATTTCTCGGGGAACGCATACAATCCTTTCGTACCTTCTCCACGTTTATAGGAGATGTAAGATTTCGCCTTCACCGTACCGGTAGCCGCATCGACGGCATAACGCACGCCAGAAGCGCCGGCCCACAGGTAGTACGAATCTACCGGCAGCGGATCGGCTACGGTAAACCGAACGCCGTCGGTCGATGTGAGCGTCCCGATTTCGCGGTCGGCGGTCACGTAAGTCGCAACATATTCGCTGCTGCCCGCATGGTATTTCACGTCGATTTCGGCAGGAGCGTCTTCGGTGAACGCGTAGCCTACGCTCTGCTGTCCGGAAGCCGGCCAGTTGTCGCCGCCGGCGTATTTAACCGACACCACATTGTCGCCGTCCATATAATAAGCGTACACGGCTCCGTCTTTCCCGACCAGCGAAACGGGGGTCGAGCTCGTCCATACGGTAGCTTTTCCGTCGGCCGACCAGCCCGAACCGTTCCACGATTCCCAATCGCCGCCGGCTATTTTACACCGGGTTACGCAAATACCCTTATCACCGGCCTTATCGAAAGTCACATAATAATAACCGTCGAATGTCGTGATATTGAAATTGGAAGCGACCGTATAATCGCCGAGCCATTTCTTGCTGAGAGCCGCGAAAGATTCGTCGGCCTGATCTTTCCACGTTTTGCCCAGGTCGGTGGAAGTTTTGCAGGCCACCTGTCCCGAACCGTTCACCTTCGTGTCGTAAACGCAATAGAATTCGGGGAAATTAGCAGTCATTTCCTCTTTTCCGCACCAAGCCCCTTTGACGAACTCTTCATTCGCCTTACCCCACGACCAGTATTGCGGGTTATTGATATCGATATCGGTGGCTTCCAGCGAAAGCATATATTCGCCCGGAGCTACGGTCTTGCCGCTCGGCAGCATATCGTAGTGCTTACCTTCGGTGTACGGAATCGTATTGGTAATGATCGGATCACCGGCCAGCGTCGTGTTGTAATCGGTATCCCAACGGTACAACTTGAAGACCATTTTGCTAGTACTTCCCCAACCTTCCCCACGGATAGACTGCTTCATATTGCTAGCAGGCAGATCCAGCACGAAATGCACGTATAAGGTTCCCTTTCTGAACTCTCCGCCAGTAACGCCTGAGTTGGCAGCCCACAATTCAGCCTGCGAAGCGCTCAACTTATAAGGATAAGTATAAAGCCCTATCAGGTTGCCGCTCTTTTCGAATACCGAAGGATTGGAATACGTCGCTGCATCCCCTTTATAAATAAAGGCTCCGTTTTCAACGCCCAGTTCGGTCTGTTGGATCGTAATGGTTCGCACCATCGTGTCGGCCGTCAGCGTGAATACGGCGGTACGTGCCTTGGTAAGCGCTTCCTCAACCGAGAAGACCAACTCATATTCGCCTTTTTCTCCTTCCGGACCGGTCCCGGTCAACTTACACCAAGCAGTCGCTTCCTCCTGCGTCAATTTCCACGCAGCGCTCGATACCAGCGAAACGGTCACCTCCTGTTTCTTCCCGTCGATTTCGGAAAGCGCCGGATCTACGACAAGGGTCGGGCCGGGATTCTGCGAAATATCGATCTGCTCGTAAGCCCCCAGCGCCGTGTTGGTCAGCGTAATGCTCGTTTCGCGCGGGAGAAGCCCCGTCCGGTAAGTTTCGATCTTGAAATAGAGCGTGTCTTTCACCGGCTCGGCCTTCGATTCCACCTGCGAAATCCACTCCTGCGCTTCCGCCGAGATATTCACCTTGTACTCGACGTTGCTGACCAACGGCACTTCGATGATCTGCTCTTCATAAGACAGATCCTTGAACTCGTGAACCTCGGCCGCCAGTTCGTTCTTCGCCGGCATCGTAACCTTGTAAACTTTCGAAGCGGAACCGGAATGCACCACGACGTCGACCGTACGATCCTCGAAAGTCTCGTTCTGGGCAGCCGTAATGGTAATTTCATTGTCTCCTGCGCCGCCGCTCATCGGAGATACGGTGCACCAATCTTTTTGAATCGCCCCTTCCGGATAGTCGATGGAAATGGACCATCCTTTGGTCGCCGTAAATTTCACTGCTGTGGACCCGCCTGCAATCGGGAAGGACACTTCAGGCGCGCCCCACGTTCCGATCGCCGCAGATTCCCATTCAGGATCGTCACATTGCCAGAAAGCCGTAGCCCCCAAGACGAATAAAGCCGCATACAAAAGTTTTTTCATAATAATCAAGTAGTTTTTTAATCGTTAAAGTTGACTTTTGGTTAAACAATTCGTTTCTGTCTGTAAATTTATCTTTTTTTATTTAATAAACCAAACAAATAAGCGTAAAAACAACACTTTTTCCGGGAACGGGGATTCGTGCGAAGCCGGCGAAAACAGCGGACGGACGGCTTACTTGATCCAACTGTCCACGATCTCGGCCACGTACAACCGATGGTCTCCGCCCTGGGACCCTCCGTACCACTTCCGGTAAATACTCTTATCGATAAACCGCTCCTCGGCGGTTATCCCGGTGTACAGTTTCCGGCACTCCAGCGTCAGGCGGGACTGCTCGAAGGTGACGTTTCCCAACGGCGTAACGAACGGGACGAGCCCCGCTTCCTTCACTTTATCGGTATCGCGCCCGGAACGGGAACCGCAAACTTTATACGCTTCCCGGTACTCCTCGCACAAGAACGACAGCGTAAAACAGTCGCAGCGTTCGATAAATTCGAACGTATACCGTTCCGGACGAACGAATACGAACACCACGGGCTTATTCCACAGATACCCCACCCCGCCCCACGAGGCGGTCATGGTGTTGAAACGGGACGCATCGCCAGCCGTGACGAGCATCCATTCTCTGCCGATCAGCGAAATAAAATTTTCGGTAATCCAGGCGGGATCGATTTTTTCCATAGACGATCAGATTTTATTTATGCAGTTCTTTATGTTTTCCGGACAGGTGCTCGATATCCAGCCTCAGAATCTCGGTCCGGTGAAACGATCCGGCGATATATTTAGCCGCGATATCCTTAAAATCGGCGCTGTATTTATCCACCAGCAGATCGAGGGCCGACAGCCGTTCCGATTCGGGCAGCGAGCAGGCGACCGTTCCGAACGCCATCACGCTCCGGTACTCGGTAGTGAACCCTTCCGGAATGATCCGGGTATGCCCGACGACGCAGAAACACGCCCGATTGTTCGCCCGGACGCACTCCAGTTTGTACCCTTCGGGCGCGCAATGAAAATAGACGCTTTTTCCCGACAGCGCATAGCTGATCGGGATTCCGTAACCGTAACCGTTCGTTCCGCACAGCGACAGAAAACCGTATTCGCCTCGGGCCAGCAATTCCCAGGCCCGCCCGTCGTCCCAAACACGGTCTTTTCTTCTGATTTCTCTAAACAATCCTCCCATAAATCCGACATTTAATGAAACATCCGGCTTCCTTGTTTGTGCAAGTTTAAACATACTTGTTCTAAATCCGATATCTTTGGGGGAATTTTTTTGAAGAATCCCCAAAAAATCCGTCCCGGAAATCGCAAAAAACGCCGATCTGCATCTTCCGTTTTTCGCACTCGCAATAAATCATTATCTTTAAAGCGCGGAAACGCCGGCAGGTCGAATCTGCCTATTTTGATATTATTAACCGATAACTTAACCGCAAGATGAAAAAAAACATCTACAAATTGCTGTCGCTTCCGGCATTGTTGCTGGCCCCGGGGCTGCTCGCGGCGGGTAATCCCGCGCAGCAAAGCGCCGCCGACACCGCCGGATACCGGGACATCTATCCCGACACCTGGGTAGCCACCGACGCCGTGGGACGCACGATGCCTTCTTACGAAGAGGTCGGAGCCGTGAAAAACGACCAGCGCCGCATCGTCGGCATCTTCTACATCACCTGGCATACCCAGGGACTGGCTGGACTGAAAAGCCCTTACACGGCCGACGTGACCAAAATCCTCGAAAAAGATCCGAACGCGCGCCTGCAGGCCGACAATCCGTTGTGGACGGAAGGTTCGTACCACTACGCCGAACCGGAAATGGGTTACTTCCTCAGCCAGGACGAATGGGTGATCCGCAAGGACATCTCGATGCTGGCAGACGCCGGCGTGGACGTGATGATCATGGACGTCACCAACGCGGTGCGCTACTGGGACGAATGGGACGTGATCTTCAAAACGATGGAAAAGATGAAGGCCGAAGGCAACAAAGTGCCCAAATTCTGTTTCTGGGCGTTCAACGGCCCGGTCATCACCGTCGTGCAGGATCTCTACGAACGCATCTACGAGAAAAACCAATACCCCGACCTGTGGTTCTACTGGGACGGCAAACCGCTGCTGCTCTATAACGGCACCCCGAAATACGACGCCAACGGACAGGATACGCCGCACCCGAATCTGCACTACGACGAAGACGCCGTGACCAACAAAAACAATCCGCATTACGGAGACCCGTACTATACCGCTAAATATTATACGGATTATTCCGACGACGTGAAAAACTTCTTCACGCTGCGCACGATGTGGTGGGGCTACTACGAATGGGCCAACGAGCGTTTCATCGGAACCGAGGACAACTGGAGCTTCGGATACAACATGGCTGATCCCCGGATCAAAGATATGAAACCCGAGGAACTGCTCTCGACCCATAAGGGCAAACGCGAACAGGCCGCCGTCACGCCGGCCCAGCATCCGGTCACGATGATCGAAGGCGAACGCATGGGAGTCGGCAAATCGTGGTCGAAAAAGTACGGCGAGCCGGAGCTGGACGAACACGACATGCCCAAATCGGCCTATGTGCCCTGGCTCGGGAAAACCGTAAAAGACCCGGTGAACTACGGAATCTATTTCCAGGAACGCTGGGAGGACGCCCTGCAGGCCAACCCCGAATTCCTGTATATCAACGACTGGAACGAATGGACCGCCGGGAAATACCATCCGGGCAAAGGCAAGACCACCGTCTGGCTGAACCGTGACAGCCCGTTCTTCTTCGTCGACCAGTACAACATGGAATTCAACCGGGGCATCCAGCCGATGAAAGGCGGATACACGGATAACTATTACATGCAAATGGCGCAGAACATCCGCCGCTACAAAGGAATCCGTCCGATCCCGGAACTGGCCGGCTACGTAAAAACTAAGATCGACGGCCGGTTCGACGACTGGGCGGGGGCTACCACCGAATACCGCGATACCAAGGGCGACGTTTTCCACCGCGACGCCAAAGGTTACGCGGGAATCCATTACGTCAACAATTCGGGACGCAACGACATCATCACCGCCAAAGTGGCCGTCGACAAGAAGCAGATGGCGTTCTACGCCGAAACGGCCGACGCGCTGACCCCGTGCACCGACAACAATTGGATGTTGCTGCTGATCGACGCGGACAACGATCCGTCAACGGGATGGTACGGATACGATTACCTGATCAACAAGCGGATCAAAAACGATCAGACCACCACGCTGATGCGTTACGACAGCGCCAAAGGCGACTGGACGGAAGTGGCCGATCTGCCGATGCGCTACGCTGGCAACCAACTGGAAGTTTCCGTTCCGCGCGAACTGCTCGGACTCGGCGGCGACCGTTTCGTGTTCGATTTCAAGTGGAGCGACAACCCGGCCGACCTGAACGATCCGATCTCGCTGTGCCTGAACGGGGACACGGCTCCGAACCGCCGGTTCAACTACCGCTGTATCTGGAGCAGATAGACGAAAAAAAGCTCCCGCCTCAAAAAAGCGGGGGCTTTTCTTTCAAGTATCATTATATTTGTTATATTTGCAGGTGAAAATCAAACGGAAACTCAGCACAGAGGGAACTGCCTTGTCGTCGCTTTGCTTCAAAAAAGTCGAATTCCGGTTGCCTCCATGTATTTCCGAATGTCTAACTATTAATCGTAAAAGCTTATGAAAGAGTTGGTTAACCAGATCAAAGAACAAATTGACGTCTTTATGGCCAATGCAGATCTGCAGGTTGAAAAAAACAACAAAGCAGCCGGAACCCGTGCGCGCAAAGCAGCGCTGGAACTGTCCAAACTGCTGAAAGATTTTCGTAAAGTATCTGTTGAAGAAGCAAAAAAATAGTTTTCGACAACAAATTCGACAAACGGAGCGTCCTCAAAAAGGGATGCTCCGTTTGCTTTCGCTCCCCCCGGACGGTACCCGACACGGACGCTCACTTCTCGGCCGTTTTGCCGAGTTTCGACATAAATGCGGCGATCTCCGGCGCATTGAAAACGAATCCGGCATCCAGCAGTTTCCGGGGAATCGCGCACGGGCCCGAAACCAGCATACCGGAAGCCTCTCCATAAAGCAGCCGGAGCGCCCAACCGGGAACCGCCACGTGTAGACGGGCGGCGTAATGGCGGGCGGCGGCCCGGGCGAACGCCGCATTGGTCAGCCGTTCGGGAGCCGTCAGGTTGATCGGCCCGGCCAGCATATCCGACGAAAGGATAAAAGTCAGCGCACGCACCAGATCGCCGATGTCGATCCATGCAAGAATCTGCGCGCCCGACGCAATGCGGACGGCGATCCCTTTGCGAAACGGGAAAGCCATCTTTGCGAAAGCGCCTTCGTCCGGGGCGAGCACTACGCCGAAACGGGCGACCGCCAACCGTATCCCCGGAACCACCCGGCTCGCTTCCCGCTCCCAGCTTTCGCAGAGGTCGGACAGGAAGCCCGTTCCCTTGACCGCCGTGTATTCGTCGTAACAACCCTGGTCGGGGTAATAACCGACAGCGGACGCCGAAACGAAAACCTTCGGCGCGGGATTCATTTCGTTGATTGCGGCCACCAGCTTACGGGTCGTCCCGATCCGGCTGTCGTACAGTTGCTTTTTATAGGCGTCGCTCCACCGCCGGTCGATCGGCGCGCCGGCCAGATTGACCACGGCCCCGCAGCCGGCAAGCGCCGCCGCAAGCGACTCCTGCGACCGGAAAGCCGGACGTCCCAGCGGAACGACCCGATGCCCCAATCCCGTCAGATAGGCCGTCAGATGCGTACCGATAAACCCGGTTGCTCCCGAAATCGCAATTTTCATCGGATGATCTCCCAAACGGCCACTCCCCCCGTCGTAACCCGGAACAACGGATGCGGCTCGATGCTGCGCACGGCAATCAGCCGCATATAGTTTTTCGGGGAACGGAGTTCCAGCTTTCTTTTTAAATGTTCGAATTCATAATCGAGCTGTCCGCAGGAGACCGTCAGACGGACGACGGCAATGCCGGGCACGACCTTCGTCGCATCGAACCGGTACCCCCTGCGCACGGATTCTTCCCAGACGGCTTCGAGATAGCGGTCGATCGCCCGCACCGGGTCTTCCGCCTCCTTGAAACGCGCCAGTTGCGGATGGTTCCGGTAACCGGACGTCCGGCCGCAAAGCACCTCCCGCGCCAGCAACCCTTCGCGCCAGCAGGCCGTCAGACCGGCCGGATCCAGATACTTCGGATGTATCGACCACAATCGCATCGCTTTATCGGAATTAGACGTTATCTTTGCCGGAAACTTCGCACGCCGCAATGAAAAAGCTTTGCCTTTACGGCCTTTTATGGCTGTTTCCGATCGTTCTATGCGCCACAACTTATGCCCAGACAAAACCGATGCCGAAAACGGGCACCGTCAAGGGCCGCGTGACCGGCAGCGGCGACGACCGGCCGATCGCAGGCATCACCGTGCGGCTCGCGGGCGACACTCTCGCGGGAACGTCGAACGGCGACGGGCTGTTCCTGATCCGCCGCGTCCCAGTGGGATACAACACATTGTATGTCGCCGCCGAAGGATTCCACGCGGTCACCACCGAATCGTTCCTGGTCACGGCATCGGACACCGCCGTGGTGAACATCGCCCTCGACACGATGCAAGTAGCGCTGTCGGAAGTCGTCGTGGCGGTTTCGCCGCTCGCGGCGACGACCGAATCCCCCGTGTCGATGCGGCGGATCGGAACCGAAGAGATCGATATGACGCCCGGCGCGAACCGCGACATCTCGAAAGTGGTGCAATCAGCCCCCGGGGTCATCGCCACGGCCATCCAGCGCAACGACGTGCTCGTGCGCGGCGGCGGGGCCAACGAAAACAAATATTACCTCGACGGCATCGAAATCCCGGTGCTGAACCACTTCGCCGTGCAGGGCGGATCGGGCGGCAACGCCTCGCTGGTCAACACCGACCTGCTGCGTTCGGTCAACTTCTACACCGGGGCGTTCCCGGCCGCGTTCGGCAACGGCCTCAGTTCGGTGATGGACATGCGGATGCGCGACGGCAACCCGACGCGGTTCAAAGGCAAACTGATCCTCGGAGCGTCGGATTTCGGGATCAACTTCGATACGCCGGTTTCGAGAAACGGCAAGACCACGCTGCTGGCCTCCTATCGTCGCAGCTACCTGCAAATGCTGTTCAGCGTACTCGGCCTGCCCTTCCTGCCGACCTATAACGACTACCAGTTCAAACTGGCCTCGAAACTCGGCGCGTCGGACGAATTTTACCTGATCGGACTCGGATCGTTCGACTACAACCGGCTGAATACCGGACTGAAAGACCCCGACGACGATCAAAAGTACATCCTCGGCTACCTGCCCGAAAACAGGCAGTCAAGCTACGTGTTCGGCGCGGGATACGTGCACCGTTTCCGGGCCGGGCAACTGCGCGTCGTGGTCAGTCGCAACGCTTTTACGAACAAACTCTACAAGCACGAACGCAACGACAAGTCGCTGCCGCGCACGATCGACTACAATACCGAGCAATCGGACAACCGGGTGCGGGCCGAAATCGAATTGCGGTCGGTCGGCGGCTTCCGCTTTACGGGCGGCGTCGGAGGCGGCAGCGGGCACTACGACAATACGACCCGGCGGCCGGCTTACACCGGCGGCCAGCTCCGCACGGAACGGTTCGACAGCCGGCTCTCGTTCGGACGCTACGAACTGTTCGCCACGCTGAGCCGGGAATTTTTCGGGAAACGCTTTTCGGTGCTGCTCGGGCTACGGGCCGACGGAACGACCTATTCTTCCGAAATGCACAACCCGCTGCGACAACTTTCGCCGCGGCTGAACCTCTCTTACAACTTCCGGCCGCAGTGGACGTTCAGCGCTTCGGTCGCGCGATATTACCAGGAACCGCCCTACACGTCGATGGGATACAGGGACAGCACCGGCGTACTGATCAACAAAGCGAACGGACTGCGATACATCGCCTCCGACCATTTCATCGCGGGAATCGCCTTTACGCCCGACGCGCACTCGCGCATTTCGATCGAAGGCTTCTACAAGCGCTACTCGGACTATCCGGTATCGCTGATCGATTCGCTGCCGGTATCGACCGGCGACTTCGCCGACTATACGATCGGGGACGTTCCGGTGCGGTCGGTCGGCAAAGGACGCGCCTACGGGATCGAACTCTCGTACCGCAACACGAACCTCGCGAACACGGTCGTCAACGTTTCGTACACGTTCCTGCACTCGCAATTCAACCGTCCCGGCGCAGACCTGCGCCCGACGGACGAGTACGTCTCCTCCGATTGGGACGTGCGGCACATCCTGAACGTCTCGGCGATCCACAAGTTCGGGCGCAACTGGACGCTCGGCGCCAAATGGTATCTGACCGGCGGCAGCCCCTTCACGCCCTACGATTTCGGCCTCTCGTCGCAAACCGGAGCCTGGGACGCCCGACAGCGGCCCTACTACGATTACGCGCTGTACAATTCGCGGCGACTGCAGGCTTTCCATCAGCTCGACGTGCGGGCGGACAAAGTATGGTACTTCGCGAAATGGCGGCTCGGATTCTACGTCGACATCCAGAATCTCTACAACTTCAAAGCGGCCGGGCAGGATATCCTGATGCCCGAGACCGACGCTTCGGGGCAATACGTCCCCGATCCGCAGCGCCCCGGACACTACAAAATGAAGACCGTCGCGCACGACATCGGCGGCACCGTACTGCCGACGCTTGGCATCACCGTCGAATTTTAACGTACCGCACGCAAGCGCTTTGACGAACCGTACAAATTAGCTACCTTTGTTAAAATCGGATTTTTAGATACTATGAAAAAACAACTATTGACCGCCGTCGGCGCGCTGCTGTGCGCTCCGGGCGGATTCGCCCAAACACCGCAGGCGCTGCCGCTGTACCCCGACGGGGCCGTGGAAAGCAACGGATTCTCCGCAGCCGACGTCCGGCTGACCGCCACGAACCTCGACAAATGCGCGGAAGCCGATTATTTCGTTTTTCCGGCCGATCCGGCGCAAGCGACCGGACAGGCCGTCGTCATCTGTCCCGGAGGCGGGTATATCTCGCTGGCTTACGGTCACGAAGGACTCGACGTGGCCGAATGGATGAACGAGCACGGGATAACCGCCGTCGTACTGCGTTACCGGATGCCGAACGGGCATCCCGAAATTCCATTGAAAGACGCGCAGACGGCCCTGAAACTGGTGCGGCAGAAGGCCGCCGACTGGCACGTCGACCCGAACCGGGTCGGCATCATGGGATTTTCGGCCGGAGGGCACCTCGCCGCGACCGCAGCCACCCACTTCACCGGCCCGGAAGACCGGCCCGATTTCTCAATCCTGATCTACCCGGTCATCTCGATGGATTCGATCACGCATCAGGGGTCGAAGGACAACCTGTTGGGCACGAACGCCCCGGCGGAGCTGGCCGAGCGCTATTCGAACGAAAAACAGGTTACCGACCAAACGCCGCGAGCATTTATCGCGCTCAGCGACGACGACAACGGCGTACCGCCCGCCAACAGCATCGGTTACTATTCCGCGCTCAAAAAGCACAACGTGCCGGCCGAACTGCACGTTTATCCGAGCGGCGGACACGGATGGGGCTGGCGCGATTCGTTCGAATACCACGACGAACTGCGCGCTTCGCTCGGCCGCTGGCTCGAAGAGATCCGCAAATAAGAATCGCCGAAAGCCCGTTACGATGAAAAAAATGGTATGGCTGGCAGTCCTTCCGCTGCTGTTGTCCGCCGCCGAAAGCCCGGGCCGGACACCCGAACCGAACCGAACGCCCGAAGCGTTGCCGCTCTACCCGAAAGGCGCGCCGGAGAGCAACGGCCTGTCGGCGGACAGCGTCAAAGTATTACCCGACGTGATTTTCGGGGCGGTCGACGCCGACTACCTGGTGCTGCCGGCCGATCCGACGCAGGCGACCGGCCAGGCCGTCGTCATCTGTCCCGGCGGAGGATACGGAGCCATCTGCTTCGATCACGAAGGCTTACAGGTCGCCCGATGGTTTAATACGCAGGGCGTAACGGCCATTGTACTGCGTTACCGGATGCCGAACGGCCACCCCGAAATCCCGCTGAAAGACGCGCAGCAAATGCTGGAATTGGTACGCAAACAGGCCCCGAAATGGCGCGTCGATCCGCACCGGGTCGGCATCATCGGATTCTCGGCCGGAGGACACCTTGCCGCAGCCGCCTCGACGCTGTTCACCGGAGCGGACAACCGTCCCGATTTCACGATCCTGTGCTACGCGGCCACCTCGGACGATCCGGACATCATCGACAAGGAGACCTTCGGCAACCTGATCGGCCCGGACGCTTCCGCCCCGGAGACGTTCCGTTATTCCTGCGAAAAACAAGTGACGGACCGAACGCCGCAAGCATTCATCGCCCTCAGCGACGACGACGACAACGTCCTGCCGGGCAACAGCACCCGCTACTACACGGCGCTGAAAAGCCGCAACGTTCCGGCCGAACTGCACATTTTCCCGACCGGCGGTCACGGCTGGGGCTGGAGCGAATCGTTCCGCTACAAGGACGAACTGCGCGCCGCGCTCGGCCGCTGGCTCGAAGAAATCCGCAAATAAAGAGTTTCCCATATAATTGAAGGAATAATTCACGGCGGAATTTCCTACCTTTGCGGAGGTCCGCTGCAACAACAGCGGAAACACGTGTTCGAGACGACCTAAATAATACGATTACATATTAAACTCAATCAAAAAAAATGGAAAAGGGACCTATTTCTCAATTCATTACGCACCACTACCGCCACTTCAACGCGGCTGCGCTGATCGACGCCGCCAAAGGATACGAAGCCCACATGCAGGCAGGGGGTAAAATGATGATCACCCTCGGCGGTGCGATGAGTACCGCCGAACTCGGCATCTCGCTGGCCGAAATGATCCGCCAGGACAAAGTGCAGATCATCACCTGCACCGGCGCCAACCTCGAAGAAGACATCATGAACCTCGTCGCCCACTCGCACTACAAACGCGTGCCGCACTACCGCGACCTGACGCCGCAGGACGAATGGGAATTGCTCGAAAACCACATGAACCGCGTGACGGATACCTGCATCCCGGAAGAGGAAGCGTTCCGCCGCCTGCAACAACATATCTTCAAGATATGGAAAGACGCCGACGACAAAGGCGAACGCTACCTGCCGTACGAATTCATGTACAAGCTGCTGCGCAGCGGCGTACTGGAGCAGTACTACGAAATCGACCCGAAGAACAGTTGGATGCTGGCCGCCTGCGAAAAGAACATTCCGATCATCGTTCCGGGATGGGAAGACAGCACGATGGGCAACATCTTCACGTCGTACGTCATCAAAGGCGAACTGAAAGCCTCGACCGTCAAAGGCGGCATCGAAACGATGATCTTCCTGACCGAATGGTACCGCGCCAACAGCGGCGGCAAAGGCGTCGGGTTCTTCCAGATCGCCGGCGGCATTTCGGGCGACTTCCCGATCTGCGTGGTGCCGATGATGTACCAGGATCTCGAATGGGAAGACGTGCCGTTCTGGGCCTACTTCTGCCAGATTTCGGACTCGACGACCTCGTACGGATCATATTCGGGCGCCGTTCCGAACGAAAAGATCACCTGGGGCAAACTCGCTCCGGACACCCCGAAATTCATCGTCGAGTCGGACGCTACGATCGTGGCCCCGCTGATTTTCGCATACGTGCTGGGCTGGTAATTCCGCGCGCAATCGATTTCACAAAGCGGCCGGAACCTGCCGGCAATACACAGAAGCCTGGAGACATTGTAAATACGGTCTCCAGGCTTTGTCATCGTATATTCCCCTCTGTTCCATCATCCGATATCAACCATCTTCTCCCGACAACAATCAGCGGAGCGCCTCGCTACCTGTATAAATCGGGGGAATTGAAGACGACGGTTTACGGTCACAAGAAGAAAAAGGACGGGGGCTTCGATTCGGCGTCGGATAAAGAATTTCGTTTCGACGACTACGTTACGACCGTTTCCGGAAACAAAGCCCGTAGGTGGTTCAATGCCGGTACAGTGTATCTATACTTTGCCGGTAGACGACCCATACAAGAAAGGTTATGTGTATTGTACGGGTGTGGTTATCACCAAAAAAGACCGTGTCGGCATGGCATTGAAGATGTACTTTACCGACAGCGGAAAGAAAAAGGAATCCCGCTATCTCCGTTCGCTGCGCAAAAAGATATGGTACCGCAACGACGAATGGAAATACGATGCGGACATCGTCGCACGTACGGCTCAAAAATACTACGGAGAAAATACGTTCGGCGGATAGGAGATCGCACAAAACAAACGATAGGGAGAGTCGCCCCCCTATCGCCATGAAAACAGAATACGAGTTTACAGAAGTTTTGCGATTTTCTCCGCGAATACGTTTTTCGGAGCCGCGCCGATCTGCTTGTCGACGATCTGCCCGTTCTTGATGAACAAAATCGTCGGGATGTTGCGGACGGCATACTGCACGGCGATCGCATTGTTCGAATCGACGTCGCATTTGCCGATCGTCACTCTGCCTTCGTATTCGCCGGCCAGTTCGTCGATGATCGGAGCGACCATCCGGCAGGGGCCGCACCATTCGGCCCAGAAATCGATTACCAGCGGCTTGCCCGAATCGAGCAATCCCTGCAGATTTTCGGATGTGATAGTAAGTGCCATAATTTCGGTATTTTTAAAGTTTATGTTTCACTGTGGTCGTACAAAGGTCATAATAACATCCGACAAAAGCACGCGGCGACGGCAAAAGTAATCAACAACTTATTCAACATTCCGACTGACAGACGAATACACACTTACGGATCAAATAGTTACATCAGCGTATACTGCAACGCATAGTCTTCCAGAAACCGCACCATGTCGCCGGTCATATCGACCTTCACGCTCTTCGAATACAAATTTACTGCCACATCGGCTGCCGGATCGTACACCTTGACGCGGAGCATCACCTTACCGCGGTTGTCCTTCACCGTACAGGAAAGCTTCCCGATCAACTCTTCGGTCAGATCGTTCACCGGTACCATTACGGTAACCTCTTTCATCAGCGTTTCCTGCGCTTCGGAAAGCATCATCATCGACGTGATTTTCGCTTCGAGCTCACTCGGATTGTAGATGCGAGGACCCACCTTCCCCCGGATGAACAGGTAATATCCTTCGAACATATAGCGGCGGAAATTCTCGTATTCCTTCGAAAAGAGCACGAATTCGTGCGAACCGTTGTAATCCTCGATCGTGAACCGTCCGTAAGGCTTGCCGGTTTTGGTCGTCAGGTGCATCACCGATGTCACCATGCCGGCGACCATGAAGTCGCGCCCGTTCATCGACGACAGGTCGGACAGGTCGCCGAGCGAGCAGTTGCAATAGTGACGGATAATAACCGAGAAATCGTCCAGCGGATGCGACGACAAGTAGATACCGATTACCTCGCGTTCGCGGTTCAACATTTCCAGCTTCGACCACGGCGTATGCTGCGGCGGCTCCGGCTTCTGCACCGAAGACTCGGCGGCCGTTTCGCCGAACAGGCTTTGCTGCACGTTGTTTTTGTCGTTCTGGATGCGGTTTCCGTAACGGATCAGCGCGTCGAGCATCGTCATATCGTGGTCGTCCTTGGCCAGGTAAGCGCTCCGCGGGAACGAACTGATCGTGTCGAACGCTCCGCCGAGCACGAGGTTTTCGAGCGTTTTCTTATTGACGGCCTGCAGGTTCACCCGTTCGACGAAATCGTAGATCGACGTGAACTTACCGCCCTCTTTGCGCACCTCGATGATATTCTGGACGGCGGCCTCGCCCACGCCTTTGATCGCCGCCATGCCGAAACGCACGTTGCCGTCCTCGTCGACCGAGAAGCGCGACTTACTGTAATTGACGTCCGGGCCCAGTACCGACAGCCCCATCCGCTTGCACTCGTCCATAAAGAAGCTGATCTTCTTGATATCCGACAGGTTGCGGCTCAGCAGCGCCGCCATGAATTCGGCCGGATAATGCGCTTTCAGGTAGGCCGTCTGGTACGAAACGTAGGCGTAGCAGGTCGAGTGCGACTTGTTGAACGCATACGATGCGAACGCCTCCCAATCGCCCCATATCTTTTCGCAGATTTTCGGGTCGTGACCGTTCTTTTTAGCCCCTTCGATGAACTTGGGCTTCATCTTATCCAGCACGTCCCGTTTTTTCTTCCCCATCGCCTTGCGCAGCGTATCGGCCTCGCCGCCCGAAAAACCGGCCAGCTTTTGCGACAGCAGCATGACCTGTTCCTGATAGACCGTAATCCCGTACGTGTCCTTCAGGTACTCCTCCATGTCGGCAATCTCGTAGGTCACCGGTTCCAGCCCGTGCTTACGGGCGATGAAGTTCGGGATGTACTCCATCGGGCCCGGGCGGTACAGCGCGTTCATCGCGATCAAATCTTCGAACCGGTTCGGCTTCAGGTTGCGCAGGTGCTTTTTCATGCCCGGCGACTCGAACTGGAACAGGCCGGTCGTCTCGCCGCGGCTGTACAATTCGTACGTAGGACCGTCGTCCAGCGGGATCGCGTCGATATCGAGCTTCCGCCCGGTCGTCGATTCGATATTTTCGAGCGCATCCTTGATAATCGACAACGTTTTGAGTCCCAGGAAGTCCATCTTAATCAGGCCGACGCTCTCGACCAGCTTGCCTTCGTACTGCACCACGTTCAGCTCGGCGTCCTTCGCGATCGCGATCGGGGCGAACAGTTCGAGGTCGTCCTGCCCGATAATCACGCCGCAGGCATGTACGCCGGTCTGGCGCACCGACCCTTCGAGCTTCTCGGCATAACGCATCGTATCGCGCACCAGCGGGTCGGGCGATTCCTTCTCGGCCAGCAGTTCGGGAGATTCTTTATAGGCTTTCGGGAACGACATCCCCGGTTTTTCGGGAACCAGCTTCGCCAGGCGGTTGCTTTCCGAAAGCGGCAGCTTCTGAATCCGCGCCACGTCTTTGATGGCCATTTTCGGAGCCATCGTCCCGAACGTGATGATCTGCGCGACGCGCTTGCTGCCGTATTTTTCGGTCACGTAATGCAGCACGTCGGCGCGGCCGTCCTCGTCGAAATCGACGTCGACGTCCGGCAGCGAAATACGATCCGGATTCAGGAAACGTTCGAACAGCAGGTCGTATTTCATCGGATCGATGCTGGTGATCTTCAGCGCATAGGCAACCACCGACCCGGCCGCCGACCCACGACCCGGCCCGACCGACACGCCCATCTCGCGCGCCGCACGAATAAAGTCCCACACGATCAGGAAGTAACCAGGGAACCCCATCCACTCGATCGTCGACAATTCGTATTCGATCCGTTTGCGCACCGCCTCCGAAAGCGTGCCGTAACGTTTTTCGGCACCCAGGTAGGTCAGGTATTCCAGGTAGCGGAACTGTTTCGAGATCATCAACCGTTCGGACAGTTCCGGATGACGCGCGATCACGTCGTCGAGCGACGCGCAATCGTTCACTTCCGCGCGCAGCGCCTCGTCTTCCAGCTTTTTCAGGAAGGTTTCTTTCAGTTTGTCGAGCGGTATTTCGAAATCGTCCGGGATCGGAAAGTTCGGCATCAGCGGCTTGTGTTCCAGCGAATAAGACTCCACTTTAGCGGCGATCTCGGCCGTCGTAGCGAGCGCTTCGGGATGATCCGGGAACAGCGCGGCCATCTCCTCTTCGCTCTTCAGATACTCCTGGAACGTGTACCGCATCCGATTCGGATCGTCCAGGTCGCGGCCCGTGTTCAGGCAGATCAGCCGGTCGTGCGCCGGCGCATCGTCGGCCATGATGAAATGCACGTCGTTCGACGCGATGTACTTGACGCCGTGTTCGGCCGCCAGCCGCAGGATCACTTCGTTGACCTTTTTCTGGTTCTCGTACACCTGCGCGTCGATCCGCGCGTTACCGCTCGGATGCAGTTGCAGTTCGAGGTAGTAATCCTCTCCGAAAATCGACTTAAACTCCTCGACGACGCGGTGCGCCTCGTCGATATTCCCGTGCATGATCGCCTGCGGAAGCTCCCCGCCGAGACAGGCCGAGCAGCAGATAATCCCGTCATGGTACAGCCTCAACAACTCTTTATCCACACGCGGACGGTAATAGAATCCCTCGATAAAGGCGTACGAAACGATACGCGCCAAGTTATGATACCCTTCCAGGTTCTTGGCCAGCAGGATCAGGTGGTCGCCGCGGTCGTCCTTGCCGCTTTTGTCGAAACGGCTGCCGCCCGCAACGTACACCTCGCATCCGAGGATCGGTTTGATCCCCTCTTTTTCGGCCGCATCGTGAAACTCCTTCACGCCGAACATGTTGCCGTGATCGGTAATCGCCAGCGACGTCATGCCCAGTTCTTTGGCGCGTTTGAGCAACGGTTTGATCGCAGCCGCCCCATCCAGGATCGAATATTGGGTATGTACGTGCAGATGTGTAAATTGAGCCATTTCAGATTCGCTTTTAATGATGTATCCCGACAAAAATAACGAAAAAATAGTTGTCCCGCGGCATCCCCGGCGGGAATTTATTCACAAATTATCCCTATATTTAGAACATGCGGAACAACCGGCGACGATCCGATATTTCCGCCTGATTATCAATGTCGTACTAAAAACCGAATGCGATGGACGATTCGAAACTGGTAGTAATCCGGAGCTTCTCCTCGGTAGGGGAAGCCTCCATTTACAAAAGCCTGCTGGAAAGCAGCGGAGTACCGTGCGAACTGCTGAACGAACTGACGGCCGAGGTGTTGCCGATCCGCAACGAGATGATGCCCGTCCGGCTGGTCGTCAACGAGGCGGACGCCCGCCGGGCCGAAGAGATCCTCGGGGCGAAGTTCGATCAGGAAGAATTCGATAAGGAGAGCGCCAAACGGCGGAAAAAGCCGTAGCCGGAACGGGACGAAACGCTTCAGAGCCGCACGTCGTTGATCCGTTCGGCGAGTTTCACGGCCATCAGGTTGAAGTAGCGGTAATCCCCGTAACCGAGCAGCGACACGATTCCCTGCACCGAAACGGTAAAGGCTTCTTCGCAATGGGTCAGCATACCCCGTGTCAGCGGGCATTCGCACACCGCGATCTTTTCGGCGCGGCAGACGGCAAGCACCAGCCGCCGCATCACCGAATCGGTCGCCCCGGCTGCCAGCGGCGTCGTAAACACCTCGCCGGCGGAGACGAGGAACAACGGCTCGTCGTCGACGTGGGTCAGCGTCCCGTCCCGGTTCTCGAGAACGGCGAGTTCCGCTCCGGCTCGGGCAGCCGCATCGCGTCCGAATGCCGCCGAAAGCAGCGAAACGGAAGTCGGATATCCCGGCCAGGCGCAATCGCACGGAAACACGTCCAGCAGCGGACGCTTATGCCACAGCACGTAACGCGGATAATAGAGCGGAGCAGCGGTCTCCAGCAGCCAAGACGGTTCTTCGGCATCGGATTCCAGCCCGTGCGGAAAAACGCGCAACGTAATCCGACTGCTGCCGTGCGGATAACGATTGGCGTCGAGCAACGCCCCGACCGCCTGTCGCAACGTCGGTTCGGGGAGGACGAACGGCACGCCGCAAACCCGCTCCACGGCCTGCCCGAGAATTTCCAAATGCGCATCCGGGAAAAGAATCCGGCGATCGAAGGCATGCATCTGCTGATAGACGTAATTCGTCGAAAGCAACCGTTCCGGCGCGAATCCCCGCTCTCCGGGAACGACGAACGCCCCGTTGTAACAAACCGTATCCATCGCAGGATCAGAACGACGTCAGGTTCTTAACGAATACGTGCCACAGCGACGGCTCCATCAGCAGCGGGAACACGAATCCGAAAAGCGCCCCGAACAGGTGGGCGTTGTGGTTGATATGATCGCCCGGACGACGGCTCATGTACTGCTCGTAGCCTACATAAAGGATTCCGAACAGAATCCCCGGGATCGGCAGGATACCGAAGAAATAAATCTTACTCCACGGATTGAAAAAAATGGAGGTGAAGATTACGGCCGACACCGCTCCCGAAGCCCCGATCGACGCATACTGCGGATCGTCGCGCCGACGCACGAGGTCGGGAAGCACGGAGAACAGCAACCCGCCGAAATAGAGCAGTCCGTAGCTCAGGTAGCCGCTGAAAATGGTCCCTGCCTGCTGGTAAGCCTTAAACAGTTGCTCAAGGAACTGCCCGAACGACAGCAACACGAGCATATTGACGATCAGGTGCATGTAATCGCCGTGCACGAAACCGTACGACACGGCCCGGTACCATTCGCGCCGATGCACGACACGGTAGGGGACGAACGCGAGCCGGTCGAACAATTGCCGATTGTTGAACGCCGCTATCGAAACGATCGCCGTTATGAAAATCAGGATATAGGTCATCAGAGTAAAAATATTTTTAACAGCAACTCCTTCAGCAACTCGCCGCCGTCGGCCTGCCCGGTATTCATGCCTTTGCTTTTCAGGTCATACTCGCGCAACAGGCCGAGAATCGCAAAAACCTTGTTGTTCGGATAGAGCGCAGCCGCCTGCTGGTACTCCTTCAGAAAGAACGCCGTGGGCAGCTTCAACATCCTTGCCAATTCCGCATCCGGCGGCATCGGCGCGCCTTTGCGGCGGCAATACCACTTTTGGTAATTCAGTATAAAAATCCGCTGAAAATGCGTAAACAGCGCGCTGACGGTCACCAGCAACGGATTCTCCTTCGGATTGCGGGCGAAATGATCGGCAATCAGCATCGCCCGGGCCACGTTCCGCTCAGACATCGCCCGCGTCAGCTCGAAATTATTGAAATCTTTGCTGATGCCGATATTCTGTTCGATGTGCGCGGCCGTGATCTGCTTCGTTCCTTCGGGCAGATAGGTGAGCAGTTTGCCCAGTTCGTTGCTGATCTTCGAAATATCGGCGCCGAGGTGGTCGGTCAACATGGCTGCCGCTTTCGGGTCGATCGAACATCCTTTACTGCGGACGAAATCGCCGAGCCAACCGGCGATCTCGTAATCGCGCGGAGCGACCGATTCGAAAACCGCTCCTTTAGCCTCGATCTGCTTGTAGAGCTGACTACGTTTATCGAGTCCTTTTTCTTTATGACACAGCACGAGGATCGTAGTCGGGGAGGGCGCCGACGTATACAGCGACAACTGGTCGATCCGGCGCAACGTCTGCGCTTCGCGGACGATCACCACCTGAAAAGCCCCCATCATCGGCATCTGACGGCAAAAATTGACGATCGCCCCGGCTTCGGTATCCCTGCCGTAAACGACCGTCTGGTCGAAGGCCCGCTCCTCGGGCGACAGGATCGTCTCGCCGAGCCGTTCGGCCAGCATATCGATAAAATAGGGCTCCTCGCCCATCAGCAGATAGACCGGCGCGAACTGCCTCCGGCCGATCCGTTCGGACAACGCCGCATAATCGGCCACACTCTCCTTAAAGCTCTTTTTACTGCTTTTCGCCATCGCTCGTACGGAATCTGATCTTTTACGCAAAGGTAACGAATAAAACGGGGCTTTCAAAACCCGGACTATCCGTTCCGATGCTGCGGCCGCAGCAGATCGCCCACAACTTTCACCGGACTGAAAGTCGATATGGGAACCTCGACGAACACGGTGTTCCACCGCGCCATCGCTCCGTTCCACAGACCCGGCAATTCGAGCGCCTTCAGCGGCCGCCCCTGCTGCGATTTCGACGAAATAAAACCGGTCTGCGGATCGACGTAACGCGTCAGATCGAATTTACGGCCGAGATAATCCCGCACCCCGCAGACGAGATCTACCGGGTTGAAATGCGTCGCCGCGGTCATCAGACCCTTTTGCTGCGGCGCGATCTGGGACGATTCGGCGATCTGCAACGACTCGCCGCCGTCGGCCTCCCGCACCCAAAACGGCCCGCCGCCCGGCTCGCCTTCGTTCTTCACCATACCGCACACCCGGATCGGACGATCCAGCAATTCGCGCAGCAAACCGACCTGCCGCTGCGGTTCCAACGCAGCGAACGACGACGGCAGCCGACGGCACAGCCTGCCGGAAACGAATGACGCCATCTCCTCCGCAGACACCCGTTCCCCGGCATCCAGCCGGCGCAAATACCCGAACGCCTGCCGCTGCAAATCGAGCAGCAACCCGGCGAGCATCTCTTTATAGATCACCGTATCGGATTTCAGACGGTCGGGCGCCACGTTGTCGACCGTTTTGATGAAAACCAGGTCGGCATCGATCTCGTTCAGGTTCTCGATCAGCGCCCCGTGCCCCGCAGGACGGAAAAGCAGGCGCCCCTGCCCGTCGCGCAGCGGCGTATCGTCGGGATTGACGGCCAGCGTATCGGTCGAAGGCTTCTGGCAGGAATAACCGATCCGATACTTCACCCCGAAACGGGCTTCGTAAAACGGAACCGTTTCGGCGGCCAGGCGTTCGAACTGCTCCCGGTGCTCCGCAGATACGGTAAAATGAATGCATACTTCGCTCCCTGCTCCGGCCGCATACAGCGCCCCTTCGGCCAGATGTTCTTCAAAGGCCGTCCGGTTGCGGTCGGGATAACGGTGAAAAAGGATCAGCGCTTTCGGCAGCGTCCCGTAACCGAGCCCTTCGGTCAGGATATTCGAGACCACGGTTCGCGGATCGCGGCTGCCTCCGGTAAACTCCGCAAGCCGTTCGGCAAAAGCGAAACGGTCGAGACCGGCCAACAATTCGTCGACTTCGCGGCTGCGAACGCCGTCGTTCAAAAATTCGAATAACGCCTTGAACATACGGGTCGCCGCACCCGACGCCGGAACGAATTTCACGACCTTGCGCTGCGGACGGAGTTCCCGGTAAACCGCGCCGTAACGCTCCGCAGCAGCCCCGTCGGCTCGCAGGATCCCGTCGCCGGCCACTGCCGCACGGCAAATATCCAGGTATGGAAACCCTTCTCTGAAACGGAGCATCTGCCGCTCCGCATCGGCGACGCACAGGCCGTGAGCGCCGATCTGTTCGATATCCTGTTCGGTAAACATTTTTCGTCGGATTTAAAAATTCACATTAAAAGTAATCATTTTTCCGCAAATATCCGCATCCGGTTTTTTTACCGGCCGTCGGTCTGTAGCGGAACCGCTCCGTCGGCAGTCGGTTTTGCAAAATCTGATTTATTGTCGTATGTTTGTTTAACAATAGCGTGTATGATGGAAGAAAACAAATCCCTCCGCGGACTGAACAGTTTCGGGGTGGACGTTTCGGCGCGGCGTTTCGCCGAATTCAGCGACCGGGCCGAACTGACCGCCCTGCTGGACAGCTTGCCGCCCGGCGAGAAATGGATGATCCTCGGCGGCGGCAACAACGTGCTGTTCACGGGCGATTACGACGGCACCGTGCTGCATCCCGCGTGCCGCGACATCGCGCAGATTTCGGACGACGGCAGGACGGTGCGCGTCCGAGCCGGAGCCGGCGTCGAATGGGACGACCTCGTCGCCTGGGCGGTGCGCAACGGATTGGGCGGCATCGAAAACCTGTCGCTGATCCCAGGCTATGTCGGGGCCGCACCGGTACAGAACATCGGAGCGTACGGGGCCGAAGCGAAAGATACGATCGAAAGCGTCGAGTGCCTGCTGACCGACACGCGGGAAACCGTGACGCTGTCCAACGCGGAATGCCGTTTCGGTTACCGGGACAGCATTTTCAAACGGGAGCTGAAAGGCCGCGCCGTAATCCTGGCGGTTCAATTCGTCCTCGCGCGCGATCCGCAGTTCCGGCTGCGCTACGGAGACGTGGAGCAACAGGTCGAAGTGCTCGGCGGCGTATCGCTGGAAAATATCCGTCGGGCGGTTATCGCTATCCGGAGCAGCAAGCTGCCCGATCCGAGAGTGCTGGGAAACGCCGGCAGCTTTTTCAAAAATCCGGTCGTGTCGCAAGCGCAGGCCGATTTCCTGACGAAGAAATACCCGGACATGCCGCGCTACGCGACCGGAGAAGGCCGGGTGAAACTGGCGGCCGGCTGGCTGATCGACCGCTGCGGATGGCGCGGCTCAAGGCTCGGCCCGGCCGGCATCCACGAACGCCAGGCGCTCGTAGTGGTCAACCACGGCGGCGCTACGGGAGCCGATATCGTCCGCCTCGCCCGTGCCGTTCAGCAGGATGTGCTCGAACGGTTCGGCGTAACGATCGACATGGAAGTAAATCTGATATAGATATGCTACAGGATAAATTTCGGGCCTACATCCGGGAACGGGGTCTGTGCACCCACGAAAACCGCATTCTGCTGGCCGTAAGCGGCGGCGTCGATTCGATGGTCATGCTGTCGCTGTTCGTCCGCGGCGGATACGAAGTGGGCGTGGCGCACTGCAATTTCCAGCTTCGCGGAGCCGAAGCCGACGAAGACGACTTACTGGTCGAACGCGAGGCGACCCGCTACGGAATCCCGTATTACGGCGTTCGCTTCGACACGATGGCGGAAGTCGCCGCGACCGGCGAATCGGTCGAAATGGCCGCGCGGCGGTTGCGCTACGAATGGTTTGACAAGCTATGCGAAGAGCGCCGCTACGACCGGGTCGCAATCGCACACCACGCCGACGACTCGGTGGAAACCTTTTTCATCAACCTGATCCGGGGAACGGGGCTCCGGGGGCTGACGGGCATCGGCGTCGTGAACGGGCGCCTGATCCGGCCGCTGCTGTTTTCGCAGCGCAAAGAGATCATCGACTACGCGCTGACCAACAAAATCCCCTACCGCGAAGATTCGACCAACGCGTCGACCAAATACCTACGCAATAAATTCCGGCTCGGCATCGTGCCGCGCATCAAGGAGATCTCTCCGAAATTCACCGACACGATGGCGGCCAACGTCGAACGGCTGACCTCGGCCCAGAATTTCATCGACCGCAGCATGGAAGTGATCCGCCGCCAGGCGCTCATACGCGACGAAACGCGCACCGTCGTCGATCTGTCGCGGATCGATCCGTCGCTGCCTGCCGATTTCGTCATCTTCGAACTGCTGCGCGGTTTCGGGTTCAATGGGGAAGTCATCAACAGCCTTTACCGGGCATTCTGCGAAGGACACGGCTCCGGCAAGCGTTTCTTTTCGAAAGACAGCGTAGCTTACATCGACCGCGGTCGCATCCTGATCACCCCGATCCCCGACGACGAGGGCTGCACGACGGAGGTGACTCCCGAAACGACCCACACCTACTGCGGCGGCGCGTTGCTGACCTTCGAACGCCTCGAAGCAGACGACGTCGAATCGCTCCGCCAGCCCGAAAACGTAGCGCTGCTCGATGCGGACAAGCTGACCTATCCGCTGACGGTGCGCCGCTGGAACGAAGGGGACGCATTCGTTCCGTTCGGCATGGACAGCCGCAAGAAAATCAGCGATTTCCTGATAAACAACAAGGTATCGCTCCCGGACAAACGCCGCCAATTCGTCGTGACCAGCGGGAACGACATCGTATGGGTGGTCGGACGGCGCATCGACGACCGCTACAAAGTGGCGCCCGCTACGGAAAACGTGCTCCGGATCGTACGCGAAACGGACGTGGAGATTTAACGCCATTCGCCCGATAGCCGGGGCGACCGACAACTCTCCCCGGCGCTCGGCCTGCTGTTCGATCCCGAAGGCATCCTGATCGACCGGCGGCTCGATTACGGCAAGGGGAGCCTGAAAAAGAGGATCGAAGAGCACATCCGGATGCAATAACGCATTCCGAACGGGACGACGCCATCCGTTTTTCGAAAGGAATCGGTATATTAGCGGTCGGAAACACGATCCGTTCACCGAAAAACGACCGAAATGTATATCGCACAACGCAAACGCAAAGAGAATATCGCCGAGTACATCCTCTATCTGTGGCAGTTGGAGGATTTGCTACGCGCCCTGCAGTTCAGTCCCGAAGCGATCTATTCGCAACTGGTGCAGAAAAGCGAACTGGACGAAGCCAAAAAACAGGAGGTTTTCTTCTGGTACATGGATCTGGTAAACCTGCTGCGCAAAGAAGGCAAGGAGGAAAACGGCCATCTGGAACACACCCTGCACCTGATCGCCGATCTGGATAACCTGCATAAACAGTTGCTGACGCTGCCCGTCGGCGAGAAATACCGTGCGCTCTACGCCGCGGTAGCCCCCGAAATCCCGACGCTCAAAAGCAAACTCGGCAAACAGGACATCTCCGACGTGGAACTGTTCTTCCGGGCTCTGTATGCCGTTATGCTGTACCGGATCAAAGGCGATCGAAGCAAGGAGAACGACATCCGCAACGTCATCGGCCTGATCTCGCCGGCAGTCGCCGAACTGGCCACCGTATTCCACGCCGTCGAACGCGGCGAGACCGACCTGTTCGGCCCGAAAAAATAACCCGAAATCCGCCGACCGTGATCCTTTCGACCGCTTATCTCGGAAACGTCCAGTATTACGCCAAACTACTGAGCGGAAAAGCCGTAATCGACCTATACGAACATTATCGGAAACAGAGCTACCGAAACCGATGCGACATCCTGACGGCCAACGGGACGGGTCCGCTGATCGTACCGGTACTCCAACCGTCGGGTATAAAAAAACCGACCCGGGATATCCGGATCGATTCGTCGAAAAAATGGCAACACCAACATTGGCAAGCGATCGTATCGGCTTACCGGAGTTCGCCCTATTTCGTCCATTACGAAGAGCGGTTCGCCCCGTTCTACCGGCGACGGTACGATTTTCTGGTCGACCTGAATGCGGAACTGCAACAAACGGTACTCGATCTCTTACGAATGAAACCGCGCATCGCGTACTCCGAAAGTTACGTGCAAAACCCCGATCCCGCCGAAGATTTCCGAGACGCGCTATCCCCGAAGCCGCGCCTGCAACGTCCCGACCCGGCATTCCGGGCCGCACCTTATTACCAGGTTTTCACCGAACGCTATCCTTTCGCGGCGAACCTGTCGATCATCGACCTGTTGTTCTGCGAAGGGCCTGACTCGACCGGGATTCTGCGGAATTCGACCGTACGTTAAGCCGTTCCTGCGTCCCGATCTACAACACCCGAATGTCAGCATAGTCGATGCTCGTGTCGCTGCGCGCCTCGAGCGCGTTCACGCCGCGTTTGAGTTCGACGTTTTCCCACAGGAACACCCCGTTGGCCCCCGTCTTCCTGCCGAGCGAAGCGCCGTTGACCAGCAGTTCCACTTCCGGAGCATTCGAATAGACCCGGATCGTCTGGGTCGTTTTCACGCGCGGCGTCCAGCGCTTCTGCGCAATATAAACCATCGGTTCGGCCTTGTTCCAGTTGGCCTTATAGAAATAGAACGCATCCTTGCGGTACTTGCGGTCGAAAGTCACCAATCCCCGGTCGTCGATCCCGGTGCCCTCGCCCCAGTCGCGCCCGGCCGCCCCGTAATCGAACATATTGGCCACGAACCAGCCCCACAGAAACGGCGACGCGTCGACCAGCGGGAAATACTGCTCGTGCAGACTGGTCTGCCAACGCTCCGGATGCCAGTTGCCGAGGTAGTTGGGCCGGTAGAGCGAATCTTCCTGATGATAGATCGAAGCCCCCGCTCCGTACGTGATCCCGGAACACAGGCTCCCCCACTTTTTCTGCAACTGCTCGAGCCATATCTTCAGATCGCCCGGCATCCCCTCCTTCCATCCGAACGGAAGATCCCAGACGATCAGGTCGGTCACGAAATTGATCGGGCCGTCCTGATTGCTTGTTGCCGTCGTCATCCGCGACGGGTCTTCCTGCATCGCCATCGCGTTGAGCCCTTTGATGTAGTCGGTCGGATCGTCGCCCCGCGGATCCTGATCCGAAAAAATACCCCAGAATACGACCGAAGGGTGGTTGAACTGCTGGAAAATCATTTCGTAAAGCTGCTGCTCGCCGTTGCGGCGGAAATCGTCCGTATGGATATACCCCTTATCGGTCATATAAGCCGGCCCGATAAACGGCATTTCGCTCCAGACCAAGATCCCGCGGCGGTCGCACTCGTCGTAAAAGCCCGGATGATGCGGATAACCGGCAGCCCGGACGGCATTGGCGCCCATCTCGGTAATCAGATCCAGATCCTCTTTGATCTGGTACTGTTTCAGCGCGATCCCCACCGACGCCCGGTCTTCGTAATGCACCACGCCGTGAATCCGATACGGACGGCCGTTCAGCAGGAATCCCTGCTTCGGATCGACGCTGAAAAAGCGCAGTCCGAGCGGCACCGTAACCTCGTCGCACACGCGTCCCTCGTCGGCCAGTTGCACGCGCACGGTATACATATACGGATTTTCGACGCCATCCCACAACGTCGGATTTCCTACGATCACCGGTACGGTCGCCGATCCCCGGCCGTCCCCCGCGATTTTGACTTTCGCACCTTGCACGACCACCGTATCGCGGTTCGGCGTTTCGACGGCCAGATTGACCGTAAGGGTCTTACCGGCCGCGCCGCGCACCCTCACGACCGTCTCCAGATCGGCCTTTTCGCGGGAGACCTCTTTCTGGTGGACATAAACGCCCTCAGACGCGTAATCGTCCACGGCGATATGCGACGGATCGGTTACGATCAGTTCGACATCGCGGTACAATCCCCCGTAAACGTTGATGTCCCCGGCGGTCGGAAGCACGTCGAGCCGCGGAGCGTTATTGACGATCACCCACAGCGAGTTGTTCTCGCCGTATTTCAAGTAATCGGTCAGATCGAACGTAAATGCGCTGTAACCGCCCCGGTGTTCGCCGACATAGCGCCCGTTGACGATCAGGTCGGCCACGGTTCCGGCCCCGCCGAAGCGGACGAAAATCCGCCGACCGGCCCACTCTTTCGGTACGGCGATATCTTTCATGTAATTGCCTACCCCCCGGAAATAGTCGTTCCGGCCGCTCAGGGCGTCGTTGTTCCACATGTGCGGCAGGTTCACGCCCTGCGCCCGGTCGCTGGAACCTTCGGTATGGCTGAAAAAACGCCAATCCCTGTTTATATTAATCACGTCTCTTGCAGACAATTGCGTCAGCATAAACACCCCTGCGATCAAAATCCAGATTCTTTTCATATGCGTTGCATTTGAGAGCAAATTTAATAAATAACGAATAAATCCCTATATTTGGTACAAATATTCGGCCGTCCCGTCTTCCGGCGCCGTCCGGAAATACGGGAACCGGGCCGATCGCCGGGCAGCCCGCAGCCGGATACGGAACACGGACGCACGAGAACGCAAGCATGAACGGATTCGATATCATCCTGGGCATTCCATTGCTCTACGCCGCATACAGGGGATTCCGCGAAGGAATCATCGTGCAACTGGGCGGAATCGCGGGACTCTTCATCGGAGTCTATTTCGCATTCCGCCACAGCAGCGCGGTAGGCCAATGGCTGCATACCGATCCGCCGATCGCCGCAGCCGTCGGATTCGTCGTAATACTGCTGGCGGTACTGTTGGTCATGGCGCTGTTGGGACACCTGATCAAAGGAATTTTCAAACTCGCCGGACTCGGCCCGATCGACGCGATCGGCGGCATTCTGCTGGGCGTGTTCAAAATGGCCGTCATTCTCAGCCTGTTGCTATATGCGTTCGAAACCGTCAACAGCACGACCCGATGGGTCGAAAACGACCGTTACACCGAAGCCGCGCTCTACAAGCCGGTACGGAGCACGACCGCGCTGCTTTTCCCGTACCTCGACCTGATGAAAAACAAAATAACCGGCAATAACGACTGACGCCTATGGAATCCGCACGTTCGGCATTGGTAATCAAAAGTACCGGAAGCTGGTACACGCTGCGCGACGACGCGTCGGGGCAGACCGTAACCTGCCGCATCCGCGGGAATCTCAGGCTGAAAGGAAGCCGCACGACCAATCCGGTCGTGGTGGGCGACCGCGTCGAATACGAACAGCCGGAAGGAGCGACGGGCGTCGTCACGAAAATCCTGCCGCGGCGCAATTACATCATCCGCCGCGCATCGAACCTGTCGAAAGAGTCGCACATCATCGCCGCGAACGTCGATCAGGCCTTTCTGGTCGTGTCGCTCTTCCTGCCGTCCACCAACTGCGAGTTCATCGACCGCTTTCTGGTCACGGCGGAAGCCTACCGCATTCCCGTCACGCTGCTGCTGAACAAATGCGACCTCTACGCGACCGATGCATTGCAGGACGCCCAGACCGAATTTCTGAAAATTTACCGGTCGGCGGGATACGAAGTAATCGAGCTGTCGGCGACGCAGCAGACCGGCATCGACGCGTTCAAAAAAATGTTACCGGGAAAAACGTCGCTGCTCTCGGGCAATTCGGGCGTCGGCAAATCGACGCTGATCCGGGCGATCGACCCGTCGCTGGACATCCGCATCGGCGCGGTATCGGCCAGCAGCAGCAAAGGAAAACATACGACGACCTTTTCGGAAATGTACCCGCTCGCCGGAGGCGGCTACCTGATCGACACGCCGGGCATCAAGGGATTCGGACTGATCGACATCGAAAACGACGAGATATGCCGCTATTTCCCGGATCTGTTCCGTTACGCCCCCCGGTGCGGCTACTACAACTGCACGCATACCCACGAACCCGCCTGCGCGGTGCGGGAGGCGTTGCGCGCCGGAGAGATCGGCCTCTCCCGTTACGAAAGCTACCTCAAACTGTTGGACGATGACCAAAAATACCGAAAATAACGACGGACTGCTGGCCCGCAAGATCGAATACATTTCCGGTTTCATGCTGCCGGAACGGGCCGAAGTGCTGCGCGCCACGCTCGCCCGCCGGACCCGCTACATGACCGTATGCATGGAGAATACGTTCCATCCGCAGAACGCCAGCGCGCTGGTGCGCAACTGCGAAGCGTTCGGCATACAGGATATCCACACGGTCGAAGCGCTGTGCAAGTTCTCGCCGAACGTCAA
This sequence comes from Alistipes sp. cv1, assembly GCF_900240235.1. Classification (NCBI taxonomy): domain Bacteria; kingdom Pseudomonadati; phylum Bacteroidota; class Bacteroidia; order Bacteroidales; family Rikenellaceae; genus Alistipes; species Alistipes sp. cv1. The sequence continues at coordinate 611,428 of NZ_OEPW01000001.1, forward strand.
CATCGTCCGGGGAACCGACAAGTGGGTCGATATCCACAAAACGGGAAGCACCGGCGATCTGATCGCCGCGCTGCGGGCAAAAGGCTACCGTATCGTAGCCACCTCGCCGCATGCCGACGACCGTACGCCGGAAAATTTCGACGTGACCGCCGGACGGTTCGCGCTGTTTTTCGGCACGGAGCACGCCGGCATCAGCGACGAAGTAATGCGCTGTGCCGACGAATTCATCCGCATCCCGATGTGCGGATTCGTCGAAAGCCTCAACGTCTCGGCATCGGCGGCGATCCTGCTGTACACGCTGTCGACGCGGCTCCGGGAGTCGTCCGTCGACTGGCGGATTCCGGAAGACGAGCGGGACGAAATCCTGCTGCGTTGGATGAAAACGACCGTCCGGGACGCCGAACGGATCATGAAACGGGGCGGTTTCTGAGTTCTCTGAAAACAAACAAAGCACGGCTGCGGGAACGTTTTCCGCGGCCGTACTTTTTACACTTTCCGGATATTATGCTTCGGGAACTTCGATCAACAGGACACGCGCTTTCTCCTTCGCATGAATTTCGAAACGGTCCATTTCGCTGACGCCGAGCCCGTCGCGCGGCGATAGCGACTGTCCGGCCACCTCGATTTCCCCGTCGATTACGAACACGTAAACCCCGAAACTGCCGGGCGATTTGAGCGCATACTCCGCGCGCGTACCCGCTTCGAGCTCTCCCCACGAGAACCAAGCCTGCTGGTAAATCCACAGCCCGCCGTGTCCGTCGCCCGGATAAGGCGAGACGATCACGCAGAGCTCGTTCGGACGGATCAGGTCGGAAATCACGGCATTTTCGTAGCGGGGTTTCACGCCTTCCCGATCGGGGAATACCCATATCTGAAGAAATTCGACATTTTGCTCGCGGCTCTGGTTGTATTCGCTGTGGTGCAGCCCGGTGCCGGCGCTCATCACCTGGATTTCGCCGGTGGTGATCGCCGAAACGTTCCCCATGCTGTCTTTATGTTCGAGCGTCCCGCTCAGCGGGATCGAAACGATCTCCATCTCGCGGTGCGGATGCAGGTCGAACCCCATTCCCGGAGCGACCGCGTCGTCGTTCAAAACCCGCAACGCCCCGAAATGGATGCGCGCGGCATTGTAATAACTCGCAAAACTGAACGTATGGTGGGTCTTCAGCCATCCGTGATCGAAATAACCCCGCGTAGGAGCTTTGTGCAACAGTATATTCATAATTCTGAAATATTAATATTCAATATATAACCCGTCAACTATCAAATAGTTTGCCAACTTTAACATTCACGCCGGCCGCACGCCTCCGCTCCAGGTAACGTTCGGTCAGCCTCGAAACGGCATAACGATCCAGCTCCGCTTCCGGCACCCTCAGAAAGCCGGACAGCGAATCCGGAATCCGCTCCAGTTCGATCTCCTGAAAGCAAGCGTAAATAATCCGGTGCGACAGTACGTGCCGCGGCATCGCCGTCCGTTCCCCGATCCGCATCCGCCGTTCGCCGCCGAACCACGCTTTCCATGCGGAAGTCCGCTGCAACGCGTCGAACTCGGTCTCCGCATCGGTCTCGATCAGCGGAAATTCGTACAGGTTGCGCCAGATATCCTTCTCGGTACGCTGCCGCAACAACAATGTCCCGTCGCAGCGGATGCACAAGTAATTGAAGTAACGCGGCCGCACGGCCGCTTTGCCGCGTTTCACCGGACGCCGGCCGACCGTGCCGTGCGCCTGCGCCAGACAGCGGTCGGCCAGCGGACACGCCCCGCAATCGGGACGCTGCGGCACGCATTGCAGAGCTCCGAACTCCATCGTAGCCTGGTTCTGCAGGCCCGGACGTACCGGATCGAGCAACGACTGCGCCAATTCGGCGAAGTAGCGTTTGCCCGCCGCATCGTCCACCGGCAAATCCACGTCGTACACGCGGGAAAGCACCCGATAAACATTGCCGTCGACCGCCGCATAAGGCAGCTCGTAAGCGAACGAACAGATCGCGGCAGCGGTATAATCCCCCACCCCGCACAGCGAACGCACCGCCTCGTAGTCCTCCGGAAACCGACCTCCGAAACGCGCCATGATGTCTTTCGCTGCGGTATGCAGGCTCCGCGCGCGGCTGTAATAGCCGAGTCCCTGCCACAGTTTCAGCACCTCGTCCTGCGGAGCTTCGGCCAGCGAGCGCACGTCCGGAAAACGGGCGACGAACCGGCGGAAGTAATCCAGTCCCTGCGCCACGCGGGTCTGCTGTAAGATAACCTCCGACAACCAGATCAGATACGGATCGGACGTTTCGCGCCACGGCAATCGGCGGTGATTGTCCGCATACCAGCGGATCAGTATGTCTGCGAAACCGTCCGTCATCCGATCAGGTCGGCCGTCACGGCCCGCGTAAAACGAATCAGATCGCCGGGAGCCAGCTTCAACTGCAATCCCCGCACCCCGGCGCTGACATAAATCGTATCGTAATCGAGACAACTGCGATGAATAAACGTCGGAAACCCTTTTTTCATCCCGACGGGCGAACATCCGCCGCGGATATATCCCGTTACCGGCAGCAGTTCCTTCATGTGCAACATCTCGACGCGTTTGTTGCCGGACGCCTGCGCGGCGGCTTTCAGGTCGACCTCGGCATCGCCGGGAATCACGCACACCAGAATCCCGTTGCGATCGCCGCGCAACACCAGCGTCTTGAACACCTGGCCGACCGGCTCGCCGAGCTCTTCGGCGACGTGCGCGGCGGCCAGATTCTCTTCGTCCACCCGGTAAGGGATCAACTCGTAGGCGATCTTCGCCCGGTCGAGCAGGCGGGCGGCATTGGTTTTATTGATTTTTACGGACACGGCTTACGACTCTTTCGCACGAAGGTAAAACTTATTCGTCGAAAATCGAAAACAGGCGTACCGATTCCGGTATTAAAGTTGTATCTTGGAGGGTGTTTTTCACCGAGTACAAACCTTTAAATTTTAAAATTATGGATAATTGGAAAATCACGTTCGGGGGCAAACCCATGACGCTCGTGGGCAAACACCTCGCCGCCGGAGACCGGGCTCCGCTTTTCGAAGTAATCGATCAGAACCTGCAGCCCGTATCGCTGACGCAATACAAAGACAAAACGGTCGTCATCAGCGTATTCCCGTCGGTGGACACTTCGGTCTGCGCCCTGCAAAACATCCGTTTCAACCGCGAAGCCACCAAACTGGACGGCGACGTGGCGATCCTGTCGCTATCGGTCGACCTGCCGTTCGCGCAAAAACGTTTCTGTGCCGCCGAGAACATCGACAACGTGTACGTCTATTCGGACTACCGCGACCTGGACTTCGGCATGAAGTACGGATTCGTCATCAAAGAACTGCGGTTGCTGTCGCGCGGAGTCGTCGTGATCGATAAGAAAGGGCTGATCCGCTACATCGAATACGTGCCGGAAGTGACGCACGAACCCGATTACGAAGCCGCGCTGAAAGTGGTCAGGGAGTTGAAATAGCCGGATTTCCCGGTTCCGTGCAAAAACCGCGGGAAGGTCGCCGTCAACGGTCGCCTTCCTGCGGTTTTACGATGATAAAGGAAGGCAGCGCATGCAACAGCGCCCGTTCGTTGCGCAGGATGTACTGCCAGGCGGAATAGCTGATCAATACCAATTGCTTGCCTTTCAGCCGCGCGGCCAGGGGTTCCTGCGGATCGCCTATCGTAAAACGACCGGATTTGCCTGCGGAATCCTTGTCCAGGAACGGGGAGTCGCCGTTGACCGAACTCAGTTCCACCCGCAGCCGGTCGGACATCGACCCGACCAGCGACAGCAGGCTCCGGTCGCGCTCGTCGCGCAGGATCACGCCGGCGTCGGTAACGGAGTCGATGTCGCGGTTCACGAAGACTCCGAAAGCGGAGTGCATATTCTGGAACAACACGCGGATCTTGTCCTGCGTCAGTCCCGGCGACAACCATTTGCCGCCCTTCGACAGCAGGGCGTTCAGCCGACGCGGCGGATCGAGATAACTGCGTAGGAAAGCCGGCCCTACGCCCGTCAGCACGAAATCGTAATGTTCGTCGTCGGCCAGCGCGCAAAGGTCTTCGGTATAGTGGTCGGTAACGCGGTAACGCATATCCACCCGCAACCCGAGACGTTTGGCCTCGGGCTCGAGCAGGCTGAAACTCTCTTTCGAATAGTCGCTCGCATTGAGCGGGTTGGTCTCGGTGCCTATCGTATAGTGGATCGCCGTCACCTTAGCGTCTTTCAGCACACGACCGTACAGCAGGCGCACCAATTTCAGGAACAGCGGCCCGCTTTCGGGATTGGCGAACGAAATCAGGATACGCGGATGCCCGTTGCGGGTCGGCCTCACCTTGCGCGATTTATACCCCGCGATCTTTTCGATCAGCGCCAGCAGCGGCGTAGCCATAAAGGTCGTGAACAACGCCATGATCACGAAAATCACGAACAGCGACGACGGGATGATCCCCATCTCGTAACCGATGTTCAGCACAATCAGTTCCATCAATCCGCGCGTATTCATCAGCACGCCGATCGACAGGCTGTCCTTCCACGACTCGCCGACCAACCGGGCCGAGAACGTGGCGCCGATCATCTTACCGGCGATCGACACGACGATGAACAGCGCGCAGATTCCCCACAGGTGAGGCGTATTCAGCAGGCCGATCTCCGTACGCAAACCCGTAAAGACGAAAAACAGAGGCAGAAAAAGCACTAATGCGACATCCTCGATCTTCTCGGTCATCACGCGGCGGAAACTCAGGTTCGCCGGCATAACCACCCCGGCCAGGAAAGCGCCGAACAGCGCATGGATCCCGAGGATTTCGGTAATGTAGGACGAAATGATCAGCACCAGAAAAATAAAGGCGACCAGCGTTTTGCTGACCGTCTCCTGTTTGTTATAAAACTCCCCGATCTTGCGCAGGAAAGGCTTGACCAGGTAGAACATGAACAAAATATACAGCGCCGTCAGCACGATGGTGAAAAACGCGCTGGTCACGCTGCCGGCCCGGGCCACGGCGATCACCGCCGCCAGCAGGCACCATGCCGTCACGTCGTTGTTGGCGGCGCTGGCGATCGCCAGCATCCCCATCGGCGTCTTGCTCAGATTCCGCTCCTGAACGATCCGCGCCAGCACCGGAAACGCCGTAATGCTGACCGAGATGGCCACGAACAGCGCGAAAGGCACGAACGAAGCGTGCCGCGCCCCGAACTCAGGATAGACCACATAGGCGAGCCCCATTCCCATCAGGAACGGCACGATGATGCTGGCGTGGCTGATGACCAGCGTTTCGCTGGCTTTGCGGCGGATGACGCCCAGGTCAAGCTCCATCCCGATTACGAACATAAAGAGCACCAAGCCGATCTGGCTGATGATATTGAGCGGAACGAGCGAATCGGGATCGAACAGAAAAGCGAACGTCTCGGGCGACAGGTGCCCGAGTACGGACGGTCCGAGCACGATACCGGCGACGATCTCGCCGATCACCCCCGGCTGCCCGAGGTATTTGAAAAGATAAGAAAAGATACGTACCGTGATCAGAATAGCGATGACCTGCAGCAGCAACAGCGACAGCGGGTGCTTCAGGTTTATCGTCAGCGTGTCGTACAGCAAGCCGACCGGCGAATCCTCCCCGGAAGGCGCCGCTCCCGGCCCGAGACCGTCGTAAGCATGACCCAAATGCACGATCCACAGCAGCAGCGCCGCAAACGCGGCAAGCATCAGCCCGTAGATTATGTAGTTGCGTTTTGCCTTCATAGACCTGTTCCGTCGGGATTCCCGTTCCAACAAAGGTAAGTTTATTTCGGAACTTTTACAAGGGCGAAATACTCCTTTTCGGACGAATCAACGGGAAGCGGAACCGCGTCCGGCCTCGGCTTCCAACTGCGCCCTCGACTTGCTGATCGTCACGATATACACCCCCGCGAACACCAGCAGCACGGCAACGCCCTTGAGCCATCCGAACGTATCCATTCCCAGCGAAACGGCGACCAGCGTGGCGACCAGCGGCTGCACGTAATTGTAGGAACTGGCCACCGTCGGGCGCAGGTTCTTCTGGCCGATCGGCATCAGCAGGTAGGCCAGGAACGTGGCGCCCAGCACGACGTAAGCGATCTGGGCGTAATCCGCCCAGCCGAGTTCCGCCCAGCCGACCGCCTTCAGGTCGGAGTAACCGAACGGCAGGCAGCACGCCGTCGCATAGAGAAACATCCATTTCATCAACGTAACCGGCGAATAGCGGCTAATTAGTTTTTTGAATACCACGAAATAGGTCGCAAACGACAATTGGGCGAAAAGACACAGCAGGTCGCCGGAAACGGAACCGCTGCCCGTCCGGCTGGAAACCAGGTGCGCGCCCGAAAGGATCAGCAGCAGCGCGCCGGCGGCGCCGACGACGACACCCAGGATTTTCTTGCCGGTGATCGGTTCCCGCAGGTACAACGCGGCAATGATCATCACGAAGATCGGCGTGGTAGTGGTCACGACGCTGGCGTCGATCGGTGAGGTCTTGGACACGCCGAGCACATAAGTTCCCTGATTCAGCACGATCCCGAGCAACGACGCGAAGAAAAACAGCAGCAGGTCGCGCGGCGGCACGTGCTCGCGGCGCGTAAACAGCGACGCGATCCAGAACACGACGGTTCCTCCGCCCATCCGCATCATCGTCAGCGCATAAGCGCTGACGAGTCCCGTCCCGAACAGCGATTTCGAAACGGGCGCGAGCAGGCCGAACGTAATGCACGCCCCGAGCATCGCGGCATGTCCCCTGAAATTTTTATCTTCGATTAAATTCGACATTCGAAACCAAAATTAAAAAACAAAGTAGGACGAAACCGGCGAAAATCGAACGCTCCCAACGGCATTCCGGCTTCCGCACCGACGGAATCGGTCTCAACGGATCATCAATCGTCTGATTTACAATATCCGTAGCGCCATCCCGCTGCAAATTTAGCCAATTTCCGGGAAACCGGACGGATCGACCGCAAAAAGAATTCCATACCCGTCTGCCCATCGAGCCGATCGTACTCCGTTCCGACGTCTTTCCCAGCGAGTCGCCCTCCCGGACCGTTCCGCACTCCGTTTCCGCGCCTTTTCGCAACCCTAATTTCCGCCCGCAAGTCGTTTTCCGTTTCCCGGGCTCCGGATTCGAAACGCGTCATATCGTTTGCGTTTATCCGCCGTTTTACCTGTTCCGGCACAATCTGCCGGAGCGAACAAAGGCAATCTTTTTTCGAGATTCGTTTTTCGACGGCAATCCTCAAAAAAATCAAAAAAAGCATTACCTTTGCGATCCGCTTTTTTTTCGCACAAAAATCGACTGCCGAACAACAATCGCTTTTCCCGATGAAACCGACCTACAAACAGATTTGGCTCATTACCTATCCGATCCTGATCAGCCTGCTGATGGAGAACCTGATCGGACTGACCGACACCGCTTTCCTGGGCCGCGTCGGAGAAGTGGAACTAGGCGCTTCGGCGCTCGCGGGAGTCTATTACATGGCTATTTTCATGATCGGGTTCGGGTTCAGCATCGGAACGCAGATTCTGATCGCACGGCGGAACGGCGAAAAAGCGTACGCGGATATCGGCCCGCTACTGCAACAGGGAATCCTGTTCCTGTTGCTGCTGGCCGCCGTCATGTTCGTCGTCTCGCGGACGTTCACGCCGGTCGTGCTGCGCTGGATCATCGACTCCGGCCCGGTCTGCGACGCGGCGATCAGCTATACGAACTGGCGCGTTTACGGCTTTTTCTTCTCGTTCGTCGCCGTTATGTTCCGGGCGTTCTACGTCGGCACGACCAATACGAAGATACTCACGGCCAATTCGGTCACGATGGTGCTGACCAACGTGGCGCTGAATTACGCGCTGATCTTCGGTAAATTCGGACTTCCGGCCATGGGCATCGCCGGAGCCGCTATCGCATCGTCGGCCTCGGAACTGGCTTCGGCGCTCTTTTTCATCCTCTACTCGTGGCTGAAAACCGACCACCGCAAATACGGGCTGTTCCGGTTCGCCCGTCCCCGTCCCCGGCTGCTCGGACGGATGCTGAACGTCTCGGTGTGGACGATGCTGCAATCCTTCGTCTCGGTCGCCACGTGGTTCCTGTTCTTTCTCGCGGTCGAACACCTCGGCGAGCGGCCGCTGGCCGTCAGCAACATCGTACGCAGCATATCCGGGATTATCTTCATGGCGGTCAGCGCCTTCGCCTCGACCGCCAGTTCGCTCGTGAGCAACCAGATGGGAGCGGGACAGCAAACGCTCGTAATGCCTACCGTCCGTCGGATCGTCGGCATGTGCTACCTGACGATCGCTCCCGCGGCTCTGCTATTCGCGCTGTTTCCGACCGCCGTACTGCGTATTTACACCGACAGCATCCCGCTGATCGACAGCTCGGTGTCTTCGCTGTGGGTCATGCTGTCGGCTTACCTGCTGACCGTGCCGGCGATCATCCTGTTCAACACGGTTTCGGGAACGGGAAACACCCGCTCGGCGCTGGCGCTGGAAATGACGACGCTGCTGATCTATATCCTCTATACGCTCTACGTAGTGATCTACCTGCGGGCCGACGTCGCGGTCTGTTGGACGACGGAGCACGTATACGCGATCGTAATGTTGTTGCTGGCCTGCCGATACCTGAAAAAAGCCGACTGGCAGCACAAAAAAATATAAAGCCATGAAAATCGTCACCTACAACGTCAACGGACTGCGCAGCGCGCTGTCGAAAGGACTGACCGACTGGATCGCCGCCGAACGGCCCGACATCCTGTGCCTGCAGGAGACCAAGGCGCAGCCGGAGCAGATCCCGACCCTCGAACTGGAAGCGCTGGGATACCGTTGCTATTTCTTCTCGGCCGTCAAAAAAGGGTACAGCGGCGTGGCGATCCTGACCCGCCGGGAACCCGACCGCGTGGCGGCGGGCATGGGTATCGAAAAATACGATGCGGAAGGGCGTTTCCTGCGCGCCGACTACGGCGAGCTGTCGGTCGTCAGCGTCTATCACCCGTCCGGAACTTCAGGCGACGAACGCCAGGCGTTCAAAATGCAGTGGCTCGAAGATTTTCAGCGATACGTATCGGAACTCGTAAAAGAGCGGCCGCAGTTGATCCTGTGCGGCGACTACAACATCTGCCACCGGCCGATCGACATCCACGACCCGGTGCGCAATGCCTCGAGCAGCGGTTTCCTGCCCGAAGAACGCGAATGGATGAGCCGCTTCCTGGACAGCGGCTTCATCGACACGTTCCGGCTGTTCAACCACGAACCGAATCAGTACACCTGGTGGAGTTTCCGCGCCAACGCGCGGGCGAACAACAAAGGCTGGCGGATCGACTACGCGATGGCGTCCGAAGCGGCGCGCCCGCTGCTGAAAAACGCCTGGCTGCTGCCCGACGTGCGCCATTCGGACCACTGCCCGGCCGTACTGGAGATCAAATAGGGTCTCTAACGCCACGACTCACGACTCCTCATAATCCATCCGACCCGTTTTTTAATTTCTCGCATATCGCGATCTTCTCAAAAACAGTTATCGGGTAAATAAACACGCTATTCTACCGAAAAGACACAGACAAACATAACAAAAAAAACACATAACACACTTGAATTTAAAATTTCACATTCAGACCTTGCATATTGAATATAAATTAACTTTAAATTCAATAAACTTATGACGAAACGAAATTTTTTGTTTATCTTGTTATTTGGTGGTATTTTCATACTCAGCGGCATCGTTTTTATGAAAAATGCAGACACGAAAAAGGTATTTTGTGTTAATCCGGAAGCCTTGACCGCAACAGTGGAAGAAGGAGAAAGTTACACGGGGTGCATCGTCGGAGGAGGTACACAAGGTGAGGTAGTAATTGCTTTTTACTGTGGCACCTGCTCCATATCAACCATTATTCCCAATGGAGACGGACTTTGCCGGAGCAATTAGAAATCATGCAAAAGTACCCCTTGCTGTCCAAAGGGTACTTTTATATTCAAATATGTATTTCGACATGAAATTCTTAATAATAATGGGGGTGTTGTCCATTTTGTGGGGATGCCGTTCCCCGCATGAGATCTTGGTTATCCGGGAGACCAAACCTTTAATTACGGAAGATTCAGTACGGTTGGGAAACAATTGTACGATGGATATGACCCTGATCGATTCCTCGATCATCCTGTTCAATCATTGCAGTAACCATTTTTTCAGTATTTTCGACCCCTCTTCGTTAAAACCAGTTTGCTCGTTCGGAACAAAAGGTAAAGGTCCGAACGAATTTCAGTACCCTATGCAAGACCGTTCTTTGCAAAGTATCAACGATAACACCTCACTGCTTATATACGACGGAAATCTGCTCGCAAAAAAAGAACTCGAGATCCCCGCTTTGCTCCGGGACACGGTTGTTTATAACTTTCATTCCGAAAATTTACCCAAAATATTATTTGCAAACAAGGACGTCAACCGGTTGAACGATACGTTATATGCCGGAATCCCGATGAGTAAATACGAAGGACCGTTCGCGATCCTCGATATAAAAAACGACAAAACCGTCTGGAGCGAATCCGATTGGGGATTCACCATGCCTCAACGCAGCGAAATGTTGTCTTATTTGATCACCTACGGTTCCCTGTGCGCCAATACCAAGAAACAGATCATTGTTCGATCGTACCGAAATATTGACATGATTCAACTTTTCGGATTCGACGGCCGCCTGGTTAAAAACATTTGTTTGTCGAAACCCGAATGCCCACCGTTCGATCCTCAAAAAAATTGCCTCGAACCGGAGCACAACCTATATCATCTTGAAATGTTCGCCACGCCGGAACGTATCTATACGCTGCATTACGCCCATCCTTACAACGATATTAAAAACGGAACCGCCACGCCGACGATCCTCGCTTTCGATTGGGACGGCAATCTGACCGCCGCTTACGATTGCCCGCGGCCCATACAGCAATTTTGTGTGGATGAAACCAACCGCAAGATATACGGAATATCCGGGACATCCGAAATCGAATACAACCGACTCTTTCGTTTTTCATACTGATACGCCATGAAGAACGCGTTTATCAAAGGCGCTTTGTCACATTACGCCTCATCCATGAAATCATTCAAAACGATTATCGGCATAATGGGGATGGTTCTTTTATGCGGATGCAATAACCGGCATCGACACGTTATTCTGCCGATCGAAAAACCAGAACTACTACGGGTCGAAGATTCCGTACGAATCGAAAACAATTGCGCCTACGACATGGCTTTATACGATTCGGCGATCGTCCTCGTCAATTATTGCGGACGGAAATTCTTCAGCCTTTTCGAAACGGGGTCGCTGAAACCGATATGCTCATTCGGAACGAAAGGAAAAGGCCCGAACGAATTCCAGATGCCGCAACGCGACCGTTCGACAGGTTCCGCCGAAGATTCCGTTCTCAGGATCTACGATGCGCATCTGGTCTTTACGAAAGAGATCCACGTGCGATCTTTACTGCGCGACACGGCTGTTCTCAATATCCAAGGAGAACATACCTACAAAGCCTTACGATACAACAAAGATATCAACCGCCTGAACGATACGTTATACGCAGGAATTTTAGCAGACGCTCCCCTGGGCCCCGTTGCAATTTACGACACGAAAAACGATCAAACCTTGTGGGGGGAATACGACCTGGGGTTCGCAATGCCCGTAAAGGCTAATCCTTACGGGATATGCTACGGTTTCCTATGCGCTAACCCGGGGAAAGGGATCATGGCGAGAGCCTATAAATACCTGGACATGATCCAACTATTCTCCCAGGAAGGTCGTCTTGTGAAAAGCATTTGCTTCTCTGAACCGCAATTACCCATTTTGAACACGCAGGGGAATTGGCCGGAATCGTCCGCCGTAAACTATGCGCTCGGGTTATTCGGCACGCCCGATCGCTTTTTCGTGCTGCGCTACACGAATCCTTACGGCGAAATCAAAAACAGTACCGCCACGCCGACGATCCTCGCTTTCGACTGGGACGGCCGCCTGACCGCCGCTTACGACTGCCCACGCTCGATCACGCAGTTTTGCGTAGACGAAACCGGTAAAAAAATATACGGCTTGCTCGATATGCCGGACATCGAGCATACGCAACTTTACCGGTTTTCTTACTAAATGCCGAACACGCCATGAAGAACGCATTCATCGTAGGCATGATATTGCTAAATGCCTTTTTGCTTTATGCATTGATCCGGACCGGATCGGCCGCAAAACAACGGATGATCGCCGGCGCAGACACCTCGGTCTATGCGATGGAAAAATGGGACATCAGGGAGAGTACGCTGTCGAGCGTCCGGTATGCAGGCCGCCCGTTTTTCATTTCGGACAGCGCGCGGGCGTTGCTGGCCCCCTATTCGGCCGACTCGTCGAAACTGTTCGTGCGCATACAATTCCCTTCCTGCGAACGCTGCATATCACAACTCGTCCGAAGCCTGAAAAGAAACGAAAACCGGTTGGGTACGACAAATATAATTCTGGTCACCGAATTCCACGACGACGACGAGGTCGCCGAATTCGTTCGGAGGTACGACCTCGGCGGGTTCCGTTTGTTCAATATCCCGGAGTTGGAACTGTGTCTCGACCTGAAAAACTTTATCGGCTCGTATATGTTCACATTATCGCCGGACTTCCGCGCAGAGAATCTGCTGGTTTGCTCCAAACACAACGATTACATGCACGACGACTATTTCACCCAACTGCCGGGACGGGCGGAATAATGAATCATATATTTCCTATTTTTACCGCTGAATGGAGCAGCGGAAGATCATACACATCGACATGGATGCGTTCTACGCGTCGGTCGAACAGCGCGACCACCCCGAATACCGGGGCCGTCCGTTGGCGGTCGGCCGTCCCGAAGGCCGCGGCGTGGTCGCCGCGGCCAGCTACGAGGCGCGGCGCTACGGCATCCGTTCGGCCATGCCGTCCGTTACGGCCCGAAGGCTGTGTCCCGAATTGATTTTCATTCCCGGACGGCTGGAAGTCTACCGCGAAGTATCGCGGCAGATTCACCGGATTTTCCGCGAATACACCGACCTGGTCGAGCCGATCGCATTCGACGAAGCTTTTCTGGACGTTACCCGGAACAAAAAGGGAATCCCGCTAGCGGTGGACGTCGCCCGGGCCGTCAAACGACAAATCCGCGACGAACTGGGACTGGTCGCATCGGCCGGAGTATCCTACAATAAATTTCTCGCCAAGATCGCTTCGGACTACCGGAAACCGGACGGACTCTGCACGATCCATCCCGACCGCGCCGCCGCTTTCATCGCGCGCCTGCCGATCGAAGCGTTCTGGGGGATCGGCCGCGTCACGGCACGCAAGATGCACGAAATGGGAATCCACGACGGCGCTGCGCTGCGAGAGTGCCCGCCGGATTTTCTGACCGAACGGTTCGGAAAAGCAGGACGCCTTTATTACGAATTCGCCCACGGCATCGACCTGCGACCGGTGGAAGCGAGCCGCGTCCGCAAATCGGTCGGATGCGAAACCACCTTCCCGTACGACCTGACCTCGTTCGACGCGATGACGGACGAACTGTATAAACTCGCCGCCAAACTGAACGGGCGTCTCGACCGGGCCGGATTTCGCGGCAATACGCTGACGTTGAAAATCAAATTCGCCGATTTCCGGCTGCAAACCCGCAGCCTGAGCCCGGGATACGAGCTGTTCGCATCGGCCGAAATTTTCCCGCTGGCGACTGCGCTGCTGCGCGATGCCGGCATCGAAGGACATCCGGTACGGCTGCTCGGCCTGTCGGTCGGAAACCCGACCCACCCGGTGCAGCACGAACTGTACCGGCAGTTGAGCCTCGACCTCTGACTGTCATGTTACAGGTCGTATTTCAGCAAGTCGCGCATCGAAATCACTTTACATTTGCGCTCCTTCAACATGCTCAATAATTTTTCGAAATTCTCGGGCGAAGTGCTGACGAAATCGTGCGCGAGGTCGGGCACCCCGTGCAGGCAGAAAATCACGACCTGCCCGTCGCGGGCCTCGTCCAGCGCTTTTTCGAAAAATTCGGGCGTCTCGAACCGCGCGTCGACCACGCCGTAACTCGGCATCAGCATTTTATCCGACACTCCTTTCACATAAGGCTTATCCCCGCCGTGACGGGCCAGCTTATAGCCTCGCTCTTTCAGGACGGCGATCCCCTCCGGACTGTTGTCGTAACCGGGATAAGCGTAAGTCACCGGGCGCGGAATGCCGTACAACGCGCATTTCTCTTCGATGTAGGCCGTTTCCGAACCGATCTGCTTACGGGTCATTTGACTCATCTGCCCGTGACTGCGGCTGTGGTTCCCGATCTCGAAGCCCATTTCGTCCAACTCCCGGATTTGATCCCAGCTCATATACTTGGTTTTGTCCTCGAAACCCGGAAATTCGCAAACGTAGAACGTCGCGCCGAATCCGTATTTATGCAGCAACGGAGCGACCACTTCCCGCTGGCCCGCCGTCGCATCGTCGAACGTCAGCACGACGATCCGGCCTTTCAACGGCTTCAGGCGTTTGGCCGTTTTTTCCGCTACCGCCGTCACCGCAATGACGACCGATAACAACAGTAAAAAAAATCGTTTCATCATCCATGCTATTTTTTGGAAAACCCGGCACGTAACGCGCCGCCGTTTCCCAGAACCTTACTCTGAACTTACTTCCCGTACAGGCTGCGCGCGATTCCCATTTCGAGCCCTCTCAGTTCGGCCAGGCCGCGCAGGCGGCCGATGCAAGAATAGCCCGGATTGGTCTTCTTGCGCAGGTCGTCGCACATCTGATGCCCGTGATCGGGACGCACCGGAATCGATACGCCGCGACGTTGCTGCAACGCCAACAACGCCTTCATCACGCCGTACATATCCACGTCGCCTTCGAGATGGTTCGCCTCGTAAAAATTACCTTCGTCGTCGCGGCAGGTACTGCGCAGATGGACGAACCCGACGCGATCGCCGAATTCTTCCATCATGGCGGCCAGTTCGTTGTCGCTGCGGACGCCGAACGATCCGGTACAAAGGCAAAGTCCGTTCGAACGGTTCGGAACGGCCGCAATCAATGCACGAAAATCGTCCGCCGTGCTCAGAATACGCGGCAAGCCGAGAATAGGATAAGGCGGATCGTCCGGATGGATCACCAGTTCGACGCCCGCTTCATCGGCCACCGGAGCGATCTCGCGCAGAAAAGCGACCAGGTGTTCGCGCAGCCGGGCGGCGTCGATCCCCTTGTACTGGCCGAGCGCCCCGCGGAATTGTTCGATCGTAAAACTTTCCTCGGCGCCGGGCAATCCGGCGATCATGTTCCGGGTCAGCCGCTCGCGTTCGACCGCATCCATCCGGTCGAAGCGTGCTTTCGCCTTCGCGCGCTCCTGCGACGTATATTCCGCCTCCGCCCCCGGACGCTGCAGAATAAACAGGTCGAACGCCACGAACGCCGCCCGTTCGAAACGAAGCGCTTTCGAGCCGTCCGGCAGCGTATAGGCCAGGTCGGTGCGCGTCCAGTCCAGCACCGGCATAAAATTATAGGTAACGGTACGAATGCCACAGGCGGCCAGGTTGCGCAGGCTCTGCTTGTAATTTTCGATATACCGCTGAAATTCCCCGGTGCGGGTTTTGATCCGCTCATGGACCGGAACGCTCTCGACGACGCTCCATACCAACCCGGCATCGGCAACCGTCCGCTGTCGTTTGCGGATCTCATCGACGCTCCATGTCTCCCCGTTGGGAATATGATGCAACGCCGTTACCACGTCCGTAGCCCCGGCCTGCCGGATATCCCAAAGGCCGACCGGATCGTCCGGCCCGTACCAGCGCCATGCCTGTTTACACAAATACATATTCTTTATCCGTTTTATGGATTCCCTATCGCAAAAATACGATTTCCGTTCTAAATCGAAAAAGCGTCGAAACCGCCGTCGATAACCGTGACCGTGCCCGAGACGAAACGCGAGGCATCGCTGGCGAGCCACTGCAGCGTACCGAGCAACTCTTCGGGTTCGCCGAAGCGGCGGAACGGCGTATGGCCGAGGATCGCCTCGGAACGCGGCGTCAGGCTGCCGTCCGGATTGGTCAGCAGCGCACGGTTCTGTTCGGTCAGGAAAAAGCCCGGAGCGATCGCATTCACCCGGAAGCCGTCGCCGTACTTCAGCGCCAGTTCGCCGCACAGGTACTTCGTAAAGTTGACTACCGCCGCCTTAGCCACTCCGTACCCGGCTACCCGGCTCAGCGGGCGGATCGCCGATTCGGACGCGATGTTGATGATCGAACCGCCGCGGGCCGCAACCATCGCGCGGGCGAACGCCATCGTCGGCAGCACCGTCCCGAACAGGTTCAGATCGACCACGTCCCGGAATGCCTTCATATCCAGGTCGAAGATCGTCTTATCCGGCGCGATCGTGGCCCCGGGCATATTGCCGCCGGCCCCGTTGATCAGCACGTCGATCCGGCCGTAACGTTCCATGATTTCCGAATACGCCCGTTCGATGTCCTCCTTATTCAGCACGTCGGCCGCCACGAACAACGCGTCCCCGCCGGCCGCCGCGGCTTCCCGCTGAAGGGCGAGCCCGGTTTCGGCCTTGCGGCCCATCAGCACGACCCGGGCGCCCTGTTCGGCGAAATGGAGCACCATCGAGCGTCCCAACACCCCGGTAGCCCCGGTAATCGCCACGACCCGGTCTTTTACGCAAAACAAATTTTTCATCATCGAATACCTTAAAAAATGAACCGCATGAATTTCATGATCGGATATTCCGAGGGGTAAAGATACCAAAATTTCCGTATCCGCGACGTCCGCACGCCTTGTCCGAAACGTTTTTCCGGACACTTTTCCCGTCCGGATTTGCAATATTGGCAAATGATTGTTTATTTTGTACATTGTGAATTGTGACGTTTCATCCAGACTTCGTATCATGAAAAAGATCCTGTTGCCGGTCCCGGCGCTGTGTGTCGGCGTATTGTTGTGCCTATCGTTGCGGGGAGAAGCCCCTTCGCGGCTAACGACCGACCTCGCGGAACATACCGACCGGGTCTGGATCGGCGGTTATCCGTCGCAAGTGACGCTGGAACAGGCGGACAAGATCGTCGAACCGGCCCGGTTCGTTACGATCGGCAGCCGGCGGCCGTCGTTCGGCTGGCAGGTCAACGATTCGCGCAGCGACGTAATGCAGACCGCTTGCCGCATCCTGCTGGCTTCGTCGCCCGGAACGCTCGCAACCGACTCGGCCGACCTGTGGGACAGCGGCGTAATTCCGGGAGACCGCAGCGTAGCCGTCCCGTATGCCGGCAAGGCACTGGAGCCCGGCAAAATCTACTACTGGAAAGTGATGACTTTCAACAACGGCGATCCGCAGCCGTGGTCGGCCGTCAAGGCGTTCCGCACGGCAGATTCGCTGACCGAATACGCCACGCCGGCCTACCCGCTCGAAAAAACGGACAACGGCTTACCGAAAACGACCCAAAAACTCTCCGATCGGCTCGTTTTCGCCGACTTCGGTTACGACGCGTTCGGACAGCTCCGGCTGACGCTTTGCTCGCACGCCGGCGGCGACACGGTGACCGTCCGCCTCGGCGAATGCCTGAAAGACGGACGCATCGACCCGGCTCCGGGAGGCTCCCGCCGTTTCCTGAGCCAGCGCCTCGCACTGCTGCCGGGCATACGCACTTACACCGTAAAAATACCGGCGGACGCGCGCAACACCGGCCCCCAGGCCGTTCGGATGCCGGACTATATCGGGGAAGTCTATCCGTTCCGCTACTGCGAGATCGAAGGCGATGCGATCGGCAACGGCACGGGTATCATCAGCCGGCAGGTCGTAAACTACCCGTTCGACGATCTCGCGGCGGAATTCGCCAGTTCCGACACGACGCTGAACCAAGTATGGGAACTGTGCAAATACTCGATCAAAGCGACCTCTTTCGCCGGATTATATGTGGACGGCGACCGCGAACGCATCCCTTACGAAGCCGATGCGCTGATCAACCAACTATCGCACTACTGCGTCGACCGCGAATACACGATGGCGCGGCGCAGCCACGAATACCTGCTCGGGAACGCCACTTGGCCGACCGAATGGATCCTGCAATCGGTGCTGATCGCCTGGTACGACTACCTGTACACCGGCGACCTGCGGGCCGTAAAAACGCATTACGAGACGCTGAAAAACAAGACGCTGACCGCACTGTCCGGCATGGACGGATTCGTCAGCCTCACGCCGGAGAAACTGACGCCCGAACTGTACGCGTCGATCAACCTGCGGGGACAAACGTTGAAAAATATCGTCGACTGGCCGCACACGGGGATCCTGGGACTCGGCAAGGCGGAAGGGGGCGAAACCGACGGTTTCGTATTCCGCGACGTCAACACGGTGGTCAACGCTTACCACTACTGCGCGCTGGAACTGATGGCCCGCATGGCCGGAGCCGCCGGAGAGTCGGAAGATTCCGCCGCATACGCCCGGGCGGCCGGTCGTCTGGCGGACAATTTCAACAAACAACTGTTCAATAAAAAAACCGGCGCTTACCGCGACGGCATCGGCACCGACCACTGCTCGCTGCACGCCAACATGTTCCCGCTCTGCTTCGGACTCGCCGACGCAAAACGGACGCAGGCCGTTGCGGATTTCGTCAAGACGCGGGGCATGGCCTGCAGCGTCTACGGCTCGCAATTCCTGATGGATGCGCTGTACGAAGCCGGAGAAGCCGACTACGCGCTGCAACTGCTCACGTCGGATGCCGAACGCAGTTGGTACAACATGATCCGCGTCGGCTCGACCATTTCGCTGGAAGCCTGGGACGACAAATACAAACCGAACCAGGACTGGAACCACGCTTGGGGCGCGGCCCCGGCCAACATCATCCCGCGCAGGCTGATGGGCGTCGTACCGACCGAACCGGGTTTTTCGCGCATCGAAATCCGCCCGCAGCCGGCCGGACTCGAAAAAGCCTCGCTGCGGATGCCCACGATACGGGGCGACGTGGAAACGGCGTTCGAAAACACGCCCGGCCGTTTCACGCTGACGACCGTCGTACCGGCCAACGTGAAAGCCGACGTCTACCTGCCGCTGCCCGCCGGAACCAAAAATTACGACGTGACCGTCAACGGGCAGCCTGCAGGACAGACCGTCCGCGAAGGAAATTTTATAAAGATCGCGGATCAGGGTTCCGGAAAAAACGCATATATTCTGAACACTAAATAACTTAATCAAACCAAACACAAACAACCGAAATGAAAAAACTTTTTATCTGTGCATTCCTCGTGTATGCCGCTTCGCTTCAGGCGCAACCGATGGGCAAGGGCAACCTGCCCCCCGTATTCCCGAAAGAAGTGGCCGAAAAGACACAATTCGATACCCGTACGCGTGCGTATATTTCGCCCGTGCGCGTGATGTGGACGCAGAACGGCGACCTGATCACCGGCTCCGAGAACCTGTTGTTGCAAGGCAACGGGCAGGCTACGACGGCCAATACCCCGAAAACCGTTTTCGTATCCAAAGAGGGTAAGCGTCCGTCGATCCTGCTGGATTTCGGTCGTGAAATCCACGGGGGACTGCAGTTCGTAACCTGCATTCGCGCATCGACCAAACCCGTCAAGGTACGCGTGCGCCTCGGCGAATCGGTCGGCGAAGCGATGTGCGAGATCACGAAGGAAAACGGCGCGACGAACGACCACGCGATGCGCGACTACACGATCGAACTGCCGTGGCTGGGCGTCTGCGAAGTCGGGAACTCCGGCTTCCGTTTCGTCCGGATCGACATGCTCGAAGACGACGTCGAACTGCCGATCAAGGAGATCCGCGCCAGCCTGTTATACCGCGACATCCCGTACCTCGGCTCGTTCCGTTCGAACGATCCGCGCGTGGACAGCATCTGGGCGACCGGCGCCTACACGCTGCACCTGAACCTGCAGGAATATCTCGTAGAGGCCCCGAAGCGCGACCGCCTGGTATGGCTCGGCGACCTGCATCCCGAAGTGCGTACCGCGCTGGCCGTATTCGGCGACAACGAGGCGCTTTCGCGCGGCCTGGACTTCGCCCGCGACGAAACCCCGCTGCCGGGCTGGATGAACGGCATGTGCTCCTATTCGCTGTGGTGGGTGCTGATCCACCGCGACTACTACATGTACCGCGGCGACCTGAATTACCTGAAACAGCAGCAACAATACCTCAGCGACCTGATGAAGATCCTGATGAGCAAGGTGGACGCCGAAGGCCGTGAACACCTCGACGGCGGCGGACGCTTCCTCGACTGGCCGACCAGCGAAGACACGTTGGCCGTCAACGCCGGCCTGCACGCGCTGATGCTGATGACTTTCGAAGCCGGAGCCGAAATGCTGAACGCATTGGGCGACAAAGAACTGGCCGCACAATGCACCGCAACCGCCGACCGGATGAAAAAAGTAACGCCCGACTACAAAACGTCGAAACAGTCCGCCGCACTGATCGCCCTGGCCGGCATCGTTCCGGCCGAAACGGCCAACAAGGAAGTGCTCGAAGTGGGCGGCGCCCACGGTTTCTCGACCTTCTACGGCTATTACATGCTGAAAGCCCAAGCCCTGGCCGGAGACTATACCGATGCGATCCAGAACATGAAGGACTACTGGGGCGGTATGCTCGACCTCGGCGCTACGACTTTCTGGGAAGACTTCGACATCAACTGGAAGAAAAACGCCGCACGGATCGACGAGCTGATCCCGGCCGGTAAAGTAGACGTTCACCGCACTTACGGCGACTACTGCTACAAAGGCTACCGTCACAGCCTGGCGCACGGATGGGCATCGGGGCCGACGGCATGGCTCAGCGAATACGTGCTCGGCGTGAAGATCGTCGAACCGGGTTGCAAAGCCGTGAAGATCGAACCGAACCTCGGCGGTCTCGAATGGGTCGAAGGAACCGTTCCGACGCCGTACGGAGTGATCAAGGTACGTCATGAGAAACAGGCCGACGGGAAGATCAAATCGAAGATCGAAGTCCCGAAAGGCGTGAAAGTGGTAAAATAACGAACCGCGGGAAGCGATTCGGCCGCCAGGGATATGCCTGTGAAAATAAGGGTATCAAAAAATATATTTTTTATATCATTATTTTCACAGGCATATCCCTTGTTTTAGGTACATTTGCTTTCACAAAAACACGGCATCCGTCGGCAACAGCCGGACAATAAGATACGGATGCAGCTTTCGGACATGCGGCGGAAAACGACGGCGCGCCGAAAGACATGGAGGTTACAAAGAGGCAACGCGACAGAGAGACACGAAAGAAATCGTATCGCAGACGGAACGAGCAACCGGGGCTGAAAACCGGGACGGTCGGGACGGCGCGAAAAGCCGGAGCAACGAGGACGCGGGGATTCCCCCGCACAATCTGCAAACTCCGAAAAACGATCTCAGCGTGTTCGGTTTTCGGAAATTTGATTTGCGACGGCTGTTCGGACAGCTTATTAAGCCAAACAAATTAAATAAACTTAAAAACCGAAAACCGATGAAACAAATTTCATTTCTGGCGTTCGACCTTGGAGCAACCAGCGGCCGTACCATTCTGGGGACGCTGAACGAAGGCAAACTCCAGATGAAGGAACTGACTCGTTTCCCGAACCAGATCCTCGAACTGAACGGACACGCTTACTGGAACATCTTCTCGCTGTACGAACACCTGAAGGCCGGCATGATCGCCGCCGCCAAGGAAGACGTGGAGATCACCTCGATCGGCATCGACACCTGGGGCGTCGATTTCGTATTCCTCGGCGAAGACGGTCAGATTCTGGGTATTCCGCACGCTTACCGCGACCAGCACACGGCAGGAGCGCCGGAAGAATATTTCGAGAAGGTATTGCCCCGCAAAGAGGTATACGATATCACCGGCATCCAGATCATGAACTTCAACAGCCTGTACCAGCTCTACGCGATGAAGCGCGACAACTCGTCGCTGCTGAACGCCGCTAAAGAAGCGCTGTTCATTCCGGACGCGCTGAGCTACATGCTGACCGGCAAGAAAGTGGTCGAATATACGATCGCATCCACGTCGCAGATACTGAACCCGCGCACCAAGAAGTTCGAAACTTGCCTGCTCGAAAAAATGGGCGTGAAGGCCAACCTGTTCGGCGACATCGTGATGCCGGGTTACGTGATCGGTACGCTGACCGATGCGCTGGCCGCAGAAACCGGACTGGGCAAACTGCCGGTGGTAGCCGTTGCCGGTCATGACACCGCTTCGGCCGTGGCAGCCGTTCCGGCCAAAAACGAAAAATTCGCTTATCTGAGCTCCGGCACCTGGTCGTTGATGGGGATCGAAGTCAAAGACCCGATCATCACCGAAGAAACTTCGCGCCTGAACATCACCAACGAAGGCGGCGTCGAAGGCACTACCCGACTGCTGAAGAACATCACCGGCATGTGGATTCTCGAACAGTGCATCAAAGAGTGGCGTAAGGAAGCGATCGAATACACTTACCCCGAAATCGTCAAAATGGCGCGCGACGCCGCTCCGTTCCAGTCGTTCATCGACCCGGACGACGAATCGTTCGCCAATCCTCCCAGCATGATCAAGGCGATCAAGGACTTCTGCCTCAGAACCGGCCAGAAAGTTCCGCGCAACCACTCCGAACTGATCCGCTGCATCTTCGAAAGTCTCGCGCTGAAATACAAGAACGTGCTCGATAAGTTCCGTTCGCTGGCTCCGTTCCCGATCGAACGGCTGCACATTATCGGCGGGGGCGCAAAGAACCGCCTGCTAAACCAGTTCACGGCCAACGCGACCGGCGTAACCGTCGTCGCCGGCCCGTCGGAAGGCACGGCCATCGGCAACATCATGCTGCAGGCGCGCGCCGCAGGTTGCGTCAATTCGCTGCAGGAGATGCGCGACATGATCGGCGAAGCCATCGAGATCGAAACGTTCACGCCGGAAGATACCGACGCATGGAACGCCGCTTACGAACGCATCAAATCGCTGATCAAATAATTCCGTTCCGCCGGATTCGGTAACGACAGAAAACAACAATCATTCAATACTCTTTAACTTAAAACAAAAACCATGAAAGACGCAAAAATCCAGCAAGCCTACGAGGCCGCCAAAGCACGCTATGCCGAAATCGGTGTCGATACCGACGCCGTACTGGAACAGATCGCCAAAGTATCCCTGTCGCTGCACTGCTGGCAGACGGACGACGTAACCGGTTTCGAAAACCCGGACGGCCAGCTTTCGGGCGGTATTCAGGCTACCGGCAACTATCCCGGCAAAGCCCGCAACATCGAAGAAGTGCGCAAAGACATCGAAAAGGTGAAAAGCCTGCTGCCGGGTAATCACCGTCTGAACATCCACGCCATCTACGGCGACTTCGGCGGTCAAAAGGTAGACCGCGATCAGATCGAACCGAAACACTTCCAGAGTTGGATCGACTGGGCGAAAGCCAACAACATGAAACTGGACTTCAACAGCACCAGCTTCTCGCACCCGAAGAGCGGCGACCAGTCGCTGTCGAACCGCGACAAAGGCATCCGCGACTTCTGGATCGAACACACCATCCGCAGCCGTAAGATCGCCGACGAAATGGGTAAACAGCTCGGCGACAAAGCCTGCCACAACCTGTGGATCCACGACGGTTCGAAAGATATGACCGTCGACCGTTACCTGTACCGTTCGCTGCTGAAAGACTCGCTCGATCAGATCTTCGCCCACAAATTCGCAAACGTGAAAGACGCCGTCGAGAGCAAAGTATTCGGCGTGGGCCTCGAAAGCTACACGGTAGGTTCGCACGAGTTCTACATGGGTTACGCCGTACAGAACGGCATCATGTGCACGCTCGACATGGGTCACTTCCACCCGACCGAAGAGACTTACGACAAGATCTCGTCGCTGCTGCTCTTCACGCCGGAAATCATGCTGCACGTAAGCCGTCCGGTACGTTGGGACAGCGACCACGTGGTTATCCTGAACGACAGCGTACAATTGCTGGCACAGGAAATCGTATGGGCCAACGCACTGAACAAGACCAATATCGGTCTCGACTACTTCGACGCTTCGATCAACCGGATCGGCGCATACGTGGTAGGTAGCCGCGCTACGCAGAAAGCGTTCCTGCAGGCACTGCTGACCCCGATCAGCAAACTGCGCCAGTATGAAGCGAACGGCCAGTTGTTCCAGCGCATGGCTGTGCTCGAAGAAGCCAAGAGTATGCCGTGGGCTGCCGTGTACGACTACTTCTGCTACAAGAACAACGTTCCCGTTGCCGAAGACTACATCACGGAAATCGAAAAATACGAAAAGGAAATTACCTCTAAGAGATAATATCCGATATTAACCAAGCGAGCTGTCCGTGCATGTGTTTTTCTCCCGAAAAACGACATGTGCGGATAGCTTGTTAAAAACTACTGATTCATATGGAAATTTTACTGGGTTTACTTATCATCGCGATAGGCAGTTTCGGGCAGTCAAGCTCGTACGTGCCGATCAATAAAGTGAAGAACTGGGCTTGGGAAAGCTTCTGGATCGTCCAGGGCATTTTCGCATGGCTCGTATTTCCGCTGCTCGGCGCGCTGCTGGGCGTTCCCGAAGGAATGGGACTGTTCGAACTGCTCGGAAACGGCGGCGCTGCAAAAGCCATCGTTTACGGCATATTGTGGGGCGTCGGCGGTCTGACGTTCGGACTCAGCATGCGCTACCTGGGCGTTGCGCTCGGGCAGTCGATCTCGTTGGGAACCTGTGCCGGATTCGGTACGCTGCTGCCGGCCATTTTCGCCGGCACGAACCTGTTCCAGGGCCAGGGTCTGATCCTGCTGGTAGGCGTGTGCATCACGCTAGCCGGTATCGCCGTGATCGGTTACGCCGGTTCGCTGCGCTCGAAAAACATGACCGAAGAGGAGAAAAAAGCCGCTATCAAAGATTTCGCGTTGACCAAAGGTCTGCTCGTAGCCCTGCTGGCCGGCGTAATGAGCGCCTGTTTCGCACTCGGTCTCGACGCCGGAACACCGATCAAAGAAGCTGCGCTCACCAACGGCGTGAAACCGCTGTTCGCCGGTCTGCCGGTTATCCTGCTGGTGACTTTCGGCGGATTCCTTACGAATGCCGCTTACTGTATCCAGCAAAATATCAAAAACAAAACGGGAAAAGATTATTTCTCCGTTCCGGGCGGCATTTTCGTAAACAACGTGCTGTTCTGCGCGCTGGCCGGAGTGCTGTGGTATTCACAGTTCTTCGGACTGGAAATGGGCAAGAGCTTCCTGGTGGATTCGCCGCTGCTGATGGCCTTCTCATGGAGCATCCTGATGTCGCTGAACGTAACGTTCTCGAACGTATGGGGCATCCTGCTCAAAGAATGGAAAGGCTGCAATTCGAAAACGATCTCCGTACTGGTCATCGGTCTGGTGATCCTGGTATTCTCGGTATTCGCACCGTCGCTGATGAACATGGCGTTCGGATACTAAACCGGATAAAACCTATTCGAATTCCGGAACCGACTCCGGTTCCGGAATTCTTAACCAATAAAACTTCAATATTATGAAATGCGCATTTAAAATGAAACTCAAACCCGGTTGCGAGGTAGAGTACGAAAAACGCCACCGCGCGATCTGGCCCGAACTGGTCAAACTGCTGAAAGAAACCGGCGTAAGCGACTACTACATCTTCTGGGACAAGGAGACGAACCTGCTGTTCGCCGTTCAGGAACAGGGAGGCGAGAGCGGTTCGCAGGATCTCGGCACGAATCCGATCGTAAAAAAATGGTGGGACTACATGGCCGACATCATGGACGTGAATCCGGACAACTCGCCGGTTTCGATTCCGCTGAAAGAGGTATTCTACATGGAATAAGACCGGGTCTTCCGGGACGGAGAGGATGACTTCGGTCATCCTCTTTTTTTATTTATTCGCCGCGCTTAAACGACCACCCGAGGAGCAATCATCTAAAAAATCCATTCCGTTGAAATTCCGCGCCCGGTTAGGTTAACCGGATTTTAATGCTTAGATTTGCACCCGAATCAAAAAATACTCCGATGAGAATAAACGATTGATAGTCGGTACTGTTAAACCGACGCCTCGAAGCAACTAACATTTTTCGGTTTATCAACCCGGTCTCATGCAAGACCCCTTATTAATCGTACTTTGATGAGTATTATCCTAAGCGGTGTAAATTACCGCTATACCAACCGGCAACCTCTTTTCGAACCGGTCAACCTATCGGTACTTCCGGGCGAGAAAATCTCGATCGTCGGAAATAACGGAACCGGAAAATCGACCTTGCTAAGGTTGATCGCCGGAGAACTGGCTCCTTCCTGCGGAAGCATCGGCCGTTCCGTCTCCCCTTATTACGTTCCCCAGCAAACGGACATCCGGAGCGAATCGGTCGGCCGGACATTGGGCGTCGCGGAGAAACTCGACGCACTGCGCGCCATCTGCGACGGCAGCGCCAACCCGGATCACTACGACACGCTGGCGGACGACTGGGACATCGAATCCCGCTGTCGTTCCGCTCTCGACGCTTGGGGCCTGCCGCACGTAGAACTAACCGCATCGACCGATTCGCTGAGCGGCGGGGAGAAAACGAGACTTTCTCTGGCTGGACTGACGATCCACCGACCGGCCATCGTACTGCTCGACGAACCCACGAACCACCTCGACCGCACGGGCCGCGACCGGCTTTACGACTACATCCGCACCTGCAAGGCTACGTTGATCGTAGTCAGTCACGATACCTACTTGCTCAATCTGCTCGACCGCACCTGCGAACTCTCCAAGAAAGGGCTCAAAACATACGGAGGAAACTACAATTTCTACCGGGAACAAAAACGAATCGAAGACAGCGCCCTGGAGCAGCGGATCGATTCGGAACAGGCCGCGCTGCGGCTGGCCCGTAAAAAAGCGCAAGAAATCGCGGAACGACAGCAGAAAAGGTTCAACCAAGGAGAACGGAACAAAGACCGGCTTCCCCGCATCCTGCGCAAAGGGGCGAAAGACCGCGGTGAAACAACGATTTCGAAACTCCGGGAAAAACATTCGGACATCGTCGGCCTGAACGAAAAGCGGCTGAACGATCTGCGGCGACAGCGCGGAACGGCGTGCCGGTTCAAAATCGATTTCGACGATGCGCTGCTGCATAACGGGAAACTGCTGATCGCTGCGGACGGAGTGAACTTCGGTTACGACCGGGAGCGCCCGTTGTGGAGAATTCCGCTCGACCTGGAGATCCGTAGCGGCGAACGGATACGTCTTACCGGCAACAACGGCAGCGGCAAAACGACTCTCGTCAGGCTACTGACAGGAGAACTGTTCCCGACAGCGGGCGAAATCCGCAGAACCGACTTCTCGTACGTCTGCCTCGACCAGGAATACAGTCTGGTCGACACTCCGCAGACGGTACTGGAACTGGCGCAAAAATACAACCGCAGCAACCTTTGCGACCACGAGATCAAGATGCGGCTCAAGCGGGTCCTATTCGCCGCAGACACGTGGGACACAAGCTGCAACGCGCTGAGCGGCGGCGAAAAGATGCGGCTCTGCCTGTGCTGCCTGATGATCTCGAACCATGTTCCCGATCTATTTATTCTCGACGAACCGACCAATAATCTCGACCTGTCGAGCCTCGCCGTGCTCGCCGATACGATAGGCGATTATCGGGGCACCCTGCTCGTTATCTCCCACGACCGGAACTTCACCGACGAAATAGGAATCACGAAAACCGTCGAACTCGGATAAGCGCCGCTTCCGGAACGCCCCAAAAGAGTCCGGGAAAACGGTATGACGAAATCGTCTCCGTTTTCCCGGACTCTTTTTTACGGTCCGACCCGCGCGTTCCGCTACGAACGACAACGGATCGGATGGAAAATCAATATTTATCCAACTGGGTTTTCAGATAACCTTTTTCTTTCCAGATATTCTCGATCTTTTTCAACCGCTTGCGGAAATCTTCGTAGTATTTCTTGTCCGCAGGCGTCCAGCCGCACTCGGCATAAGCCGCGATACGCGGGAAAATCTGATAATAAAGCCGGTCGAGGTTCGGCGTGAATTCGCCCCACATCTGGCAGCCGGTTCCCAGAATTTTCTCTTTATCGGCATCGGCCAGGCCGTCCGGAATCGGATTGAACGAATAAGCCTTTTCGAACGGGGTCACTTCGTACGGATAGTCCAGGTAAGTGAAGAAACGGTTCGAATTGACCACGTCGTACCCTTTCTCGATCGCTTTGTTCACCAGACTGATATCCCCGTCCCAGAACTGCACGATCGTACCGGGAGCCAATTTCTCGGACTGGCTGGCCTGTACGTGCGCTTCGCCGCGAACATTGTCGCCGGTAATCTCGTTCCAGCCGATCATCCGACACCCTTTCGAGGCGAGGTATTTCGACATCCGGTTGATCGCCCATACCTGCAAATCGGAGCAGGTCGGCAGGCCGTTGGCCTTCATGAAAGCCTGGATCTCCTCCGAATTCTGCCAGTGCGTGTAATTCGCTTCGTCGCCGCCGATATGCACGATCTTCGACGGGAACAGCGCCACCACTTCATCGAGAATATCGTGCAGGAACTCCTCGACCTTCGGGTCGGTCACGTCGTACAGATCGCCTACGACGGCTTTCCCTTCCCTGCGGCTCGTGGCGCCGATCCACGGATAGGCATAGATCGAAGCGGAAGCGTGCCCCGGCACCTCGATCTCGGGAATCACCTTGATCCCCCGGTCGTCGGCATACTTCACGATGTCGCGGATCTCGTCCTGCGTATAATAAGCGCGTTTCGGGAACAACTCGTCCCACTCTTCCGACGTAACGTTCATGTGGTCGAAATCGCGTTTCGAACCGAGTTCGGTCAACTTCGGATATTTTTTGATCTCGATACGCCACCCCTGATCGTCTACCAGATGCCAATGGAACGTATTCATTTTCAGCCGGGCCATCTCGTCCAGCAGATTCTTGACCGTTTCAGCGCCCTGGAAATGACGGCTTTCGTCCTGCATGTAAGCGCGCCACGGGAAAGCCGGCGCATCGGTAATCACGCAGGCCGGTATCGTCACCAGGCCGTTCTGCGGCGTGGTCATCTGGCGCAGCGTCTGCAACGCATAGAGCAACCCCGCACGGGCGTCGGCCGTAGCCACGATCTGCTTTTTGCTGTCCGGGGACATCACG
Source organism: Alistipes sp. cv1 (assembly GCF_900240235.1). Lineage (NCBI taxonomy): Bacteria > Pseudomonadati > Bacteroidota > Bacteroidia > Bacteroidales > Rikenellaceae > Alistipes > Alistipes sp. cv1. The sequence goes on from NZ_OEPW01000001.1 coordinate 640,498, forward strand.
GCCAGGCGATACGCCTCGTCGTTGTTATTCGACGGCACGGCATTGAGTTTAAACGCCAGTTTGGCTTTCTTGGCTTTGGTCGTATAAACCGGATCGATCCCGGCCTCTTTCAGCACCCCGGTCACGTAATCCTGATTCAGGTTCGCTTTCGGATCGAGATAAACCGAAGTCTCCCCGCTCAATACGGCTGCGTTCTGGAAAGCGACGATCTTGACCGGCTTCGGCAGTATCTCGATCGGGTGGTTCTGCGCCCGTGTTCCGTTTACGGCGAACAGCGCCGCGGCAACCAGGCCGATAAAAAGTTTTTTCATAAAGAAGCGTTTTAATGCTTGGTTAATTTAAGTCATTCAAACCGGTTCCGAAAACGGTCAGTAGCGGATAACCGGCGTTTCGCCGTCCCACTCGACTTCCCAGAAACGGATAAAATTGCCGTTCATTTCCCACTTGAAAGCGGAAAAAATCAGACGGCCTTTATCTTCGACGATCTCCCAGCCCGACCACAATCCGTCCGGCGGCCAGTCGAACGGCACCTCTTCCCAGCGGTTCGACATCGGGTCTTTGGTCTTGCAGAGCACTTTCCCGTGTCCGCTGGTAGCGAACATATAATATGTGCCATCATGCTCGAAAACCCGCGGACTTTCGGGCGTCGTAAACGTAATCAGCGCCGGCCCGAGATCTTTCCAACGGATCGCATCGTCCGACGAAGCGAGCGCGATCGCGCCTTTGCCGTCGGCGGTAGTGACCATCGAAAACATCAGGAACTGCCCGCCATATCGCAGGATGTGCGAATCCCGGCAATCCTCCCAACCGGTCGGATTGCGCATCGCCCACTCCGGCGCCGTATAGACCGGATTTTCCGGACAACGTTTCCAGTCGAACAGATCCTTGCTGGTAGCCAGACCGACGGTTTGCTTGCCCAGCCAACGGTCGTCGAACCCGGTATAAACCATGTAGTACGTTCCCTTGTGCTTCACGATGGACGGAGCGGATACGACCTGCCCCTCCCACGTACCGGGAACGACCCGGATGACGCGCGGGTGATGCTCCCAATGCACCAGATCGGTCGAAGTGGCGTGTCCGAACGCCTTCTCGCTGTCCGGTTCCTGCCAGTCCTGCGTATCGTTGGCCACGCCCACGTTGTAGAACAGATGGAACGTACGCCCCTTCTTGATGACGAAATAATCCTTGACGTATTCGCCCTCGCGGGAAAACTGCCCGATTTGCCCGGAATTCGCCCGCATCTTTTCCGGCGCGCGCGCGCCGAGCGGGGAACAAACCCAACAAGCCATCCCCGCCAACAGCAGGAACGCGGCACCCCAACGGTTGATCTTATACATAGCCGAAATGTTTTGCGACAGCGCCCCGGCAGCAACCTGCCGGACCGAATGCCTATTCGATAACGATCAATACGTCTCCTTCGAGCACGGAATCTCCGGTGCCGACGCGAATCTCCGCAACAGTGCCTTCCTTGTCCGAATCGACGTTGTTTTCCATCTTCATCGCTTCGAGCACCATCAGACGCTGTCCGACTTTGACCGCATCGCCGACCGCAACCTTGATGTCGAGGATCACGCCCGGCAGCGGACTCTTGACAGCGCCTCCGCCGGCGGCGGGTTTCGCGGCTGCGGCAGGCGCCGGCTGTGCCGGAGCGGGCGCGGCGACAGCGACCGGTTTCGCAGCGACGGCTTTTTCCTGGTCGAGCGTCACCGTATAGTTCGTTCCGTTCACCGTCACGTCAGCGCGGTTTCCGTTCAGGTCGTTGACGGCGACCTGGTAATCGTTTCCGTTGATATTCAGTTTATATTCCTTCATGATGATTCGATCTGTCGTTTGTATGAACGGGCGTCCCGACTCCCCGGAAACCGGACCGGCCGCGGCGCCCTGCAATCATTCCCTACCAGCGGCGGTTGCGCTGCGGCAGGCGGGTCATCCCGTAACTTTTGCAATTCCATCCGGAAGCCGCTTTCGCCGTCCGAACAACGGCAGCGGGAGCCGTGCGGGTCTCCCTGCCGTACAGTTCGAGAGCGACGGCAATCGCCGCAACCACTTCGTTTTCGGAAGATGAAGATCCGGATTTTTTGGATGCAAACAATCTGCTGAAAAATCCCTTCATCGCTACAACGGAATATTAGAATGTTTCTTCGGCGGGTTCGCCAGACGCTTGTTGGCCAACGACTGCAACGCCCTCGCAATGCGGAAACGGGTGTTACGCGGCTCGATGATATCGTCGATATAACCGAACCGGGCAGCCACGTACGGATTGGCAAACTTGTCGCGGTACTCCTCCTCCTTCTGGGCTATGAATTCCGCTTTTTTCTGCTCGTCCTCGATCGCAGCGATCTCTTTCGACGACAACACCTCGGTAGCGCCTTTCGGCCCCATAACGGCGATCTCTGCGGTCGGCCACGCATAGTTGATATCGCCGCGCAGGTGTTTCGAACTCATCACGCAGTAAGCTCCGCCGTAGGCCTTGCGCAGGATTACCGTCACTTTCGGAACGGTCGCCTCGCCGTAAGCGAACAGCAGTTTCGCACCGTGGATAATGATTCCTCCGTACTCCTGGGCCGTCCCCGGCAGGAAGCCCGGCACGTCGACAAACGTCACGATCGGAATATTGAACGCATCGCAGAAGCGCACGAAACGGGCCGCCTTGCGCGAAGCGTTGATATCGAGCACCCCGGCCAGGAACTTCGGCTGGTTCGCGATGATCCCGACGCTCTGGCCTCCGAAACGGGCGAAACCGGTCACGATGTTCGGGGCGAATTTCGCCTGGCTCTCCAGGAAATCCCCGCCGTCGACTACGGCATGGATCACGTCCAGCACATTGTACGGCTTGTTGGGGTTGTCCGGGATGATGTCGTTCAGCACGTCTTCCATCCGGTCGATCGCATCGGTGCAGGCGGCTACCGGAGCGTCCTCCATGTTGTTCGACGGCAGGAAGCTCAGCAGCTTGCGCAGCATTTCGATCCCCTCCTCCTCGGTTTCGGAAACGAAATGGGCCACGCCGCTCTTGGCCGCATGAATCGAAGCGCCGCCCAGTTGTTCCTGCGTCACCTCTTCGCCGGTCACGGTCTTCACGACCTTCGGGCCGGTAACGAACATATAGCTGCTGCCCTTGCTCATCAGGATGAAGTCGGTCAACGCGGGCGAATAAACCGCGCCGCCGGCGCAAGGTCCGAAGATAGCCGAGATCTGCGGGATAACGCCCGAAGCGAGGATGTTGCGCTGAAAGATTTCGGTATAACCGGACAAACTGTTCACGCCCTCCTGGATACGCGCGCCGCCCGAATCGTTGATTCCGATCACCGGAGCCCCGTTTTTCATCGCCATATCCATCACTTTGCAGATCTTAGCGGCGAAGGTTTCGGACAGCGAACCGCCGAACACGGTGAAATCCTGCGAGAACACGTACACCTGACGGCCGTTGATCGTACCGTAGCCGGTTACGACGCCGTCGCCGAAATAGGTCTCTTCCTCGAGGCCGAAATTATTGCAGCGGTGCTTTACGAACATATCGAACTCTTCGAAGGAACCTTCGTCGAGCAGTAGCTTAATGCGTTCGCGCGCCGTTTTTTTCCCTTTTTTATGTTGTGAATCGATCCTTTTCTGACCGCCTCCGAGTCTCGCCTGTTCGCGATACCCCATCAATTCTTTGACTTTCTCTTGAATGTCGCTCATTTTGGTTTTGCAGTTATATACGGTTTCAGGTAAATTATTTGTTCTTGTTTTCGCACAGTTCGGTCAGCACGCCGCCGGTAGACTTCGGGTGCAGGAACGCGATGCTAAGCCCTTCGGCGCCTCCGCGCGGAGCCTTGTCGATCAGTTGGATGCCGTTCGCCTCGCATTCGGCCAGACAGTTTTCGATCCCGTCGACGGCAAAAGCCACATGGTGCACGCCTTCGCCCCTCTTTTCGATGAACTTGCCGATCGAACCTTCGGGAGAGGTCGATTCGAGCAGCTCGATCTTCGTGTCTCCGACTTTAAAGAAAGCGGTTTTCACTTTCTGGTCGGCGACCTCTTCGATGTTATAGCATTTGGTTCCGAGCATTTTTTCCCAATACGGGATGGCGGTATCCAAGCTTTTCACTGCGATACCGAGGTGTTCGATGTGCGATACTTTCATGATACAGATTTTTATTTTTAAGTAAGTTAATAGCTGCCGTATGCAATAAGGGGATTATTCAAATCCGAATCTCACAAATTTAGGATTTTATTCTTTAAAATCCAGTATCTACCGGAAAGTTTCTGTCCAAAAAACATACAGTCGCTAAAATCGGTGCAACTTTTGATACTGATTTTCGTTTTATTAATTAAGAATACGTATATTTGTTTAATTGTCGTGCTCATGAAAAAGATCATCGTTATAACAGGCATTTTGTTGCTGGCCTTTTCAGGAGTCAAAGCGCAACAACTGATCAACGGGGAAAAAGCTCCGGAACTGAAACTCAGCGAGTGGATCAGCAAGAACCAGTTGCAAAGCGGAAAGCCCACGTTGATCGAGTTCTTTTTCTCGCGCAGCGACCTGAGTATGAAGCGCCTGCCCACCGTGGACGACTTCGCGCGGAATTACGGCAAAAAACTGAACGTAGTCGTCATCGGCTGCGAAACGAAAGATAAGATCCAAAGCGTAATGGACGGAAAAGGATATGCGTTCGCCGTCGCGGTGGACAACGAACACAAGACGTTCACCGCCTACGGAGCGCAGTTCGTCCCGTACGGCGTTTTGCTCGATGCGCGCGGGAAAGTGCTCTGGTTCGGCAATTCGTCGAAATTCGGTGCCGAGGAGCTGAAAAAGACGCTGGAGTGGGAGTAGCCCTGACGAAGAGATTGATCCGATAATCATTTAATAACCTATGTTAAGATTGCTATTCCGACGGATATTGCCGGGAATCTTGTTCGTTGCAGTCTTCGCCGCCGGAGCGCGTGCCGAAGACCCTGCCGTAACGCCCTCGACGGCTTTGGAATCCTATTTGCACAACGGCGACCTGACCTACGGTTGGGAAGTCCGGGAAACGGTGCGCGACGGCAATGCGACCGTCTACCACCTGCTGTTGACTTCGCAGAAATGGCAGGACATCACCTGGACGCACCAGCTTTCGGTCATCGTACCGGATCGGATCACGCATCCCGGCGCGCTGCTGATGATTACCGGCGGCTCGGTCAAGGACGGACAACCGAACTGGAACGGAGGCATACAGGAAGGCCTGCTCGCGCCGATGGGAAAAATAGCGCAGGACAACCGCGCCGTCACAGCCGTCCTGAGGCAGGTTCCGAACCAACCGCTGTACGACAGCCTGAAGGAGGACGCGCTGATCTCTTATACGTTGCACCGTTTCCAGCAGGACGGCGACTACACCTGGCCGCTGCTGTTCCCGATGACCAAAAGCGCCGTGCGGGCAATGGACGCCGTGACGGAATTCTGCGCAGAGCGGTTGCAGCGCAAAGTGGAAGGATTTGTCGTGGCCGGAGCGTCGAAACGGGGCTGGACGACCTGGCTCGCCGCAGCGCAGGATAGCCGCGTGGCGGCAGCCGCGCCGATGGTGATCGACATCCTGAACATGCCCAAAAGCATCCGTTACCAACTGGAAGCGTACGGCGCTTACAGCGAACAAATCAAGGATTACAGCGACTTGGGCATCCTGCAATCGATCTCTTCGGAAAAGGGGCGCGCCATCGTCGAGATGATCGACCCGTACAGCTACCGCCGCAAATTGTCGCAGCCCAAACTGCTGCTGATGGGAACCAACGACGAATTTTGGGTGGCCGACAACGTCAAGAACTACATCGACTCGATCCCGGGGATCAACCGGCTGCATTACATCCCGAACGCCGGGCATAACCTCGGCGGCGGAGCCGAAGCGATGCTGACGCTGGATGCTTTTTTCGCTTCGCTGTTGTCGGATAATCTTTTCCCGACCTGCGCATGGCAGGCGAAAACCGGAGGCAAGAATCTGAAAATCGTGCTGGAGATGTCCCGCGAAAATCTTGTCGGCGCAGAGCTGTGGAGCGCCGTCTCGCCGACCCGCGATTTTCGCAAAGCGGAATGGAATTCCGCTCCGCTGCCGGAACCGGAAAGCGAAAAATACACGGTCGACGTACCGTTGCCCGAAACCGGTTTCAAAGCTTGTTACGTAGATCTGATCTACCGTACCGACGACGGCCGGCAATACAAAATCTCCACGCGCATTTTCATGACCGATCCAGGCAAATTGTTGTAATTATCCGGATAACGTTCGATCGGCCCGTATTTCCTCCCGGTGCCCCCTTGCCGCGCATTCAACGGATAACGCGGCCGGACGAAACGGCGGACGAAGGGAAGATCTCTTTTCAGGACGGTTTATTTCGGAAGCGGACCCGTGGATAAAAACGCGGGATATCCGTTCTTTTAAAAGCTAAAGCAAATTTCCGACGAGCAACAAACGAGCACAAAAAAAAGGAGCATGTCCTTGCACACTCCTTATCGGATCATACGTACCGTCGGAAACTTTCCGTCGCCGGCCGGCACTGCATTTCGGTTTCGGTTAGATTATTAGGCGCGTCAGCCAACGGCCTTCAATTGCCGGAATTTGTCGCTTTCGAGGCGGCTTTTCGCATACGGAACCGTCACGCGCAGCGACTTGCGTCCCTCCTGGCCCGGCAGGTCGAACATGCCGTCCATCATGATCGCTTCGCAGATCGACCGCAGGCCGCGCGCGCCGAGCTTGTACTCGATCGCCTTATCGACAATGTAATCGAGAGCGTCCTCGTCGAACGTCAGTTTGATGCCGTCCATTTCAAACAGCTTGACGTACTGGCGCGTAATCGCGTTTTTCGGCTCGGTCAGAATCGAGCGCAGCGCAACCCGGTCGAGCGGTTCGAGGTAGGTCAGCACCGGAATACGCCCGATCAGTTCGGGGATCAGTCCGAACGATTTGAGATCCTGCGGCATGACGTACCGCATCAGGTTGTCCTTATCGATCCGTTCCCTGTGAAGCTGTCCGTAACCGAGCGCCTGCGTATTGAGCCGCTGAGCGATTTTCTTCTCGATGCCGTCGAACGCTCCGCCGCAGATGAACAGAATGTTCGACGTATTGACCTGTATGAATTTCTGGTCGGGATGCTTGCGTCCCCCCTGGGGCGGTACGTTCACGACCGTACCCTCGAGGATCTTCAGCAACGCCTGCTGCACGCCTTCGCCCGACACGTCCCGCGTGATGGACGGGTTATCCCCTTTGCGCGCGATCTTGTCGATCTCGTCGATGAAAACGATCCCGCGTTCGGCCAGCGCCACGTCGTAGTCGGCCACCTGCAACAACCGCGTCAGGATGCTCTCCACGTCTTCGCCGACATATCCCGCCTCGGTCAGCACCGTCGCATCGACGATCGTAAACGGCACTTTGAGCAATTTGGCGATCGTCCGGGCCAACAACGTCTTCCCGGTACCGGTCTGCCCGACCATCATAATATTCGACTTGTCGATCTCGATCTGCATGTCGTTGCTCTCCTCGTGCAGCAACCGCTTGTAATGATTATAGACCGCCACCGATATATGCCGCTTGGCGCTCTCCTGCCCGATCACATACTGATCGAGAAACTGTTTGATCTGAATCGGTTTCAGAAGCTCCTCCATGCGGATGGAAGGCGCCTTGCGCACCGTCTTTTTGGGGTTCTCGGCCAGCAGCGCATGCCCGCGCTCGATGCACTGGTCGCAGATGCGGGCTCCGTTGTCGCCGTCGAACAGCATAGCCACCTCGTAACGCGAAAGCCCGCAGAACGAACAATGATCCGCCGGCCGTTTCGTATCCTTTTTCTCCATTTTCTATTCAAAAATATCCGCGCGATGCGGAAATTCGTATATTCGTTAGATTGCAGTCGTTTTCCGTTCCGTCGCCCTATTTCTTCCGGGCCGACAGCACTTCGTCGATCAGACCGTATTTCTGCGCTTCGGGAGCGGTCATCCAGTAATCGCGGTCGGCATCCTTCTCGATCTTTTTGATGGTTACGCCCGAATGCAGAGCGAGTATTTCGTATAACTCCTGTTTGGTGCGAAGAATCTGACGCGCCGTGATCTCGATGTCCGAGGCCTGTCCTTCGACGCCGCCCAGCGGTTGGTGGATCATCACCCGCGAATGCGGCAGCGCCGAACGTTTTCCCTTGGCTCCGGCCGTCAGCAAGACGGCCCCCATGCTGGCAGCCAGCCCGGTGCAGATCGTAGCCACGTCCGAACTGATCAACTGCATCGTATCGTAGATTCCCAAACCGGCCGTCACCGATCCTCCGGGCGAGTTGATATAAATCTGAATGTCTTTGTCCGGCTCGGTCGATTCGAGAAACAACAACTGCGCCTGGATGATATTGGCCACGTCGTCATAAACGGGGCAACCCAGAAAAATGATCCGATCCATCATCAACCTCGAAAAGACATCCATCGCGGCCACGTTCATCTGCCGCTCCTCGATGATCGTCGGGGAGATGGAGCCTTGCGCCGCCGCTTTGAACTGATGCAGTTTAAGACTGCTGATCCCGGCATGACCGGTCGCATATTTTTCAAACTCGCTCTTACTCATAATTATTTCATTTTACCGTTACTGTCTTTTATCGAAAGCCTATCCGGTATTTCTCTGCAAACCCCGAACCAAAAAGCGATCCGACCCGAATTTTCCGGACTTCCGCTCAACGTGCCAGCGCGACGACCGAAACGATCGCCCGGTGATCGGACAGGCCGGAAGGCATGATCCGCGTCGATTCGAGCGTCCACCGACCGGCCGGATAACCGAACAGGTAATCGATCTTGACGTCGGGAGCGTCGGCCGGAAAGGTCGGCTGCATCCCGCACAACAGATCGCAACCGGACGTCATCGCAGCGATCTCGGCGGCATCGGGCTCCGCATTGAAATCTCCGCCGAGCAACACCGGATAGCGCGACCGTTTCAGTTCGTTCAGAATGCACTCCGTCTGCATCCGTCGGCTCTCCTCGCTCAGTCCCAGGTGGGTCGATGCAAACACGACCGTATCCTGTCCGACTTCGACCGTAACGAGCAGCAACGCCCGGGATTCTTCCTGCGCGGAAGCCTGCGGCAACATCAGCTTCCGCACCCCGAGGTACGGCCTGGCCGTCAGCAGCCCGATCCCGTACCAGCCTCCGGCAAAAGCGATCGTCTTGCCGTACAATGGAAACATCCCGGTACGGAAGCCCAGCTCCGTAGCGAAATCCTTGCCGTGCTGATGCGGGATTCCCTCCCGGCGAGTATGGCAGTCCACTTCCTGAAGCGCCACCATATCCGGTTTTTCGGACGCGATTCGCGCCGCAAGCTCTTCCAGCGACGCCAACTCCCCGAAACGCAGGTTGTAGGTGATCGCTTTCAGCCGCAAAGTATCCTGCGCGCGGGCTATCGGCGCACAGCACAGCAGAGTCAGCAAAAGGCAAACGAAAAACGCCCCGGATTTTTTCATCGTCGTCCCGTTTTGGTCACAAATATTTACAAAGATACAACATTACTCTACAATTCCGCATACGTCTGCCGGTACGGATCGAAAAACGAAGGCGCAGGTCGTACTACCTGCGCCTTCGTTTTTTACGTCATTGCCGAAACTACTGCGCGTCCTGAACCAGTTTGCCGAAATCTTCGGCCGAAATGGCTTTTTCGGAAACCGTGATCTGCGGAATCACCGCGTCGATTACTTTATTTTCGAACAGTTTTTCGTAGACTTTCCGATTTTCCTCCTTGTTGCCGAGAATATTTTTCGCATAATTCGCCAACGTCTCGCCGTCTACATTCGGAATCCCGTAGTAAGCGAACTGGGCGGCGGCCATTTTCTTGGCTTCCTCGGTAGCCTCTTCCGGGGTCACTTCGAGTTTCAGCGCATCGATATAATGTTTCTGAATCAGATTCCAGCGCATCATATCGAGGAAACGGTCGAAGTCTTTGTCGATCTCCTCCATCGAGAACTTGCCCTCGTTGATCGTATAGAGCCAGTTTTTCAGGAACGCTTCCGGCATTACGAGTCCGGCTTTTTTCAACAGGAATTTGCGCACGTCGAGGTGCAACAGGAAATCGGTTTCGCGCGACAAATCGCGGGCGATCTGTTCCTCGATGTATTTTTCGAACGCTTCCGGCGTAGCGACGCCGCCGTCCGGGAAAGCGGTTTTGAAAAACTCCTCGTTCATTTCGGGAGCGACGAAACGGCGGATCTTATTGATCGTCAACTTATAATTCGGGTCCATCCCTTCCAGGTCGGCTTCCTTCACGCCGAGCGCGGCAGCACGCTGCGACGGCGTCTTGAACAACTTGGTCACATCGACGTCCAGCGAATCGCCGACCTTCTTGCCGATAAACGGCGCGCGGTCTTCGTCGCTCATGCCGATCAGACCTACGTAAGCCTCCTCGACTTTCGTATCGCCCTGTTCGAGCGTTACGTCGAGCGCGTCTTCCTTCTCGACCGTATCGACGTCGGTCAGTTTCCCGAAACGGTTCAAGAAGTTGGTGCGATAACCGTCGCGCATCTTATCTTCGATCCGGATCGAATACCGGGTTACTTTATCTTTTTTACTCAGGTCGATACCGATCTCCGGAGCCAGACCCACTTCGAACACGAACTCGTATTCGGTGCTGTCGTCGAAATCCAGCGGTTGCTGTTTGTCGCTCGGAATCATATCGCCGACGAGCGTGAGCTTCTCTTTTTCGATGTAATCGAAGCAGGCTTTCGAAGCGGCGCGGTACGACTCCTCGGCAACGACTCCTTTGCGGTACATTTTATTGATAATCCCCATCGGAACCATCCCCGGGCGGAAACCCGGAACGTTCGCTTTGCGTTTGTAGGTGCGCAGCGCCTTATCTACAGCTTCACTGTAATCGGCCTCACCCACGGTCACCTTCAGCAGCGTGGTGAGATTTTCAAGATTTTCTCTGACAATATTCATTTATCCGTAATATTTTGATCGTTAACGCGAACAAGATGGCCGCCCTGCGACAATGTCCGGCGGCCTTCCGACATCGTGCGGATAAAGGGACTCGAACCCCCACGCCGTGAGGCACCAGATCCTAAGTCTGGCGCGGCTACCAATTACGCCATATCCGCAGAAGCGCCACAAAGATAGCACATTTTTCATCAGGCTGCAAATTTTCGACCTAATTTTGCATGAATGACGCAAATACGTTTTTTCCCGGCCAAACGGCAAAAACGAACCGCCCCGTTTTCCCGACATTTTGATTTCCGGCAAAATATCGTTAGTTTTGTGCAAACGGTTGCATTAGTCCGACAACATCGCAAACCTAACCCTACCGAGTCATGAAACGGATCTACCTCCTGCTGAATGCGGCGACGCTGCTCGCCTGCCTGTTTTGCTCCCCTTTGTCCGGCAAACGCAAAACTCCGCAACCGGCCGAACCCGCGGCCCGCGAATACTGGATCGCCACGCTCGACCGGACGGCTTTGCCGGTACTGACCGCGTTGAGCGAACAGCGCCTGAAAGCGGCGATGCCGCTCGAAACGAAGATCGACCGAGCGCAACACGTGGGCTACCTCGAAGCGTTCGGCCGCACGCTGACCGGGATCGCCCCGTGGCTCGAACTCGGCCCGGACAGCACCGTCGAAGGCCGGAAACGGGCGCGCTACATCGAACTGGTACTGAAATGCCTCGACAACGCGACCAACCCGGAGTCGGCCGATTGCATGAACTTCACGGAATACCAGCAACCGCTGGTCGATGCGGCCTTCCTCGCGCACGGGCTGGTGCGGGCGCCCAAACAAATCTGGGGGCGTCTGGACGAACGAGTCAAACGGCAGGTCGTCGATGCCCTGAAATCCACCCGCACGATCCGCACTCCGACCAACAACTGGCTGCTTTTCAGCGGCATCATCGAAGCGTTCCTGCTCGACAACGACTACGGCGGCGACCTGATGCGAATAGACTTCGCGGTCAACAAACACCTCGAACGCTACAAAGGCGACGGCACGTACAGCGACGGCGACCTGTTCCAATGGGACTATTACAACAGCTTCGTGATCCAGCCGATGCTGCTGGACGTGGTGCGTATCCTGCATAAACGGAAACTCGTTTCCGACAAAACCTTTCAGGACGTGCAGCGGCGGATACAACGCTATGCCGCCGTACAGGAACGGCTAATCTCGCCGGAAGGAGCGTTCCCGCCGATCGGCCGGTCGCTGGCCTACCGGATCGGGGCGTTCCAAGCGCTCGGACAGGTCGCGCTCGGACATTTGCTGCCCGCCGAAGTCGCCCCCGCACAGGTGCGTTGCGCGCTGACGGCAGTGATGAAACGCATGATGGAAGCCCCGGGCACTTTCGACGAAAAAGGATGGCTGAAAATCGGTTTCTGCGGAGCGCAGCCGGGTATCGGAGAGGGCTACATCAATACCGGTAGTCTGTATCTGTGCTGCGCCGGTTTCTTGCCGCTGGGACTGCCGGCCGACGATCCGTTCTGGAACGCCCCCGACGCCGACTGGACTTCGTTGAAGCTGTGGAAAGGCATCGACCTGCCGGCCGACCACGCCGTCAACTGACCGGATTATTTTTCCAGGAAAAAACCGACCGAAACGTATTCGATACGCAGTTCGGGAAAGCGGGACAGGCGCACCATGTCGAAAACGACTTTGACCGAATCCGTTTCGTATTGCAGAAGCGCGCTCTTCATCGAATCCAACGCCGCGACGGGAACCGTATCCCGCACGGCATAACCGCTCCCGGACAGCTTTTCTCGCAGCATATCTTCCAGTCCCCGCCGGAACAGAAGGCTGCCGTCATTGTCTTTGATCGACAGCGTATCCCGGCTCAGATCGGCATACAGGCGCTGCCCGTTCTCGTAATTCTGCACGGCCCGCAACGTGCGGTATCCGGATATATCGACCGGAGCCCCGTCCGATTCGAGCAGCACGGAGTTCCGCTGCGGATCCTCCTGCGGAGTCAGTTCGGTGGCCCACGGCACGCTTACATACCATTCCAACACCTGAGGAATCACCTCGTTCTGCAAAGCGAACGAGTCGTCCACCCCGTAACGTTCCGCCATAAATCCGGCGGGACAGTTCCGGGCGAGGTATTCGAACGATTCGTAAAGACGACGGTAATCCTCGCGGTAAACCGAGTCGGCATCGGGACGTTTCTGCAAAATCAACCGGCCCGAAGCATCGGCCAATCCGAGACGGACGACGATCCGTTCGGCGCGCTGCATCTGCGAACGAATGCCGATAGCCGCCGCCGTAACTCCCGGTATATACGTGAAAACGGCCAGTAAAACGCCCGACAGCGCCGCGACATACAGGTAACGTCCGCTCCGACGGCTGAAAAACAGCAGGATCGTCACCGTCATGATCGCCCCGCAAACCGCCAGGTAAACCCTGTCCTGCGTAAACCCGTACTGCTGCACGCGATAACCCACTCCCGTCCAGAACATCGCGAGCGCCGGCAGCGCGATCAGGCTGAACCGGCCGTAATACCAGTCGTACAACCGCCGGAGCAGCATCGGCTGGCAGGCTTTCAACACCGTCGCGACGATCGCATAACCGAACACGAGGTAAGCGATTCCGCCCTTGGGCAGTTCCCACCGCAGCACGATCATTGCGAAATAGAGGTACAGGATCGCCGTGTAGATCAGCACGGTGGGGCTCAACACGTAATTGAGCAGCACATCGAAAAACGGATTCGGCCGAACGCCTTGCTCCCGGTCGCTCGTCCGGTTGAATGCCAGGAAACAAACCGGCGCCAGCAGCACGAACGCCGACATCGCGGCATAGGTCGTGAAACCGGACGATATCCCGGTGAAAATATTGAATATGTATACGATCGAATGGAAAATGGCCATCAGCGCCAGGAAAGCCGTCAACGCCAGCAGTAAGGCCGACAGCAGGTCGTACACGTAGCGTAGCGCGCGCTCGACGAACCGTTCGTTATCGCTCTGCCAATCGCTGGCCAGCACCGTCAACGCGCAGACGACCAGCGTCACGGGATAAGCCACCGTCCTCGTCCAGTCGCCGACGTCGGCCGCCAGCAACGGGAGCGCCAGCAACGGCGACAGATAATAGACGATCCGCCATGCGCCGCGGCGACACCACCGGTTCGTCACGAACGAAAACGTGAAAAACAGCGGCAGCAGCAACGCATAACCATCGTTTTCGATCACTTCCTCCCGGATCAACGCGCAGATCAGAAAGGCATAAACGGCTACGGCCGTTTCGGCCGGCGCATACCGGAACGTCTCGGCCAATCGGCCAACGAACCGGCGAATACGATCTTTTAACGATACTTTCAATGGTTATTGTTTTACGTCCAGACGGACACGTTATCCTCAATTACCGGTCGAACTCCAGCGCCCGGCCCCGGGCGTCGCGATCCACCGCCCCGTTCCGAAAAACGATTTTCCCGTTGACCAGCGTATGGGTCACCCGATTCGAAAACGTAACGCCCTCGAACGGCGACCAGCCGCATTTGGACAGGATATTCTGCGGCGACACCGTCCACGGATCGTCGGGCCTGACCAACACGATATCGGCGAAATACCCTTCGCGCAGGTAACCGCGCTCCCGGATCCGGAACCGGACAGCCGGCGCATGACACATTTTTTCGACCGCCGTTTCGACCGGGAACACCCCGTTGCGACTCATTTCGAGCATCGCCACCAGCGAATGCTGCACCAGCGGGCCGCCGGACGGAGCTTTCAGGTAAGGCAGCTTCTTCTCATCGAGCGTGTGCGGGGCATGATCCGTCGCTACGACGTCTACGCGTCCGTCCGCGATTCCGCGGCGCAACGCATCGCGGTCGGCCTCGCTTTTGATAGCCGGATTCCACTTGATAAAATTCCCCATGCGGGCGTAGTCGGCGTCACTGAACCACAGGTGATGCACGCACACCTCGTTCGTAATCCGTTTACCGGAGAGCGGCCCCCGGTCGAAAAGATCGAGTTCGCGGGCCGTGCTCAGGTGCAGCACGTGCAGGTCCGCCCCGTAGCGCGTCGCCAATTCGATGGCCTTCGCCGACGACCGGTAACAAGCCTCGGCCGACCGGATCAGCGGATGCATCGCCACCGTTATCTCATCGCCGTACCCAGCCCGGAAACGCTCCATATTAGCGCGCACGGTCGCCTCGTCCTCGCAGTGCGTCGCCACCGGCACCGGGGACTGGGCGAATATCGACGCCAGCGCGCGATCGTCGTCGACCAGCATGTTCCCGGTCGAAGAACCCATAAACACTTTGACGCCGCACACCCATTTCGGATCGATTCGTTCGATCTCGGCGGCATTTTCGTTCGTCGCCCCGAAATAAAACGAATAGTTCGTTACGGACGTTTCGGCGGCCCGTTCGAATTTCTCGTCGAGCAGGCCGAGCGTTACGGTCGGAGGCTTGACGTTCGGCATATCCATAAAAGAAGTGACTCCTCCGGCGGCGGCGGCGGCCGACTCGCTGCGGATATCGGCCTTGTAGGTAAGCCCCGGTTCGCGGAAATGCACCTGATCGTCGATCACGCCGGGCAACACCCACTGTCCCCGGGCGTCGATCGTTTCGCCTTCGAAACGGTCGTGCGGATATGCGCCCCGGCCGATCTCGGCGATCCGTTCGCCGCGGACGACTACGTATCCTTCGAAACGCTCCCCGTCACCGAAGACCGTCCCTCCGCGAATCAGCAGCCCCCGGCTCATACGGCTTTCGGTTTGATCGAACGGAAACGCAGTTTCAGCACCCCGAAAAAGGCTTCGCGGAAAATCCCGCCGCTCATTTTCGACGCGCCGAGCGTCCGTTCGGTGAAAATGATAGGCACCTCCTTGACACGGAAACCCAACTTCCACGCGGTATATTTCATTTCGACCTGAAAACCGTAACCTTTCATCCGCACGGCATCCATATCCATCGTCCGCAGCAACTTCGCGCTGTAACATACGAAACCGGCCGTCGCATCGCGCACCGGCATCCCGGTCACGAAACGCACATACGCCGACGCGTAATAGGACATCAGCACCCGCTTCATCGGCCAGTTCACCACGTTCACGCCGGTCACGTAACGCGACCCGATCACCAGGTCGGCCCCTGCGACCGCCGCCTGCGACAACCGCACCAGATCGTCCGGATTATGCGAAAAATCGCAGTCCATTTCGAAAACGTAGTCGTACCCGTTCTCAAGCGCCCAGCGGAATCCCGCAAGGTAAGCGGTGCCGAGTCCCAGCTTGCCGGAACGCTCGATCAGGTGCAGCGAGCCGGGATAGACCCGCTGCTGCTCCCGGACTACTTTCGCCGTACCGTCCGGAGAGCCGTCGTCGATAATCAACAGGTCGAACTTTTCAGGCAGGGAAAAGACTTTGTCTATCATCGGCCGGATGTTGTCAAGCTCGTTGTAGGTCGGAATAATCACCAGGTTTCTCATACATTCAGTTGCTATGCGCCGCGATGTTGCACGCGACACGCTAATTTTAAAACAAAAGTAGTAATTTTGGCGAAATATGTAACTTTATCCTTAAAAATTATGCCCATCGAACTGTCGCTGGAACTCACGCCGAAACAGGCATCCGACCAGGCCCGTTACCTGCCGCTGATCGCCGACCGGATAGCCGTTCCGCAATCCCGGATCGCACTGGTACGCATCGTTCGCCGTTCGATCGACGCGCGCAGCCGCCAGATCCGCGTCAACCTCGGCGTACAGATCTATGTCGACGGAGAACAGGCTCCGCCGCCGGTGCGCTTCGATTATCCGCAGGTCGGGGGTCGCACGCCGGTCGTCGTCGTCGGATCGGGGCCGGCCGGACTGTTCGCCGCGCTGCGGCTGATCGAACGCGGCTTGCGCCCGATCGTACTCGAACGCGGACGAGACGTCTCAGCGCGCAAAAGGGACATCGCCCGGATCAACCGCAACGGCCCGGTAGATCCGGAATCGAACTACGCTTTCGGCGAAGGCGGAGCGGGCACCTATTCCGACGGCAAGCTCTTCACGCGCTCGAAAAAACGCGGCGACTACCGCAAGGCGCTCGAAGTTTTCCGCTTCCACGGCGCCGACGAGTCGATCCTGTACGACGCGCACCCGCACATCGGCACCGACCGGCTGCCGCGCATCATCGCCGCGATGCGACAGACGATCGTCGACGCCGGCGGACAAGTGCTGTTCGGGGCGAAAATAACCGACGTCCGAATCCGGAACGGAAAAATCGCCGGGGTCTGCCTCGGCGACACGACGGTCGAAGGGGCCGCCGTAATTCTCGCGACCGGACACTCGGCGCGCGACATCTACGAAATCCTGCACCGCCGGGGAGTACGGATCGAAGCCAAACCGTTCGCGATGGGCGTCCGGGCCGAGCATCCGCAACAACTGATCGACCGCGCGCAATACCACCTGCCCGAACGCGGCGAATACCTGCCCGCCGCCTCGTACTCGTTGGTCAGCCAGGTCGGCGGACGGGGCGTCTACTCGTTCTGCATGTGTCCGGGAGGTTTTATCGTGCCGGCCATGACGCGCGCCGGAGAGTCGGTCGTCAACGGCATGTCGCCGTCGGGCCGCAACTCGGTATTCGCCAATTCGGGCATCGTCACCGAAATCCGCCTTTCCGACTTCGAACACCTGCGGGCCGAACACGGGGAACTGGCCGGGCTGCGTTTCCAGCAGCAATTCGAAGAGCTGGCCTACCGGCAGATCGGCGACCGGCAGATCGCCCCGGCGCAACGGCTGGCCGACTTCGTAGCCGGAAAAGCGTCCGGATCGCTGCCGCGCTGCTCCTACGTGCCGGGCATCGCCGCGACGCGAATGGAACAATGGATGCCCGGTACGATTTCCGACGCGCTGCGGGGCG
The DNA here is from genome assembly GCF_900240235.1 of Alistipes sp. cv1. NCBI lineage: Bacteria > Pseudomonadati > Bacteroidota > Bacteroidia > Bacteroidales > Rikenellaceae > Alistipes > Alistipes sp. cv1. The sequence continues at coordinate 658,258 of NZ_OEPW01000001.1, forward strand.
GCCTGGCCTCGTTCGGCAAAAAACTGCGCGGATTCGTAACGAACGAGGCGCTCGTCGTCGGCGTCGAATCGCGCACTTCTTCGCCGGTACGCATCCCGCGCGATCCGGCGACGCTGATGCACCCGCAGACCGCGGGGCTTTTCCCGGCCGGCGAGGGCGCCGGATACGCCGGGGGAATCATCTCGGCCGCCATCGACGGCGAACGGTGCGCAGACCGCGCCGCCGACTACCTTGCAGGAAAGCCGTAAAGTCCTTTTTATGACCGGAATGGACGGAATGCCGCCGACAGGATGCAAAAAAGCCGTACCTTTGCGGTATGAACCGTAAAATCCTCGCGCTGGCCATTCCGAACATCATCTCCAACATCACGATCCCGCTGTTGGGCATGGTCGACATGGCCATCGTCGGTCACCTCGGCGACGACGCGCTGATCGGCGGAATCGCCATCGGGACGGCCGTTTTCAACTTCATATACTGGAACCTGGCTTTCCTGAGAATGGGAACCAGCGGCCTGGCGGCACAAGCCTACGGCGCGCACGATTTCCGCGAAATCGCCGCCATTCTGGTACGGGCTCTTTCGGTCGCGCTGGCGGCAGCGATGGCGCTGCTGATCCTGCAGCGTCCAGCCGGCCGGCTGACGCTGATGATGATGGACGGCACGCCGCACACGATGCGCTATGCGGCCGAATATTTTTTCGCACGCATCTGGGCGGCCCCGGCCACCATCTCGCTGTTCGCTTTCCAGGGATGGTACATCGGTATGCAGAACTCGCGCTTCCCAATGTACATCGCCATCGTCATCAACCTGATCAACATCGTCTTCTGCCTGTGGTTCACGCTGGGACTCGGCTGGGGCATCGCCGGCGTAGCCTGGGGAACGGTCGTCGCGCAATATTGCGGTCTGCTGATCTCCGCCGGGCTGTGGCTCCGGTATTACCGGCGCTTTCTACGCTACATCGACCTGAAAGAGAGCCTGAAGATCAAACCGATGCTCGGATTTTTCCGAATCAACCGCGACATTTTCCTGCGGACGGCCTGCATCGTCGCCGTATACACTTTTTTCACCTCCGCATCGTCCGGCATGGGAGACACGCTGCTGGCGGTCAACATGCTGCTAATGCAGCTTTTCACGTTGTTCTCGTACCTGATGGACGGCTTCGCCTATGCCGGGGAATCGCTGGCGGGACGCTACGTAGGCGCCCGGAATCCCGAGATGCTGCGCAAATGCATCCGCTACCTGCTCGCATGGAGCCTCGTCGTGGCGATACTCTACGTCGGCGTCTACGCCTTCGGCTGGCGGACGATCCTGTCGCTGTTCACCGACAGCACGGCCATTCTGTCCGGAGCCGGGGCCTATGTCGAATGGCTGGTCGTGATCCCGCTGATCGCCTTCGCCCCATTCATGATCGACGGCATTCTGATCGGAGCGACCCGCACGGCGGTGATGCGCAACTCCGTCTTCGTCTCGACGGTCGTCTTCTTCGCCGCCTATTACGGACTGCGCGGCATAGCGGGCAACAACGCCCTCTGGTTCGCATTCACGGCATTTCTGGTGATGCGCGGGGTGCTGCAATATTATATGACGAACCGGCTGCGGATCATCTGACCCGCAACCGGCAATCGTTATCCGCCTTCCCGACGGAATTTATTTCCCGATCTTGCCGAAATAATCGTTCAGCAACTCGCGGGCCGCGACGAACGAACTTTTACGGTCGGCCAGCACCATCTTCTCGAATTCGCCGATCCGGGCCGCGACCTCTTCGTTCCGGTAAAAATGCTCGCGCAACGCTTCGTCGATCGTTTCGTACATCCAGTATTTAGCCTGCCGGTGACGGTTGCGCTGGAAATAACCGTTCTTTCCGGTAAACTTCAAAAAATCTTCGACGCCGTTCCAGATTTCGGACAGTCCGGTGTGCTCGACCGACGAACAGGTGTAAACCCGCGGCCGCCACTGCGAATCGGGCATCGGAAACAGGTTCAGCGCATTGGCGAAATGACTCCGGGCTACATCGGCACGCTGCTGATTGCCGCCGTCGGCCTTGTTGATCGCGATCATATCGGCCATCTCCATGATGCCGCGCTTGATCCCTTGCAGTTCGTCGCCGGCGCCGGCGATCTGCAACAACAAAAACATATCGACCATCGAATGCACGGCCGTCTCGGACTGCCCCACCCCGACCGTCTCGATGAAAATAACGTCGAACCCGGCGGCTTCGCACAGAATGATGGTTTCGCGCGTCTTGCGGGCCACCCCACCGAGCGAACCGGCCGAAGGGGAAGGGCGTATGAAAACGCTCGGATTGTGCACAAGCGTCTCCATCCGGGTCTTATCGCCCAGGATGGAACCTTTGCTGCGCTCCGAACTCGGGTCGATCGCCAGCACCGAAAGCTTGTGCCCGAGGTTGGCCACCATGTCGCCGATCGCTTCGATAAACGTCGACTTGCCGGCGCCCGGCACCCCGGTGATCCCGATCCGCACCGACCGGCCCGAATGGGGAAGGCAGCGCTCGATGATCTCCTGCGCCTGCGCGTAGTGTTCGGGCAACAGGCTCTCGACCAGCGTAATCGCCTGCGAAAGCACCGTAATATTACCCGCCAGGATTCCCTGCATGTATTCGTCGGTCGTCATCCGATGCCGTTTCGCCCGGCGGAAATAAGGGTTTACGACGGGAGGCTGTTCGACGCCCCGGTTCACCGCCAGCGCGCTGTCGTGCTCCCTGCCGTGTATATCTTCGTAGTGTTCCATAGTCCAATCGCGGATTATTCGACGAAGATACCAATTTTATTTGATCTCTCCTACCGTACAACGGAAAAGTCTCCGGCATGAATTCCGGAAATGTCCCGCGCTTCCGGAGTACGGGCGAGACGTCGTTCGGATTCCGCCGCGGTAAATTGCCGCATCACGGGACTTCGCAGCGCGCCGCTTTTGCAAATCCGGAAAAATAAATTACTTTTGCCCTGACTTTTCCGTCCGGAGAAGGATATTCGGGGTGTAGCGCAGCCCGGTTAGCGCACCTGCTTTGGGAGCAGGGGGTCCCAGGTTCGAATCCTGGTACCCCGACAAATGGAAAATGCGGGCGGCGGCAAAATAATTGCCGCCGCTCGGTTTATTTATTTTCAAACCGTTCGCTCTTTTCCGTCGGGCATTACCGGCTTTTGCTTTTGAATATTTTCCGAAATACGCGGTACGCCCTGATATAAAGCCCGTAATGACCGTACAGCATCCGCCGTCTGAACCAAGTTCCCCAACCGATTCGGCTGAATTTCAGGCGATCGAAATCATGCATCTTAGATACGATATCCCTGCAAACGGCGTCGAATTCGAACGCCTCGCCGAAAACGGAGATGTGATTGATCACATGGGCGCCTCGTTTCAACACTTCGGCTTCGAACCGATCCTGGTCTTCGGGGAAAACATTTTTTTCGCGCAGGAACAGCACCCTCTCACGGATCACCAAAAAGAACCGATATTCGGCCTGCGGATCAAATCCGCTGTGCAGGATACTTCCGGTCCGGAGCAGGTAATAATATAGAGGCACATTCTGTTGCACGATCCGGTTCGCTCTGTAAAACAGTTTGTACATGATCGCCATATCCTCAAAGACCGTATGATCTTCCGGGAAAAGCACCCCGTCGAACAACTCCCGTTTGAACAGTTTATCCCAGAAATAACTTCTTATCAGGGAGTCTTCGTATAACAATCTCAGCGCCTCCCTGCGGTCATAAACGACGGTATCGCCGCCGTCCCCGGAAGCCCCGCACCGCATCCCTTGCTCCCCGACCTCGTAATACGAACAAATGGAAATATCCGCCCCGTAATCCGTCGCCCCCCGGTACAATGTCCGGCAAAAATCGCGATCCACCCAGTCGTCGCTGTCCACGAAACCCAAATACCTGCCGCGCGCAAGCCGAATACCCGCATTGCGGGCTCCGCTGACCCCGGCATTCCGTTGGTGGACGACCCGGATCCGGCTATCCCGCTCCGCATAAGAATCGCAGACGGCCCCCGACGCGTCCGTCGAACCGTCGTCGACGAGAATGATCTCGATTTCACCGAAAGTCTGCGCCAAAAGGGAGTCTATGCACTTCGGCAAATAAGCCTGCACGTTATAGACAGGAACTACGACGGTTATCTCCGGTACGCTCATTCCTTTGGATGTTAACGGCATTTTCGGCCGGTCAGTTTCCGGCAACTTCGGATCAGATTCGCATATCCGTCGAAATGATCATAAATCATCTTCCGCCTGAGACAAACGCCGATACCGATTCGTCCGATCCCCAGATGGTCATAACCGTGCATCCTTGCAATCACATCGCCGTACAGGCTTTCGAATGCGGTATAATTTTCACGGGATACGATTCGCCCGATCAGGCGGATCGCCCTTTTCAGCACCTTGGCCTCCAGTTTTCCGCGCTCTTCGGGCAGCAGGTTTTTCTCTTTCTCGAAAAGCGCCTGTTCGCAGACCGCCAGAAAAAACTGATACTCTTTCAACGGATGGGACATCTCGTTCGTACAGCTATCGCCCCGCATCCGGTAATAATACAACGGAACATTCATCTGCACGACCGCCCCGGTCCGGTAAAACAGCTTATGCATAATGGCCATATCTTCACACATGATACGGTCTTCGGGGAACCCGATCCCGTCGAACAACTCGCGTCGGAACAACTTGTTCCAACTGAAACTCCTGATCCGGACATCTTCATACAGCATCCGGATAGCCTCTTTCCGGTCGTAAATCGTTATTTTTCCGTCCGCCGCCTCGGGTTTGGTTTTCCGCGACCGCGCCACGTAATAAGAGCAGATCGAAATATCCGCCCGGTAATCGATCAACGTTTCATACAGCCGCTTGCAATAATCCCGGTCGACCCAATCGTCGCCGTCGACGAATCCCAGATATTTACCGCGGGCGAGACGGATCCCGACGTTGCGCGCCTTGCTTACGCCGGCATTCTGCTGATGAACGACCCGGATGCGGCCGTCCCGGGCCGCATAGCGATCGCAGATTTCGGCAGAGGCATCGGTCGAACCGTCATCGACCAGGATGATCTCGATCGCCGCAAAACTCTGCCCCAACAGAGAATCCAGGCACTCGGGCAAATATTCCTGCACGTTGTATACGGGAACCACGAGGCTGATCCCGGGCACATCCTTTGTTCTTTCCATCCAATGCAAAACAGTCAAAAGTAATCGATAAATTCCCTCCTATTCGTTCGTACGCAAACCGTTTCATTCCGGCGTCTTTACTCGGACAAAAATCATTGTCAAGGCCGAATATTCCTCAAACCTATCCCGTTTGACCCTTTTCGTATAACAAAGAAACGATTATTAAACGAATTTGCAAATCAAACCGAAGCAATTCGCACGGAATAGATAAAAAAACACACGGATATCCGACTCGAAACGCCGGCCCTGCTTTAAGGATGCCTGCGACCGTCCGATCGTTGCTTACCGGCAGCCAGAAAACAAAAATATCCGGGATAATGACTTATCCCGGATATTTCGGTTAAACGATCGACGTTATCAGTCGACGTCCACGATAGCCACACGATTCAACGGAATTTCCGGGAATTCGTTGGTACCGCCCTTCGCTACGATCTCCAGCTAGGAAGCTTTCACGCCCAGACGGTCGACGAGCACTTTGTAAACGGCTTCGGCTCGCTGCTGGCTCAGGTACTGGTTGCGTTTTGCAGAACCGGTAGCGCTATTTGCACTGACCATCATTCATTCTGTTGAATAAATGCGTTTAATTTAAGTATAATCTTATAAACTTCTGTATTTCGTACTTTCATCGGCTTTCTTAAAATTTCATCGGACAATTGAAGGGCCTTTACTCTTCGGCCCGTTTTATCGTAAATCAACACCAACTGATAAAGGGGTGTAAAACGGTTAGGACACATCCTGGAGGCTAACCGGGCACACTGTTCCGCTTGGATATAATCGCCGACATTATAATAATTATCTGCCTGCAACACCTGTACATCGCAATCATTCAATTGTCGTTCGCAATCTCTCAATACCTGGTTGCTTTGTTGATATTGCCCGGATTTATTCAGAATAGCTCCGTAATTATAAAGAAATTCAGGATCATCAAACTGTTCAATTAAATACAAATCACGATATCGAGTTAACATTTGTTCGCTCACCCCCTGAATGAAGTACTGTTTTTTTAACCGACTCCATACTTTCTCCGATCGAACTTTTCTCATAGAATCCACACTAGCATAATAAACAGCAGGCAAAAAGATCGCCAGCAGTAACCAGACAGGAACAGTACCTTTCAATATATCTTGTCCCTGTGATCTTGTGATCAGAAACAAGTTCAACGAAACCATAATTAAAACAACCGCATAGGAAAGCGGATAAGAAAACAAACCCAAGATGCCGATTCCCAATAATGACAAGACAGCCATCTGTTTATCTTCGGTAATTATTATCAGGCTTTTTCTGAATGTAAAAAAAGAGAAGTACGGAAAGCAACAAAATCCCCGTCACGCCGAATTGAATCAAAAAACCAAGATACTCATTAAAAGGAGCTCTGACATTATCAGCAAGATTCCCGAACCGGCTATTCGGATTCTTTTCAAAATAAGCAGCCTGATAAAGCATATAGTTTGGCTGAAAAGCATTCGCCCCATGCCCGAAAAACGGTTTATCGGTCACCATATCCCAGGATGACTTCCAAATCAATACCCTCCCATCGGCCGAATCTTTTTTATAAAAATACAGGCTTATTCCTCCACCTATAATACACGCGGAAATGAATACGGAAACAAGCCATTTGATTTTTTCGGAAAGCGACGCAAAAGATTTATAAGTATATCGCAACAAACAGATCGCACCGATCGCTCCTGCAGCGATTAGTCCGGCCCGTGACTTCGACAATACGAGTCCTGTCAGGAAAATTCCGATTGCACAGATTCCGAGAATCCGTAACAGAAATCCGCGGCGGACAACCTGATATACTGCAAAAGGAAGCAGCGCAATCAGCATCGATGCAAAACCGGCAGGATTATCAAAATGTCCGCAAGCCCCCAAAACATCTGATCTATAACGGGAAATACCATACAAAGTTTCGCAAATCCCCAATAAAACAATGACAACAGATAACAAACGGATATCCCGCTCTCCGAAAAGAGTTTTCAGGATCACAAAAACTCCCAAGACTAAACCGATCCTGTAAAAAAGGTTTCGTTCCGGGAAAGGTGAAAAAAGTCCGAAAACAGCAATCAACCCCAGAAAACTTAGCAAAAAAACCTCACCGGCATTCAGGAAAAACTTTCGTCTTATTCGAAATAGCAAAACGATTGCAGCCACTACTATCGTAATAGTGGCTGCAAACTGAATGAATGTATTCTGACTTATCTCAGATATCAGAAACTGTAGAAATGACACAATTTAATACATAATTAGCAAAAGAAAAAACGACATTCTTTTTGATTTCGTTGCTCCTTATACCATAAATTCTCCGCAATAAAAATCACGATTATTGTTAGATTCCACCGTCTCAGTAAGGTTTCACACAATAATAAAACGCTGAAGCGATAAAAATTACTGCTATAATAACTATGCGAATGATTCTTAATGCTTTTTTGTTGGTTATAGATTCTTGCGACACAGTCAAGATAAGCGAACAAGTTATTAAGACCGTTAAAAACCACGTTCGCGTCCAAATGAGAATAACAAGGACGATACATGAAAAAACAACCGCGACTTTGTATAACAATTTGCTGCGCATAAGCCTACATATCCACCATACTACCAGGAACCTGCGGCCTAATAAGCCCTGTATGCTGCGTTCCGGGAGCTAAGTCGCAGTCAATAATTATTCCATTCGGATAATCTGATGCTAAACGGCCTAGCCCCACAGAGGCTAAAGCACTTGCCGCAGCTGTTATGGCCGCAACAGGCGTAGCGGCAGGAAGGGCTGCAGAAAAAGTTGCAATTATAGATGCCAAATCTGCACCATCAGAGATACCCTTTAACATCTCATTAGATATATAGATATCACAACCGCTCCAAAAAAAATCCACGTTCGTCGTTCCCCCTTCCGGAATTTCCACACCCCCTCCTTTTGTCATTCCTAACAAGATCGGAGCATTCGGATCAATGAATCGAACTACATTAGGCGAAACCTCAACAGGAATTAAACCATCCGATTGAGCCTCGGCTAAATTTCGATTCTGGGCGTCCATACAAGTTTTGAAGTGATCGAATAACCTGTCGGAAATCCCGACTTCACTCCCCGACCGAAGATTCATTTCAAATTTACCTTTAGAAAAAATCACTTTTTTGTCAATCCGCGCCTGCGCTTCATGATAAACCGACATTTGAGTTTCGGACATCTGCCCATTTACAACCGCAAGATCAAGATCAAGAAATCTTTCCAAGATATGAATATAAAACAAAACGTTCGATTTTCAAAACAAATTCATTAAAAAGTCAGAAAATCCGACCGCGTAACGAACGAAGCTAGTTTTTAACTTTTGAAATACCGATCCTCCTACATTGATTTCAGGAAAGAATCCGACATCCGAAACACGATATGCCGGCATATTTGTTTCAGAAAGAAACGGGAGCCGTATTCCGATATCCCGACAAAAAACAAAAATAACCGGAATGAACGGGCCATTCCGGTTATCGTTAATGATTTGTCTTTTATCAGTCGGCGTCCACGATAGCCACACGATTCAACGGAATTTCCGGGAATTCGTTGGTACCGCCCTTCGCTACGATCTCCAACTGGGAAGCTTTCACGCCCAGACGGTCGACGAGCACTTTGTAAACGGCTTCGGCTCGCTGTTGGCTCAGGTACTGGTTGCGTTTTGCAGAACCGGTAGCGCTGTCGGCATAACCCACGATCTTGAACTTCTTGTCCGGATAAGCCTTCATGAATTTGGCTACATAACCCAGGTTCATGATCTCTTTCGCAGACAGGGTGTAGCTGCCGATATTGAAGAACGTACCCATGATCGGGCCTTCGATTTCGGGAGCCGGAGCAGGCGTCGTTTTCACTTTGTTCTTTTCGGCTGCCAGTTCGTCGGCCAGACGTTTCGCATTGGCCTGCGCATCGGCCAGATCCCCTTCCAGCGAAGCGATCTTGTTGTTATACGGAGTCAGGTCTACCGGAACCGGAACGATCGGACGGCTGAAGCCGCGACGGTTCAACTTAAAGGTCAGACCGGCCGTAATGGTCGTCATTCCTTCGCCCTTGCTGCCGCGAACGACGCCGTCGAAACGCTGGTTAACGACCATCTGCTTCACTTCGAGGTTCAGGTCTACCAGACCGCCCAGACGGATGTTGTTCAGCAAACCGTACGTGAAGGCGAACTCGTTGTTATAGGCGTGGTTTCCGAACGAACGGGCCCAACCGAAACCGACATAAGGTACGAAATTCCAGGTACGGGTTTCCTTATAACCGCCGATCGCGTTGGAGATATTCCACATTACGTCGGCGTGCAAGTTCGATACGTTGAACTTTTCACGGAACATTCCCCTCGAATCGGCAGATTCCGATGCGACCGCGTACATGGTACGGGCGTTCGTCCAGCCGTAAGCTTTCAGGCCCGAATACTGCAAACGCAGTCCCACGCTCGGAGTGACCCATTTACCGACAGCCACGTCCAGAGCCGGCGCAAGGCGCTTACCGCCGTAACTGTCATTCTCTCCTTCATAAATATTGATACCTCCGGCAACACTGATAAAAATGTTGTCGAACAAACGATTGGTCAGGTAGGGGCCTCTGCGGGTCTGGGCTTCCTGAAGTCCGACTACCTCCTGAGCAAAAGCCGGCGCACATGCGACCGTCAACGCCACTGCAATGAAAAATCTTTTCATAATCAATCTGTTTTAATAGTAAAATTTTTTTTAAAATGATTTAACCATAAAATCATCGAACTTCAAATCCATCCCCGTTATATTCCAAGGTGGCAGGCTCCAAACCTCGTCCAATGTTGTATCTTATTTTCACATACTTACTTCAAACTTTCTGCCACGTGTGCAAATTTATAAAACTTTTTTCAAAAATATCAAATTCCACCGGCTCCATCAACTGAAAGATCATTTTTTTCACTTTTTTTCGATATTAGAAAGCGAACAACAACAAACTACGTACCAATACTTTAAATGAAACAAAAAAAAATCGCATCCTCTTTTTCCGGACAATCGCAAAATAAAACGGAATATTTCTTTGGCACATAACGAATAATTACTATATTTGCGCTCGATTTGTCGCGGGGTGTAGCGCAGTCCGGTTAGCGCGCCAGCTTCGGGAGTTGGAGGTCCCGGGTTCGAATCCCGGTACCCCGACAATGAAAGAGAAGCACTTACGTATTGCGTAAGTGCTTCTCTTTTTATCATACCCGGCGAAAAACGCTTCGACCGCCCCGGTCATTCTGACATGCCGGCCTGTCACGGACATTCCGACAGTTCGGGATGCTAACCGGAAATCCGGCCGTAAAGAAATCGCAAATACCATTTACCGAGCCGTCCGCAACATTCCGAACGATGCAAACCACGACAAATGGAACTCCCCGGAAAACCTCCGGAGCGAACGCCCGGTTTCATCGGACTGAAGAAATGAAAAAACGCCGCAGAAAGATTACAGCGGCCGGCGGTTATGCAGCGCATGGGCAATGGTCAGGTCGTCGGCATAATCCAACTCGTCCCCGAACCCGATCCCGCGAGCGATCGAAGTCAGACGGACTCCTTCGCACGCTTGCAGCCGTCTCGATATATAGAAAGAAGTGGTCTCTCCTTCGACCGTCGTACTCAGTGCAAGGATCACCTCCCTGACATCCCCGCTCGCCAGATGGTCGAGCAGCAGGTCGATCTTCAGGTCGGACGGACCGATCCCCTGCATCGGCGAAATGACGCCCCCCAAAACGTGATACAGACCGTTATACTGCCGCGTATTTTCGATCGAAAGCACGTCTTTGACCTGTTCGACCACACAGACCGTCGACCGGTCGCGCGTCGCATCGGAGCATATTTCGCAGACATCGCCGTCGGAGAGGTTGTTGCATCGGGAACAATAGCGGATATCGGAACGGAAACGGGCCATCGCCTGCGTCATCAACATCACGTCATGCTCTTCCATCCGCAGCATGTGCATCGCCAGGCGCATCGCGGTACGCCGGCCTACGCCCGGCAACCGCGACAGCTCGCTCACCACGTCGTCCAGTAATTTCGACATCTCCCCGCTAATCGATCATTTCGATGGCCGAAACCTGAACCCAGCCCTTGTTACCGTCGGCGATACGTATTTCACGCCAGTCGCCCAGCGAATCGCCGACCGCCACCTTCGTTCCCTCGTGCAATACGAAAATATCCTTGCTCTGCGGATCGGGCGAACTCTTGACCGGAGCCGCCGTACTCATCACGATCGCCTCTGCGGGATGGATGCGCTGGCTGCGCCCGACGGCCGCATAAACGACCGCCAGCGCGAACGCCGCGACGGAAACCAAAGCCCCGTAGAACCCGGCCTTCTGCAGCGCGACGCGGCGCAGCAGCAGGTAAGCGCCGAGTCCGACGAGCGTCAGCGCGAAAAAGAGCAGGCTCAGTGCCGCCCACGCGTTACTGCTCAGGCTGTTCCCCAATCCGATCAGCCAACGCTTCGCGAAAAAAACGGGAACCGCATCGATCTTGTCCTGCACATAAGCGTTGGCGATCGACAGGTTGTAACGGATATCGTCGTCGGAAGGCGCGAGTTTCAGCGCCCGGTTATAGTTCAGGATCGCCTTGCCGTTCATACCGCGTTTGAAATAGGCGTTCCCGAGATTCAGGTAAAGCCGGTCGCTTTCGAGTCCCGAATCGAGCAGCTTTTCATAACCGTCGATGGCGGCTACGTAATCGGCATTGATATACGCCGTATTGGCATCGTCCCAGATTTTATCGGCATCCGCCTGCGCGACAACCGTGCCGCAACACAGCGCAACCAGCGGAAATACGATCAGAATGATCTTTTTCATCTTATGCATGTTACTTTTTAATTACCGATTCCAATTTGGAAAGAATCCCCGCCGCAGAGCCGTAAAGTTCGCTCATCCGCCCCGAGGACGACGGCGAATACTGCGCATACTCGCAGTGGGTGATCGTATCGATAAACTGCCCGGTCAATTCGGCCGAAACGTTGCGCTTGAGCAATTCCTCGCGGATATTGTCTTTCGTCAGGTTGGCGACCGGAATGTTCAGCTTATCGCTCATGTAACCCCACAACGCCTTCAGCATCTCTTCGTAAAACGCTTTTTCACTCCCTGCGTTCATGTGCTGGAAGGCGGCCCGCAAACGCTGCAACGCCACTTTGTTCGCTTTCCGGTTACGCACCAGCACGGTATTCTGCATCTCGCTCAGGCGTTTTTTCAGATAAAGATATCCTCCGGCGAAAACGAGCAGGATCAGCGCCAGCGCCGCAAAATAGGCCGTACTGCCGAACAGTAGGTTCCCGCGCCGCGTCAAACACGGATCGCCGATACGGATGAAACGGATATCCTTGTCCAGAATCTTCAGATCCTCCTTATTGATTCCGCTGACGATCCCCGACACCCCGCCTCCGCCGGTCGAATCGGGACGCACCTCGATGTTGAACGACGAAGTATTCAGCGTCACATACTTGGCCGCATCCGGATCGAAATAACTGAATTCCACCGGATTGATCGTATAGCTACCCTCTGCGCGCGGGATGAACGGGTATTCGAACTGGCGGTAACCGGTAATCCCGTTCGCATTGTGCGCGAGGCTCTCGGTCGTCTTCTTGTTGTATTGCTCGAACGACGTAGGCATTTCGACCGTCGGAGCCTGGATCAGCGGCAAGTTGCCGCTGCCGGATATCTTCAGGGTAAAATTGTCGGACGCATTGGCCGACATCGTTTTCTTGTCGATCCCACCGCTCATCTGGAACTGTCCGACCGCTCCGTTGAACGAAGCGGGAGCCCCCGCGGGGAAATCCTTGACCGTAATCGCTACCGGCGCGGTCGACAGGTTTTTCCGCACCTCCTGCACCGTTTGCCCGCCTCCGAAAAAGTCGTCGAACAACGACTGCCCGCGCGGCGAGGTCTGCATAACGATCTGCGCGACGGCATTCAGGCTGAACTGCTCGATGTGCAACTGCCCGGCCTGCTGCGGATAGAGCAGCACTTCCCGGATAATCTTGGCGTCGTACACTTTCCCGTTCAACGTCTCCCGCTGCCAGCCGTATCCCTGCACATCGAGATCCTGTACCCAGAAACCGTTGAATGCCGGATACTTAACATTATCCAGCCCTCCCAACTGCACCCGCGTATAAATTTTGAATGTGGCCCGGATCGGCTGTCCTTTGAATACGTTGTTGCGATTGACCGCAACCCGCACCAGCAAATCGTCGGCCCCCAGCTTCGCCGACCGCGCCTCCCCCGCCTGCTTTTCGCCTCCGGCGGCGCCCGGCCGGGCCGAAGCTTCGTCGGCGATCACCTCGATCGTCAACGGCTGCGTCCCGTAGCTCTTCCCGTCCACCCTGACCGACGCCGCCGAAATCGAAGCCTTGCCGACCGACGAAGCCTGAATGACATAAGTGTAGGTAAAAGACGAAGTCTTGGTCACGTTGCCGTTGACGATCGACACCGAAGTGCCTTCCGACAGGGTCGGCCCGGCCACCACGTCGAATCCGTCGAACGTCGGCGGCACGAACTCCTCGGGCTTGGCATTGAGCGAAAACTCGATGCGGAAAGCCTCCCCGACGGCCACGACGGCCGGCGCATTCGCCTCGAACTCGACTTTCTGAGCAAAAGCGGCCACCGAAACGAACAGGAAAGCCGCCGCCCAAAACAGATGCTTCATCAAACGTAACATATTGCTATCGGATCAATTTAACCGCAAAAATAACTGTTTTTAATCAAAACCCGCAACGGGTACTGACATTCTTGTCCCGGCCGTGTTTTAGAAACGCGTCCGAATCCCGCTTTAGTATCCGGCATTCATAGAAACAGACCTTCGCGAACGCCGTTTTATCCTTAATCTTACGTAACTTTGAAACTCAAAAACTCCAACTTATGAAATATTTATGCTTTATTTTCCTGATCGCGGGCTTTTCGATCGCCTGCACCGGATCGGGAAACAGGAACTCCCGGACGACCCCGTCCGGTCCAATCGCCGTAGTAATCGATACGATAACCGACGCAACCGATAGCGATAGGATCGCCCCGGGTACGCTAACCGACCTAAGGAATCCGGCCTACATGCGGGCCGTAGCCGATACAATTCGCCTTCAATTGGGCGGCGCCCTATACGATGCGGCCGACCCGGCCGATTCGATTACCGTTCTCGAAACCTATTACGATCAGGATTCCGTCTACGGGTTATCCCGGACTTACGTCTACATCAACCACAACCGGGAGGCCCCTGCCTACAGGTGGTTCGAACCCGACTCGCTGCAAAAAAGATTCGATTCGTACCGTGAAGATATGATTCGGGACGGTTCCGCCGCGCTGTTCGACGAAGCGCTTCAGCGCGGACGCGACACACTGATCATCCGATTGGACTCGACCATCGAACGATACCGGGGATACTGGGTGTGCGTCTATAAATACCCCGGCAGGGAAGACTACTACCTGGATGACAACCGTACATGGAAATTCGTCTATTGTCTCTCGGACTCAACCTTTTCGTTTTTAAATATGGACGGCCCCGAACCGGATCTGATCACCTCTTTCCAATCCGATTCCGCCGGTAACTTCACGATCGGATTTCCGGGTCGGGAAGCGGATTTCAGCCTTATCGACCCGGAACGCGGTTTATACAGAGAAACGATCAAGGGGAAATTCCGGAGTTACATGATTCCCGCATCCAACGTCCGCAAGTTCGACATCATCCGATACGCCGATACGGACGGAGGCATGATCTCCTGGTTCGAACGGGTAGAAGAAGAATAAATGCAATCAAACGGCAGACGCTATACAAGCGGCGCCGTCTCTTTCGGGAGACGGCGCCGCTTTTCATTTACACGGTGCGCGGCAATCAATGTCCGCTCCCGCAGCCGTCTTTCTTGAACTCGGCAAAAAAGTCGTTGCCTTTGTCGTCGACAATGATGAACGCCGGGAAATTCTCGACATAGATTTTGCGGACGGCTTCCATTCCCAGTTCCGGGAAATCGACCACCTCGACGCTCTTGATGCTGTTCTTCGCCAACACGGCGGCCGGGCCGCCGATCGAACCGAGGTAGAACCCGCCGTGCTTCTTGCAGGCGTCCGTCACGGCCTGCGTGCGGTTTCCCTTGGCCACCATCACCAGCGATCCGCCGCGATCCTGGAACAGGTCGACGTACGGGTCCATACGGCCTGCGGTCGTCGGGCCGAAGCTGCCCGAAGCCATTCCCTGCGGCGTCTTAGCCGGGCCGGCGTAATAAATCGGATGTTTCTTGAAATACTCGGGCATCGGCTTGCCTTCGTCGAGCATTTGTTTGATGCGGGCATGGGCGATGTCGCGGGCCACGATCAGCGTGCCTTTGAGGTTCAGGCGCGTTTTAACCGGGTATTTGGACAGGATTTCGCGCACTTTATCCATGCCCTCGTCGAGGTCGATCTCAACGGCGGGTTTCATGCCGGGAGCCGTCTTCGGCAGGAAACGAGCCGGATTCTTCTCAAGTTGTTCGAGGAAAATCCCCTCTTCGGTGATCTTCGCCTTGATGTTCCGGTCGGCGCTGCAACTCACGCCGATGCCTACCGGACACGATGCCGCATGGCGCGGCAGGCGGATCACCCGCACGTCGTGTACGAGGTATTTACCGCCGAACTGAGCGCCCACGCCGCTCTCGCGGCAGATTTTCAGCACCTTTTCTTCCCATTTCAGGTCGCGGAACGCGCGCCCCCCTTCGTTGCCCGAAGTGGGCAGGTGGTCCAGGTAACCGGCCGACGCTTTCTTGACGGTCGCCAGGTTCGCTTCGGCCGACGTACCGCCGATCACCAGCGCGAGGTGGTACGGCGGACAGGCCGACGTACCGAGGTCCATAATGTGCGTCCGAATGAATTTGGTCAGCGACTCCTCGTTCAGCAGCGCCTTGGTCTGCTGGTACAGGAACGTCTTATTCGCCGATCCGCCTCCCTTGGTGATGAACAGGAAGCTGTATTTGTTGCCCTGCGTCGCGTACAGGTCGATCTGCGCCGGCAGGTTCGTCCCCGAATTTTTCTCTTCGGTCATCGTGAACGGCACCACCTGCGAATAGCGCAGGTTGCGGTCGCGATACGTTTCGTAAACGCCTTTCGACAAGGCTTCGGCATCGTTCGCGCCCGTATATACGTCCTCGCCTTTCTTCCCGATCACGATCGCCGTGCCGGTATCCTGGCAGGTAGGCAATTCGCCCTCGGCCGACACCGCCTGATTCAGCAACATCGTATAAGCGACGAATTTATCGTTATCGGTGGCCTCCGGATCGTTCAGGATATCGGCCAGTTTCTGCAGGTGCGAAGCCCTGAGGTAGAACGATACGTCGGCGAACGCCTCGCGCGAAAGCAGTTCCAGTCCTTTCGGGTCGATCTTCAGGATTTTGCGGCCGTCGCATTCGACCGTCTTGACATAATCTTTGGTGAGCAGGCGATACTCGGTGGTATCCTCCGAAATCGGAAAAGGCTCCTGATAAATAAATTCTGACATAGCGCTATCTGCGGTTTAAATTAATTTCAATTTTACAAAGGTAAAAAGAAACTCTGAAAAACGGATCGCCGCCGCCGGGAATCTTCTCAGTAAATTTCACCGGATAAAAAGTCCGCCCTCCTTGGAAATACCACAAAAAGTCTTTAATTTTGAATATACAGTCTATAATCGCAACCTTTTAAAACTCGCCGCCATGAAACGTTTACAACTGATCGCCCTGGCAATGATTGCCGGCAGCATTTCCTGCACGCTCCGGGCCTCCGACACCTCCCGCTCCCTGTCGACCCTGCATCTGAAAATCATCAACACGGGAACGAATCCGACCGGCGTCCTTACCGTCGATTTCCACGACCCGACCTGCTACCGGGACCCGCTCAATGCGCTTTATTCGCCCTGCACGGACGGCAAACAAGCCTTTTTCATAGACAGCGACACAAGCTTCACCCTGAAACGGGAAATGCCGTGGCGCCAAGACATCCGCATCGGCGTCGGCGCCCGGATGGACACCCACCACGCCGTCCTGCTCTCCGCCCCGGGGGATTCGGCATCGCTGACGCTGGATTTCGGCAAAATCTGCGGCAACGACGACACGGGATTCGTCTTCGGCGGCAAACAGGGTTCGCTGAACGCCCAGATCAACGCGTGCGAAAAATACCTGTCGCAACTGTCGGAAACGATCCGGTTCCCCCGGGATTCGTCCGCCTACGGGCTGTATCCGGAAAAAACGGCGCAAATGCAAGATTCGCTGGCCCGTTACAGCGCGCGCGCCAAATTATCCAAAGCAGCGAAAGAGTGGGCCCGGCAAAGCATTCCGGCGCGGGTGTATATCCAGCTCCGAGAGACGCTGGGCTTCTACCAAATAGATTTTCCCTTTCTGTCCCAGATCGCTTCGAACGATCTGCAAAGCCTGACTTTTTCCGGCGCTCAGGCTTTTCTGACGGATTACGCGCAACGCGGTTTCGGCCTCTTTTCGGACCGTCCCGAAAACAAGGCGCTCACCCCGTGGGAGCGGATCGCGCGCTTCGCCGGCACGCAACCCGCTTCTCCGCGCCGGGACTTTATGACTTTCCAACTGGTAGCCCAAACGCTGCAGGAACAAGGCGCCCCGGACATACCCGATACGGAACCCGCTTCCTTTTTCGAATCGCCCTATTTTTCCGACCGGACGGTACGGGCAGTACGGGCGGAACGGGAGCGAACGGACATCCGGTTCCCGGAAACGCCCCTGAAAGAGATCTGCTATTTCGATAAACAGGGCGGCACGGTCGACACCGTCTCAGGAAAAGACATTTTCGGCCTGCTTCGCTCCCGGTATGCCGGGAAAGTAGTCTACATCGACGTCTGGGGCACGTGGTGTTCTCCCTGCATCGCCCAGATGTCAAGTCTGGCCGAACTGCAGGAAAAGTACGAGGGCAAAGACGTCGTATTCGTTACCCTGGCGGTATGGTCGCCCCGGGAGAGGTGGGTCGAAATGGTCGGCGAGGGTAAAATCCCCGGCGAATGTTTCCTGTTCGACTTCGCTTCGGCGACTGTCTTCAGTACGGTTTGCGACTTTTATA
Organism: Alistipes sp. cv1; assembly: GCF_900240235.1. Taxonomy (NCBI): domain Bacteria; kingdom Pseudomonadati; phylum Bacteroidota; class Bacteroidia; order Bacteroidales; family Rikenellaceae; genus Alistipes; species Alistipes sp. cv1. Next base: position 676,438 of record NZ_OEPW01000001.1, read on the forward strand.
TGTTCCCGTCCCACCTGCTGATGGACCGCAGCGGCAGGATCGTCACCCGCTATGCCCCGGTCGGGATTTCCAGCGCCGGCGCGGCGATCGACCGCCTGCTGAAAGACAATTAAACGGCAAAAACCATAAAAAACGGCGGACAGCATTGGGATTTCCCTGTTTTTTATTACCTTTGCGGCACATTTTCACAAAACAAATTAAATCAAATCGTTATGAATCATTACGAAACCGTTTTCATTGCCACGCCGGTGCTGTCTGACGTTCAGACCAAAGAGGTGTTCGGCAAATTCCAGGGTGTCATCACCGAGAACGGCGGTCGGATCGTAAGCGGCGAAGAGTGGGGACTCAAGAAACTCGCCTACCCGATCCAGAAAAAGACCACCGGCTTTTACTTCCTGATCGAGTTCGAAGCGGAAGGCGACATCGTCGACATCCTCGAAACTCAGTATCGCCGCGACGAACGCGTGATCCGTTTCCTGACTTTCAAAATGGATAAATACGCCGTTGAGTACGCAGAAAAACGCAGAAACAAATACAAATCAAAACAGGAATAACAAGTCATGGCACAGAATCAATCCGAAATCAGATACCTGAACCCTCCTACCGTAGAGGTCAAAAAGAAAAAATACTGCCGTTTCAAAAAATCCGGCATCAAATACGTCGATTACAAAGACGCCGAATTCCTGAAAAAGTTCCTCAACGAACAGGGCAAAATCCTGCCCCGCCGCCTGACCGGAACTTCGCAGAAATTCCAGAAAAAGGTAGCCACCGCCGTAAAGCGTGCACGCCACCTGGCTCTGCTGCCTTTCGTTACCGATATGTTTAAATAATCTAAAACCGGAGGAAATATCATGCAAGTAATTCTTATCAAAGACGTCGAGAACTTGGGTTATGCCAACGACATCGTGGAAGTTCGCCCCGGTTACGCCAATAATTACCTGATCCCGCAGGGATACGCCAAAAGCGCGACGGCTTCCGCCCGCAAGGTGTTGGCCGAAAATCTGAAACAGCAGGCGCACAAAGAGGCCAAGCTGATCGCCGACGCCGAAGCGCTGGCAGCCAAGCTGGCAGAGATCGCGTTGACCATCACCGCCAAAGCCGAGGAAGGACGCATTTTCGGTTCGGTAACCGCAGCGAACGTGGCCGAGGCCCTGAACGAAAAAGGGATCGCCGTAGACCGCAAGAGCATCAGCGTAGACCCCGTGAAGACGATCGGCGCTTACGAAGCCGCCGTGAAGCTTTACAAAGGCATCAGCGCAACCGTTAAATTCGAAGTGGTAGCCGAAGCTTAATTATCCGGCTCTTTATCTCCGAATTGCATGTGAAATGCAGGAAGAAACAACGCCTAAAAGGCGGCATTTAATAAATGCCGCCTTTTGTGCTTTGATATAAGTAGGTAATAATTATCTTTATTCATCTTCTATATCATCCATCAACAAATGACCCGACATCATTGCGCCGCCGCCGTTAACCGCCAAAAATAAACCGTCATGAAAAAAGTGCCGATACAAACAGGGATATGGGTATTTATTATCTTAGCTCTCTATCTATATATTGGAAATCCCCTTGAGAAAAATTATAATTTGGCATTGATAGCGCTTGTCGTATCGGTTATATCGTTGGTTATATCTTTAGTGTTGCATAAGTATAAAAGAAAATATGAGACGATCGGACGTTTGTGTGTCCTAGCTCTGTTTTGCGTCGCGTATTTCTTCTTATAAACAAACAACAGGTTAAAGTCACTTTTTATCTTTATGCCGCGAAGGAAATTATGCCGTTCCCATCGCAGCGTAGTTCGCGTAAAACCGAACGATCGTTTCGATTCCCCGGTAGAAATTGGCCAGCGGATAACTTTCGTTCGGCGAGTGGATCGCATCCTCGTCCAGTCCGAATCCCATCAGGATGGACTTTACGCCGAGTTCCTTTTCGAAAACGCTGATTACAGGGATGCTGCCGCCCGAATAGAACGGAACCGGCTTGCGGCCGAAAGTCTGCTCGAACGCCGCCGAAGCAGCCCGGTAAGCCGGCAGATCGGTCGGCGACACGTACGGAGCGCCGCCGTGCAGCACTTTGACCCGCACTTTCACGCTGCGCGGGGCGATGTCCCGGAAATAAGCCGCGAACAGCTCCCCTATTTTATGAAAATCCTGGCCGGGAACCAATCGCATCGAGATCTTCGCATACGCCGAAGACGGAATCACCGTTTTGGCCCCTTCGCCGGTATAGCCCCCCCAGATGCCGTTCACGTCGAGCGACGGCCGGATCCCGGTGCGTTCCAGCGTCGTATATCCTTTTTCGCCCTGCGTTTCGAGAATACCGAGCGACTTGCAATAGGCCGCCTCGCAAAACGGCGCGGCGGCAAACTCCCGATGCTCTTGCGGAGCAAGCTCACGGATGCCGTCGTAAAAGCCGGGAATCGTAATGCGCCCTTCGGCATCGATCAGCGAAGCGATCATCCCGGAGAGCACATTGATCGGATTGGCTACCGCTCCGCCGTACAGACCGGAATGCAGGTCGCGGTTCGGCCCCGTCACTTCGACCTCAACGTAACACAGACCGCGCAGGCCGCAGGTGATCGACGGCACCTTCCACGACAGCAAGCTGGTATCCGAAACCAAAATGATGTCGGCTCTCAACAACTCCCGGTGCAGGCCGCACCATCGGGCGATGCTGCCCGAACCGATCTCCTCTTCGCCTTCGATCATAAATTTCACATTGCACGCGAGCGTGCCGGTCTGCAACATGGTTTCCAGCGCCTTGACATGCATATAAAGTTGTCCCTTGTCGTCGTCGGCGCCGCGCGCCCGGATCCGGCCGTCGCGGACGACCGGTTCGAACGGATCGGTCTCCCACCGGTCGGGCGGATCGACCGGCATCACGTCGTAATGGCCGTAGACCAGCACGGTCTTAGCCGCCGGATCGACGATTTTCTCGGCGTAAACGATCGGATTTCCTTCAGTGGGCATCACTTCGGCGCGGTCGGCTCCGGAACGCACCAGCAATCCGGCCAACAATTCGGCACAACGCACCACGTCGGGCGCATGCACGCTCTGCGCACTGACGGACGGAATCCGCAACAGTTCGAACAGCTCCCCGACGAAACGCTCCTTGTGTTCGTCGATATACGCTTTCGCTTTATCCATAAGTCTGCATTTAAGAGGTCGGGATAAAGATAAAAAATATCGGGGACAATCCGCAACGGTTTCCGAAAATAGGAACGGGGGTCTACAGATGGCAGATCGCCACCAGCGACAGCACCGAAATCGCGACCCACAACGTGACGCCGAGCAACAACGGTTTGAAACCGACCTCGCGGATTTTCGAAACCGAAAGCCCTGCGCCGATCAGGAACAGCGTCACGACCAGCGCGGCCTTCGACACGATCACAACGGCCGTATTGAAATCGTCGACGAACGGCAGGTAGCTATTGGCCAACATCGCCAGGATAAAGAACCCGATGAACCACGGAATCGAGATCTTCTTCCCCTTGCTGCGGAACAGCAGGGCGGACAGCAGCGATACCGGAATGATCCACAGAGCGCGGGCCAGTTTCACGGTCGTGGCCACTTCGAGCGCTTCGCTGCCGTAGGCGGACGCCGCGCCGACCACCGAACTGGTATCGTGAATGGCGATGGCGCTCCACATTCCGAACTGGTGCTGCGTCAACCCCAGCAGATGTCCGATCGCCGGGAACAGGATCAACGCCACCGAATTGAGCAGGAACACTACGCCGAGCGACACCGAAATTTCCTTCTCCGAAGCGTCCACGGCAGGAGCCACCGCCGCAATCGCGCTGCCGCCGCAGATAGCCGTCCCGGAAGCTACCAGGTGCGACGATTTGCGCGGCATCCGCAGCCAGCGGCCGACGAAATAACCGAGCGTTAACAGCAACGCGATCGAAACGACCGTCAGTTCGAGCCCTTCGCGACCGACTTGCAACGCGCTGTGGACGTTCATGCCGAAGCCGAGCCCCACGACCGAAACTTTCAGCAGCAGTCCGGTGGCCTTATGGTTCAGTTTGGCGAAAGGATGCCCCCAAAACAAGGAGAATAAAAAACCGCCGACCAGAGCGATCGGAGCGGATACGTACGGAGTCGCGCAAAGGGCGATACAAAGAATAAAACAGGCTTTCAGAACAGCGGTTTTTCGGGCGGATCGTGTTTGCATACGTCGTTTCATCTTTTGAATTACGCCGCAAAAATAGACCGCCGATCCGTTCAAAGCCAATCACGAAAAGTGCTCTCCTATAACTTTTGGTTATAATAATTGATACAGAACTGTTTGAACAACTCGCAAAGGCGGCTATTGCGGCCGTGCCGCATCACGAAACTGAAACGGCGCACCACCGACAGGTCGGCGATCTCGATCACCCGCAGCAGGTTGTGCCGCAATTCCTCGAACACGGCCTGCACCGAAACGAAGGCGACGGCATCCGACCCGTAGAGGTAGTGCTTGATGCTCTCGGTACTGTCCAACTGCATCTCGACCGGCAGCGTCCGCAACGAAATTCCGCGCGAAGCGAGCGCCCGTTCGACGACGTCGAGCGTCCCCGATCCCGTTTCGCGGATCACCAGCGGCAGTTTCTTCAGATCGGCGGCCGCAATCTCCTCCTGCCGCAGCGAACGGTTCGACGAAGCGGTCACGAGCACCAGCTCGTCCTCCATAAACGTCTCGTAATGCAGTTGCGGATTTCCGGCATTGCCCTCGATCACCCCGAAATCGAGCTTTTCATCGGCCACCATCCGCTCGATCAGTTCGGTATTCCCGTTGCACAGCGTCAGGCGGACTTCCGGATAACGTTTTTTGAAACGGGACAGAATGGCCGGAAGCACGTATTGCGAAATGGTCGTACTGGCTCCGACCGCCAATTCACCGCCGAACGTCTCGCCGTCCCCGGCGAACGCGTCGTTCAGTTCGGCATACAACGCCAGCAATCGGCGGACATAGCCCAGCAGCAACTCGCCCTGCGGCGTCAGCGCGACGGCATTGCGCCGTCGGACGAAAAGCGGCACGCCGAGCTGCTTCTCCAGTTCGTTGATATGTTTAGTCACGGCCGGCTGCGTGACGAACAGCTCGTCCGCCGCACGGGTAAAGCTGAGCCTTTCGGCCACGGCCCGGAAAACTTTCAGTCGGAAATCGGTTATCATACGACGAATATAATACGCTTTGCGCACAAATCAAAACACGGCGGATCGATCGCACGAAAAGTCGCCGGAAGTATGAAATATCGACGCCTACGCCCAACGGAGCAACCGACTTATAAAAAAAACACGGCACGGTTATGGATATTTTCCGATACAGATCCGAACTACCCGGAGCCGGAACTTAATGTATGTACCGTACTCTAACCTAAAAACTACCTGTTTTGTTTCCAAATTTAGTAAGAAAAGCCCCGCTCCGGAATCCGGAACGGGGCTTTTTCGATACGGGAACGGTTCCGCCGGTCAGCCGGCGATCACCGAACGGATATCGGCGATGATCTTTTCGGCCAACGCATCGGCCGCCGCCTCGTCGCGACTCTCGCTGTAAATGCGGATGATCGGTTCGGTATTGGATTTACGCAGGTGTACCCACTCGGTCGGGAAGTCGATCTTCACGCCGTCGATATCGTTGACCTGTTCGTGCGCATATTTCGCTTTCATCCGGCGGAGCACGTCGTCCACGTCGATCTCGGGCGTCAGTTCGATTTTATTCTTCGAAATGTAATACGGCGGATAGGTGGCGCGCAGAGCCGACGCGCTCATCCCTTTGCGGGCGAGATGCGTCAGAAACAGCGCCACGCCGACCAACGCATCGCGTCCGTAATGGATTTCGGGATAGATCACCCCGCCGTTGCCCTCACCGCCGATCACCGCGCCGACCTCTTTCATCTTCGTCACGACGTTCACTTCGCCGACCGCAGCGGCGTAATACCGGCAGCCGTGCCGTTCGGTCACGTCGCGCAAAGCCCGCGACGAACTCAGGTTCGACACGGTAGCCCCTTTCGTATGCGACAGCACGTAATCGGCCACGGCGACCAGCGTATACTCCTCGCCGAACATCGTCCCGTCCTCGCACACCAGCGCCAGGCGATCGACATCCGGATCGACCACGATCCCCAGATCGGCTTTTTCGGCCGGCACGCGCGCCGAAATCTCCGTCAGATTCGCCGGAATAGGCTCCGGATTGTGCGCGAAATGCCCGTCCGGAGCGCAGTTCAGTTCCACCACCTCGACGCCCAGTTCCCGGAGCAACGCGGGGATCACCACGCCGCCGACCGAATTGACCGCATCGACGACCACTTTGAAACGGGCGGCGCGGATCGCGTCCCGGTCGACCAACTTCAGGGCGAGCACCCGGTCGATATGCGTCTTATCGTAACTTGTGCGATCGAGCACGTGTCCGATGCGATCCACGTCCGGAAACGTATAACCGTCCGATGCGGCGATAGCGAGCACCCGCTTGCCTTCGGCATCGTTCAGAAATTCGCCGCGCGCATTGAGCAACTTCAGCGCATTCCACTGTTTCGGGTTGTGGCTGGCCGTCAGAATAATCCCGCCGTCGGCCCTACGGCCCGTCACGGCCACTTCGACGGTCGGCGTCGTAGCCAGACCGATATCGATCACGTCGATACCGCAACCGCACAGCGTCCCTTCGACGATCGAAGCCGCCATTTCACCCGACAGCCGCGCGTCGCGACCGACCACGACCGTCAGTCTCTTATCACCGCTGGTCTCTTTCAGCCACTGGGCGTAGGCCGACGTAAACTTCGCCAGATCGATCGGCGTCAGGTTGTCGCCCGGCTGTCCGCCGATCGTCCCCCGTATTCCGGAAATTGATTTTATCAGTGTCATAACCTATGAAATTTAACGCAAATTAATTACTTTTATAGCAATAATAAAAATCCAAAACCTGAAAACCATGCGTATTATCGCCCCCTCGGAATTGATTATCAACGGCGACGGCTCGATCTTCCACCTGCATTTGAAACCGGGCCAGTTGGCCGATACCGTGATCCTCGTCGGCGATCCGGGACGGGTAGAGCAGGTCGCCGCATACTTCGACTCGGTAGAATGCCGTGCGGAAAACCGCGAATTCGTTGCGGTGACCGGAGAGTGTTTCGGCAAACGGATGACCGTACAGTCTACCGGCATCGGCACCGACAACATCGACATCGTCGTCAACGAACTGGACGCGCTGGCGAATATCGACTTCGAGACCCGTACCGAAAAAGCTGAAAAAACGCGGCTGACACTCGTGCGGCTCGGAACCTGCGGCGGCATCCAGCCCGAACTGAAGATCGGCGACCTGGTGCTGTCGCGCATCTCGGCCGGCTTCGACGGGCTGCTAAATTTTTACAAAGGGCGCAACGCGGTCTGCGATCTCGAAATGGAACAGGACTTCGTCGAGCACACCGGTTGGAGCCGCTTGCTGACCGCCCCCTATTTCGTCCGGTGCTCGGATCGGCTGGCCGAACTGTTCGCCGACCGGACGGTCGAAGGCATGACGATCTCGGCCCCCGGGTTTTATGCCCCGCAGGGCCGCTTCCTGCGGCTCTCGCCGGCCGATCCGTCGCTCAACGGCAAGATCGAATCGTTCGAATACCGGGGACGACGCTTTACCAATTTCGAAATGGAAGGTTCGGCGCTGGCCGGACTGTCGCTGCTGCTGGGGCACGACGCCGCCACGATCTGCACGGTTATCGCACAGCGAGTTGCCCTCGAAATGGACACCGACTACCGGCCTTTTGTTGATAAGATGATCAAAATGTCCCTCGAAAAGCTGGCCGGATTGTAATTTTTTGAATTATCTTTGAAGTTGGAATTTGGTTCAAATGCATATAAAACACTAAAATGTATAACATATGAAATTCGTCGTATCTTCTACCGCGCTGCTGAACGTGCTGCAAACCTCGAGTAAAGTCGTCAGCAACAAAAACACGCTGCCCATTCTGGACAACTTCCTGTTCGACCTGAAGGAAGGCGTCCTCAAAATCACCGCTTCGGATCTGGAAACCACGCTGATCGGATCGCTGAAAGTGGACAATATGGAAGAAGAAGGACTGATCGCCGTCCCGGTAAAACTGATGCTCGACTCGCTGAAAGAGTTCTCGGAACAGCCGCTGACGATCGAAGCCAACGAATCGACCTGGGAGATCCAGGTAAGCTGGAAAACCGGTAAGCTGACCATTCCCGGCACTTCGGGGCTGAGCTATCCGAACCTGCCGGAACTGAATCCGGAATCCCGCCGGGAACTCGACGCCGACGCGGACATGTTGCTTACGGGCATCAACAAAACGATCTTCGCGACGGCCGACGACGAACTGCGTCCGGTGATGAACGGCGTCTACATCAACATCGAATCGCAGAGCATTACGTTCGTGGCGACCGACGCGCACAAGCTCGTCAAATACGTATCGCCGATCGAAACCGAAATCGCCGCCTCGTTCATCCTGCCGAAAAAACCGGCCAACCTGCTGCGCAGTATGCTGGGTAAAGAAGACGAAAGTATCCGCATGGAATTCGACGACAAAAACGTGACGTTCCGGCTGAAAAGCCATACGCTGATCTGCCGGCTGATCGAAGGCAACTACCCGAACTACAACGCCGTCATCCCGAGCAACAACCCGAATCACGTGCGGGTCGACCGCGTCGAGCTGCTCAACGGCATCCGCCGCGTGGCCGTCTGCTCGAACCAATCTACGAACCTGATCAAGATGGACATCGAATCGAGCACGATCAACCTGACGGCGCAGGACCTGGACTTTTCGGTATCGGCCCAAGAATCGCTGGCCTGCGAGTACGAAGGAGAGGCTATCTCGATCGGTTTCAAATCGACTTTCCTCGTCGAGATTCTGGCGAATATCGACACGCAAAACGTCGTGCTGGAGCTGGCTGACTCGACCCGCGCCGGAGTGTTCAAACCCATTTACGACGAAGCGCCGGCCACCGACACGCTGATGCTGCTGATGCCGATGATGATCAACGCATAACCGAATCTGCGGCACGGACATCCCCCCGCGGCGTACCCGCAGGAAAGTCCGTGCCGTATTATATACGTACCTGAGACACGGAAAACAACGCGCACCCCATGAAACTGAATCTGAAAAATCCGATCGTCTTCTTCGACCTCGAAACGACCGGAGTCGATCCCGCCAAAGACCGGATCGTCGAAATATCGCTTGCAAAAGTAATGCCCGACGGCAGCCAGGAGACCAAAACCCGCCGGCTGAACCCGGAGATGCACATTCCCGAAGCGGCATCGGCCATCCACCATATCTACGACCAGGACGTAGCCGACTGTCCGACTTTCCAGATGATCGCCAAATCGCTGTGGAGCTACATCGAAGGATGCGACTTGGCCGGATACAATTCCAACAAGTTCGACATCCCGGTGCTGGTCGAAGAGTTCCTGCGAGCCGGTATAGACGTCGACCTGAAAAAACGCCGTTTCATCGACGTGCAGAACATTTTCCACAAGATGGAACAACGCACGCTGGTCGCCGCATACAAATTCTACTGCCAGAAAGACCTGACCGAAGCCCACTCGGCCGAAGCCGATACGCTGGCCACCCTGGAAGTGTTGCAAGCCCAGCTCGACCGTTACCCCGACGACCTGAAAAACGACATCGGTTTTCTGGCCGAATTTTCGTGCCGCGACCAAAACGTCGACTATGCCGGACGTATCGTATACAACGACAAGGGAGTCGAAGTGTTCAATTTCGGCAAGCACAAAGGCAGGTCCGTGTCGGAAGTGTTCCGAACGGAACCGAGTTATTACTCGTGGATGATGAACGGCGATTTCCCGCAGTATACGAAAAAAGTCATCACGGCGATCCGCCTGCGGGACATCAACGGCAAATAACGGAACCAGCCACGAATAAACGCAATCCTTTACGCATTCCGGCGGCATTTTCCCGAAAACGGTTTGCAGATAAGGAATAAAGCGCTATATTTGCACTCTCGAAACACATCTTGCCCGGATGGCGGAATAGGTAGACGCGCTGGTCTCAAACACCAGTGGAGCAATCCGTGCCGGTTCGATCCCGGCTCCGGGTACTTTTAAGGCTTCGAATAATTGATATTCAATTATTCGAAGCCTTAATTTCATTTTACACATTCGCAACTTCGCCCGTTTTTTTGTAAAGTTGATAATTGTTCCGGCAATTATGCGCTGTTCCTTCCGTTTATACCTATGTTACGAATCCTTTTCTCTGCAGATAAAGAAAACGCGGAACCGGAACAGATGCAGAATACCACATTGCGAAAAATAAAAGCCATGAAATCACATTCGATTCATGGCTTTTATATTGAAACAGCGGCAAAAATAAGGATTTTTCGCTCTTTCAGATTCCGTTCATGTTATTTCCGCCGGATCATCGTCACCCGCGAAATACTCTCGTCGCAACCGGACACGGAAACGTTCGTCGTAATTTTCCCATCGTTGGCGGGAGTAATCCTGATGTCGATGCGACATCCGCTTTCGGCATGTTCGTTGCACAAAAAAACATTGCAGTTCGGAGCCCAAACGGCCGTCGTATCCGGCCTGCGACATCTGATTCCCAGCTGGTTTCCTCCTTCGTGAGGACAACCCGGAATAATACATTTTTCCATAATATATTCTATTTTGGTTAGTGTGAATTGAATTGCACCGATTCTTCCGGCCGGACCCGTCTCCTACCGGAGTCCGGTTATAAACTTTTTGTTACAAATTTATGAATTATATTGTTATTAGATTCCAAAAATATTCGTTTTTTCGACCGTTTCGACTCCGGTACAATATTCTCGTTGAAGGATATACGCACGGAATCGTCCCGCAATCCAACCGATACGGGATGATTCGATCTTTCAAATACGGATTCAGGATATTTCGGAACTTCTCATTCGTTTTCGAAGTCCGACTGTCCGCACTTTAATTCAGTGTATTCGTTCCGGATTCAATGCGCCGCGATTCACTCTTTAACCTCCACGTCCAACCGTTCGCTCACCATCTCGCAATATTCCGGAATAATTTCGATTCCGATCGCATTCCGGTTCATTCTTTTGGCAACAAGAAGCGTCGTACCGGAACCCATGAACGGATCCAGCACGCAATCGCCCTCCCGAGTAAACAGCTTAATGAACCACTCGGGCAGTTCTTCGGGAAAGGCCGCGCTGTGATTTTTGTTATTGCACTCGGTGGCCAGATGCAGCACGTTGGTCGGATAGGCTTTGTCCCGGTTGATCCAGTTGGATATGTTTTTACCGAAGCCGCTGCCCACTTTCGAATTATCCCTGCTTTTGTCGATTTCGGAAAGGTTCTTGAGCCTCGATTTCGCCCAATCGCCCATCGGCACCATCACCTCCTCCTGGTACATATTGAATTTTTTCTCCTTATTGAACTGAAGCAACCGTTCCCACGAATCGCGGAACCGGTTCGGCCATTTGCCCGGATACGAATTCTTCTTATGCCAGATAAACTCTTCGGTCCAAATCCAGCCTTGCTGCCGCATCGCCAGGATCAGTTGCATGACATAGATACTGCGTTCGCCGTTCACGACTTTTTCTTTAATATTCAGGATAAAAGTCCCCGTAGGCTTCAGCACCCGCAGCAACTCTGCCGAGATCGGCAAAAACCACTCGACGTACCGGTCGGGATGGATCCCTCCGTAAGTTTTTTTCCGTTGATCCGCGTAAGGCGGGGATGTTACGATCAAATCGACCGAATTGTCCGGAATCTTTTTTAATCTTTCTGCGCTGTCGTCCCGGTATATATCAATTATAACACTCATAACGCTTAATTATGCGACAAAGTTACAAAATTTACACGAGTGTCCCAAAACGAATCATCTGATTTATACACACTGATAATCAAACGATTTACCACCTCAAACAAGCAGTCCTTCCGTCTAAATTCACCATAAATCGGCCCGGAAGGCACAGCCGGCCGCCGGACGGCAAAAAATCGACCGCAGCGTGGTACGGATCAAAAGACGTCAACAAATATGGCAATACGCGAAAGCCGGAAAAGGGGAAAAATGTCAGTCGGTCTTTTCGAAATCCCGAGAAAGAGAAACAGTTCGTTGAAAACAGGGATCATCCCGATACCGACGGATTCGGTTCTCCGGATCGCACGATACCGAACCAGAACAGGCTGTCCCGGCACGGTATCGCCCGGATAGCCGTTTTCGAAGAACGCCTCTACCGGACGAAACGGCGTGTCGGGCGAAACCGGAACATGATCCAGACCAACGCGCAGCTTATCCCGAAGGCAAAAAGCGCGACGCAGAAAATACGTAGCAACACAGGAAGCGCATCCAGCGTCCCCATCAGATCGTATCCCACCTGCACGAAAATAAAGTGACACAAGTAAATGCCGAACGTCAGCGAGGCGAGGCGCGACAGACCGACCGACGCGCGCACCTTCAGTTTGCGGATAACGACGAACACCGCGAAAGTCATCATAAAAACGTTGATCCCGGTGAAAAGCCACACGATCTCGAGGTAAGCGTAATCGCCCGGAAAATATTGCTGGGTCAGCACGTAACCGAACGAAGTGATCAAGTAGCCGCCCAGAAACATCGGAACGGTAACGGCCAGCGTACGCTTCCAGCTCCACTGCGGCGGGTACTTCGCCAGGTAATAGGCCAGGATCAGGTAACCGATGAACCCGGACACGTAATAGAAAGTTCCGTAACTGTTCCAGTCGCAAACACCGAGAATCCCCATATTGCCGTAATTGCCGGTATACCCCAGCGCCGGAGCGACCATTTTTATATAGGGCAGCAGCAGGGTAACGCCCCATACGTACAGAACGAGCCGGATATCCCTTCGGGAAGCCTGCTGCAGCCATGCGCCGATCACGGGCATGATCAGATAAAGGCCGACCAGCATGTAGAGATACCACAACGGGGTCGTATCGTAATTGAAATTAAAAATAAAGGTATAGATCCGGGTCAGAGTAGCTCCCAGGGTATGGTCGTCGGCGACGATCATCGGATTACCGGTCGAAACGACGTAATTCAGGTAAACGAAATACGACAGCGGCAACACGACCGACCAGAAAACCAACGGAACGACGATGCGTCCGATACGCTTCCGGTAAAAATCCCCGAGCTCCGCGCGTACGGGAAGCAACAGCACCCCCGTCATCATCACGAACAGCGGGACGCAGGCCCGGACGAAACTACCGGTGAATACCCCGGTCAAAAATGCTCCCCGGTCGGCATCGAACCGGGCGACGAACGGGTCGCAGCAGTGCGACAAAACCACCAGAAAACAGGCGACGACACGCAGCAGGTCGATCCAGCCGATATGTTCCCTCCCTTGCATTTCCATCAGCAAACGAATATTTGAGAATACGATTAAAAACCATGCAATCGCGCGGTCGGCGGTCTTTCGGTTCGACCCGCACGACCAAAAACATTACAAAATAAACAAAAGTTCCGATAACATCCGCCATCCGACTCCATTTTCGCCGGTCTCACCGAAATACAGCGCTTCCCGTCCGAAACATTCCCGGCTCCGGTATCAAAATCGGAAGACGCGGTTCGTATGCGGACCATATCCGGATCGGACGCTATTTTACCGGACAAGGTTTTGCTTTTTACCTAACATTAGGTATCTTTGCGCCGAAGTTCGGCAATGGTATCTGCCTTGAACCGCCGCCTTTCCAGGCGAGCTGATGATACCTACGGGAATTCGAATCCACTTTGCAAATCAGCTATGACGGTAACAAACAAACACTTTTATCGTTCCATGTCAAAGAGCGAAGCCTTATGCTGAGGACGCTCCTTTTTATCGGCATGGGTAGTTTTATCGGAGGGATCGCCCGTTTTCTGCTCGCGCGCTGGGTGCAGGGGGGAACCGGGTCGTCGTTCCCGTTCGGGACACTGGCGGTCAACGTGCTGGGCTGCCTGGCGATCGGCCTGCTGTACGGAATTTTCGAGCGCGGCAACCTGATGAATCCCGACCTGCGCTTGTTCCTGACCGTAGGGCTGTGCGGCGGGTTCACGACGTTCTCCACGTTCGTTCACGAAAACTTTTCGCTTTTCCAGAACGGCAACCTCCTGCATTTTATCCTCTACACGACGCTGAGTTTCGGACTCGGACTCGCCGCCGCCTGTCTGGGGCATCTGATCGTCAAAATCTTTTGAACGAACGAGTCATGCGAAAAACGGAGAAACACACGGCAACAATACCCGCGCTGCGCAGCCGCCCGGCGCGGATCGGAATACATCCACAAAACGTTTAACACATAAATTTACCGTTATGATTTATTCACACGAAGTGCAGCACATGTGCTGCGTGAAAAAGGGAGCCAACCATCCCTCCGCCCCGATCCCCGAAGAGGGCAAATGGGTGCGCGCCAAAGAGATCAAGGATATTTCGGGACTGACGCACGGCGTGGGCTGGTGCGCGCCGCAGCAGGGCGCCTGCAAGTTGACGCTGAACATCAAAGACGGCATTATCCAGGAAGCGATGGTCGAAACCCTCGGCTGCTCGGGCATGACGCACTCGGCTGCAATGGCATCCGAGATCCTGCCGGGCAAAACGCTGCTCGAAGCGTTGAACACCGACCTCGTGTGCGACGCCATCAACACGGCGATGCGCGAACTGTTCCTGCAAATCGTCTACGGACGCAGCCAGTCGGCCTTTTCCGAAGGAGGACTTCCGATCGGAGCTTCGCTCGAAGACCTCGGCAAAGGATTGCGCAGCCAGGTGGGAACGATGTTCGGCACGGTGGCCAAAGGCACCCGTTACCTCGAAATGGCCGAAGGTTACTGCACCCGCATGGCGCTCGACGAAGACGACCAAGTGATCGGTTACGAATTTGTCCACCTCGGCAAATTTATGGACATGATCAAAAAGGGCGTCGACGCCAACGAAGCGCTGGCCAAGGCCAAAGGTTCGTACGGCCGTTTCGCCGAAGCGGTCAAATACATCGACCCGCGCCAGGAATAACCCGTTTTGTAAAAACCGTTAAAATTTAAAAACATGGCTTTATTTGAAGGATACGACCGCAGAATCGACCATATCAATGCGGTACTGAAAGAATACGGGATCAACGGCATCGAGGACGCCAAGGCGATCTGCGCCGCAAAGGGAATCGACCCCTATGCCACCTGCAAGGAGACGCAGCCGATCTGCTTCGAAAACGCGGCATGGGCTTACGTGGTAGGCGCGGCGATCGCCCTTAAAAAAGGTTGCAAAAACGCAGCCGAAGCAGCCGAAGCGATCGGAATCGGCTTGCAGGCTTTCTGCATCAAGGGCTCGGTAGCCGACGATCGCAAAGTGGGCATCGGACACGGCAACCTGGCCGCCCGCCTGCTGCGCGAAGAGACCCAGTGCTTCGCATTCCTGGCCGGGCACGAATCGTTCGCCGCCGCCGAAGGCGCGATCAAGATCGCCGAAATGGCCAACAAAGTGCGTAAAAATCCGCTGCGCGTGATCCTGAACGGCTTGGGCAAGGACGCCGCGCTGATCATCTCGCGCATCAACGGTTTCACCTACGTGCAGACCGAGTTCGACTATGCTTCGGGCGAACTGAAAATCGTCAAGGAAACCCCGTACTCGAAAGGGCTCCGCGCAAAAGTACGCTGCTACGGCGTGGACGACGTGCGCGAAGGCGTGGCCGTAATGCACAAAGAGGGCGTCGACGTGTCGATCACCGGCAACTCGACCAACCCGACCCGCTTCCAGCACCCGGTAGCCGGCACTTATAAGAAAGAGTGCTACGAGCAAAACAAAAAATACTTCTCGGTCGCTTCGGGCGGCGGCACCGGACGCACGCTGCACCCGGACAACATGGCCGCAGGCCCCGCTTCGTACGGGATGACCGATACGATGGGCCGTATGCACTCCGACGCACAGTTCGCCGGATCGTCGTCGGTGCCCGCTCACGTGGAGATGATGGGCTTCCTCGGCATGGGCAACAACCCGATGGTCGGCGCTACGGTGGCGGTCGCCGTAGCCATCGAAGAGGCGATGAAGTAACGCCGCCGAAATTTTCAAAGAGGAAGGGCGAACCGATCACGGTTCGCCCTTCCTCTTTTTACCGACACCGACGCATCCGGCACGATCACTCGACAACGACGTCCCAGATGCCGGCGCTGCGTTCGAGTTCGACCAGCGCCGCCGCATGGTCGTACAACGTCTCGATATAGGCCGTCCGCAGGTCGTCGTAAGTCCGCTGCGCGTTCAACACCTCAAGCAACGGCGTTTCGCCCCGGTCGTAACTGTATATCTTACCGTCGATGACCGATTTGGCTTTCTCCAGCAACCCCGTTTCGTAACGTCTGACCTGTTCGGCCAGCGAAAGGTACTGCCGCAGGTTTTGCAACACTTCGGTCTGCACCTCCAATTCGGCCTGCCGGTAGCGGGCTTCGGCCTGTTGGATCCGGTACTTGGCCGCCTGCACGGTACCTTTGTTCAGGTTCGAAAATTTCAACGGTACGGAAAGCCCCACCGTAACGCCGTTGAAACGCGGCGCCGGAGCGATTTCGTTACGCACTTCGGTATTATGGTTCACACCGAGCGATACGTCGAAATCCATATTCCGTTCGCGCCGGGCTACCGTCAGCGCACGCCGGGCAACCTCCGTGTCTTTCAGCGCGGCGGCCAGGTCGGCTCGGTTGTCCAGCGCGGACTGTACGAGCCGATCGGGATCGAACGTCCGTTCCGGCATGTGCAACGAGCCCGACGGCACGTAGAGCGTATCGCGGTCGAAGGTCGCCGTCTGCAAATTCAGCGCGAAAAAAGCGTTGTGCAGGTCGGTACGCGCCTGAAGCAGTTCGTTGTACATCATGCCGGCTTCGAGCCCGCTCTGGATATCGTCCACGCGGGTAATTTTGCCCAGCGTGTATTTGACGCTGTCCCCTTCGGCAAGTTTGCGGATGTTCTCGTAAGCGTCCTGCTTCACGCGGAACAACTCGGCCTGCTTGACCGCATCGAGATAGGCAAGCGTCGCTTCGGCCCGCAGGTTACGGAAATAGTCTTCCAGCAACGCCCCGCTCAGTTCCTGTTCGCTGCGGGCCAGGTCGATCCGCGCGGCGCGCTTGCCGGGCGAGAAGGTCTTGCTCAGCTCGGCCGACACGCTCTGCCCCATCTGCATCCGCCGGTCGGCGTTGTTGCCGTACTCGACGCCGAACTGCGGATCGTTGAATACGCCCGCGGCTTTCACCTCGGCATCGGCGATGCGGACATTCAGCTTCTCGGCGGCATAGGAAAGATTTTCCCGCCAAACCCGACCGATGTACTGGTCGTACCCCAGCGGACATTCCGTCCGGTGGAGCGTCTGCGCCTGGGCCGCGACGCCCGGCAGCAATGCTATCCATAAAATGATTCTCTTTTTCATGCTTGATCCGGTTCCGGTCTTTTACGTTTGAGATGATAACTTTCGACCATGTAGTAGAGCGCCGGCAGGATGAACAGCGTCACGACGGTCGCGAACAACAGTCCGTAGACGATGACGGTGGCCAGCGGTCGCTGCACGTCGGAACCGATCCCGGTCGACAGCGACGCCGGCAGCAAGCCGAGCACCGCCACCGTCGCGGTCATCAGCACCGGACGGAAACGGTGACGCGCGCCGGAAACCACCGCATCGAACAGCTCCTTCCCCTGCTGCCTGCGCAGGTTGTTGATGTGCGAGATCATGATGACCCCGTTCTGGATCGCCACGCCGAACAGCGCGATGAATCCCACCGCCGACGAGACGTTCAGCGTCATACCGCGCACGTTCAGGGCCAACATGCCGCCGAACAGCGCCAATGGAACGACGCTCATCAGTACGGCCGCCTGCCGGAATTTTCCGCAAACGACGATCAGCAGCAGCAACATGATGCACAGCGCCAGCGGAACGACAAAGGCCAGCCGCGCGTAAGCCCGGTGCTGATTTTCGAACTGTCCGGCCCATTTCAGGTGAAATTCTTCGCGATCGTACTTCACGTTCCGGGCGATGGCCCGGTTCGCATCGCGCAGGAACGTACTCAAATCCACGCCGCGCAGGTTTACCCGGACGGTCATGTGACGCCTGTTCATCTCCCGTGTGATCGTGCTGGCCCCGGTGGTCATCCTGACCTCGGCGACCTGCGAAAGCGGAATTTTCGTACCGCTGCCGTTGGTCAGCATCAGCGACCCGATCTTTTCGGGCGTATTCCGGTACTCTTCGTTCAGCCGGCAGGTCACGTCGTACGACTTGCTGCCGACAAAAACCTGCGAGATGGCGCTTCCTCCGATCGCGAACTCGATCAGCTCGGTCACATCCGAAACGTTCAGCCCGTACTGCGCGATCCGGTCGCGGTCGGCGATGATCTGCAACTGCGGCAGCGGCGGTTCCTGATCCACCGCCACGTCGACGGCGCCCGGCACCGTCCTGAGCGTTTGTTCGATCCGCTCGGCGATGCGGCGGGTTTCGTGCAGGCCTTCGCCGTAGATTTTTACGGCAAGGTCGCTGTGCGCTCCGGCCACCTGATCCATCACCATGTCGATGATCGGCTGCGAAAAACCGACCGAATATCCCGGCATCTTCTGCAGCTCGACCGCCATCGCATCGATCAGTTCGCTCTTGCTGCGCCCGCTTTTCCAGGTATTATAGGGCTTCAGCCCGACGCCGCATTCGACGTGCGACAGCGAGAACGCCTCCGCTCCCTCGTCGTCGCGTCCTACCTGGGTCATCACGTACGAGACCTCGTCGAATCGTTTCAGCGTCCTGCGCAGTTCGGCTCCCATCTCTTTCGACTTTTCGATCGAAATGCCCGGCGGAAGCTGCACCTGTATCCAGATCGCCCCTTCGTCCATCGGCGGCAAGAAGTCCTTGCCGACCGTAACGGAAAGCACGACGGCCCCGGCCAGAATCGCAGCCAGCGGAGCGAAAATGCGCTTCGGACGCTTCATAATGTTCCTTATCCGGCGGTCGTAAGCTTCGGTCAGCCTTTCGAGCCACCGGTTCCGGTAGGTTTTGCGCGGCATCCGGTAAGCGAGGAACGCCAAGCCGGGAGTCAACAACAACGCGACGGCCAACGCTCCCAGCAGCGCATATCCCACCGTATAGGCCATCGGGGTAAACATCTTCTGCTCGATATGTTCGAAAGCGAACAGGGGCAGGTAAGCCGTAATGATAATCAGCGTCGAGAACAGGATCGGACGCGCCACTTCGGTGGCACGCCGGACCACGCCGTCCTTGGAAAGCTCGACGTCGGGACGACTTTCACGTCCTTTGAGAATCGTCTCCATCATCACGATCGCCCCGTCGACCAGTATCCCGAAGTCGATCGCCCCGAGCGACAGCAGGTTGGCGGGAATATCCGTAATCTTCATCAGGATAAAAGCGATCAACAGCGACAACGGGATCGTTACGGCCACCAGCAGCGCGCCCCGCCAGCTACCCAGGAACAGGATCAACACCAGCACGACCAGCAGCATCCCTTCGAACAGCGTATGCGACACGGTATGCAGCGTCGTATTGACCAGGTCGGTGCGGTCCATGAACGGATGGATCGAAACCCCTTCGGGCAATATATCGCCGTTCAGTTCGTCGACCGCTTCGTGCACTCCTTGCAGCACCTGCGAAGGAGTCTGTCCGCGCAGCATCTGCACGATCCCTTCCACGCCGTCCTGATAGTCCCGCGTATCGTCCGTAAATCCCAGCACCCCCTTGCGCTCGAGGTTGCCGTATTTCAACCGGCCGATGTCGCTCAGGTAGACCGGGACGCCGTTCTCGGTCTTGACCACGATGTTCCCGAGGTCTTCGAGCCCTTTGACCAGTCCGATTCCACGGATCACATAGCTCAGATCGCCGTGCGAAATCATGCTGCCTCCCGCATTGACGTTGTTCTTTTCCACCTTTTCGACCACGTCGGCGAGCGAAATTCCGTACTGTTCGAGTTTGTGCGGGTCGATCTCGATCTGGTACTGCGTCGTGATCCCGCCGTAATTGCTGACGTCCGCCACGCCGGTCACCTGTTTCAGGCGCGGAATGATCACCCATTTATGCAGGTCGGTCAGCTCTCGCAGATCGTGCCGGTCGCTTTCGACCACGTAACGGAATATCTCGCCGGTCGGCGAAGTCAGCGGATTCAGGCCCGGAACGGCATTGTAGGGAAGTTCCACGTCCACCAACCGCTCCTGCACGCGCTGCCGGGCCCAATAATCGTCCACCCCGTCCTGAAACACGAGGATCACGGTCGACAGGCCGAACGTATTTTTGCTCCGCATCACATGCAGGCCGGGCAGGCCGTTCATCGCCCGCTCGATCGGAATGCTAATCTGTTGCTCGATCTCTTCGGCCGCCAGTCCAGGAACCTGCGTAACGACCTGCACCGTTACGTCGGCGATATCCGGATAAGCGTCGATAGCCAGCCGAGTCCACGCGTAGTAGCCGATCACGGCCAACAGGCCGAACAGCACAAACATCAGCGCCCGCCGATGAATGGCCTCATAAATCAACTTTTTCATAAGCTACCGCGCGTCGATCAGGTAAAACGCCCCCTCGGTAACGACCTCGTCGCCATCGCCGAGGCCGGAAGACACGACCGTCTGCCGCTCGTCGGAAGACGATACGGAGATCCGGACTTTACGGTAACGATCCTCGGACTCGCGTACCAGCACGTAACAATCGTCCTCCCGCTGCAGGACGGCCGAGGTCGGAATCACCAGCGCGCGCGACGGCGTATCGGTTAGCTGTACGGTCCCGTACATGAACGGTTTCAGCCGCCGGTCACGGTTATCGCACTCGATAATGACCTCCACCGAACGGGTTTCCTCGTCGAGCAATTCGCTGACATGATAAACGGTACCGCTGAAAACGGTATCCGGAACCGCCATCAGACGAATATCCGCCCGATTCAACCGACGGATCAGAGGGATGTCCTTTTCTTTCACATGGGCTACCACCCAAACCTTGTTCAGATCCGCCACCAGAGCCAGCGGACCGGCGTCCTCTTTGATATATTGCCCGATAACGATATTGTTTTTCACGATTTCGCCGGCGATCGGCGAAGTAATGACCAACGGCTGTCCCAACGTCATCTTTTCAGGTTCGATCTGGAACACGCTCAATGCGGCGAGAGCGTTCTCGTAATCTTTCTTCCGGAGTTCGTAGTTTACCTCCGCCTCCTCGACCTCCTTGGCGACGCCGACATTGTTACGGAGCAGGTCTTTCTCTCGGTTCAGGCTTTTCAGGGCCAGTTCCATCTCCTGTTTGGCCTGGTAATAAGCCTTTCCTGTCTCGAAAAACGACGGAGAACTGATCGAAAAAACGGGACTTCCCGGCACGACCTGCTGGCCGAGACGGACGAACGACTTGACGATACGCCCGGCAAACGGCGAGGCGATCTCGGCATAACCGGTCGGAATAGCCTGCACGACCCCGGAGGTCGTAAACGCAGCCTGGTAATCGGAAAAATGAATCGATTGGGTTTTAATGCGCTCCCGGATCGGAGAATCCGCCGCCAGCACGACGCACTCTTCCTCCACCCGGACTCCCCGGTCGTCTGCATGCCGCTGCCCCTGCGACCTGTCCGCGCAGGCATACAGCAATACAAGACCAATGGAAAAAATTATTTTTTTCATTTGCTCGAATTATAAAAAACATACGCTTTTTCCTCTCCGGAACGAATTTCCGGAGAAACCGTGACTTACGAAAACCTGTCGGTAAATCACCCGCAAATGAAAACAGGAGGGGCCCTGAGCAAAATGCCAGGCAAACGAAGGTGCGAAACGTACCGCGAAAAGAAAACATAAATCGGCGTAACGATCGTCCTTGCGAAAAGAAAAGCCGGAGCGACAGCGATCCACAAAACGATTGCCGACAACAAACCGATCGTCGCGCACTGCTCGGCCGTATGGGAATGCGAAGGCATCCCGCCTTCGAACGGAATGTAAGGATGGGAGTGCGTAACGGTTCCCCACTGGAAATGATGGGTATGGTAAAAAAGCGTAGTACTGAAGTAGTAACTCATAAAGAGCACCACCATCAGCCATTTCGCTATTTTCACCAGTCCCTGCTTCATACGCTCGACGTCCGGTACAAAGATAATCGTTTATTTTATATATCACCGTTTCCGGCAAGAACTGTCGGCACAATCCCGCCGGATTCATTCCCGCGCCGGCCGTTCGGTCCGTCCGACGAAAGCCGGCAGGCTGCGGACGTCGCCTCCCCGACAAATATAAAACTAAGGGGTTCGGCAAATTTGCCGAACCCCTTAGTTTTATAGACAGGATTAAAATCCCTTTAAATCCTTATTACAAAGGCATCGCGATAAGTCCCTGAGAGTACTGATAGCCGACCCACGTCTTAGCTTCGTCCGGAACGATACCGGCTTCATTCGTGAAGTAACCTACCTGGGTCGCCCCCGCTCTGGTTCCGTCCACAACGATGTCGCCCGCTTCGAATTTATCGGTACCGGCATCGGCTACGTAAGAAGAGATCACGTCGCTCTGCGAATAGAGAATCTGGTATTTACTGATGTTCGCATTGTACACGACCGAAACGCCGCCTACACCGCTGGGAACCGTCAGTACCGATCCGTTATCTTTCAGCGTCGTGTACCAATCACTGCTGCCGGCGCTCGTCGTTGCGACGTGAATGTCGCTGCCGACCTGGAAGTAGAGGTAAATCATCGCGTCGTTGATGAACATCGAAACT
The DNA here is from genome assembly GCF_900240235.1 of Alistipes sp. cv1. Classification (NCBI taxonomy): domain Bacteria; kingdom Pseudomonadati; phylum Bacteroidota; class Bacteroidia; order Bacteroidales; family Rikenellaceae; genus Alistipes; species Alistipes sp. cv1. The sequence goes on from NZ_OEPW01000001.1 coordinate 699,040, forward strand.
ACCTTACCGCTTTCAAGGATACTCTTGTCGCCCAGAATCTCCCAGTTATCTTTTCCGTTGGCGGATTTAGCCATCCAGATTCCGTTTTCATCGTGAGACAACGCCATGAAATAATCCGAACCGACTTTGGCTATCGCCATATTGTTAGCATATCCCAGGTTATCTCGCTGCGACAGCATCGCATTGTTCGCAGTGAAGACAAATTCGGGTTCATCCCACGACTGACCGTCAGCCGAATGCGCCTTAACCATCGCCGAGAAGTCGTATGCGTTGAAATTATCGAACTCTACGCCAGGATTCTGGAAGTACACTTCGTAAGACAGCGCCAGGAATTTCTTGGTCGAAGCGCCGTTGGCGTAAGCCCAAACTTCGTCGTCCGGTTCGTTCGTCGTTACCATTACCGAGTTGCCCGCGCTTCCTTCGACAACAGCCAGATAATTTCCGGCAGGCAGGTATTCGCCCGCTCCGGTAGGATAAGCCCATCCGCCGTCATAAGTCATAGTCTTCTGGAAGACCGGCGTTTTGGCCATACTCGTCGCATAATCCGTATCCCACGGATACAAGGTAAAGGTGCAAGAACCGCTGCCCATGTAGCACAACTGATTGAATGCCGTGGAAGCGTAGAATTTCAATGCAATGGGGCCGCTGCCCAGATCGTACGCGTCTTTACCCCAATGTGCGTTGTTGGTATTATCGGTAACAGCATACCACCAGCCCGTCTTATTATACATATGCGGTTCGCTCTGGAACTTCATCGGAGTCGAACGCAGGAACCACGCATCCATCGATCCGTCGCTGTTCTTCACGAACGAAACGTTTCCGCGGAGATCGGTCTCTTCGTAGATCGGGTACTCGATCAGTTCCGAAGCGCCGGCCTGCGTAACCGTAACCGGTACGGCTTCGCCTCCTTCCGGATAGATCGTGATCGTCCCGACGCGTTCGCGGCTCCGGTTGCTGGCCAGAATCTGGAACTGAAGCGTCACGTTGTCCACCGCTTTACCCAACACAGGGATAATCCACTTCTGCGCGTTGTCGCTGATCGAATAGTCGTACGGCACGTTCACCGTGAATTCGACTTTGATCACCGTATCGCCCGCTTCCACGTTATAGGTGTCCTGTTTAACCACGGCTCCGATCGGGGTCGGCTGGTAAATCCTCATGGTTTCGGTCTGTTCTCCGCTGGAGAAAACCAAAGAAGCCTCGCGGGCAAACTCGTAGGAAGTGTTCGCGCCGGCGACAAGAGTCAGTTTATATTTACCGAAACTACCCGTGGTATCGCTGATCTTCACCCACTTGTCAGTGGTTCCTTCCGGATATTGGATCTTTACAGTCCAATCGCCCGGCGCCTCGATCACCCGGTAATCCCGTCCACCGTCGACGGGAACTTTCCAGGTGGTCGTATCGAGCATGAATGAGAAGTCGCCCAACTTCATAGACGACTGGAAATCATCCTCGCACCGCCAGAATATTACCGAAGACAGCAATAATAAACTGCATAAAGTAAATTTTTTCATAGTTTGAGCATTTAGAGATTTTAGATTGAACAAATATAAAGAATTTTTTCATAATTAATCAAATAAATACGATAAATTGACTCGAAATTTGTCGGGAAAAATTATTTTGCACCCTTTCGCAGCGTCGCGCCGGACGGAAACAGCGAACATTCTCACCCCCTTACAATCCCGCGCCGCGCCGAACGGCCGTTCCGTCCCGTTCCGAAAAACGAACCCTTTTTCGAAATTTTCAGGCCGGTTTTATAGGAAAATAAGACATTCCGGTCAATGGTTGGTGCCCTCGAACAGGTCATGACTCTCCTTCGCCGGATCCGTTTTTGCCTTAAAACTGTTGAAAACATACCCCAACGTCAGGGCGATCAGCGGATATTTGGGACGGATGCGCGTCAACGACTGCAGGTCGGCCGTACGGATATCGCTGACATAACGCGCGCTGCCGAACAGATCCCGGCAGGAGAGCGTCGCGGAAAGCTTCCGTTTGAAGAACTGCTGCCGGACGGCGAGATTGACGTACCAAAAAGCATCGGTACGCCCCTGGGTCGTGACCGAAGGCCCTACGAAGTTGGCGTCCAACTGAATCCGCGTATTTTTGCCGGCATCGAAGGCATTGTTCCACATGATGTCGTAATTCGTACTCGATTCGCGTCCGCCCCCGGCGGCCAACTCGTTGCGTATCTTATAATAATACAGATTGCCGTTCAGCGAGGTATTCCACCAGCGCGCGACGCGAACGACGGCGGTCAGCTCCACGCCGGTCGAATAGTCGTGCCCCACGTTGGCCATCGAGTCGAGCGTGACGCCCGCCTCGTAAGGCACCCGGAGCCGTTCGATCTTGTCCCTGCGCGAACGGTGGAAAAAAGTCGCCGAAACGTTGTTGTCCCGAAAACTTTTCCGGTAGGTCAGTTCGTACGAATGGATGTATTCGGGACGGATATCGGGATTGCCGATCTCGGCCGTATAGTAATCGCGGAAAGTAATATAGGGCTCCATGTAAAAAAGCTGCGGGCGGGTGGTTCGCCGCGAATAGGAAACCAGCAGCCGGTGGCCGCGCGGAAACGTATATCCCAAGTGCATCGACGGAAACCCCTCGAAACGCCGTTTGTCGCGGCTGGCCCCGGCGATCGAACTGCGCAGGCGGGTGTGGGTATATTCGCCCCGGACGCCGGCCTGGATCTCCAGCGCGCGCAGGTTCTCGGACAGAATCGCGTAGACCGAATTGACGTTCTCGCGGAAATAAGAAGTATTGTAAATGTCGTCGCGCCAGTAAAACGTTTTCGTCTCGGGATTCCAGAACTGCATTTCGTACTTGCTGTCCTCCAGGTAAGAGTAATACTGGTAACCGGCCTCGATCTTCCCGGTTTTGCTGTACGGCAGCACGTAGTCCAGGTTTCCGCGGGCCGTGATGCGGTACTCGGATTCCCAGGCGCGGTGCCCTTGCTCGCGTTCGCCCTGCAGATTGAAGAGATCGCTCTGGAAATATTCGACCGCGCCTCCGCCGTATTTATAATAAAAACTGGCCGAAAGCTCGTGTCCTTTGTCGTTGAACCTGTGTCCGACGGCCACGGTTCCCAGGCCGATGGTTTCGCGGTTGTCGTAATCGTCCAGGCTTCGGTAGTCGCCGATCTCGCCGTCGCCCGTTCCCTGCGAAAAGCGGCTCTCCCGGTAATCCAGTCGGCCGTTGCGCTTGTTGCCCCGGTATCCGCCTTCGACGTCCACCGAGAACGACGTGCGCGGAAGCGCGTACGCCCATCCCGCCTTCAGCGTATAATTGTAATTATCCCCGACGCGCGGCCCTTTCGAACGCGACGTGGTGGTAAGGTCGTCCACGACCGTCGTCTTCTGCTGCTCGAAATCGCTTTTGCGCAATTTGTCGAACCACACGCCGCCGGCATACCAACGGGAAGCCTCGTTCTGACGGGTCAACAGGAAATCGACGTTGCGCGACAACGCCGTGCTGCCGGACAGGTTCACCGTGCCGCTGAGCCCGCGTTGCGTATGCTTTTTGGTAATGACGTTGATAATGCCCACATCGCCCTCCGCGTCGTGCCTCGCCGACGGAGTCGTAATGATTTCGATGTTCTCGATATGCCCGGCGGGAATCTGTTCGAGCGCCTGCGAACCGGAAAACACGCTGGGCTTGCCGTCCACGTAGACCGTAAACCCGCTGCTGCCGCGAAACGACAGGTTTCCCTCCGCATCCACGCGCACCGAAGGGGTATTCTCCAGAATATCCACGGCCGACCCGCCGCCGCCCATGATGTTGGACGAAGCGTCCACCACTTTTTTGTCGAGCTTGTAAACGAGCTGTTTTCTCGCGGCGACGACCTCCACCTCGGCGATCCCGTTCTCCAGCGGGGTAAGGTACAGCACGCCCAAATCGACCGTGCCGGCCGAATGTTCCAGCGCGACCTCGCGGGTCAGCACGTCGTATCCTATCAGGCGGATCATCAGCGTATAAGCGCCCGGATCGACGGAATCCAGCCGGAAACCGCCCTGCTCGTCCGGCAGCGTCTGACGCGCCGGCCGGACATTCCCGCCGGTAAAAAGGTAGATTTCGGCGAAATCGATCGCCTTTCCGGAGCCGGTTTCAGCCAGTCTTCCCGCCACGCAGATCGGAGAAGCGGCCGCGGGCGCCGCGAAAAAAGTCAACAGCAACAGGCAAAGCAGTCTCATGCAGTTCGGTTAATCGGGTTAGGTCAGGGTTAGGTATTCGAAACGACAAATGTAAAATAAAATATCCGAATTCGGGAAACGCGACCGGAGTCGGCTCCTCTCCCCGGCGGAATCCGCCGCACTTTTTTTTGGGAGAATGCACAGTTTTTCGTACCTTAGTCCACGAATATAACCCGATCTAAAACCGACTCAAAATGAAAATCTTTACCACGATCGCCTGCTCCGCGCTGGCTGTTGCATTCGCATCCTGCGGCTCCTCTCCGAAAAAGACGGAAGACCCCGACCGGATCACGGTAGCCTGCTACTATTTCCCGAATTACCACACCCACGACCGACGTAACGACAGCCTCAAGGGCGACGGCTGGGCCGAATGGGAACTGGTCAAGAAAGCCCGTCCCTGTTTCGACGGCCAGCAGCAGCCCAAAGTGCCGGCCTGGGGATATACCGACGAAAAAGACCCGGCGGAGATGGCCCGTAAGATCGACGCGGCAGCCGACAACGGGGTCGACGTTTTCATTTTCGACTGGTATTACTACGACGACGGGCCGTTCCTGAACCGCGCGCTGGACGAAGGCTTCCTGAAAGCGCCGAATACCGAAAAACTGAAATTCGCGCTGATGTGGGCCAATCACGACTGGCTCGACATCCACCCCTACACGAAAGGCGACGAACAGAAAATCCTCTATCCGGGACGGGTGACGCCCGAAACGTTCGACAAGATCGGCGACCTGATTATCAAAGAATATTTTACGAAACCGAATTATTGGACTGTGGACGGCAAGCCCTACTTTTCGGTCTACGACGTGCAGAAATTCGTCGAGAACTTCGGTTCCGTCGAAGCGGCCCGCGCAGCTATGGACAAACTGCGCGAAAAAGCCGTGGCGGCCGGCCTGCCGGGAGTTCACTGGAACCTGGTAACGTGGGGCAATCCGGTGCTTCCGGGCGAAAAAGCCGCCGAGAATACGCCCGAACTGCTGAAAAAACTCGGATTCGACTCGGGAACTTCGTACGTCTGGATCCACCACACGCCGCTGCCCGATCTGCAAACGGACTACATCAAAGCCATGGACGACTATTTCGCGTTCTGGGACAAGGCGCGGGCGGAATACGGCGTGCCGTACTACCCGAATGTAACGATGGGCTGGGACCCGTCTCCGCGCTATGTGGAACAAACGCCCGAGGGCATTAAAAACTACCTGGTAACCTATACGATCGGCAACAACACCCCCGAAAATTTCCGGGAAGCGCTGCAGCGGACCAAGGACAGACTGCTCGCCGACCCGAACGGGCCGCGCATCCTGAACATCAACAGTTGGAACGAATGGACCGAAGGCAGCTACATCGAACCGGACTCGATCCACGGGACGGGATATCTCGAAGCGATCAAAGCCGTCTTCGGACAGGCCGCGCCGACAGCAGCCGAGTAACATAACACACGACAGAAAAACGATGATCAGATTCAAACTCGCCGTAGCGCTGTTGCTGGGAAGCACGGTCGCCTGCGCACAGAACGAAAAGAAACTGCAAGCCGATTTCCTGAAACCCACGCTCGAATACCGGATGAACGTCAACCGACACAGTATGCCGCGCGACGACCGGGAGCAGGACTCGATGATCCAGTGGATCATCTCCAACGGGTACGGCGGCATGGCGACCAACGTCAACCCGAACGAATACCTCAAAAGCGACGAAGAGCTGAAAGTATTCAATCGGTTCGTCCACGCATCGAAAGCGCGCGGACTGGACCTGTGGCTGTACGACGAAAGAAGCTATCCGTCCGGAATGGCCGACACCTACGTGCTCGACGAACATCCGGAGTGGGAGGCGGAAGGCCTTCTTTTTAAAGATACGACCGTCAACGGCGGAACCGCCGTCGACCTGCCGCTGCTGCCGGGACAGCCGATCCTGGTCAAAGCGGTGCCTTCGGTCGACGGGCAGTTGGAATACGACCGGGCGCGGAGCCTGCTGTCGTCGATTCGCGACGGTCGGATCCGGTGGACGGCTCCCGACGGCACGTGGACGATCGCCCAGATTTCGCACGCGCCGCTTTACACCGGATTCCAGGCCGGCACCGACCGGGGCGGAACGACGCCGCGCTACCCGAGTCTGCTGATGCCCGAAGTAACCAAACGGTTCATCGAACTGACGCACCGGCGCTACGCGCAGGCTTTTACAGAGAAACTCGGAACCCTTTTCACCTCCACGTTTACCGACGAACCGTCGTCGATGGCTCTGCCGTTCCCGAACCTCGGATACGGCGTCTACCCGTGGAAAGAAAACGTATCGACCGAATTCATGACCCGTTACAGCGCCGACCTGAAAGACGTGCTGCTGCCGATGATGCTGGATCGGGGGCCGGAAGGGGAGAAACTCCGCTACCGGTATTTCCGGATCATCGCGGATTTCATGAGCCGGAACTATTTTCGTCAGATACGGGAATATTGTTCCACGCAAAAGCTCAAATCGGGCGGACACCTGCTCGTCGAAGAGACGATGATGGCGCAGGTTCCGCTGTACGGCAGCATCATGGCCTGCTACCGCGAGATGGACGTACCGGGCATTGACGTGCTGACCGGTATGCCGAGCTTTACGCGCCGCTACCTGTACTCTTCGCGATTGGCGTCGTCGGCCGCCGAACTGCAAGGCAATTCGATGGTCATGTGCGAATCGTGCCCGATCTCGGACTATAATTTCTATGACGGCAAAGAGGCTCCCACGATCGAAATCAAAGGATCGCTGAACCGCCAGATCGTCGGCGGAGTGACCGACTTCAACAACTACCTGCAACTTCAGCACGAAGATTCGAACGGTCGCAAAGCGTTCAACGACTACATCGCCCGCGTCGAAATGATGCTGGCGGGAGGCGTGCGGGCTTCGCGCATCGCCGTCTACTACCCGGTCGAAACGCTGTGGTCGAAATACCGTCCGCTGCCGACCTGCCTGCAAAGCTGGGACAACGTCGCCGGAGGAGCCCCCGAAGCGCAGCGGCTGTCGCAGTTGTTCGACCGCGTCAGCGACTGCCTGTACGACAACGGCTGGGAATTTTCGTACGTCGACGCGGCCGGGATCGAACAATCCAAGGTAGAGAACAAAAGTCTCGCGCACGGCGAACTGCGCTGGGATGTGCTGATCCTGCCGGACGTCGAGACGATTACGCCGCAGATGTTGACCCGCATCACGGAGTTCGCCCGGGCCGGAGGTTGCGTGATCCTGCTCGAAGCGCTGCCGAAAAATACGCCGGACGCGTTCCCGTCCGAAGCGGTCGAAAGCGCCGTCGCCCAGATGGTCGGGGACAAGACCCTCACCCCTGCGGTCTACTACGAACCGACGTTCAACGCGCGGCTGCTGAACTACCTGCTCGAAGGGGTGCTCGACCGCGATATCGTATTGGACTCCTACGCCGGGGTGTTGCACAGCCACAAACGGATCGGCGGACGGAACGTCTATTTCATCGTCAACGATACGAACGCCCCGAAAACGGTCAAGGCAAACTTTCCCGGCGCCAAATCGCTCGAAGGATGGAATCCGCAGACAGGCGAAGTCAAACCGCTGGAAAACGGCGCGCCGCTACCTTTCGGCCCGTACGACGGCATGATCATACGACAAACCAAATAACTTAAAACCAACAGACAACTATGAAATTCAAACTGTTTCTCGCAGGAATCCTGCTGTCGGTATTGCCGGCGCTGAACTCTTGCAACGGATCCGGCGGAGCGAAACGCGCCGGAGGGGACACGGAAGTGACCGAACTGCGCTGCCGCGACCTGGACGATCCGGAAGGCGTCGATCGGGCCGTATTCAGTTGGCAGATCGAATCGGAAGCCGACAGCGTCGTGCAAACGGCCTGGGAGATCGAAATCGCTTCCGACGAAAAGGCTTTGAAGAATGGAAAAGCCGACGTATGGTCGTCCGGCAAACAACTTTCCGACCAGCAACTGAACGTCCGTCCGCAGGGCGCCGACCTGAAACCGGGCGAGCGTTACTGGTGGCGCGTCCGCATCTGGGACGGCGCCGACCGACCGACTTCGTGGAGCGATCCCGCATCGTTCTCGCTGGGTCCCGCAGCCGACCAATGGCAAGCGAAATGGATCACCGCCCAATGGGAGGAAGGCAGTCCGCTGCCCTATTTCCGCACCGTTTTCAACGCGGATCAACCGGGTACGAAACCGGTACGCGCCGTGATCTACCTCTCCGGTCTCGGGTGCAGCGACCTGTTTTTCAACGGCCGCCGCGTAGACTCGACCCGGATACTCGACCCGGCTCAGAGCAATTACGAACTGTATGCGCTGTACAGCACGTTCGACGTGACCGACCGACTGAAAAAAGGGGACAACTGCATCGGCGTGATGCTCGGCGACGGCTGGTACAACCAGGGCAAGGTATGGGGCCCCGGGTTCAGCTACGGCAAACCGATCCTGCTGGCGCAAATGGAAATTACTTATAAGGACGGTTCGAAAAAGATCATCGGCACGGACGAAACCTGGAAATGGGCGCCCGGGCCGGTACTCAGCTCGAACCTCTACGCCGGCGAGGTATACGACGCGAACAAGGAGATCGCCGGCTGGGCCGATGCGAAAACTCCGTGCGCGGACTGGCAGTCCGCACTGCCGGCCGGAGGCGTTATTCCGAAAGAACTGAAACCGCAACTGATAGAACCGATCCGAATGAAACAGGAGATCGCTCCGGTAGCGTTGTGGCAGGATCCGCAGGGCAACTGGATCTACGATTTCGGCGTCAACGTGGCAGCCATCCCGCTGCTGACCGTCGAACAGCCGGCCGGCACCCGGATCAAAATGCGGATGGGCGAAACGCTGGCCGCCGACAAGTCGATCGAATACAACACGACCGGCGTAGCCGCGACCGGCGTCGTACAGACCGACGAATACGTCTGCACCGGAAAAGGCAAGGAAAAATGGACGCCCCGGTTCACGTACCACGGATTCCGCTACCTCGAACTATCGGGCGCGGCGACCCAACCCGAAAAAGACTGGCTGAAAGCGGTGGTCGTACACACCGACGTCGAACGGATCGGTACGTTCGAATGCGCCGACCCGCAAATCAATCGCCTGCACGAACTGGCCGTCCGGACGATGTTGAGCAACATTCACGGCCTGCCGACCGACTGCCCGCACCGCGAACGCTGCGGCTGGCTCGGCGACGCCCATGCGGTAGCGCCGTTCGAAAGTATGAATTACGGCATGAATAACTTCTGGATGAAATACATGGGCGACGTCAGCTCTTCGTCGTCGGTATTCCTCGAAAACACGCTGCATCAGAAACTGCACAACAGCGAATTTTATTTTGCAGACAAGCAACCGGGCATTCCGTTCATGATCTCCCCGGGACGCCGCCTGTGCGGCGTGGCATCGCCGGACTGGGGCACCGCCGTCGTCCAGATCCCGTGGGATATCTACCTCTATTTCGGCAACAAGGAAGCGCTCGAAATCTACTACGGCGAAATGAAACAATGGGTCGATCACATCGCGGCGCTGACCGAGAACGACATCGTTCCCTACGGTCTGGGCGACTGGTGTCCGCCGAACGGAAACGCGGCGATCGACTGCCCGATCCCGGTCAGCTCGACAGCGTTCCACTATCACGACGCGGACCTCGTTTCGCAAGCGGCGGCCGTACTCGGCAAAACGGAAGACGCGGCGCATTATGCCGCCCTGCGCGACCGGATCGGCAAAGCTTTCGTCGATAAATTCTACGACAAAACGAACAAAACGTTCGGCAGCCAGACCGCAAACGCGATGGCGCTGGCTTACGGCATGGTGCCGGCCGGCGACGAAAAAGCGGTTTCCGACGCCACCGTCCGCAACATGAAGGAGAAGTACGACAACTTCATGCACACCGGTATCTTCGGATTGGGCCACATCGGCCAGGCATTGTCGCGCTACGGCAACAGCCAGGCAGCCTGGGACATGTTCACCAAAACCGGCGAAAACAGTTTCGCCTACATGTGGACCGACGCCGACGCCACGACGCTGTGGGAAACGCTGCCGGTCAATGCAGCCAGCAAGGAACTCTGCCTGAGAGGAAGTTCGCTGAGCCACCCGATGCAGGGCGTCTACGACACGTGGTTCTATGAAGACATCGCCGGCATCCGTCCGGACGCTTCGGGCCCCGGTTTCAAAGTGACCCGTTTCGAACCGACGATGACGGCCTACCTGCCGTGGGCGAAAGCGACGCTGGAAACCCCGTACGGCGAAGTCAAAAGCGACTGGAAACAGGAAGGCGGCAAAATGGACTGGAAGATCGAAATTCCGGCGAACGCCTCCGGACTGGTAGCCCTGCCAGACGGCAAAACCGTTACGGTCAACGGCCAGCCGCTGGACAAGAACCGTTATCCGACCGCCGGACAAGGCGCGGAAAATCCGCTGTACCGCTTCCCGTCGGGACACTACGCGATTGTTATCGAATAGCACGCGTCCATCAAAAAGCAAGGCGGATACCGATCGGTATCCGCCTTGCTTTTATTATGAAACCGAGGTTTACGATTCGATATACCCGAACCGGCGCAGTTGACGTTCGTCGTTCCGCCAGTTGTCGTTCACTTTGACGTACAATTTCAGAAAAACCTTTTTATCGAGAAACTGTTCAAGCTCCTCGCGGGCCTCGGTGCCCACCTTTTTGAGCTTACCGCCCTGATGGCCGATAACGATTCCCTTCTGGCTTTCCCGGGCCACGTAGATCGTCGCCGCAATCCGATCCATATCCGCGTCCTCTTTGTATTCGTCGATCACGACCTCGGTGCAGTACGGAATCTCTTTCTGGTAATTCAACAAGATTTTCTCGCGGATGATCTCCGACGCGAAAAAGCGCAGCGTTTTGTCGGTCAGCGTATCTTTCGGGTAATAGGGCTCGCCCTCGGGCAGGGCCGCCAGGATACGGTCGAACAGCCCGCCGATGTTGAAATTGTTCAGCGCGGACACCGGCACGATCTCGGCGTCGGGCAGCACTTTCCGCCACCGTTCCACCAGGGCGTCGAGCGTCTCCTGCGTAGTCAGGTCGATCTTGTTGATCACCAGGATCGTTTTGGTACCGCCGCCGGCGATCTTCGAAACGATCCCGTTGTCGTCTTCCGGTTTTTCGAACACGTCGGTCACATACAGCAGCACGTCGGCATCGGAGAGCGCGCTCCGTACGAAACGCATCATCGACTCCTGCAACTTATAATTCGGATTGAGTATCCCCGGCGTATCGGAATAGACGATCTGGAAATCGTCGCCGTTGACGATCCCCATGATCCGGTGGCGGGTCGTCTGCGCCTTCGACGTGATAATCGACAGGCGTTCCCCGACCAGCGCGTTCATCAGGGTCGATTTTCCCATGTTCGGGTTCCCAATGATGTTGACAAATCCTGATTTATGCATAATCGATGTGTTTCGGACAAAGATACGGCTTTATTTCCGGAAACGATAAAAACATCCGGCGCAATGTGCACGCAAAAGGAGGACGGCGATCGATCGTCGTCCTCCCGTTCATCCTGCTTTCCACCGGACGCCCTATTCGTCCTGAGGCTGCTCTTCCGGACGCGGACGATTTCGGTCCTGCATTTTGGCGCGTTGTTCCGTCCATTTTTCATACTGTTCTTCGGTCAGCACCTTTTTGATCGATTCGTCCATTTTGGCCATCCGTTCGGCATGCGGACCGCCCTGCCCCTTACGGCCGTCGGATTTGTCTCCCTGTTTCGGACGGTCGGATTTCTTCGGACGGTCGGATTTCATCTTCGCAGAGTCGGCCCGCGCCGCACGATCCGCTTTCATCTCTTCGAAATTGGAGAGGAATATCCGGCGGATCTGCTCGGCCTGGTCGGTCGACAGCGAAAGCTGTTCGGTCATGCGCTGCGTCATCCGGTCGGCCCGCTGCTCGGGAGTCATTTGTTCGCGGTGCTGCGGCTGAGCCGTCGCACCGATCGCGGCAAACAGCATTGCGAATGCCGATACAAAAAAATGTTTCGCTTTCATAATTTCAAAATTTAATGTTTACAAGAATCCTGTTCCGCAAAAATAATTCCAACGGCGCAGAGCGATTCCGAGAAATCGGCGAAACGCCGAATCGGCGCGGCGAAACGACCGGACGGAACGGCAAAACGCCCTGCCGGACGCGGAACTAACGCCAGAAAGAACGGTCGAAGGAGGCCTCGACGCGCATTTCGACGCTGTCGGGCAGCGCTGAATAGAAATCCATGCCGAGCACCCGTTCGAGACTGTCGACGCTGATCGCATAGCGAAAACAATCCCCGGCCGGACGCTCCGTATTCGGGATCAGGAAAGCGATCGCCCGGAAAGTACCGCCGTCCCGCGCCAGAATCGTTTTAAAAAACCGCTGCGGAATCCCGACGCCGCCCCGGATGCGTCGCAGCGACGGGGTCAGTTCGCCGCCGGTCACGATGTAGAGCGAATCGTAACGCGCCGCCCAGCGCCGCACCCGTTCTTCCAGCCTGCGCCACGTCCCGCGGTTCAGTCCCGGCCGCTGCGGCGAAACGTTCGACAAACGGAACGTAGCCCCGTTCTCCTGCGGGGTATCGTTCCGGTCGGCCGACGGCAGCAGGTGTCCCCGATCGAAACCGCTACCCGTATAATCCCGGTCTGCGGCCGAAGGCCACCCGCGGGCGATCACTTCCGGATCGCTCTTGAAAACCCCGCTGCGCTTCACCCCCTTGCCGGATACATCCCTGCGCGTCAGCAGGTAAGCTACCCAGGCAGCCTGACGATAAGCCGTATCGTACAGCATCGTATAGCGTCCCTCCGGACAACGGACGACAAACTCGTCGTTCGCGAAAAAAGGACAGGCGAGAATCTCGGGATCGGTTTCCGGCGATCCGCCGGAGCGCGCGCCGCGTTCCGCTTGCCGTCCACCCGTCCAGGGACGCACCGCAACGACCTGCGAAACGATCGCCAACACGACGATCGCCAACACCAGCAACAACACGATTTTCCAATGGGTCTGCCTCGATATTTTTATGGGGGTTCGTTTTTTCATGGCCGCGTAAACCGCACCAAAGGTAAAAAAATATTATCTTTGACGCATCAGACATCCGATAAATCAGAATCTATGCCATCGTCCAACTTCGTCGACTACGTGAAAATATTCGGCCGCTCCGGTAAAGGCGGCCCCGGCTCCCGCCATTTCCGCCGCGAGAAATTCATCGAATTCGGCGGCCCGGACGGCGGAGACGGAGGCAACGGAGGCAGCATCGTCCTGCGCGGCAACAGCCAGTACTGGACGCTGATCCACCTCAAGTACAAGCGTCACATCTTCGGCGAGGACGGCGAAGCGGGCAGCGGGGCGCGCTGCTCGGGGAAGAACGGGACGGACGTCGTCATCAACGTGCCGCTAGGCACCGTCGCACGCGATGCGGAAACCGGGGAAATCGTCTGCGAAGTCACCGAAGACGGACAGGAGGCTGTCCTGCTGAAAGGAGGCCGCGGAGGACTCGGCAACTGGCACTTCAAAACGGCGACCAACCAGGCTCCGCGGTATGCGCAACCGGGCGAGGATTGCGTCGAAGGATGGTTCATCCTCGAACTGAAAGTGCTTGCCGACGTCGGGCTGGTCGGATTCCCGAACGCCGGGAAATCGACACTGCTGGCAGCCGTTTCGGCGGCGAAGCCCAAAATCGCGAATTACGCTTTCACGACCCTCGAACCGAATCTGGGCATCGTCGAATGCCGCGACCACAAGTCGTTCGTGATGGCCGACATCCCCGGCATCATCGAAGGGGCGCATACCGGCAAAGGGCTCGGAACGCGCTTCCTGCGTCACATCGAACGCAACTCGATCCTGCTGTTCATGATCCCGGCCGACACGAAAGACGTGCGCGAAGAATACCGCATCCTGCTGAACGAACTGGAACAATACAACCCCGAACTGCTCGACAAGCAGCGCCTGCTGGCGATCACCAAAAGCGACCTGCTGGACGAAGAACTGCAAGAAGCCATCGCCGCCGATCTGCCGGACATTCCGTCGATCTTTATCTCGTCGGTCAGCGGGTACCACATCCGACAACTCAAAGACATGCTCTGGGAAGCCCTGCAACGCGACAATCAGTAACCGAAAACATACGCGGGCCGGAAACGGGGCAATTCCATCACCGCATTTTTCGGCGATACGACTTTCAACTGATAATTCCGGTTGAACCAACTCAGAATCCCTTCGATATAACCGCTGCCCGAAGGAAGCGGCCAATTTGCGAAGTCGGCCTTCGCAGAAGTTCTCACGATCAGCGTATCCCCCGCGGGATCGACCAGATGCCGATCGGTATCCGACATGGTGTCGCACCAGTTCTCCGAGCACTCCGCATCGACGAACTGCACCCGTTCGAAAGCCACGTAACGGCTTATCCAGGCGGCCGCCAGATCGGAAAAAACGAGGGTATCGGGACGAATATCGGTCACGCCGCCCTGCTTTTTCAGAAATTGAGGCCAGACCGACTGCGGAATGAACCCGTTTTCGTAAGCGAAATCGTCCGACGCCGCGCCCAGCGACACCACGCCTCCGTAGTCGCCCAGCACCAGCCCCTGGCAACGGATCCGTACGCTCTGCCCGACCGGAAATACGGTAAAGAGATCGCGTCCGCCGACCTTGACCTCGATTCCTCCGGTGGCATCCTGCACGACCAGCGTATTGCGGAACGCCCCGTAAGCATCGTTCGCCGTTACGACGACGCGCAGTTCGACGTCATCGGTCACACGAAGCGGATAACCGCGATACAGCGATTTCAGGTAAGCGACCGACACCGGATCGCCCCCGGGACTCTCTCCGTCGTCCCGATCGAAACCGTTTTTGGACACGCAGCCGGCCAACAGCAACAGCAGACAGCAGCTAATCAACCTGTACATCATTCAAATCACGCATTTTAAGTTCATACACCCGGCGTCCGCCCACTTTTCCGGGCAGCAGAATACCGGTCACCGAAACCGGCCCGTGCGGAACCCGTTCGCCGGCAAACGAAGCGTAACCGCTCGTATAGACATAAACAGAATCCGCTCCGCACCGGAATTTCAACAAGGCGCTGCGCGGCGTACCGTCGGCCGATACCGCCGCAGGGACGGCCCAGGTCGTATCCGACGGCGTATCGAGGCACAGCCGGGCGATCCGCACCAAACAGCCGATCCGGTCGTCGTTCAACCCGGCGATCGTCGTCGGCAGCGCTGTCGGCAGGATCGTTTCGCCGGTTCGCAACAGATGACGCCGCACGATCGCCGGACTCTCCATCGGGGCGACGGGTTCCGTCGCCGAACCGCCCCGCAAACCGATCCGCAACAACCCGTCGTCCAGCGCCGCGGTCAGGCCGTCGGCGGACAACGTCAACCGGCAACCGACCGGATAATCGTTGTGCAGATCGTACAGTCCGGCGCAGACCTCGACCGCGCCGGAATTGTCCTCGAGCATCAGCGTCCGGTAGAAATTATCGGCCCGGTCGGATGTGGTCACATACCCCGACAACACGACCCCGGAGCCGGAAAACGCAACCGGGCCCACCGCACACCGTTCGCGGAGCGTGGCGACCGACATATTGGGCAACGGCGCGGTTTCATCCGCAGGATGCGGTTCGCCGAAATCGTCATAACCGCACCCGGCGGCCAACAGCGCCGCAGCGCATCCGATCCATATTTTTATAAATCCATTCATTTTCGACCTCGTCAAATCTAAAAACGAAAATTCACAGTCAGGTAATAGGTGCGCGGATAGGCGTACAGGTACTTCGATCCGAAAGCCGTGATGCTCTGGTTCAACCCCGTCCCGCTTTTGCGCAGCCGCATCTGTTCGTAACCGCTGTAAACGATCTCCTTGCGGTTGGCCAGATTGTTCACCGCCGCGCTTACCGACAGGTAACGACTGCCGAGTCGAAACGATTTCGACACGAACAGATCGATCGTAAAAGCCTCCGGAAAACGCTCCTGCTCCGTCAGCGCTCGCAAGTCTTCCGGCGAAGCGGCATAATCGTACACCCGGCCCATCCGGTTCAGCGGACTGACCGTCGTGTAATGGTCGGCCGCATAATTGACCGACAGCGAAGCCATCCACAGTTTCGCCCCCCGGTAGCTCAATTCAGCCGAAGCGATCCGCTGCGGTGACCCGCTCAGGCGATACCCTTTCAACAACGAACGGGCGCGGTCGGCGATCACACTGCCATCCTTGTCGGACAGGATGCGTACCGACGGATCGTTCCGGTAACTGTTACGGGCCTGCGATGCGGCGACACGCAGAGCGAACCGCCGCGTAAGCAGCACCTCGGCCCCGAACTCGACTCCTGCATACAGTTTCCCGATCCCCGAAAGTTCCATGTCGGAATAGACCGACGCGATATCGTCGTAGTAGCGGCGCACTTCGGATTCGCCGCGCGAAACCGTCGCATACGCGCACAGTTCGAGTCGAACGGTCCGGCCCGCGTACCGGTAGCTCAGCTCGCCGCCGAACCGGTTCGCCGTACGCGGATCGCCAACCGTACGGTTCCGATAATCGATCGACACGAACACATCGCGCGCGGCCGGAGCGACGTCCTCGTACAGCAGGTCGAGGCGCAACGTATGCGCCGGCGTGAACAGGCAATCGATCCCGCCCTTGAGCGTATATTCGGTAAAATGCAGCCGGGAGGAGCGCCCGTAGGAGTCGCTTCCCGGAAACAATTCCTTCTCATAACGCCCGTTGCGGGAATATCCGACCGGGGCTACCCGCAACGCGACGTATCCGCCGAAACGCTCGTCGGAGCGGTTCCTCAGATCGGCCGTAAGCCACCCTTCGCCGCAGACGTAATCCAGGTCGTAGTCGTACCCGTACCGCTCCCCGACGGCCACCCGGCGGTCAGGCGCGCGCAGGTTATTCTGCAATTTGTCGCCGAAATAGCGATCGTCGATCAGGTACGGGTCGATGTCGAACAGAAAAGCGGCACCGAGCAAGTCGTCCAGCCGGTTGTAAGCGGTCGTCCGGTCGATCCGCACGCGCACCCCTCCCCGCAATCGCAGCGTCCGGGAAGGATGGTAATCGAAACAAGAAACGAACTGCCAGTTCCGGAACCGATCTACGGCGCTGCCCAGCACATAGGCGGCCGGCAGCGTATCGCGATTTCCGTTGGCGAGGTACAACTCCTCCCAATCGATCTGCGTAACCCGGACGTCGCGCTGCCTCCATGCCGCGGAGACGGCCCCGGACACCTCCGGATTCTCGTAGGAACCGGGCAGGTAGCGGTAATAGTCGGGCAACGGATTGCGCGCGTCGTACCAGTCGAGCGCCGAACGCGAAGAGGTGCCCCACAGAGCCGAAACGGTCGTAGTAAGGTTCCAGCGGGTGTCCGCTCCGCAACGCCAGGTAATCAGCGCCATCGGCGTCCGTTCGCAGCGGACGCGGGACGGGCGGACGCGTCCCTGCTGGTATCCCCAGGCCGGATTGTAAAGACGATCTCCGGACGCTTCGAATGCTTCGCCGGTCGAAGCGCTGCGCAATCCCCGCTCGGACGGGGCCATCAGGAACACGGCGGAAAGGGAATTTTTCGCGCCGAGCCGGCGCCCGAGCGAAAGACACAGCGACCACTCGTCGGCGTAGACGCCCCGGATATGCCGGTCACGCCCCCAGCGCCGGGTTCCGGTCGCTGCGAAAGCCCAGCCGCCGCCCAAGGTTCCGGTCGCGATTCCCGCACGCAAACCCTGCCGGAAACGGCGGTCGGTAAACATCCAGCCTGCACGGCCGCCGGGCGGCTCGTGCAAAACGTCGAGATCGTATTCGCAAATGTTACCGGCATTGCCGACCGTCGAAACGGACGGCGCGATCCCCGGCTGTTCATCCAGCCGGACGGGAGCCTGGCGAACGGCCGTTAGCACATTCCAGAACGGCTCGCCGGTAACCGGATTGTCCAGATCGATCCCGTTCAGCAACCGGCGGCTGCAATTCCACGCATAACCGCGCCTCGCATAACGGACGAACGAAAAACGATACCGCGACAGCGAAGCGAACGGCCCGTCGTAAGCCGAAAGCGGCACGGACAACCACAAGGAAACGGTATCGCCGTCCGGTTCGTAACGGTCGACGACATCGAAACGCTGCTGTTCGTCGAAAACCACGACGCTGCCCTGCCCGTGCAGCGACACGGAAAAAACAAGCATCCCGAGAATCGGCAACCACCGTTTGTTCATGGCAGACAGTTTTAACCCGCACGGGCGCACGGCCCCTCCGCTTCCGGCAAAACACCTCCGCCACCGCTCTCTCTCCGATCGAGCAAGCACGCAAAAAAACCGTCCGGGCTATGAAGTTACGCAAACCGAACGATTTATACAACTTTTTAGAACATTATTTTGCTTTACAGCAACATTTCACACGATTCCGCAAGGATACGAAACAAACGTGGGAATGCCTTTTACAGACATTCCCACGCCGTTCGATCGGTTTATTACGCTGTGAGCGCTACTGCAATAATTTTTTGACCGCCTCGGAAATCGCGCGGCCGTCGGCCTGCCCGGCAAGCTGTTTGGTGGCCACTCCCATCACCTTTCCCATATCCGCCGGCGAAGCGGCTCCCACCTGCGCGATAATCGCTTTCAGGACGGTCTCCAGTTCTTCTCCGCTCAATTGTTTCGGCATAAACACTTCCAGCACGGCCGCCTCGGCCAATTCGTTTTCGGCCAGTTCCGGTCGGTTGTTCTGCGTATAAACGGCGGCCGACTCCTTGCGCTGTTTTACCAGCTTCTGAATAATTTTCAGCACGGCGCCGTCGCTGATTTCGTCCGATCCATCGGCCGTTTTGGCCAGCAGGATCTCCGCCTTCACGGCCCGCAGGCCTGCCAGACGCACTTTCTCCTTGGCGAGCATCGCCGCTTTGATTCCGTCGTTAATCTCTTTTTCCAGACTCATATCGGTATTTTTTAATTTCTATGTTCAACGATTTGTCCGGCTCCGGCCGCACGCCGCTAAATATCGATGTTGGCATACTTGGCATGCCTTTCGATAAATTCCCGGCGCGGCGGCACGTCGTCGCCCATCAGCATCGAGAAGATACGATCCGCTTCGGCGGCGCTCTCGATATTCACCTGACGCAGGATACGCGTTTCGGGCGACATGGTCGTTTCCCACAACTGTTCGGGATTCATTTCCCCCAGACCTTTGTAACGCTGTACATGGGCCCCTTTCGACCCGAATTCCGCCAAAGCCGCCTCGCGCTCCTCTTCCGTCCAACAATAGCGACTATTCTTACCCTTTTTGACCTGATAGAGCGGCGGCGTCGCGATATAGACGTGTCCGTTTTTGATCAGGTTGTTCATGTAGCGGAAGAAGAACGTTAGCATCAACGTCGCGATGTGGCTGCCGTCGACATCGGCATCGGTCATAATAATCACGCGGCCGTAACGCAACTTATCGAGGTTCAGCGCCTTGCTGTCGTCTTCGGTTCCGATCGTCACGCCGAGCGCAGTGAAGATATTGCGGATCTCCTCGTTCTCGAAGATCCGGTGCTCCATCGCCTTCTCAACATTCAGTATCTTACCCCTCAACGGCATGATAGCCTGAAAATTCCGGTCGCGGCCCTGTTTGGCCGAACCGCCTGCGGAATCGCCCTCGACGAAGAAAATCTCGGCCTGATCGCGATCGCGCGACGCGCAGTCGGCCAGCTTGCCGGGCAGCCCCGATCCGGACAGCACCGTTTTGCGCTGTACGAGTTCGCGCGCCTTGCGGGCCGCATGCCGGGCCGTGGCGGCCAGGATCACCTTCGACACGATGGCGCGGGCGTCTTTCGGGTTCTCTTCCAGATAATGCGTCAACGCGCCGGAAATCGCCTGATCGACGACGCCGGCGACTTCGCCGTTGCCGAGTTTGGTCTTGGTCTGTCCTTCGAACTGCGGCTCCTGCACCTTGACCGAGACGATCGCGGTAAGCCCTTCGCGGAAGTCGTCGCCGTTGATCTCGAATTTCAGCTTGGTCAGCATACCCGAATCTTCGGCGTATTTCTTCAGCGTCCGGGTCAGCGCCCGGCGGAAACCGGTCAGGTGCGTACCGCCCTCGATCGTATTGATATTGTTGACGTACGAATGCACGTTCTCGGAGAAACTCGTATTGTACTGCATTGCCACCTCGACCGGAACGCCGTCTTTTTCGGTATCGATATAGATCGTGTTTTCGATCAGCGATTCGCGGCTGGCGTCGAGGAACTTGACGAATTCTTTCAACCCTTCGGTCGAGTAATATTCGTCGTGAACGGACTCCCCGTTTTCGTTCTTCGTGCGCAGGTCGGTGATATTGAGCTTAATTCCCTTGTTCAGGTAAGCCAATTCGCGCAGGCGCGAGGCCAGCGTCTCATAATCGTATTCGGTGACCGTAAAGATCGAACTGTCGGGTTTGAAGGTGATGATCGTTCCGTGATCGTCCTCGGTCGTCTCGCCGATGATTTCCATGGTTCCCTGCGGAACGCCCTTGCTGAAGTTTTCCCGGAAGATTTTTCCTCCGCGGTGCACTTCGGCGACCAGCAGCGTGGAGAGCGCATTCACGCAGGACACGCCGACGCCGTGCAGACCGCCCGACACCTTATAACTGTCCTTGTTGAACTTACCGCCGGCATGCAGCACCGTAAGCACCACTTCGAGGGCGGGACGCCCTTCCTTCTCGTGCATATCGGTCGGAATACCGCGCCCGTCGTCCTTAACGGTGATCGAGTTGTCCTCGTTGACGAAAACGTCGATGCGGGAACAGTACCCGGCCAACGCCTCGTCGATCGAGTTGTCGACCACTTCGTACACCAAATGGTGCAACCCCCGGACTCCGACGTCCCCGATATACATCGCGGGGCGCTTGCGCACCGCCTCGAGGCCCTCGAGCACCTGAATGCTGGAAGCGGAGTACGCCTCCCCGGTTTGTTGGATCTGATCTTTTTCCTCTACGCTCATATATTTTTCCTTTCTATTAATTTACTCTGCCAAAAAGTTGCCGGCCAGAACCGTTCCGGCCGAACGGATCCCGCCCCGGCGCACGGCATTCCGGCCCACCGAAACGCCCGGAACGATTCGAACAAAGATAGTCATTTTTCCGCTAAATTCCAAGGATCGAATGGAGATCAATCTCGGCCACTTTTCCCTGATGAAAACGCAGCGTACGGGACGGATACTGCTGGATATTGCTGATGTTATGCGTCGACATCAGCACGGCGCACCCGCGTGCGACGATCGACGCGAACAACTGCATGATCCCGTCTGCGGCGGCGGGATCGAGGTTGCCGGTAGGCTCGTCGGCGAGAATCACCTGCGGGTTGTTCAGCAGGGCCCGGGCGATCGCCAACCGCTGCTGTTCGCCGCCCGACAACTGGAACGGCATCTTATACTCCTTGTTTTGCAGGCTTACCATGTCGAGCACTTCGGCGATCTTGCTGCGGATCTGCAATTCGTTTTTCCACCCGGTCGCCTTCAGCACAAAATGCAGGTTCTGAAAAACGTTCCGGTCGGTCAGCAATTGGTAATCCTGAAACACGATTCCGATCCGGCGCCGAAGGTACGGCACGTCTTTGCGGCGCATCCGCCGCAGGTCGAACCCGACGACCATCCCGCCTCCTTCGCGCAGCGGCAGTTCGGCGTAAAGCGTCTTGAGCAACGAACTCTTGCCCGACCCGACCCGGCCGATCAGATAGACCAGTTCGCCGGGAAACACCGTCAGATTGACATCCGACAGCACCATATCGCTGGTTCTGCCGTTACCCCGGAAACTGGCCTCCCGCAGGGCATCGTCGAAATGGAAAATCGCCACATCCCGTAGTTCTATCACCGCATTCGGATTCATCGCTTTCAAATTTGATCCGGCCCGCCGACACACATTTTCCGTGCGGGCACATTTAACAAAACAAAGATACCGATTGTTTGGACAGCATCTCCCGTTTGTTGATGAAGTGTTGATATTTTTCACGTCCCCGAAACGTCCCCGGATATCTCCGGACGAATTTATATTGCCCGTAAAAATAATTCTTCCGAAAAAACGTATATCTTTGTACCGGGATCGTACTACCGTGCGATCCCGATCAGGGGCTGACCGGTTTTGACAGCAGGCAGAGTCTGATTGTAAGCACGCCGAGCGTTGTGTGGACTCTCGTAAAACTGAATGCTCAAACTACAAATGGCGATAATAGCTATCAACTCGCTGCTTAATTTTACAGAGTAAAATGGCTTAATCCGGCAGTCCAAGGAGGCTGTCGGACGAGTACCCCGCCGAAGCTTCGTTCCGTAGCGGAAGGCACCGGGGTATCATTCAAACGGAAATAGCGAATCGGATGCCTATAACGGTTTGCGAAAATCAATAGGCTGGGGCCGTAACTGGGTCGCCTTCGACCAGGTTGCGGCAGAAGGATCAACCGAAGGATAAGCGTGTAGAAAGCTTTTGGGTTCCTTGTTTGGACGAGGGTTCGACTCCCTCCAGCTCCACGGACTCGCGGAACATCAGCGTATTGAACAAGACGAACGGCTTTACCGAAAAGTAAAGCCGTTCGCTGTTTTGAGGTTATTGTCGTTCTGAGATCCGATTGCCGTTTATTTGGATTGCCGTATCCGGGAACAGCCGCCGGATACGCTCCACTCCCTCCTCGGTGATTTTCCCGGATAACATCAACTGTTCGATTTGCACTGCGGCCAATTCATCCGGTATATCGATTTCATCGACGAAGGCTATTTCGAGTTTTCTGATTTTTTTCAGTTCCAACAAAACGGCTGGAAATTCTTTAACCCTGATCGAGATGCCGGAATCCGCATCGGCTTCCAGTTTACTTTTCAATCCCCGGTTTCGAACGTCTTTCTTTCTGACCATCCAGCCTATCCGGGGCCTCAGCGCAAAATTATCCTTGTTTTGCTCCAAGCCTACGAAACCGGCCCAAAGTTCCAACGGGGTTTCGACCGCTTCGCCGTCGCGTACTTCCAGAAATTTCAGATCGACTTTTACGATCTCGCTGGGCAAACAATCGCGTCCTTCGAGCCGCTCCAGATTGTTCCTTTTCCCGTCTTTATCATAAGGGAAAAATTTGACGATCCATCCGTCGATGATTTCGGGCGCTCCGTATTTTTCCTGAGAATGATATTTAAACATATTACGCCAGAACGCTTTGTCTACTTCGCCTTTGGACGCTTTGACGAACTCCTCCAAAAGGGGCTCCAGTTCGGAAATCCACCATTCCAGTCCGTACTCCTTCAACTTTCTGGCTTTGTTCAGCACTTTTTTCCAATCCCCGGGGGTCCCTTCGAGCGTTATTTCGGGAATCCCGCAAACTATATACATCACGATAAATTCGAAATAAGGCTTCACCGCTTCCATGACCGTCACCTCGGAAGCAATTCGCTCCGACGGGGTCGTCGTCGAAAAATCGCCGGTCAGCAATCCGGCCAGTTTTTTCCCGGTATATTTTTCGATCTGTCCGGTAAATCCGCAAAGGGTCCGTTCCCACGGGAAAGCAGGATCTTCCGGCCTCATATCCGCTTCCACGATCAAAGACAATTTTCCGGAAAAATCGACGAAACAATGCCTCAGAGAGTCTTGATTGGCTTTCACATGCCGTGCAAACCCCTGGCTGATCAACAGCCAGATCATATCCGGAGACAAAACGAACGGTCTGTGTTCGGCGTATGCCCCATACATGCCGTTGAAAAAAGGATTATATTTACTATAAATCAAACTGTCCGGGGCTTCGCTTCGGGCAAGAATGCCGAACGGATAATTTATATTATTTTCTTCCACTTCGAAGGGCCTCAATTCGACGTCGGACAATATAAGTCTCTCCCAAACCTCCCCGTAGGATTGCATTCTAACCGGCCCCTCGGGTTTCGAAAGTTCCTCGACTTCGAAAGTAACTTTATGTTGGGCAAACGCGGAAAGGTTCCCGAACAGACACAGGCAGAACAGCAATTTTTTCATAATACCGGATTTTGTCGTTTCCGATGTCAATTCTTCGGACAAGTCTGTACTTCAACGGACGACCGTAGACAAATATAACATTATTTATTAAAAATACGGCAAACGCGATATCGAAATATTATCGTCCAACGGACAATTCGCCGAAATCGTAAAATGAACGACGAAACATCTCGGACTTTCCGCAGGGATCAAAAATGGCGCGGTTCTTGGAAATTTCAGGATCGGAACCGTCCGAAGGACAGCCGCCCGCGGTTTGCTCCGCGCCCGTGCCGTCGCATGACCGTCCCGAAAAAAATCACAGAACCTCTAAAATTTACAACCATGAACGACAGCGTCAAGGAAAAGGCCGAAAAGGTAAAACGGAAAATCGATGCCGGCATCGACCGAACGGCCGAAAAGATTTCGGATGTATCCGACAGCGTCCAGCAGCATGCGACGCACGTAAAACATGCCGTAAAAGAAAAAGTAGCCCGAGCGGCGGATTCCGTCAAAGAGAAGGCCCAGCACATCAGCGATTCGATGCGGGAGACGAAATAAAATCGTTCCTGCGTCCGCGCTGAAAATACGGATCGCCATCCGAAACGAATATCCGCACCGACGCGGCCGATCTGCAAATGCCGCAGCCGGTTCGCAACGCCCCGATTCATGCCGGACAATCGCCGACATGCAGCCTATCACGAACACCGGCCGGCGCTATTCGTAGCGCCGGCCGGCATTTTGAAAACGAAACGCCTCAGGCATCCGTTCCGAGTAGCCTTCGCACCGTTTTTCTCAAATCGTCCGGCGAATAAGGCTTCGAAACGACCGTATTGCATCCGGCGGCCAAAGCTTGTTCCTTCTCGCTGTAAAAGACGTGCGCCGTCACGGCGACGATCGGAACGTCGGGCGAGATCGCGCGGATTTTTTCGGTCGCCTCAATCCCGTTCATCACCGGCATCCGGATATCCATCAGGATCAGGTCGGGACGTTCGCGCACGAAGCTGAGCACCGCCTCCTGCCCGTTCGGCACCCACCGAAGCACGTATTCTTTGGACAGCGCGGCTTCGAGCAATTTGAAATTGGTTTCCACATCCTCGGCGACCAGAATCACTTTCCGCCGTCTGTCCGCCGAGCCTTCCGCATCCGTGCATACGGCCGTGGCCGAACAGCAAGGCAAACAAAGCGTAAACGTACTCCCCTCGCCGACCTGCGAACGCACCTCGATCCGTCCGCCGAGTCGCTCGGCGATGCTCCGGCAGATGGAAAGCCCCAGCCCCGTCCCCTGCACAAAATCGTTCAGCTTTTCGAAACGGTCGAAAATAAGCGGGACTTTCTCCTGCGGGATACCCCGTCCGGTATCGGTCACAAATAGTTCCAACCAATCGTTCCGCAACTTCGCTCCGAGGGTGATCCACCCCCGATCCGTATTTTTGATCGCGTTCGAAAGGAAATTGAAAAGCACCTGCGTCAACCGATTGCGGTCGGAAGAGATCCATACCGGCAGCCGCGGGCACTCTATTCTGAAACCGACTCCTTCCTTCATTTTCAGCCGGTGCACTTTCTCCACCTCCTCGAGCAATCCGGTAATTTCCACCTGCTGAAAATGGGTTTCCGCCCGTCCGGATTCGATCCGCGAGAGATCGAGAATATCGTTGATCAACTGCAGCAACAGGTTGCTGTTTTTGCGAATGATATCCAGGTATTCCTCCCTGTGCGCATCGCAGTCGTCGGCGGCGAGCAACTCCGAAAACCCGACGATCGCATTCAGCGGAGTCCGTATTTCGTGGCTCATGGTGGCCAGAAAAACCGATTTCAACCGGTCGGCCTCCACCGCTTTTTTCTTCGCGACGATCAGTTCCTCGGTGTGCCGGACGCGGTCGCCCACGTCGTGGATCAGCGCGAGCACCCTGTTCCCTTCAAACGGGGCGATCCGCGCCTGAAAATAGTGCCGTCCGTCCTTGTCCAGCGGATATTCGATCTCTTTAATCTGACCGTCCTGCAGGCACTCCCGTATATTGCGAACGAACAGATCGCTCACCTCCGGCGAATAGATCGTCCGCCCGTCCGCTCCGATCAGCTCGTTCACCGGATGGAGCAGGATCGTGCCCCGAGACATCAACACGTCGGTAATAACAAAACGGTCGTCCAGGATAAAAATAAATTCCGGCAATGCCTCGACGATTTTCCGGTTCCGCTCTTCGAGGCTCCGGATGCGGGCCTCTTTTTCGCAGCGGGAAGTGATGTTCGACGTATAGGCGATCAATTTGCGGGGACGACCCTGTTCGTCCGGCTCGCAGGAGAAAAAACAGTCTTCCAGCCAAACCGCCTGCCCCTCTCGGCCGACGCAGCGCACCCGTATCTTGGATACTTTGGTATCGGATGCCAACATGCATTCGAAAGCGTTTCTGTAAGAATCGACGTCGTCGGGATGCGCGAAACGGTAAAAATCGTCGATATCCGCGAATTCGATGCCGGCATCCCGGAGCCCCAGCACCCGGAAATAATCGTCGTCGAAACAGCAGGCTCCCGTCGGGATATCGTATTCCCACAGGGCGATCCGGTGAGCCGCCAGAACGGAAATGACGTTTCGGTATTTGTTTTCGATCGAATGATCGTGCTTTTCAGGAGGAAAAAAGCGGTCGTTTTCGTTCATGTCACACTTTTTGGATAGCAGTCCGATAGTAAAAGTATAAATAATCGCGTTCGAAGATACCTCTGCGGATATTTTTTCACCGGATTTTTCTGACCGCCATCCGAGCGTTATCGGAAACATCTCAGTAAGAATGCACTGCAAACCGAAAGCAGCCGCGACGCCCGCCAGGGCGACGACCGCTTCCCGTAAAATTCAATCTATAAATCCAACTTGACGACCGTAATGCCGGCCCCGCCGAGTTCTTCGTGCTCGTCCCGGGCGCTTTTGACCAGATCGACCGCGCGCAGGTAATTGCGAATCTCCTCTTTGAGGGCCCCGGTACCTTTGCCGTGCAAAATCCGGATTTCGGAAAAACCCAGCATGATCGCCTCGTCGACAAAATCCTGCGTAGCCTGCAGCGCTTCGGACACCCGCATACCGCGCACGTCGATCTGCTGGGTAAATTGCAGCCGGCGTTCGGCCGTACTGTAATTCGTGACCGGAACGGGCGCGGAACGTTCGTTGCGCACCGCCTTTTTATATTCGGCATTCGAGATGGGTTCCAGCCGCTCGGCGTCGAGAGTCGTCAGAATTTGCCCGAAACCGACGGTGGCCCGCTTACCGCTCACGCTAACAACCTCGCCTACGGCATCCTGCCCTTTGATCCGCACTTTAACGCCCGGCTCTACGATCCGGGGCTTTTCGGGGGGCGGCGCAGGCGTCGCACTCCCGGTCTCCGGCTTGCGGTTGCGGCGTTCGGCACGGCGCTGTTCGCGCCGGCGGATCTGCTCGATTTTCCGGTCGATCGCTTCGTCTCCGGCGGAATCCTGTTCCAGCGTCTCTTTAAATTCCTCCATTTTGCGCCGCACCTCCAACGTCTTTTCCTTATCTGCCTGCGACTCGCGGATCACCCGGATCGTATTTTCGATCTGTTTGTTCGCTTCGGCGGTAATCTGCCGCGCCTCGGCCTTCGCCTCGCGCAACAGCCGGCTGCGCTCCGCCTTCAGCGTTTCCAGCTCGGACTGATATTTTTCGGAAAGTTCGTCCACGCGCTTTTCGGCCTGACGGATTTTATCGCGCTTTTGCTCCCAGTAACGGCGGTCGCGGGCGATCTCGCGCAACTGGCGCTCGATGTTGATATGGTCGCTGCCGGCTTTTTCCGACGCGCTGCGGATGATCTCTTCCGGAAGCCCGATCTTGCGGGCGATCTCGACGGCGAACGAACTGCCCGGCTTCCCCATTTCGAGCCGGAACAACGGGCGGATGTTCTGCACGTCGAACGTCATCGCGCCGTTCTGAATGCCGCGCGCATTGCTGGCGTAGTATTTCAGATTCGAATAATGCGTGGTAATCACGCCGAAACAGTGCCGCTGTTCGAACTTCTCAAGCAGCGCCTCGGCAATCGCTCCGCCGATGATCGGCTCGGTACCCGTGCCGAACTCGTCGATCAGAATCAGCGAACGCTCCCCCGCGCTGCGGAGGATATTCTTCATATTCAGCAAGTGCGAACTGTAAGTACTCAGGTCGTTTTCAATCGACTGCTCGTCGCCGATGTCGATGAAGATATCTTTGAAAATCCCCATCTCCGAATTTTCGGAAACCGACACGAGAAACCCCTTCTGAAGCATGTACTGCAACAGCCCGACCGTTTTCAGACAGACCGATTTGCCGCCGGCGTTCGGCCCCGAAATCACCAGGATATGCTTGTCATCGGTCAGGGTCAGGTCGAGCGGAACGATCTCCTTCCCTTCGCGCCGCAACGTCTGCGCGAGCAACGTATGCCGGGCCCGGATCAGGCGGATCGAACTGCGGTTCTCGACGATCGGCAACGTACAGTCGTTGGCCAGCGCGAAACGCGCCTTGGCCCGGATGAAATCCATCGTCGTCAGGAAATCGCCCGACTCGCGGATACGGGGCAGGTCGGGACGGATCGCATCGGTAAAACGGGTCAGGATACGCACGACCTCGCGGCGCTCCTCGTATTCGAGCGCCTTCAGTTCGTTGTTGAGCTCCACGACCTCGATCGGTTCGATATAGACCGTCTTGCCGGTCGCCGACTCGTCGTGGATCAGGCCTTTGATTTTCTTTTTATTGGCGGCGGCCACCGGGATCACGGCGCGCCCTTCGCGGATCGAGACCGACACGTCGCCGTCCACGATGCCCGAAGCCTGCGCCTGTCCCATGATCTGTTGCAGGCGGCGCGACACCTGGCTCTCCCGGTCGCGGATCGTCCGGCGCAGCGAGAACAGTTCCGCGGAAGCGTTGTCCCGCACCTTTCCGAACTTGTCGACGATCGAGTCGATGTGGTTGATGATCTCCGGAAAACCGTCGACCCCGCTACACAGGGCCCTCAACTGCGGATACTGCTCGTCGGTACGGGCATTGAAAAAGGCGACCAGCCCGTGGACCATCGCCAACCCTTTGCGCAACGCCGCCAACTCGCCGACATCCAGGAAAGAGCCCTCGACGGCCCCTTTTTTCAGGAACGCGTCCATATCGACAAAGCTGCCTTCGGGCAGTCCGTTGTCCATCATCAACACCGTTCGCATCTCGAAAACCTGACCGAGACGCGCGACGACCGACTCGTAGTCGTCACTGAACGCCGCCTCGAAAAGTTTATCGACTGCGCCCTGCGTCACGCAGAGCGCCTTGACCTGGCTACGGATACGATCGAAACCGATCTTATTCTCAAAATTATCGGGATAAACCAAAACTTTCGGAAAAAAATTAATACGGTAAACGGACGCGCTATTCGTCCCGGTTGCGCCGGCCGAACACCGACACGTTGATATAACGGCTCGGGTGCGCTTTCAGATCTTCCAGCAGGGCCGACAGATTCGCCGTGGCGTCCACCAGTTCGTCATACAACGCCTGGTCGTTCAGGAACCGACCGACCGTGCCGTCTCCGTGGTTGACTTTTTCGAGCGTCGTGTTCAGCGATTCGAGCGTCGTGGTCACCTGCGCGATCATCGTCGGAATCTTCGACTTGCTTAGCGAATCGCTGAAATTCTCGACGTTGGTGACGATCCGGTCGATCTGTCCTGACTTGCCGTTCAGCGTTTTGGACAACTCGTTCAGGTTCTGCACGATCTCGCGAACGTTGTTTTTCTCCCCGGCGATCACTTCGTTGAGATTACCCGATATCGAAGCGATGTTCGTGAATGTCGCATTCAGGTTGTCCTTGTTGTCGGCCATCAGCGTATTGATATGTCCGAGCGTAATCATCAGTTGGTTGATCACGTCGTTGGCGCGCTGTTTCAGGAACTCGAACTCGCTGCCGGCCACCTCCAGGAAATCCTTGTTGATCTCCGAAAAGAGCGTATCGCCCTGTTGCAGGTATTTGGCCGACTTGCCCAGTTCCAGTTCGACGGCCTTGCCGCCCATAAGCCCGTCGCTGAAAATCCGCGCCTTGGTATCGTCCGGAATCTTGAATTTCGACTTGATCGAAAATTCCACGACCACCTTATCCGACCGTTCCGGATCGAAGCTGATATCGCTGATCGACCCCACCTTATAACCTTTGATCAGCACGGCGGCCGACGACTGCAGGCCGTTCACCTGATCGTATACGGCATAGTAATGCACCGACGACGTGAACAAATCCCGTCCCTTAAGGAAATTGATCCCCCAATACAACGCCGCGATCATCAGTATCCCGAAAAAGCCTATCTTAAATTCTCTGCTCAGTTTCAATTTCATGCCTAAAATTTTATCTGTCCGTTATTCACAATCGTTCGTTCAATCACTGCTGCCTGCGGCGCGCTTCGCCGACCGGGATCGTTTTATCGCCGTCGAATGCGACCAGGAACGCGTCCCGGATACTCTTGCGCACCTGGGTTTGCAAAGATAACGCTTCGTGGTAAGACGACGTGCCGCCGACGAAATATTTGTACGTGCCGCCGATCACGATCTCCTGCACCTCGCCGCGATAAGGCCCGAAACGGGACGAATTCTTCGGCAGTTTCTGCGGGGCCGAAGCGACTTGAACCCGGTAGACGATCTCCCCGCCGCTGTCGTCCGCGACGCTCTCCGTTGCGGCCGTTTCCGGCTCGTCCCGGGCGAAATCCGCCGCAGAATCGTTCCTCGGCTGCGAATCGTCCCCGTCGTCGTCACTCAAAACAATCCGTGTGCCACGTCCCTCGCTGCGCACCTTGTACTCGCTGAATGCGTTGAACAAACAGCGCGCATACGTCTCGCGCCCTTTGTCCGAACCGACGAACTTCTCCTCCGCGGGATTCGAAATAAACCCGAACTCCGCCAGGATGCTCGGCATCGCCGCCGACCACAGCACCAAAAAACCGGCCTGGTGCACGCCGCGGTTCTGCATTTTGGTCTGACTGGCAAACTGTTTCTGCACCATATCCGCGAACGTGCAGCTTTGCGACAAGTAAGCGGACTGGATCAGCGAAAAGATAATGAACGATTCCGGCGAGCCGGGCACGTATCCCTGGTATTTGGTCGAATAATCGTCTTCGTACGAAATCACGTCGTTCTCCTTCATCGCGACATCGAGGTTCTTGCCGGCCTTGTCGACCCCCATCACGTAAGTCGACGTGCCCGACGGCGCGGAAGATTTGTTGCTGTTGATATGGATCGAAATGAACAGATCCGCTCCGGCCTTGTTAGCGATGTTTCCCCGTTCGTTCAACGGAATCAGCACGTCGGTCTTGCGCGTATACACCACTTTGACATCGGGATATTTCTGGCCGATCATCTTTCCCAAACGGAGCGCAACGTCCAGATTGATATCTTTTTCCTTGTAAATCCGGCCGACGGCTCCCGCGTCCCGTCCGCCGTGTCCCGCATCAATTACGACGGTATTTATACCGATTTCCTTCTTTTGCGCGTTAGCAGTAATAACGACGCCGAAAAGCGAAAGAAAAACGACCGAAACCGTTAAAAACGTGAGGCTTGAAACTTTCATTACGGCAAACGTTAGAGAACTCTTTTTTTTTAACTATTTTTGCGGACGAAATTTGATAACTTTGCAAAGTTAAATTATTTGTTGGGATTTGCGGCTAAAAAAAGCGAAATATATCTTACTCCTGCTATGTCTGATCCCGTTTGGACAGCTTGTTTTCAGCCGCGAGAGGGCTTATCCGGCCTCTTCGGACGAATCTTTTTTGCAGGATACCGCAGGACGCGATTCGCTGACGGAAAACGTTGCGATCGCGCACGCGGCCGCAGACTCCGTCCCCGGACTGGATTCTTCCGCGACGCCGCAATATGCGGCGGCCGACAGTGCGGCCGTCGCCGCGCGGGATACTTCCAAGAAAGACACCGCGCAGCGCAAATCGTTCCTCGACGACGTAATTTCGGGGAAAAACCAGGATTCGCTGGTTTACGATCTTCGTAACAAAACGGTCTACATCTACGAGAAAGGCGACGTCGACTACCAGGATAAAAACCTGAAGGCGGACTTCATGAAAATCAACATGGACGACAAGATCATCTTCGCCTACGGACGCGAAGATACGACCACCAAGACGAACACCCGGCCCGAATTCACCGACGGAGGATCGACCTACCAGATGGACACGATCACCTACAATATCGCCACCGAAAAGGCCCGTATCAAAGGCGTGACGACGCAGGACGGCGAAGGCTACCTGAAAGGCTCGCGCGTCAAGAAAATGCCCGACAACACGATCAACATCGCCAACGGCAAGTACACCACCTGCGACTTGGATCACCCGCACTTCTACCTGGCGATGACCAAGGCCAAGACCATTCCGGGCAAGAAGGTGATCGTCGGCCCGTCGTACCTGGTGATGGAAGACGTGCCGATCTATTTCCTCGGGCTGCCGTTCGGCTTCTTTCCGACGATGAGCGGACGCCACTCCGGTTTCATCATGCCGACCTGGGGCGAGGAGGCTATCAAGGGATTTTTCCTGCGGGACGCAGGGTATTACTTCGCGTTCAACGACTACATGGACATGACCGTCCAGGGCGGTTTCTACACGCTGGGATCGTGGCAAGCGAGCCTCGCTTCGCGGTATGTCAAGCGGTACAAATACCGGGGCGGCCTGAATTTCTACTTTTCGAAAGACATCATCGGCGAACGCGACGAGCCCGACTACGTCAACATGAACAACTTCAACCTGCAATGGACGCACCAGCAGGATGCGAAGTTCCGCCCGAACTCGACCTTCTCGGCCAGCGTGAACTTTTCGACCAGCGGTTACAGCAAATACGGGGCGCAGACGATCAACGACTACCTGAACACGCAAACCAACTCCAGCATCTCCTACTCCAAATCGTGGGCCGGTACGCCGTTCTCTTTATCGACCAACATGCAGCACTCGCAGAACTCGCAGGACACGACCGTTTCGCTGAGTTTCCCGAACGTGGTTTTCAGCGTATCGCGCGTCTATCCGTTCCGGCGCAAAGAGGCCGTCGGCAAGCAGCGCTGGTACGAGAAAATTTCGTTCACCTACACGGGAACGCTCGGCAACAACGTAAAAGTCAAAGAAAGGGATCTGTTCACCGACCGGATGTTCAAGCAGATGAAGAACGGCGTCAACCACAACATTCCGATCTCCACGTCGCTAAACCTGCTCAACTACATCAACGTCAGTCCTTCGGCAAACTATCAGGAACGCTGGTACTTCCGCAAGATCGACAAGGAGTGGGACCCGGTTTCCCGGTCGGTCGTCAACGGCGATACGACCACCGGCTTCTACCGGCTGTACGATTACAGTTTCTCGGTCAGCGCCACGACCAAGCTGTACGGAACCTACCAGTTCAAAAAAACGGCTGCCGTGCAGGCGTTCCGCCACACGCTGACCCCGACGATCAGCTTCAACTACCGCCCCGATTTCGGAGCCGCCAAATACGGGTATTACAAATACGTGCAGAGCGATACGCTGGGTAACATGAGGCGCTATTCGCCGTTCGAGGAGGGTCTGTACGGGGTGCCGAGCGCGGGGCGTAGCGCGGGCATATCCTTCGGACTCACCCAAACGCTGGAAATGAAAGTGCGCAGCAACAAGGACACCTCGGGATTCCGGAAGATCAAGCTGATCGACAACTTCAGCATCACGTCGTCCTACAATTTTCTGGCCGATTCGCTGAACTTGGCTCCTTTCTCGATCAACCTGCGCACCAACCTGTTCAAAAACGTCGGCCTGAACGTCAACGCCACACTCGACCCCTATCAGATAAACGCCAACGGACAAAAGGTCAACAAGTTCATGCTGCGGAAAGGAAAACTGGGACGGCTCACGAGCGTCAGCACCTCGTTCGGTTATTCGTTCAATTCGAAAAACCGGGGATCCTCGTCGCCGGCAGCCATCAACGACATCAACAGCGGGACGACCGAAGTGCCTCCGGAATATACCGACATGTTCACGCAACCCGGCTACAACCAGATCGACCCGTTCACCCGGCGGCAAATGATGTCGGCCACTTACTACGACTTCAGCATCCCGTGGAATTTCGGATTCAATTACAGCTTCAGCTATACGAAGCCCGGGCTTCAGGCCAATATCGTCCAAACCCTCGGCTTCAACGGCAGCGTCAACCTGACGCCCAAATGGGGGGTTACGTTCAACGGCGGTTACGACTTCGGATCGAAAAAAATCACGCCGGGAACCTTCACGCTGACCCGCGACCTGCACTGCTGGCAGATGTCGTTCAACTGGGTTCCGATCGGGTTCCGCAAGAGCTGGAGCTTCACGATCAACGTGAAGGCTTCGATGCTGAAAGACCTCAAGTACGACCGCAACAGCAGCTTCTACGACAACTTCTACGACAATTAAACGGTCGCGGGCCGCGTTAGTTAGTACGATATTTGCAATCTCTATACTGCTTTGAAATGAAAAAAATAATTTTGTATTGTATGGCTATTCCCGTCCTGACGCTGGGAGCCTGCGGCGAAAAAAAGAATCCGCTGCTGGTGACGTCCACCGCGCCCTACGAAGCGCCGCTGTTCCCGCAAATCACAAACGAAGATTACAAACCGGCTTTCGACAAAGCGCTCGAAGAGGCCCGCGCGGACATCGACCGCATCGTGAACAATCCCGACGAACCGACCTTTGCGAATACCGTCGAAGCGCTTGCGTTCAGCGGAGAACGCCTCGACAACGTCAGCAGCGTCTTTTTCAACCTGAACGAAGCGAACACGAACGACACGATGCAGAACCTGGCGCTGGAAATCTCGCCTGTTCTGACCGAATTCAGCAACGACATCACGCTGAATCCGGCGCTTTTCGAACGGGTCAAAGCGGTCTACGCCCGACGCGACTCGCTCGCCCTGACGCCCGAACAGTCTCGCCTGCTCGAAAAGACCTACAAGGATTTCGCGCGCAACGGCGCGGCGCTGTCCGAAACGGATAAAAAGACCTACCGCGAGTTAACCGCCAAACTGTCGCAACTGACCCAGAAATTCAACCAGAACACGCTCGGCGCGACCAACGCCTTTATCCTGCACATCACCGACTCGGCGCAGGTCGCCGAACTGCCCGACTTTGTCCGCGAAGGAGCGGCGGCCGAGGCCAAAGAGCGTAACCTCGAAGGGTGGGTCGTCACGCTGCAATACCCGAGCATGTCGCCGTTTATGATGTACTCGTCGAACCGCGAGCTGAAGGAGAAGCTGTGGAAAGCGTATAACACCCGCGCGTTCGGCGGCGAGTTCGACAACTCGAAGATCGTCGAAGAGATCGCCGACACCCGGCTACAAGTGGCCCGCCTGCTCGGCTACGATACTTACGCCGACTATGTGCTCGAAGAACGGATGGCCGAAAGCGCCCCGACGGTCAACGCTTTCCTGACCGAACTGCTCGACCGGGCGATCGGCGCCGCGCATGCCGACGTAAAGAGCGTCGCCGAATATGCGGCCGCGAACGGTTTTACCGGCGAGTTGATGCCGTGGGATTTTTCCTACTATTCCGAAAAACTGAAAAACGAAAAATACAGCATCAACGAAGAGCTGACCAAGCCCTATTTCAAACTCGAAAACGTGCAGGCCGGCATTTTCGACCTGGCCGGCAGACTCTACGGAATCTCGTTCAAAGAGAACCCCGACATCCCGGTCTACCACCCGGACGTAAAGGCCTACGAAGTGCACGACGCCGACGGGAAATTCCTGGCCGTACTGTACATGGACTTCTTCCCGCGGGCCTCGAAACGCGGCGGGGCCTGGATGACCGAATTCCGCAGCCAGTCGGCGCGCGACGGGCAGGACACCCGCCCGCTGGTCTCGCTGGTTTTCAACTTCACGAAACCGACCGAGAATACCCCGTCGCTGCTGACATTCGACGAGGTCAGCACGATGCTGCACGAATTCGGACACTCGCTGCACGGCATTTTCTCGCAGGGAAACTACCCCGGCATGACCGGCACGTCGGTCTACCGCGATTTCGTCGAACTGCCGTCGCAGATTATGGAGAACTGGGCTACCGAGAAAGAGTTCCTCGACCTCTGGGCCGTACACTACCAGACCGGCGAAAAGATGCCGGCCGAGCTGATCCGGCGGATCATCGACGCCAAGAACTACCTGGCCGCCTACCAGCATATCCGCCAGGTATCGTTCGGTTTGTGCGACATGGCCTGGCACAGCATTACCGCCCCCGTGAACGAACCGGCCGACGCTTTCGAAGCGAAGGCAGTCGCCAGGGCCCAGGTGATGCCGCGGGTGGACGGACAGTGCATGTCGACCTCGTTCACGCACATCTTCGCCGGAGGCTATGCCGCCGGGTATTACAGCTACAAATGGGCCGAAGTGCTCGAAGCGGACGCGTTCTCGCTGTTCAAGGAAAAAGGCATTTTCGACCGGGAGACGGCCGCGTCGTTCCGCGAAAACATCCTGTCGAAAGGCAACTCGGAGCACCCGATGGAGCTGTACGTCCGTTTCCGCGGACATAAACCCGACACGCAGGCGCTATTCGACAAAATGGGAATCAAATAGTCCGAAACACAAACCGGGAATTGCTATGAAAAACCGACGTTACTGCCTGCTGGGATTGCTTGGAATCGGCCTGTGGGCCTCCGGATGCAACCGTGCGAAACCGCTTCCGTCCGACTATTTCGGAGGCGAATTCGTCTGCTACGACGACACGGCCCGGTTTTTCGACTGCGCGACCGGCCGTACCTATCTGCTCGACCGCAGCGGGGCGTATCCGAAAGTCATCGCAAACTACGAACAAATGCGGCCGGCCCCCCACGAGCGGGTTCACATGTTCTGCCACGCCGAGATCCGGCAAGAAGCCGACTCGTCGAACGGCCCGGTCCGGATGGTCGTCCGTGAACCTTTCGGTTTCGACCGGGCGACCCACTGCGATCCGAACGGCCTGATCGCGGGCATGTACCGTAGCAACGCGAGCGGCGGGGAAGGCAACCGGATGCTGCACCTGAGGGGCGACTACACCTATACGGTCGTCCGTTTCACCGAAACGACCGAACAGCGCGAGGACGGACGCTGGGGACTGAGCTCCGAATCGGAACTGGTACTGAACCCTCAGGAAGCCGGCCGGCCCCAGCGCCGGTTCGAGATCCTGTTCGAACCGGAAACCCTCGTAGCCAACGACGGACTCGGACAGCTTACCTATCAAAAAGTTTATCTGGACTGACCGTCCTTGCGGACAGACAAAAACGAAAGCGGAGGAAAACGACATTTCCTCCGCTTTCGTTTCGATGCCGGAACGCTAAACGTCCAGCGAATA
Organism: Alistipes sp. cv1; assembly: GCF_900240235.1. NCBI lineage: Bacteria > Pseudomonadati > Bacteroidota > Bacteroidia > Bacteroidales > Rikenellaceae > Alistipes > Alistipes sp. cv1. The sequence goes on from NZ_OEPW01000001.1 coordinate 736,368, forward strand.
TCCGTCGCGGTACTGGTAATGCATCCGTTTAGTGGCTTCCGGATCGTTCATGAATTTCTCGACGATCGGGTTCCACACCACCGGACGCTTCAGTTCGTTGGCGATGTTGCCCAAATTGCAGACCGTGCAGGAACTATGTCCCACTTCCACCGGAACGTTCGGATCGATCCGCGAACGCATCGAGTTGATAAAGGTCTGGTAGTGCCCGACTTTCGTCTCGTAAGGCACGCTGCTGTCCTGCTGTTTCTCGGCCTTCGGCATGAATTTCGGGTCGGAAGCGAGGAATTCGCCGCGGCACACCTGGATCCAGCCGTTGTCGCCGTAAATTTTGAGTCCCTGCTTACCGCCGTCGAACTCCTGTTCGGTAACGGTCGTTCCGTTGTCGTATTTATAAGTCAGGTGATCGTAATAGCTGTATCCGGCGGGAATAATCTCGACCGGGCCGTTGCCGTCCTTGCCCATCGCCCACTGCGCGATGTCGAACATGTGCGCGCCCCAATCGGTCATCAGGCCGCCGCCCATGCCCTGATACCAGCGCCATGCGCCCCAGAGCTGTTCGTTCTGCTCGGGATCGATCGTGATGACCGGGTCCAAATCCGAATTGTAATAAATGGTTTCGGGCAGCGGACCGAGCCACTTGTCCCAATTCAGGCCGGCCGGCACTTCCTGTTTCGGCAGCGTGTAGGGAGTCGGCGAACCGCCCACATGCACCTTGATCAGCCCGATCTTGCCGAGTTCCCCCTCGCGGCACAGGTTGGCAGCGTGGATAAATTCGGCGTCGGAACGCTGCTGGCTGCCGATTTGCAGGATGCGGCTGTACTTACGCACCGCTTTGCGAAGCTGCTGTCCTTCATAAATGGTCAGCGTCATCGGTTTTTCGAGGTAAACGTCTTTGCCGGCCTTGCAGGCGGCGATAGCGATGATCGCATGCTGGTGATCCGGCGTGGCGATCACGACCGCGTCGATATCGGGACGCGCCAGCAGCTCTTGATAATCTTCGTACAGGTCGACCTTGCATTTTTCGCCGTGATCGGCGTAGTATTTCTTCACGCGCTTATCGAAGCGGGCGCGTTTCACGTCGTAGACGTCGCAGCCGGCCACTACTTTCACCCCGTCGATGGTAATGAAACCGTTGAGCAGGTGCATCGCCTGCTGACCGAGGCCGATAAAACCGATGTTGATCGTGTCGTTGGCAGCGGTTTTTTCATTTTTTTTGCTTTTCGCAGCAGCCGCCAGCCCGGAGGGCATCAGTAACGCCCCGGCTGCGCCGAGTGCGGAAACTTTCAGAAAATCGCGGCGTGAGAATTTCGATTCAGAACTCATTTTCAGTTGGTTTAATAATTTCGGTTTTTTGTTTTTGGGAAATCATGTAGGCAAGTTACTCATTTCGCCCGGGAAAAACAAAATATTTTAAAAAAACGATTCCGTTTTGCATATCCCGCGTCCGTTCGTTACCTTTACATTTCGACAACTTAATCGAAAAACCTATGAAAACGTTTTTTTACCTACTGTTGGCACTGTGCTGCGCGGCCTGCGCGCCGAAAAAGCAACCCGTTTCGCTGATTTTCGACACGGATATGGCTCCCGACTACGACGACGTGGGCGCCATGGCCGTACTGCATGCGCTGGCCGACTCCGGCGAAGTCGATATCCTGGCCACCGTCTCGTCGAATAAACAGGAGACCACCGCGCCGTGCATCGACGTACTGAACACCTATTTCGGGCGGCCCGGGATTCCCGTCGGCGCGCCGAAAGGCGAAGGGGTCAGTATGGATACCTGGCATAAAGGGCTGAAGTGGACCGAAGAACTTCCGTCCCGTTTCCCGCATAAGGTCGAAAGCGCATCGCAGGCCGAAGACGCCGTATCGGTTTACCGGCGGGTGCTGAACGCGCAACCGGACACCAGCGTCGTCGTCGTGACGGTCGGCTTTTTCACGAACCTGAAAGACCTGCTCGAATCGGGGCCGGACGCCGACAGCCCGCTGTCCGGCAAAGAACTGGTCGCGGCCAAAGTGAAACGGCTGGTTTCGATGGCCGGGTATTTTCCGGAAGGCAAGGAGTTCAACGTGATGATGGACGCGCCGGCCAGTCAGTACGTATTCGAGAACTGGCCGACCCCGATCGTTTTGAGCGGATTCGACATCGGCGAAAAGATCATCACCGGCAAGCAGACCGCGGCCATGCCGGTCGAAGGGAGTCCGGTGCGCGAAGCCTATAAAATGTGTCTCGAACAGGATAATCCGGAAGGACGGAACAGTTGGGATCAGTCGGCCGTACTGGTCGCCGTACGCGGAGCCGAACCCTATTTCGGTCTCGAAACCGGCACGCTGACGGTCACGCCGGCCGACAGCAACGATCACTGGACGCCCGATCCGGCCGGCCGACACGCGCGGCTGCTGCCGAAAATGCCGACCGAACAGGTTACGGCTACGATCGAAGCATTGATGATGCATCAGCCCACGGTACGGAAATAACTTTCGCAAGCCGCTCCGGACGTAACTTTTGCCGAAGGAAAACGTTTTACGGAAAACAACCAACCGAATGGAAGCCATGAAAAGAATCATACTGATCCTGGGGAGCCTGTTCCTCGGATACGCGGTCTTCGCACACCCGGCGGACCGCTATTTCGACGACGACGATTACGATGACGGCGATCTGTACGAATGGGGCGTGCAAATCAACAATTACGCGGCCCCTTATTCCGACCAGTTCGTGATCTGGGCCGCACGGGAATACAATTTCCCGCGCAACGACCTACGGTACTACCTCCGCAAAGGATACTCGCCGAGCGACCTGCTGGCCGGAATCGAACTGTCGCGCCGATCGGGATATCCGTTGCGCGCCGTGATGGACTATTACCGGCGCGGCAAAGACCGCAACTGGATCAACGTTTCGCTCCATTTCGGAATCGGACGTTCGTCGGCGGACTTCCGCATCATCCTCGGCAGGTTCCGCGAATACAGTCGGTACTGGAACGCATACTACGCGCACCGTCATCCGGGACGGGTTCCGCCTCCCGTTTACCGCCACGGCTGGTCTTACTTCCGGCCCGATGCGCCGCACCGCCGGCCCGCGCCCAAACCTCCGCGCCCGGTCGTACGCCCCCCGCACCCTCCGCGTCCGCAAATGCCGGGCAACCGTCCCGCCGTTCCGCCGGGACATCCGGTTCGGCCGCAGCGGCCTTCGAGCACCGACCGGCCGCAGCGCCCCGAATACCGTCCGCGGAACCAAAAATCCATCTCCGGACATAGCGCGCGCGACGCTTCGCGGAGAAACGACGACCGCCGCAGCGACCGAGAGAAGGATCGGACGCAAAAGGTCGATAAAAAGGAAAATAACAAAAGTTATCGCCGCTGACCCTACGCTCCGACCGCAACATTCCGCGCCGGACGGAAAATCCGCTGGATGTCGTTGCCGGAAGGATTCTGAAACAGCACCAGGTCGAATTCGGGCACGACCGCGATGATATGGTCGAACAGATCGGCCTGGACGCTTTCGTAGGCGACCCACTCCTTGATGACCGAAAAACAGTACACCTCGACCGGAATCCCGTTCGGAGTGGGCTGTAGATGGCGCACCATGCAGGTCAGCTCGTGGTTGACGACGGCCAATTTTTTCAAGTAGAGGTTCAGGTAAGCTCGGAAAACAGTCAGGTTGGTCAGCCGGAAAAAATCGGCGCCGTTCGGGTTTTCCGCACCGTTACGGTACCGGTCGAATTCGGTCTCGCGCTGAACGATATAGTCGTGCAACAGCTCTATATCCTTATATTTTTCGGTCATTTCGGGCGTACAGAACCGGACGCTGCCCAAATCGATGTTGATCGAACGCATGATCCGCCTGCCGCCGGACTCCTGCATCCAGCGCCAGTTCTGGAACGAATCGCCGGTCAGGATGAAAGGCGGAACGGTCGTAACCGTATTGTCGAAATTCTGTATCTTGACCGTATTCAGCGTCACTTCGAGCACCGTGCCGTCCACGTTGTACTTCGGCATACTGATCCAGTCGCCCGGTCTCAACATTTTGTTGGCGGACAACATGACTCCGGCCACGAACCCCATGATCGTGTCCTTGAATATCAGCATCAGGATCGCCGCCGAAGCGCCCAACCCGGCCAGCAGCTTCAGCGGCGAACGGCCGATCAGCAGGCTGGTCACCACGATCGCCGCCAAAAAGAACAGACCGACCTGCAGGATTTGAAGCAGGCCTTTCAACGGGCGGTCGTGCAGGGTTTCTTTCTGTTCCAAAATGCCGAAAAACACCTTCAGCAGCATGTTGACGAACATGACGACCACGAAAATAACGTACAGCAAACAGATTTTCCGGAGCAGCACGGGCGTTTCGGAATGTTCCGGAAAAGCCAGCGGAATCAGGATATAGATCAATGCGACCGGAACGATGTTCGAGAACTTGCGCAGCACGTCCCGATTGAACAACAGTTCGCCCCAACGCTTCTTCGTCCGGACGATGATCCGCCTGCCGACGGCGAGAATGACGAAACGACAAATGACGTCGGCCGCCAACGCGCAAAGCAGGATCATCGCGATGATGACGAACTGATCGAGCAGATGGGCCGTCTCGGGCTCGATACCGACCTGCACGAGCAGGTTGTGCGCCCATTTAACCAGAACACTATCTTCCATAAAAACTGAAAATCAACATTTATCCGAAGTTTACGAGCAAATATTTGGCCAATGCCCGAACCGCCCGCGACAAATGCCGGAAACCGGCAAACAAACGCCCGCGCAACGTCTGCCCGCCAGGCAAAAGAATACGAAAAAACGTCCGGGGCACATTCGATTTTGAAACGAATTTTCTATATTTGCAGGAACCTGACTTCCTTAACTTAACTTTTTACTTCGCATGCACAAAAAGACGAAATGGGCAATTACCGCCCTGATTCTTGTCGTCGCGATCGGTCTGGGCACTTACCGGCTGATGCGCGAAAAAAAACCGGATGCCGGTATCGACGCACCGCCGGCCTCTTCCAGAGCCAACATACTGAACGTAAACGCGCAGATCGTCCGCGAACAGGAACTGAGCGACGGCATTTTCACAATCGCCACCCTGCTTCCGGATGAGGAAGTCGACCTGACGTTCGAAACATCCGGCAAAATCGAGCAGATCAATTTTACCGAAGGAACCGTCGTGCGCAAAGGCGATCTGCTGGCCAAAGTGAACGACAAGCCGCTTCAGGCCCAGCTATCGAAATTCGAAGCCCAATTGAAGCTGGCCGAAGACCGCGTGTACCGTCAGAGCGCACTGCTCGAAAAGGATGCCGTCAGCCAGGAAGCCTACGAACAGGCGCGCACCGAACTGGCGACCCTGAACGCCGACATCGCCCTGGTCAAAGCCAATATCGGCCTGACCGAACTGCGCGCGCCGTTCGACGGGATCATCGGGCTGCGCCACGTCAGCGAGGGGGCTTACGCTTCGCCGTCGGTAGTCGTGGCCAAACTGACCAAGACTTCTCCGCTGAAAATCGAATTTTCGGTACCCGAACAATACGCGTCCGAGATCCGTAAGGGAACGCGCGTCACTTTCCGGCTGACCGGGGAACTCAAACCGTTCGAAGCCTCGGTTTACGCCATCGGTTCGAGCCTCGACGCCAACCACCTGCTTCCGGTGAGAGCGCTCTATCCGAACGCCGACCGGAAACTGATGCCCGGCCGCTTCGCCAACGTGTATGCGCAAACGCGCAAGGTACTGAACGCCATTGTCATTCCGACCGAAGCCGTCGTCCCGGAACTGGGCGTAGACAAGGTCTTCCTGTACAGGAACGGAACAGCCCAGCCGGTGCAGATCGAAACCGGACTGCGCACCGACGCTCAGGTCGAAGTGGTCAGCGGATTGCAGACGGGCGACACGCTGATTACCTCTGGAACGTTGCAGTTGCGTACCGGACTGCAAGTGAAACTCGACCGTATCGACTAATTCCGCCGCCGTATGAATATTTCAGAAATCAGTATCCGGCGGCCGGTGCTCGCCACGGTGATGACCGTGATCATCCTGCTGTTCGGCCTCATCGGGTACAATTACCTCGGCGTGCGGGAGTATCCGAGCGTCGACAACCCGATCATTTCAGTCTCGTGCTCCTACCCGGGCGCGAACGCCGACGTAATCGAGAACCAGATTACCGAGCCGCTCGAACAAAACATCAACGGCATCCCCGGCATCCGCTCGCTGTCGAGCGTCAGCAGCCAGGGATCGAGTCGCATCACGGTCGAATTCGAACTGTCGGTCGACCTCGAAACCGCCGCCAACGACGTGCGCGACAAAGTCTCGCGCGCACAACGCTACCTGCCGCGCGACTGCGATCCGCCGACCGTATCGAAAGCCGATGCGGACGCTTCGCCGATCCTGATGGTCGCCATCCGCAGCGACAAACGCTCGCTGCTGGAACTGAGCGAAATCGCCGACCTGACGGTTAAAGAACAACTTCAAACGATCAGCGACGTCAGCAGCGTTTCGATCTGGGGTGAAAAGCGCTACTCGATGCGGCTGTGGCTCGACCCGGTCAAAATGGCCGGTTTCGGCCTTACGCCGGTCGACGTGAAAAACGCCGTAGACCGCGAGAACGTCGAACTCCCGTCGGGCAGCATCGAGGGAAACACCACGGAACTGACCATTCGCACGCTCGGACTGATGCACTCCGCAGAAGAATTCAACAGTCTCATAATCAAAGAAGAGAACAACCGAATCATCCGATTCCGCGACATCGGACGGGCGGAGCTCGGCCCGCAGGACACCCGCAGCTACATGAAGATGAACGGGGTGCCGATGGTCGGCGTCGTCGTGATCCCGCAGCCCGGAGCCAACCACATCGAAATCGCCGACGCGGTCTACGAACGAATGGAACGGATGAAAAAGGATCTGCCCGAAGACGTGGAAACCAGCTACGGATTCGACAACACGAAATTCATCCGCGCCTCGATCAACGAAGTCGAAAGCACCGTATACGAAGCCTTCTTCCTGGTGATCGTCATCATTTTCCTGTTCCTGCGCGACTGGCGCGTGACGCTGGTGCCGTGCGTAGTAATCCCCGTCTCGCTGATCGGATCGTTCTTCGTGATGTACCTGGCCGGATTCTCGATCAACGTGCTGTCGATGCTGGCCGTGGTGCTGGCCGTCGGACTGGTCGTCGACGACGCGATTGTGATGACCGAAAATATCTACATCCGCATCGAACGCGGCATGAGTCCGAAGGAGGCCGGTATCGAAGGAGCTAAGGAGATCTTTTTCGCCGTCATCTCGACGACCATCACGTTGGTGGCCGTCTTTTTCCCGATCGTATTCATGGAGGGCATGACCGGCCGGCTGTTCCGGGAATTCAGCCTCGTAGTGGCCGGCGCGGTGATCATTTCGGCATTCTCGGCGCTGACTTTCACACCGATGCTGGCGACCAAGCTGTTGAAGCACCGCGACCGGCCGGGGTGGTTCTACCGCAAGACCGAACCGTTCTTCGTCGGCATGAACCGTTTTTACAGCCGCACGCTGGCGGCGTTCCTGCGCCGCAGGGTGCTCGCCTTCCCGATCGTGCTGGCGATGGTCGGCATCATCTACGTCCTGTGGAGCCGGATTCCGTCCGAGATGGCGCCGCTGGAAGACCGTTCGATGATTACGATCAATACGCGCGGACCGGAAGGCGTCACTTACGAATACATACGCGACTATACCGAGGACATCAACCGGCTGGTCGACACGCTGGTTCCCGAATCCCGGGCCGTCACGGCCCGCGTATCGAGCGGCAGCGGAAACGTGCAGATCGCGCTGAAAGACATCACCGAACGCCAACGGTCGCAGATGGATATCGCCGAACAGCTATCCAAAGCGGTCAAAAGCAAGACGATGGCCCGCGCGTTCGTGCAGCAACAATCGACTTTCGGCGGCCGACGCGGATCGATGCCGATTCAGTACGTGCTACAAGCCACCAACCTCGAAAAATTGCAGGAGGTACTGCCGGAGTTCATGGCCAGGGTCTACGACAACCCGACTTTCCAGATGGCCGACGTCAACCTGAAATTCAGCAAACCCGAAGCCCGCATTTCGATCAACCGCGACAAATCCAACCTGATGGGCGTCAGCACCCGCGACATCGCGCAGACGCTGCAATACGGGCTCAGCGGCCAGCGCATGGGGTATTTCTACATGAACGGGAAACAATACGAAATACTCGGCGAGATCAACCGGCAGCAGCGCAACAAGCCGGTCGACCTGAAATCGATCTATATCCGCAGCGACAAAGGCGAGATGATCCAGTTGGACAACCTGGTGAGCCTGGCCGAAGGCATCGCGCCGCCGCAGCTCTACCGCTACAACCGTTTCGTTTCGGCCACGATCTCCGCAGGCCTGGCCGAAGGCAAAACGATCGGTCAGGGACTCGACGAGATGGACAAAATCGCGAAAGAGGTACTAGACGACACGTTCCGCACCGCGCTGGCCGGCGACTCGAAAGAGTTCCGCGAAAGTTCGTCGAGCCTGATGTTCGCCTTCGTGCTGGCCATCGTACTGATCTACCTGATCCTCGCCGCCCAGTTCGAAAGTTTCAAAGACCCGTTCGTCATCATGCTGACCGTACCGCTGGCTGTCGCCGGAGCGCTGATATTTATGTTCGCGACCGGGCAGACGATGAATATTTTCAGCCAGATCGGGATCATCATGCTGATCGGCCTGGTCGCCAAGAACGGTATCCTGATCGTCGAATTCGCCAACCAGAAACAGGGAACGGGCGTCGCCAAGATGCAGGCCATCGAAGAAGCGGCGCTGCAACGCCTGCGCCCGATCCTGATGACCAGCGCCTCTACCATTCTCGGGCTGCTGCCGCTCGCCTTCGCCACCGGCGAGGGAGCCAACGGACGGATCACAATGGGGATCGCCGTGGTGGGCGGCATGCTGGTTTCGACGATCATGACGCTGTACATCGTCCCGGCCATATACACCTATGTCTCCACGAACCGATTAAAAAAGCAAGCATGAGAAAATACGTTTTGTCGATCGCAGCGGGATGTCTGTGCGGAATGTTGTCGGCACAGCAGACCTACACGCTGCAAACCTGCCTGCAGGAGGGACTCGAGAAGAACTACGCGATCCGCATTTCGAAAAACGAACAACAGATCGCCGCGAACAACGTGACGGCGGCCAATGCCGGCCGCCTGCCGTCGCTCGACCTGGCGGCCGGTTATTCGGGCGCCCTGAGCGAAAACCGCACCGAAAGCGCCGAAGGAGAACGCGGCAGCGTTTCCGGAGTTTACGACCAAACGGTAAACGCGGGACTCGACCTCGGCTGGACGCTTTTCGACGGATTCCGGGTGCAAACCAATTACAAGCGATTGGAGGAACTGCGCGGTCTCGGCGAAGTCAATGCGCGGATCGCTATCGAGGATTTCGTAGCGGGACTGACCGCCGAATATTACAATTACGTACAGCAGAAAATCCGGCTGAAAAATTTTCTTTACGCCGTCTCGCTGTCGAAAGAGCGGCTGCGGATCGTCGAAGCCCGCTACCGGATCGGTAACTTTTCGCGGCTCGACCTGCAACAAGCGCGCGTGGATTTCAATGCCGACAGTTCGCAGTATATCAACCAGCAGGAACTGGTGCAGGCGTCGCTGATCCGGCTGAACGAACTGATGGCGGGCCCGGACGTCAACGCTCCGCTGCAAATCTGCGACTCGCTGATCCGGGTCAACAGCCGGCTCGAAGAAGGTGAATTGCTCAAGCGGATGCTGCAAACGAACGCCTCGCTGCTCAAAGCCGACCGCAATACGGCGCTCGCCGGACTGGATCTGAAAACGCTCCAAGCGCGAAACTATCCTTACGTCAAACTGAACGCAGGATACGGTTACCAACTGAACCGCTACGGCAACAACGCCAACCGGCAGCGGCAAACCTGGGGCCCGGACGTCGGCGCGACGCTCGGCATCACGCTGTTCGACGGCAACCGACGGCGCGAACAACGCAACGCCCGCATCCAGATCGAAAACGCCGAGCTCACCCGGCAACAGCTCGAACTGTCGCTGCGGGCCGACCTGGCCGACTTCTGGCAGGCTTACCGCAACAACCTCGAACTGCTGAAACTCGAAGAGGAGAACCTCGTCGCAGCGACCGAGAACCACGAAATCGCAATGGAGCGCTACCTGCTCGGCGACCTGTCGGGCATCGAGATGCGGGAAGCCCAGAAAAGCCTGCTGGACGCCGAGGAACGCATTCTCTCGGCGCAATACAACACGAAGCTGTGCGAAATCTCGTTACAGCAGATCAGCGGAAACATTTTGTCTTATCTGGAATAACTCCGTACAATTTTTTATCTTTGTACAATAAACGAAGAACCGAATCAACCTTATGAAAAAACTTTTACTTCTCGCCGCAGCCGCAGCGCTGCTCGCCCCCCAAGCTTACGGGAAAGAGAAAAAAACTTCCGCGCCGGCCTCCACGATCAAAGTACGCAACGTGCTCGAACCGGCCGCTTACGGAGCCACCCATTTCGGCGGCTACCTGGGCGAAAAACTCGACCTGTGCATCAACAACCGGTTGATGGCCCAAGACATCGAACGGGTCGTACAGCCGTTCCGCGACAAACCGGACGGCAACTGGGGCTTCCGCTCCGAATTCTGGGGTAAATGGTACACGGCGGCCATGCAGGGCTACGGTTATGCGCCGACCGCCGAGAACCGCGCCGTGGTAGATAAAGCCGTGCAGGAACTGATCGCCACGCAGGACAAAAACGGATACATCGGTACCTATCTCGACGAGAACCACCTCGGCGAATGGGATATTTGGGGCCGTAAATACGTCATGCTCGGCCTGCTGGCCTATTACGACCAGACGCAGGACAAAAGCGTGCTCGACGCCGCCTGTAAAGTGGCCGACAACCTGATCTCAGAAACCGGTCCGGGAAGCGGGGTCAACATCGCCGCGACCGGATGGATCGGCTGGAAAGGGCTAGCCTCCTGCTCGGTATTGGAACCGATCGCGCTGCTGTACCAGAAAACCGGGGATAAACGCTACCTCGATTTCGCCGAATATATCATCAAGTCGTGGGACACGCCGAACAAGCTGACGCCGACCGGACTACGGCTGGTTCAGGAAGCCGTGTCGGGCACTCCGTTATGGAAAATGAGCGGCGCGCCGAAAGCCTACGAAATGATGTCGTGTTTCGAAGGGCTGTGCGAAATGTACCGCATTACGGGCGATCCGCTCTATTTCGAGGCCTGCCACAAGTTGATCAACACGATCATCCGCGACGAAATCATGATCGTCGGATCGGGTTCGATGGCCGAAATCTGGTGCCACGGCAAGATGCGCCAAACCGAACCGATGTATCAGGGGATGGAGACCTGCGTGACGGCAACCTGGATGAAGTTCCTGTATCAAATGTTGCGCCTGACCGGCGACAGCCGCTATGCGGACGAACTGGAAACCAGCCTTTACAACGCCCTGCTCGCCTCAATGTCGCCGAAAGGGGAATGGTGGTCGTACTACGCCGGCCTGATGGGCGAACGGGTACACAGCCACCAGCAGTTCCCGGACGTGGTGATGAGCTGCTGCGTAGCCAACGGTCCGCGCGGACTGATGATCACTCCCTCCTGGGCCGTGATGACCACCGCCGACGGCGCCGCAATCAACCTGTACGGCAAAATGAACAGCACCGTCAAGACGCCTTCCGGACAACCGCTGAAAATCAATATGGAAAGCGAATACCCGGTACAGGGGAACGTGGCGGCGACCGTGAATTTGCCCCAAAGCGAAGCCTTCGCGCTCGAACTGCGCATCCCGCAGTGGAGCAAGCGCACTGCCATCAAGATCAACGGAGAACCTTACGACGGTTACATCCTGCCGGGCACGTACGCTTCGATCGAACGCACTTGGAACGACAACGATAAGATCGAGGTCGAACTGGACATGCGCGCGCGCGTGGTCGATGCGCCGTCGGGCGTAGGCGACGCCGCCATTGTCCGCGGGCCGATCGTCCTGGCGTTCGACTCGCGGCTGATTCCGCGTCGCGACGGCGTGACCGAACCGCCGATGTACCGCTACGAATTCATGCGCGACACGGACAACTACATCGACGTTCAGTTGGTCGAAAACCCGGAAACGCCGGCGATCTGGATGACGTTCGACGTACCGTGCAAGGACGAAGCGGGCAACAAACACATCCTGCGGATGTGCGACTACACCTCGGCCGGAAATACCTGGCAGGAAGGCAATATCTTCCGCGTATGGGCGCAACAGCCGTTCGATTTCCGTCACCTGTACACGAACAACGTGGATTGGCGCGTCAACGTGACCGTAGGCGTCGGGCGTCCCGAGATTCCGGACATTTATAAGAAATAATATTTTCACCCTATGTTCGAAGCGCCTGCACGACTCGTGCAGGCGCTTCGAACGTGAATACGGATATGACGACGATAACCCGGGCGGAAAGATGCGACCTGCAACAGATCCTGGATCTGCAATACCTCGCTTACCGAAGCGAAGCCGAATTGCTGAACGACTTCCGGATTCCCCCTTTGCTGCAAACGCTGCAAGAGCTGCGAGCGGAATTCGAAACGGGCGTCGTACTGAAAGCGACCGACGGCTGCGGCAGAATCGTCGGCTCCGTCCGCGCGCATACGGACGGTCGCACGCTGTTCATCGGCAAACTGATCGTCGGGCATCAACAACGGAGAAAAGGGATCGGCACCGAACTGCTCGGATCGATCGAAAAAGAGTATCCACCGATGCGAACTCTTCACAAGCCATAGCAGCGTTCGGAACCTGGCTCTTTATCGGCGGCTGGGCTACCGTCCTTTCCCCGAAAGAGAGGCCTATCCCGGAATGCGGCTCGTCTATCTGGAAAAATTTCCCAGGCAGGAAAACGTTCCGGCGGGCGAAATCCCGTAATTACGAAAAAAAGGAAAACGACCGACAGACTGCCGGTCGTTTTTCGTTCTTATATAAGTCGCGCCTCGCTACGAAAACAGGCGACCTACTTTTTCGGCCACCTCTTTTGCATCCGGATCGATCGGGAAGACGGCCGACGGCTTCAGGTAATGTAATTTTTTGCCCTGCATAAAGCGTTTCTCCCCACCGCCGGTAACGTTCAGCATAACGATCTTTTCCGGATCGACCTCGCCGTCGCGCACCGCCTGGATCAGCGTAGCCAGCGCCACGGCCGGAGCGGAGTAAATATCCACGCCTTCGCACTCCAGGAAAAGCTCTTTAGCGGCGCGCGCTGCTTCGTTGGTCGCAACCAGGATATCGCCGCCGGTATCGGTCAACGCATCGAAGAGCCCGCCTTTGATCCCGTAGGGCGGCTTGCGGTTCGACAGCACTTTGGCGTCGATCTCTTCGGCGTCGATACGGGCGCAGTCGTCGTTGTAAGGCAGCATTTCGCGCGAGCGGGCTTTCCATGCATTGTACATCGGCACGAACGGCGCGTTCTGCGACACCATCAGCCGCATTTTGTGATTGCCGAACCGACCGTCCTCGATCAGGCGCAGGTTGGCTTCCCAGGCGGCGATCGCTCCGGTTCCGCTGCCTACGGCTTGGAAATAGTAGTCCGGAATCCGGCCGATATGCGTTACGGCCGAAAGCACCGTGGTCGCCATCCCGTCGCGGCGAGCCACGTTCTTGGCGCCGCCTTCTGCGAAAAATTTATCGGATTGCAGGGCGAGGTTACTCAGATGGATCGCATCGAAATAGTCGCTTCCCTTCTGCGAAACGATCAGTTTCACGCAATCGTTCAGCGGCGCGTCGAACCACAGCGCGTCGATGTTGTCTTCCGGCACGCTCAGCAGCAGCGGAATACGGTTATCGGAACAGACTTTGGCAAAAGCGCGCGCCGTATTGCCGGCCGAAGCCACCACCAGCACTTTGTCCTTGTGGCTGCCGTTCAGCCTTCCGCAAACCGAATACGCCTCCGTCTCTTTGAACGAGCAGGTGGACATCCGGGCCCCGATCTCCGGGAAATAACCGTTGAACGTAATATACAGATTTTTAAGCCCAAGTTTCTGCGCAAGTCCTTTGCTCTTGTAAGTTACCGGCGCGCACGAACCGGCCAGCATCCTTTTGACCGGCAACCATTCGGCGAAACGGTAAATCCCGTGCTCCTCGCCGTGCGGATGGATTTGCTGCGATTCGTAAACGGCGCGGATCAGCGACGGATGCGAACTCTGCGTATCGTCGAGCGTCCAGCCCTCGTCTTCGAAAATCCGTTTCGTCGCGACATTCTGCAACTTATACCTGGTGGCGTTAAAATTTTCCATGTTCTTAATCGGATGAACTATCGTTTCTGCGTTTCCCGAACGACCGGGACGCTTTACAAAAGTAGGACAATTTTAAGAAACAGCCAACAGAAACGACCGGATACAGACCCCGCAACAACCACAGATACCGCAAAATACGTCTTTATACTTACGTCCGATTTCCCCTTTGCCCGACGAATGCGACCGGATCGGCCATCGCACAAAATCCGGGGAGCAGCGCTCTTTTTTTTCCGGAAGGAAAAGCCTACCTTAGTGGCGGGCAATCAAAAGACGGAGACTGACATGGGAGCAAAAACGACACTGGACCGCGACATCAGCTGGATGTATTTCAATCACCGGATTCTACAGGAAGCGCAACGGGACAATGTTCCGCTGCTGGAACGGCTGAAGTTCCTCGGCATCTATTCGAACAACCTCGACGAATTTTTCCGGGTGCGGGTCTCCACGATGAAACGGATCGTGGAATACGACAACGAACCGCAGAACCGGCCCGCATCGACCATCCGCGAGCTGCGCGAAATCACCCGGCTGACCAAGGATTATTCGCAGGAATTCGACGAAACGTTCGAAAACCTGAAGGGAAAACTGGCCTCCGAAGGCATTTTCATCGTCAACGAGCAGCAGCTCACCGATGAGCAGCAGCGCTACATCCGCACGGTGTACCGGACGGATCTGAACAGCGCCACCTATCCGTTGATCATGACGCAGGGATCGAAGCTCGACGAACTGACGGACTCAAGCATCTATCTGTCCATCAAAATGATTCGCCGAAATGCCGCAACCGGAAAACCGGTGCGCGACTTCGCGCTGATCGAACTGCCGACCCGCGAGTTCGACCGTTTCATCGTGCTGCCGTCGGACGGCGACACGACCTGCATCATCTTCCTCGACGACGTGGTGCGTTTCTGCCTGCCGTTCATCTTCGCCGGGCTGGGTTACGAATCGTTCGAAGCCTACACGCTGAAATTCACGCGCGACGCCGAGATGGCGCTGGACGGCGACATCGACGAAGGACTGGTCGAAAAAGTGGCCCGCGGCGTCAAGAACCGCAAAAAGGGGGAAGCGATCCGCTTCGTTTACGACCAGCGAATGCCCGAAGAGATGCTGCGCTATCTGAAGCGCAAATTCCGCATCGACCGCTACGACGCCTGCGTCGGCGGGTCGCGCTACCACAATATGAAAGACCTGATGGCTTTCCCGGATTGCAGCCGTAGCGATCTGAAGTTCGAAAAGCGGGTGCCCGCCCCCGTTCCGTCGATGGACAGCCTCGGCAGCGCGCTCGACGAGATCCGCCGCCGGGACGTTTTTATGCACTATCCCTACCACAGCTTTTCGAACTATATCAAGGTGCTGCGAGAAGCGGCGCTGAGCCGCGACGTGCGCAGCATCAAAACGACGGTTTACCGGCTCGCCAAAGATTCCAAAGTGGTCAAAGCGCTGATCTGCGCCGCCAAGCACGGCAAGAAAGTAACGGTCATGGTAGAACTGATGGCCCGCTTCGACGAAGCGTCGAACATCGGCTGGTCGAAAAAAATGCAGGACGCCGGCATCCAGGTGCTTTTCGGCGTCGAAGGACTGAAGGTACACTGCAAACTGACCCATATCGCCTCGACAAAAGGCAATGTCGCCTGCATCAGCACCGGCAACTTTCACGAAGGAAACGCCCGCACCTACACCGACACCGTCCTTTTTACGGCCGACAAAACGATCGTCCGGGAAGTCGACCGGGTATTCGAATTCATCCACCAGCCATACAAAACGATCGCCTTCCGGAAGCTGATCGTTTCGCCGCAAGGGATGCGCAAAAAATTGTACGCGCTGATAAACAACGAAATATTCAATGCCAAAAACGGCAAAGAAGCCTATATCTTGTGTAAAATCAACCACATCACCGACGCCAAAATCGTCCAGAAACTGTACGAAGCTTCGGCGGCCGGCGTCAGTATCCGCCTGCTGGTGCGGGGCAACTGTTCCCTGGTCGCCGGACTCGGTCCGAAAAGCGATCGCATCGAAATCCGCGGCATCATCGACCGTTACCTGGAACACGCGCGCATCCTGATCTTCTGCAACGGCGGGGACGAACAATACTATATCGGATCGGCCGACTGGATGCCGCGCAACATCGACCACCGGATCGAAGCCTACGCACCGGTCTACGATCCGGAGATCCGACGGGAACTGAAAACGATCGTCGAATTCGGACTGGCCGACAACGTGGCGGCGAGGATCGTCGACGGCACCGGCCGAAACCTCATCTACGACAACGGAGAACCGCCGTTCCGTTCGCAACAGAAACTATACGAACACTATCACGACCTCAGCGGAGACCTGTAACTTTCAAACACTTTCCGAACCATGCAAAACAAAAAACTGAATTTCGCGGCGATCGACATCGGATCGAACGCCGTACGACTGCTGATCAAGAGCGTCAACGACGGCGACTCGCCCGACAAAATGACCAAAACCGTACTGCTACGCGTCCCTTTGCGGCTCGGCGAAGAGGTATTCGGCACGGGAAGCATTTCCGACGAAAAGGAGAAACAACTGCTGCGCACGGTGAAGGCTTTCCGACTGCTGATGAAAGTGTACGACGTAACGGCCTACCGCGCCTGCGCGACGTCGGCGATGCGCGACGCCTCGAACGGTATGCAGATCGCCCGGAAAGTGCATAACAAGACCGGCATCCGGTTGGAAATCATCAATGGGCTCGAAGAGGCGCGGATGGTTTACGACAGCCACATTGCCGACCTGCTCGGCCGCGAAGGACATTACATTTATGTCGACGTCGGCGGCGGCAGCACCGAAGTCAGCGTCATCTCGAACGGGAAACTGATCGGTTCCAACTCGTACAACATCGGGACGGTACGCTCGCTGGGCGGCATGGTCAAACTCGCCGACATCGAGTCGCTGAACCGCGACCTGGCCGTACTGGCCGCCGATTATCCGGATCTGAAAATCATCGGCACGGGCGGCAACATCAACAAGCTCTACCGGCTCAAAGGCAATAAGAACGACAACCGGCTCGACGTGGCCGACCTGAAGGCCATCTACGACGAACTGAAAGCGCTGACGGTCGAAGAGCGGATCTCCGCATTCCGCCTGAACCCCGACCGGGCCGACGTCATCATCCCGGCAGCGGAAATCTTCCTGAACATCGCCGAACGGGTCCATGCGGACAGCATCTGCGTGCCGACGATCGGCATTACCGACGGCATCGCGCACGCGCTTTACATCCGTTACCTGAACGACCGGGAAGACTGACGGCAGGCTCCCGTTTTTTCGAACGGAAAAGTCCGGAACGCCACAGTACTGCGGACGGCCGCACCGGAAAAAACAGTTCCGCAATATAATTTTTCACTTCTCCAACACACGCGCCAATACGCTGACAACAAAACTATTACAGCATACGTTCCGAACAAAAACACATTTTACGCATTTCAAAAACGACCGGACTTTGTAACTAAACGAAGCTCCGGCCGTTCTACTCTCAACAAAGACGACCAAGCCGGCGTGTCGTTAAAATCAACCGAAACGTCCCGCACAAAAGCGGGCGCGCACCAAGTGTTTTAACGCTCTTGAATTGTTTAACTAAAAAACTTAATCGTCATGAAAAAAGTACTGTTATCGATCGCGGCTTTATTTACGGTAGCTACCTATGCATCCGCCCAGGAAACCGGATTCGGATTCGGCCCCAAAGTGGGCATCAACCTGTCGAACCAAACCCTGCTCGACGGAGATTACAAAACGGGCCTGACGGCCGGCGTATTCGCAGACTACCGTTTCAGCAACCTGTTCGCCCTGTCGGCAGACGTACTCTACTCGCGTCAGGGAACCAAAGGCGAAGGCGTCAAAGTGAAGACCGATAACCTGAACATACCGATCCTGGCGAACTTCTACCTCGTAAAAGGACTGGCCGTCAAAGCCGGTATTCAGCCGGGCTTTCTGCTCAAAGCCAAAAACAACGACGTCGACGTCAAGGCTGCTTACAAGAAAGCGGACGTTGCCGTACCGGTCGGCGTTTCATACCTGTTCAACTGCGGCCTGATCCTGGACGCCCGCTACAACATCGGCCTGACCAGCCTCGCCAAAGACAAGGACATCGTCACGCGCAACAGCGTATTCGCCGTTACCGCCGGTTGGAGATTTTAATCGCGACCGAGACAGGCAAACGCCCGGATACGACCGGAGCGGATTTAAAAAAACAGGGCGTCTTTCTTTCGAAAGACGCCCTGTTTCTCATGTTGCTTTTCGCTAATCGTCGTAACCGGTCAGCTTGAATTTAGTATCGAATTTCAGCTCGAAACCGTTATCCAACTTGATCTCGTAACCTCTACGATCCCGTTCGATCTTCACGATTTTCTGCTTCGGATGCTTCTCGGCAACGTGCTTTTTGATCAAAACGGGAACGGTGTTAGCCGGAATAACGGCATATCCGCCGTCTACTTCCTCCCACTCTCCCTTTTTGTCGAATTTTACTTTGGTGCCGTCCTCGAACAACACCTCGTACTCTTTGCCGGTCCACTCGTTTTCCACTTTGGCGTAAGACACCGTGTTATCCGGGAAACAGGCTTTCAGAAATTGCTGCGCCTTTACCGGCAGGTTGTTCACCTCGATCGGCGTGCCGTCGTCGGCGGAAACGGTGAGTTGCATCGCGAACAGGCAGGCCAACAAAACAAACGCTTTTTTCATAGCTCCTAATTTTTTTTTTAAATAATAATCGTTTAGACTCCCTGCAAAGGTAATACCTAAAACTTATCGGGCCGCAGTTTACGGACGAACGCCGGAGGCGCGGCCCGGCTACGCTCGGAATACGGAAAAGCAAAGACGCTTTCAATCAGCGTCTTTGCTTTACTTCGGTTCCTGTCCGGAACAATTCCGAACCCCGTAATTTTTCGAACGGATTACTGAACCTCTTGGATGATATTCCAATTGTCGATTCCGATCACCGCCTTATAAGGTTCGAAAACCGCATCCTCGGTTGACGTCCCGGCTGCCTGATAGGCATACCATACGAGTTTTCTACCCATCGGATCGTCGGGATCGTTCGGGAATTTGCGCAATCCGATCCGCAGGCCGTATTCCTCGGGATGATCGATCCAGTTATGCCACTGCATCGCGTCGATGCCGTCGAGCTTTTTCAGCTTTTTCCAGGCATAAGCGAAACCGGCGGCCTGTTCTTTAAGATACATGTCCGCATAGGTTCTCGAATTGGTTCCGTTTTCGGAGAGCCATACCGAACGCTTGATCGTCTTCTTGTACTTATTTTCCGATTTTTTGGCCCAGGCGCTCAGCACTTCGAGGTTTTTGAACGTCACCAGCTTCGTATTCATGTTGAACGAAGCCTTATTATCGTTCCAGGTTTTCGCATCGTTCAGATCCTGCGGATAAGGATGGTAAGCCACCGCCCATTGGAAGTCGCCTTCCGCCGTACCGAATTTCCTCAGCAGATCGAGCATGTCGCGGGAAGCGTAACTGTCCGAAGCGGCCTCCGTCCACGAATGCGTAAAGGAAGCGAACACCTCGGTATTCGGATCGTACTGCCGAGCGATGTTGTAGCACATTCGCATCGACTTGAGATACGTATCCGTATAAATGGTGATCGGCTTGACGCCCATGTTCGTCCAGTCGAGCCCGGCATCGACCTCGTTGTGCATGATCCAGTGGTGGATACGACCGTACGGACTGCCGGTCTGGCAATAACGGCTGGCCAGGAAATCGAGCGCGGCGGCATAACAGTTCACGCTCTCCGGATTGGTCATATTCGGCATCGTGTAGATCCCCCGCGAAGTGTAATCCGGATGCAGCAGCAGTTTTCCCACCTCCGAGCTCGAAGGAGCGACCAGGAGGATAGCGGCAACGACGATATTCCGTTTCTGGGCCGCCTGCAACGTTTTGTCATAGTTTTCCACGCTGCCTTTATCGAAATAGTAGATTTTACCGCCGTATTCGTGCGCGATGGAATTGCCCGAAGGACTGAGCGACATCATGCCGACGAAAGAAACGTTCATCGTGATGCTGGTAATCCCCAGATCATCCAGATCGCTCTCGGGACCGCCCAAATGGTATCCGCCGAGCCCCTTTTTGCTGGCGGGTTTCGCTGCGGGCAATTGTTGCGTCGAAGCGATCTCGGTAGCGTAACGCGCATGAGACACCAATTTATCTTTCGTATCGCCGTTCTCTACGATCGCCCATTTCGAAAGGGTCCGGTCGTATTTGAACCCGTCCCGTTCGACATAGCGGTCCATTTCCTTGCTGAACGTCCCGTCGGTAAGAGCCGTTTTGAACTCGAATTTGGTCGTTTTCAGCAGATCGACGTAAGGCGGAATTTCGCAAAGGCTATAGCTGCCCGAAGCGGAACAGTTCCCTTTCACGGTAATTTTGGTCAGTCCGGCTTCCACCGAGGTTACCGACGTAGAGGACGGATACAGCGTCGACAGATAGGATTTCAGGTTGTTTTCGAACGCCGCTTCGGACTTGCTGTTCTCTTCTTCCTCTTCGGCCTCCTGTTTCTCCTGCTCGGTCATTCCGCGGAAATGAATCCCTTTTATATAGAGTTTAATCCCCGATTTGTCTCCGAAATCGACCCGCAAACAGTTACCGGCTTTCCCCCATGCGAATTTTACGAGCGATTCGCTCACGTTGGCTTTCCAGGTTTTCCAGGTCTGCGAAGCGGGAATCCCGTCCACTTTCACCGAACGGTCTTCCGACACGCCGGAAGAAGGAGTCGAGGCGAAAAACAGTTGTAAGAATGAAATTTCCTTATCGCAACGGTACTGAAAGGTAAGAATGCAGGAGTCCGCCGGATTGGTACGCTCCAACGAATTGGTGAAAATGTAGGGGTCCGTCCCGGTCATCGACATTTCGTACTCGCCGGTCGAAACTTCTTTGACGGAAATCTGATTCGCCGTCTTGGTAGCGAAGGTCAGGTATTCGGTTTTCGGAGTCGGCGTAGGATCCGGGTCGGGGGGATTAGGTCCCGGACCGGGATCGTCCCCGTTATCCTTTCCACAGGACGCCAACAGCAACGCCGCGACCATCAATGCGGGAACCGCTTTCCGGCAGACGGCAACCGAACGCTGCCAGAAAACGCCCGCGGACAAAATGCCTTTCGGTTTGAAATCGACTCGTTTCATCTTAATTAAATCAGGTTACAAAACCTCCGAAGGGAAGTTTTCAAGGTTAATTTTAAGTTAAAAATAATTCCGTAATCATTTTGCAAAGTAGGAAAAAAATCGCCGATTAACAAATTTCCGAAAATGATTTTCGGCCGAGGGCGTCAAACTTTCGACGAAAACGATCCGGCGAATCCGGACATTTCCGTCCGAAATTCGGCATTTCCATATCCGCCTCATTTTTATAACACTATGTATCAACCGAATAAACCCACACATGTAACTTATCGCCGAAATATGCGTTATTTAATAAATAAGATTATTTTACCGTACCCCGATTACCTCGGACAGAAGAAATGAATCCGTAAATATCTCCGGAGAAATTCCGCGCCCCCCGGAACAAAGATTTGCGGAGATATCTGATTAAAATTACCTTTGCGGAGAAAATCCGATAAATGTATCCGACAATTATGAAAATACGCTTATTGTTAACGCTCCTGGGCGCCGCAGCGCTGACGGTTTCCTGCATCAAGGACGAACCGCTGAACGCCGAAGCGGACATCATCGAATGCACCGTTCCGGGAGACATCGTCAAAACCGATCCCAAGATCGCCGACAACACGGTGATGATCCTGATCGTCCCGGGCTCGACGGACGTTACCCGGATGGCCCCGGAGTTCAAGCTGACTCCCGGAGCCGTCATCGAACCGGCATCGGGCACCGTCCGCGATTTCACCACTCCGAAGCTTTACAAAGTCACCTCGCAGGATGGGCGCTGGAACAAATCCTACTTGGTCAGCGTGATCGAAACCGACCTGCCGACCCTGTTCAGTTTCGAAGACTGGAAAGAGATAGGAAAATACGAACAGCCTTACGAAATCATCGCCGGGGGTGTGGCCCAAGAGATATGGTCGTCCGGAAATGCGGGTTACGCGCTGACCGGAGGCGCATCCGTCCCGAGCAAATTTCCGACTTGTTCCACCCCGATCGCCCACGGAGGCCGGCTGGCGGCCAAACTCGAAACCAAATCGACCGGGACGTTCGGTTCGGCCCTGAACATGCCGATCGCCGCCGGGAACCTGTTCATCGGAACGTTCGACGGTATGCTGGCTACCAAAAATCCGATGGAGGCCACCCGGTTCGGTCTTCCGTTCGGCAAAAAACCGCTGCGTCTGAAAGGTTATTACAGCTACGTGTCGGCCGGCAACGTGACCGATAAATACAACAACCTGGTGATCCCCGAACAGCGGGATTCCTGCCAGATTTACGCGGTGCTGTACGAGACGGACGACAACGTCGAATGCCTGTTCGGCGACAACGTGCTCACTTCGCCGAACATCGTCGCCAAGGCCGTCGTCCCGGACCCGGTCGAGTCGCCGCTGGGAACCTACCTTCCTTTCGACGTGGAATTCACCTATCTCAAGCGGTTCGACGAGGAAAAAATGAAGAATTACAAGTACAACCTGACCGTCGTCTTCTCGTCCAGCCGTTACGGAGCCTATTTCAAAGGAGCCGTAGGAAGCACGCTGCTCGTGGACGACGTAGAAGTGATCTGCGAAGAGAAACCGGCAAACTAACCCGACAACCCAACTATGACGATGAATAAAAAACACATCATCTGCCTGGCGGTCGCACTGCTGTGTATCGGCGGCGTATCCGCCCAGTCTTTCAAAAAATTCGAATACCGCGTCAAGGCAGGTTTCAACATCGGCGGCACGACCCCGCTTCCGCTACCGGCCGAGATCCGGAAACTGAAAGCGTACTCGCCGACGCTGGCTTTCGCCATCGAAGGAAACGTCGTCCGAAACCTGACTGCGAAATGGGCGCTGATCAGCGGACTCCGTTTCGAAACGAAGGGGATGTCGGCCGGCGCCCAGGTGAAGAATTACCAACTGACGATGAACGTGGACAACGGCGACGAACAAGGGCTGATCTCCGGAGTATTCACCGGACAGGTCAAAACCCGGGTGCAGAACGAATACCTGACCGTGCCGGTGATGGCAATGCGCCAGGTCTCCCCGCGTTGGGAACTGAAACTGGGGTTCTTCTTCTCATACCTGTTGCGGGGCGGCTTCAGCGGAAACGCCTACGACGGATACATCCGCGACGGAGATCCGACCGGAACCAAGATCGGCGTCGAGTCGGCCACGTACAATTTCGATAACGACATCCGGCGGTTCAACTGGGGCGGCGAATTCGGAGCCGAATGGATGGCTTACCGCCACCTGTCGGTATACGGAGAGCTGACCTGGGCGGCGAACTCGATCTTCAAAAAAGGATTCAAAAGCATCGGGTTCAACATGTACAACGTCTACCTGAACATCGGGTTCGGATACGTTTTCTAAAGGCATCCGGCCGGTTCGCATACGCCGGGAAAAACGGACGATCCGTTTTTTCCGGCTTTTTTATCGGAGAACCGCAGGCAACGAGCCGGTAATTCCGGTAAAATTCCGCACGGTTCAAAACTTTTTGCGGAAAATGGCGTACTTTTGTGTCGCTTCAATTCATTCGGAACATGAACGATCTACTGACACATATCGCCGCTTGCGTCGGGGGCGCATTCGAAGGGACGGACACGACCGTCGTCCGCGTGACGACCGACAGCCGGCGAGCCAACCTCCCGGAAGGTACCCTTTTCGTCGCGATCCGCGGAACGAACCGAGACGGACACGACTACATCGAACCGTTATACCGCAAGGGAGTGCGCGCCTTCATCGTCGACGCCGCCGTCGACGTCCGACGCTACCCGGAAGCCGGATTCGTCCGCTGCGACGATTCGGTAGCGGCGTTGCAGCGGCTGGCCGCCTGCCTCCGCGACCGCATCCGCGGCAAAGTGGTAGCCATCACCGGCAGCAACGGCAAGACCGTCACCAAAGAGTGGATCGCCCAGCTCTGCCCGCCGGGCGTAAAACTGTTCCGCAGTCCGAAAAGCTACAACTCGCAGATCGGCGTACCGCTGTCGCTGCTGATGACCGCGGGCGACGAGCAGATCGCCGTGATCGAAGCGGGTATCTCCCGCAAGGGCGAGATGCAGTCGCTCGAACGGATCGTCCGTCCCGACATCGGCATCATCACGAACATCGGCGACGCCCATCAGGAGAATTTCGACACGCCGGAAGAAAAGGCCGAAGAGAAACTGAACCTGTTCGCCCACACGCCGACGATTATCTACAATGCCGGCGACCCGCTGTTGCGGCGCCTCGTTCCGGCCCGCTATCCCGACCGGCAGTTGATCGCCGTCGACGCGAGCCGCTGCGACCTGAACGGACTGCCCTACCCTGACGCCGCCTCGCGCGAAAACGCGGCCGAAGCGCTGACCCTGTACGGAGTAATGGGGTACGACATGTCGCAAGTCCGGGGCGGACTCCGCTCGCTGCAAAACGTAGCGATGCGGCTGGAACTCAAAGACGGCATCAACGGCTGCAAAATCGTCAACGACAGCTACAATTCGGACATCAACTCGCTGGGCATCGCGCTGGAATACCTGTCGTCGGTAGCCGGCCACCGCGAAAAAACGCTGATCCTGTCCGACATCGACCAGAGCGGTCTGAAACCCGACCGGCTGTACGCCGGGGTGGCCGAACTGCTGAAGGCGAACGGAGTGACCGAACTGATCGGTATCGGCGAAGAGATTTTCAAACATGCGGAGGCATTCGACTGCCGCAAGGAGTTCTACCTGACCACCGAAAATTTCCTGCGGGGCGTCAACCGGTCGCGCTTCTCGAAAAAAAGCATCCTGCTGAAAGGAGGACGCCGGTTCCAGTTCGAACGGATCGGACGCATCCTCGAAGACAAGATACATACGACCGTACTGGAAGTCAACCTCGACCACATGATACACAACCTGAACTACTTCCGCAGCCTGCTGCGCGAAGGAGAACAAGTGATGGCGATGGTCAAGGCGTCCGGCTACGGCAACGGCACTTTCGAAGTCGCCAACATGCTCGAACAGCAGGGCGTCGGCTTCCTGGCCGTCGCGTTCGCCGACGAAGGCGTCGCACTGCGCGAGGCCGGCATCACGATGCCGATCGTCGTGCTGAACGCCGATTCGGACAGCTTCGACTTGATGCTCGACTACCGGCTCGAACCGGAGATTTACAGCCGATCGTCGTTGCAGTCGTTCGCCGAAACGGTACGCCGGAACGGAGAAACCGACTATCCGATCCACATCAAGCTCGACACCGGCATGCACCGCCTCGGATTCGAACGGCAGGACATCGACCCGCTGATCGACGCGCTGAAAACGATCCCGGAACTCTACATCCGCACGATCTTCACGCACTTGGCCGGTAGCGACGAAGCCCGGCACGACGACTTCACGCGCGGCCAGATCGCCCTGTTCCGCGAATTGAGCGACCGGCTGGTCGCCGCCTTCCCGCAGCGGCACATCCTGCGGCACGTCGACAACAGCGCCGGGATCGAGCGCTTCCCGGAAGCGCAGTTCGACATGGTACGGCTCGGCATCGGACTGTACGGCATCAGCGTCGCCCACCAGGAGCACCTGCTGCCGGTCAGCGCGCTCAAAAGCCGCATCGTCCAGATCAAAGAGGTTCCGGTCGGCGATACGGTCGGCTACGGCCGCCACGGAATCGTCGCAGAGCATCCCGTGCGTACGGCGACCGTCCCGATCGGCTATGCCGACGGCCTGAACCGTCGGCTCAGCTGCGGAAAATGGAGCTTCATCGTCAACGGCCGGAAAGCCCCGATCATCGGAAATATCTGCATGGACACCTGCATGATCGACATCACCGGCATCGACGCGCACGAGGGCGACACGGTCACGGTCTTCGGCGAAGGAGCGCCGGTCGGCGAAATGGCCAACGTACTGGGAACCATCCCCTACGAAATCATGACGGGTATTTCGACCCGCGTCAAACGAATCTACACCAAAGAGTAATGGGAAAGGGGAAAATCTACATGCTGCCGACCCCGATCGGCGATACGCCGGTATGGGATGTGCTGCCGCAATACAATCGAACCGTAATCGACCGCCTGGAATACTTCATCGTCGAAAACACCCGTTCGGCCCGCCGTTTTCTGAGCCGCGCCGGCATACAACGGCCGATCGACTCGCTGCGTTTCGCCGAACTGAACGAACACTCGACGCCGGAAGCGGTGGCCGAACTGCTGACCCCGGTGCTCGCCGGAACGGACGCCGGCGTGATCTCGGAAGCGGGCCTGCCCGGCGTAGCCGACCCGGGCGCGGACCTGGCGGCGCTTGCGCACCTGCACGGCGTGGAAGTGGTTCCGCTGGTCGGCCCGTCGTCGATCCTGCTGGCGCTGATGGCCTCCGGGCTGAACGGGCAGTCGTTCGCTTTCAACGGCTACCTGCCGGTCAAACAACCCGAACGCGGCCGGGCGATCCGGCATTTCGAAAAACGGGCGCAAACCGAGAGCCAGTCGCAGATCTTTATCGAAACGCCTTACCGCAACCTGAAACTTTTCGAAGATTTTCTGAAGGAATGCAACGGGAATACGCTGCTGACGGTCGCGGCGGATATCCTGCAACCCGACCAACTTATCCGCACCGCGCAGATCCGCGACTGGAAGGCGAAAACGCCCGATATTCACAAACGCCCCGCGATTTTCATCCTCGGCGTCTGAGCGGGCCGCCCCCCGGATTATATACAATCGAGGTCGATTCCGTCTTACGCCCGAACTTTGTTCTGCCCGAAAAGGCCGCCGGGAAAATGCTTCCGGAACGTATCGTCGATGATGTGAATCCCCTCTTTGGTCGAGATGCCTCTGAAAAAACACATCGTGATGTACTTAAAGGCATCGGACACCGACACGTGCACCTCGTCGTACACCGAAGGCGAAGCGAAAATGGTATTGATCGAGGCCATCAGCGCGACGGCCGTAAAGTCGAGGTTGAGCTCCGGGAAAAACAACCCTTCGTCGATCCCCTTCTTCAGGGATCCTTTCAGTCGCTCCTGCCCGCGCTGGCGAATCTCGGAATAGACCCGCTCGAAGACGGCGGGATAGAACCGTTTCAGATCGCTCATGAAATTGATGTTGGTCATCATCATGTTTTCCCAATCTTCCAGTAGCAGGATAAACTCCTCGATGACGTTGCGGGCCGATGCGACACGCCGGTCGTGTTTTTCGTCCTGCGACGCATAAAAATGCCGCACGCATTCGACGATCAGCGACTCCCGGTCGCCGAACAATTCGTAAATCGTCCGCTTAGAGACGCCCAGGCGGGACGCGATATCGTCCATCCGGACCGACTTCACGCCGTTACGGACAAACAGATTCGTCGACTCCGCTACGATTCTATCTTTTAGCAACATGGCAATACCTTAACAATCCGGTTCCAAAGATACGAAATAAAACTAATAAACAAAAAAAGTTTTCAAGTTTACAAAGTTTTGCGCCGGATAAGGCTCCGCCCGGCCACGCACAGCGCATCTTCCCGTCGCCGATCCGGCCACGCGACCCGTCGAAAACAACGGAACGTTTCCCCCTGTCGGGAACCCGTCACACAAACCGTTTGTCGTCCAGATAAGAATCTTTGTAACCGAGGAAATAGAGAATGCCGTCCAGCCCGATCGTCGACAGCGACTGTCCGGCCGTGGCTTTTACTTTCGGTTTCGCGTGGAATGCGATACCGAGCCCGGCCACGCTGAGCATCGGCAGGTCGTTGGCTCCGTCGCCGACGGCGATCGTCTGCTCAATGTCCACGTTTTCGACTTGCGAGATCAGTTTCAGCAATTCGGCTTTGCGCTTGCCATCGACGATGTCGCCGAGGTAACGGCCGGTCAACTTGCCGTCAATGATCTCCAGTTCGTTAGCGTACACGTAATCGAACCCGAATTTCTGCCGCAAATAATTGCCGAAATAGGTGAACCCGCCGGACAGAATCGCCGTTTTGAACCCGATGCGCTTGAGGATATGCATCAACCGGTCGAGCCCCTCGGTATAGGGCAGGTGGTCCGCAATGTCGGCGAGCACCGACTCGTCCAGCCCTTTGAGCATGGCCACCCGGCGCCGGAAACTCTCCGTGAAATCGATCTCGCCGCGCATCGCGCTTTCGGTGATCGCGCGTACCTGCTCTCCGACCCCGGCGCGCTCGGCCAATTCGTCGATCACTTCGGTTTCGATCAACGTCGAATCCATATCGAAACAGATCAGCCGGCGCGTCCGGCGGAACATATTATCGGCCTGAAACGAAATATCCATCCCCATTTCGGTCGAAAGCCGCATGAATTCGGACTGCATCCCCTCGCGGTCGCGCGGCGTACCGCGCACCGACAGTTCGATGCACGATTTTGGAGCGCGCGCATCGACATCCAACGGAATACGCCCCGTGAGCCGCAGGATCGAGTCGATATTCAATCCCTGCCCGGCCACCACGTTCGTGACCGCTGCGATCTGCTGCGCGCTCAACTTACGGCCGAGCACCGTGATGATGTAACGGTTTTTCCCCTGCATTCCCACCCAGTTTTCGTACTGTTCGGCGGTAATCGGCTTGAAACGCACCTGAATGCCCAATTCGTAGGCTTTGAACAGCAAGTCCTTCATGATGTCGCCGGCCCGCTGGGAATCGGTCTTGAACAGGATGCCCATCGACAGGGTCTGGTGGATATTGGCCTGCCCGATATCCAGGATCGTCGCATCGTAGCGCGCCAAAATATCGGTCAGCGAAGAAGTCAGCCCCGGCTTGTCCT
Organism: Alistipes sp. cv1; assembly: GCF_900240235.1. Taxonomy (NCBI): domain Bacteria; kingdom Pseudomonadati; phylum Bacteroidota; class Bacteroidia; order Bacteroidales; family Rikenellaceae; genus Alistipes; species Alistipes sp. cv1. Next base: position 765,390 of record NZ_OEPW01000001.1, read on the forward strand.
CCCCGGAAATATTAATCTGTATGATTTCTACCTTTTCGTTCCTGTTTTCCATAGATTCGTAAAATTGCTTACTCTCCTTTAATCCTTTAGTACTCGAATTATTCCGGCATGCGCTCCTCCTCGTCCTTCGCCGGGCTCCCGATGTTGCGGTACTCGACGGGCGTCATCGAAGTCCGCCGTTTGAAGAACATCGAAAAATATTCCGGATTCTCGTACTTCAGACTGTACGAGATTTCCTTCACCGGACGCGTGGTCGTGGTGAGCAGCAGCTTCGCCTCGTTCAGTTTCAACTCCTGCATATATTGGGCCGGCGAGGTTCCGGTAAACTCCTTGAACGCTTTGCGGAAACCCGAATAGCCGATATGCAACCTGTCGGCCACTTCCTTGGCCGACAGGTTTTCGTAAACGCCCTCGCGCATGATCACCTTCGCCTTGTTCATTTTGTTGATCATGTTCTCGTCGACGAAATCGCGGGTGCGGTGACGGTAATACATCAACCCGAGCAGGTGCATCACGATCCCGCCCAACGCTTGCTGAAACCCGGAACGTTCCTCGTTCGCGATATCGAAAGCCTTGATATACAGGTCGACAATACGCTCGTTAAGTCCGATATTGAACACCGGGGCCTGGTTCACGAAGAAGCCTTCGCCGACGATCCGGTCGATCACCTCCCCTTTGAACCCGATCCAGTACTCTTTCCAACCGGTATTGGCGAAAGGCCGGTACGTATGCCATACGCCGGGGAAAAGAAAAAACACCTTTCCTTCGGTAATCAGCTGCGACTCGCGCGAATCGCCGTACGTAAAAATACCTTGGCCGTCGGTGATATACAACAATTGGTATTCGCTCAGCACCCGGCCTTCGTCCACATTGAAAAAATAGCCCTGCGGATGGCTCGACGGAGGGTAATTCTCTTTCGCGGAGATCGTCTGGCTACCCACGCTGGTCACGACGAGCCCCCAGAGCTCGTCCTCTTCGGTCGAGATCAGGTACCTGGATTCGTTGTTGATGTCGGTAAGACTCATGGCGCGGCGGTTCGGTCGGCGGTCTGTACGGCAGACCGCTATGCGTATGCAAAAATAAGATTTTTTCCGGTACGATGAACAACCGATCCCTTATCCATATTGCAAAGCGCCGGACTTTTCGATGACAGTATATTAATTATCAACATATTAACATGCATTAAATCGGACGGACGCATCAAACGGCAAAAAACGGCGGCGGCAAATGCCGTTTTCCGTCAAATAATGTTCGGGACTTTGTTGCCGTTTTCCAAAAAATCGTACCTTTGCAGCGGTTTACAGTGCAGACCCTTTCGTTTAATCTTTATCTAAATGGCTAATACACCCCAGTTTGTCCCGACGGCCGAAAACACTTACGTCATCTCATATCCGATTCACGGAACGGACGCCGCTTACGATTTCGCGGCCATTCTGGCCAGGTCCAGAACCTGTGAACGGCAGGGCGACGTGGAACAGGCCTGCAACCTGCGGTACGAAGGCGTCAAGAAGCTGATGGATCTGATCCCCGACGAAGACGAAGTGCAGCTGGACTGGGAAGAAGAGGAGAACCAATCCGTGCTGGAACTGCTGAAACGGTCGGCGATCGACCATTTCCTGGTCGGCGACTTCGAAATGGCGGCGGGAATGATGGAGATGCTGCTCGACATGGACCCGGAAGACCACCTCGAAACTACCAAGCCGCTGGCATTTTGCTACCTGGCGCTCGAAGACTACGAACTTTTCGACGAAATCGTCAACGACATCAGCGACAAATATCCGGAAAAAGAGATCTTGAAGCTCTGGAGCGAATTCCGGCAGACGGGCAGCCTCCCCGCCGGCGAATTGATTCACTTCAAAAAAAGTTTTCCGGTATTTTACGCCGAGTTCACGTCGAACGTCCACGAAGTGACTCCGGAATACTTGGCCGACATCGAGAGCGAAAAGCCGCTGCGCCAGACTCTCGCCCGCGAATTGTGGCTACAGACCGAACACCTCTGGACGCAGTTTCCCGGCTTTATCGAAGCGCTGCGCAACCACTGAACGGCCGAAGGGTAAACCGGTCGCGGACCGCCGTTCGACAACGGGGAATTCGCGTCCGCCGCGCTTCGCGGAGTGCTACCGACCGTTTTCGGCCGCCCCGCAGCAAACTTTTAGAATCCATGAAACGCCCTGAAACAAAACCGCCATCCGGTACCGGCAGCACCTATCCCTGGGGGGATGCGAGACGTTACAACAGCTATTCCGGATACTTCCGGCGACTGTTCGGCACCCGCGTGCAAAAATTGTCGGTCAATGCCGGATTCTCCTGCCCGAACCGCGACGGCACGGTCTCGACCGGCGGATGCACGTTCTGCAACAACTCGGCTTTCTCTCCGTCCTATTGCACGCCGCAGAAAAACGTCCGGCAGCAGTTGGAAGAGGGAATCGAATTCCACCGCCGCCGCTACCGCACCGCGGAAAAATACCTGGCCTACTTCCAGTCCTTTTCGAATACGTATGCGTCTCTGGAGAGGCTCGAAACCGTTTTTTCGCAGGCATTCGAAGTGCCGCAGGTAGCCGGGATCATCGTCGGCACGCGCCCGGACTGCATCGACGAACGCAAACTCGACTACTTCGCCCGGCTCGCCGAATCCCGCTACGTCGTGATCGAATACGGCATCGAGTCGTGCTACGACCGCACGCTGCAGGCCATCAACCGCGGACACGACTTCGCCTGCGCGCAGCGGGCCGTGGAGGCGACGGCGGCGCGCGGCATCCATACCGGAGCGCATTTCATCCTCGGACTGCCCGGCGAAACCCGGGGGATGATGACCGAACAGACCGAACGGATCAACGCGCTGCCGCTCGACACCGTCAAATTCCACCAGTTGCAGTTATTCAAAGAGACGCCGATGGCCGAGCAGTACGCACGGCACCCGGAGGATTTCCGCTTTTTCGGCAAAGAAGAGTATATCGACTTTTTCATCGGCATCCTCGAACGGCTGCGTCCCGACCTGGTCGTCGAACGTTTCGCCGGCGAGGCGCCGCCGCGCTTCCATGCAGGCCCGGCCTGGGGACTGATCCGTAATGAACAACTGTGGGCCGAACTGGAACGCCGCCTCGAGGAACGGGACAGTTGGCAGGGAAAATCGTACGCCAGAACGATCTAATAATCAAACCGGCCGACCGCCGTTAAAAAAATCCGGAAAGTTGGAAGTTATCATTTTTTTTTATAATATTTGCAGTCCGACATCAACACTGCTGATATGACCATCATCCAACTGGAATACCTGCTGGCCGTAGCCAACTACGGCAGTTTCTCGCTGGCGGCCGAAAAATGTTTCGTGACGCAGCCTTCGCTGAGTATGCAGGTGAAAAACCTCGAGGAAGAACTGGGCGTCATCGTGCTCGACCGCAGCAAAAAACCGGTATTGCCGACGGACGCGGGCCTGGCGGTCATCCGCCAGGCAAAAGAGGCGGTACAGGCTTTCGCCATGGTGCGGGAAGTCGTATCCGACCTGCAAAACGAAATTTCGGGAACGCTGCGGCTCGGGGTCATTCCGACGATCGCTCCTTATCTACTGCACCGTTTCATTCCGGATTTCGTCCGCAAATGCCCGAAGGTCGAACTGCAGATCCGGGAAATGATGACCGGCGACATCATCCGCGCGCTCGACCGCGACATGCTCGACGCCGCAATCATGGCCGGGGGCACTTCGCCCGAAGGCATCCGCGAAGAAGAACTTTTCAACGACCGTTTCTTCGCCTACGTGTCGACCGACCACCCGCTCTGCCAGCGCAGCAACATCCGTATCGAAGATATCGACGTGCGCCATTTGCTGCTACTGTCGGAAGGGAACTGCCTGCGCGACCAGGTGATCGAACTGTGCCAAGCCCAGAAAAACATCGCCCGGCAGTACTCTTTCGAAAGCGGATCGCTCGAAACCCTGATGCGGATCGTGGACAACACCCCGAACCTGATAACGATCATTCCGGAAATGGTCGCCGACTACATCGACGAAAAACACCGTCCACAGGTCAAAACGCTGGCCAAAGGGGCCGCATCGCGCAAAATCACGATTGCGGTTCGCCGCACCTACGTCAAACGGTCGCTGATCGACGCGCTGAAAGAATCGGTCATGAACGTCGCGCGGAACTGATCCGTTTTATCTTTTGCAGGATATTTGCAGTTTTCCGGAAGGGCGCCTGAACGCCCCTCCGAAGTTATCCGTATAACTACGGGCAAAAAATTTTGAATTTATAACTTTTTCGTATCTTTACCTCCTTAAAATGAAGTAAAAACCTATGAGTAAACTGATCGATACAATCGCAGAGGCTATACAGGACAAAAAAGGAAAAAACATCATATCGCTGGATCTGAGCGGTTTCGACGGGGCTGTATGTCCCGCTTTCGTTATCTGCAACGCCGACTCGACTACGCAGGTCGAGGCCATCGCCCGGGGAATCGAAGAGAAAACGCTGGCCGATCTGGGCGAAAAAGTATGGCGCGTCGAAGGAATCACCAACAGCGTATGGGTCGTAATGGATTACGGAGACGTGCTGGTGCACATTTTTCAGACCGAGCTGCGCGATTTTTACAAACTCGAACAACTCTGGGCCGACGCTCCGGCGACCCGCTACGAATCCGAAGCGTAAGACAATATCGCAACGGGCCGACCGTTGATTTTTTTGGATAAAAGCATCACATAACAAACATGAAACCGAATCATAACAACAATATGCCCCAGTTGGGGGGCAAACGTCCGAAATTCAACATCTACTGGGTTTGGATGATCCTGGCCGTGGTGATCCTCTCGTGGGGACTGCTGGGTAACGAGAAAGTGACGCACACGACCACATGGGACGGCGTGAAGGAGATGATCGAAAAGGGAGACCTGCAAAAAATCGTCGTCGTGAACAAAGAGACGGCCGAGGTCTACCTGAAACCCGACAAGGTCGCGTCCTACTCCGACCGGAAAGAGTACAAAGGGATCACCGAACAAGGGCCCCAGTTCTCGTTCAATATCGGGTCGCTCGACTATTTCCAACACAACCTGGAAAACGCGCAAACCGAATACGATCAAGAAGTTCCGCTCAGTTTCGAAACGCGCCGCAACATCTGGGGAGATGCATTTACGCTGATCTTCCCGATCCTGATCCTCGTCGGAATCTGGTGGTTCCTGTGGCGGGGCATGTCGCGCGGCAACAATGGCGGCGGCGGCGGGATCTTCAGCGTCGGCAAGGCCAAAGCGCAGATGTTCGACAAGGATGCGAACGTCAACATCACGTTCAAGGACGTCGCCGGACTCGAAGAAGCTAAAGTGGAAATCATGGAAATCGTCGATTTCCTGAAAAACCCGGGCAAGTACAGCGACTTGGGCGGCAAAATTCCGAAAGGCGCCCTGCTCGTAGGCCCTCCGGGAACCGGTAAGACGCTGTTGGCGAAAGCCGTGGCCGGAGAGGCGAACGTGCCGTTCTTTTCGATCAGCGGTTCCGACTTCGTCGAGATGTTCGTCGGCGTCGGCGCGTCGCGGGTGCGCGACCTGTTCCGGCAGGCAAAAGAAAAAGCGCCCTGCATCGTCTTCATCGACGAGATCGATGCGATCGGACGGGCGCGCAGCAAGAACGTCGGCTATTCGTCGAACGACGAGCGAGAAAATACGCTGAACCAGTTGCTGACCGAGATGGACGGTTTCGGAACGAACGCCGGCGTGATCGTGCTGGCCGCCACGAACCGGGCCGACATCCTCGACAAAGCGCTGCTGCGGGCCGGACGCTTCGACCGCCAGATCAACGTCGAACTGCCCGACCTGAAAGAGCGCCGTGAAATTTTCGACGTGCACCTGAAAAACCTGAAGCTCGATCCGAAGCTCGACCGCGACTTCCTGGCCCGCCAAACTCCGGGATTCTCGGGCGCCGACATCGCCAACGTCTGCAACGAGGCGGCCCTGATCGCCGCCCGCAACAATAAGAAACAGGTCGAGAAGGAGGATTTCCTCAGCGCCATCGACCGGATCATCGGCGGCCTGGAACGCAAGAACAAGATCATCATCCCGTCTGAAAAACGGACGATCGCCTATCACGAAGCGGGGCACGCCACAGTAAGCTGGGTACTCGAACACGCCAACCCGCTGATCAAGGTAACGATCATCCCGCGCGGCAAAGCGCTGGGCGCGGCTTGGTACCTGCCCGAAGAGCGCCAGATCACCACGAAGGAGCAAATGCTCGACGAGATGGCCGCCATCCTCGGCGGGCGCGCATCGGAGCTGCTGAACTTCGGCAAAGTATCCACCGGGGCGCTGAACGACCTCGAACGCGTGACCAAACAGGCTTACGCAATGGTCGCTTACTACGGAATGAGCAGCGAAGTGGGGAACCTGAGTTTCTACGATTCGACCGGACAGAACGACATGGCGCTGACCAAACCGTACAGCGAACGGACGGCGCAGGAGATCGACGCCGAAGTGAAGAAGCTGATCGACGGAGCCTTCCAGCGTTCGCTGGAAACGCTCGAAAAACACCGCGCCGGGCTGACCCAGTTGGCCGAACTGCTGCTCGAACGGGAAGTCATTTTCGCAGAAGACCTCGAAAAGATATTCGGCAAACGCAAAGGCGAAATCCGCAAAGAACTGGAAGTCAAAATCGAAGAACCGTTGAACAGTGAGCCGTCTGCTGAATAAAACGCTGTATGTCCGGACGCTGAGCGGCATCGCGCTGCTGATTGTCGTACTGGGAACGGTGCTGTGGTCGCCGTACAGTATGCTTGCATTGGGCGTATTTCTCACGGCCGGAATCATGCGTGAATTTTACCGAATCGGGCGGCTTACCGGCGCGCGGCCGCTCACGACATATCCGATCGTCGTCGGAGCGGCGATCGTCGTTCTCGCTTTCCTGATAAAAACGGGCACGCTTGCGCCGGTCTGCCTCGCGGCGGCGCTTCCGGCGGTCTTCGTCCTGTTCATCGCCGAACTCTATCGCAAACAGCCGTCGCCGTTGACGAACATCGCATGGGAAATCGCAGGGATCGTCTATGCGGCGGTACCGATGGCGCTGTTCGTGACCCTTCCGGTCGCCGTCCGCGGCGCGGCGATCGACTATTCGCCGGCCGTCCTGCTGAGCATCCTGTTTATCGTCTGGGCCAACGACGTGGGCGCTTACCTGTTCGGCGTGGCGTTCGGACGGCGCAAACTGTTCGAGCGCATCTCCCCGAACAAATCGTGGGAAGGATTCTTCGGCGGGGTAGCCTGCGCCGTGGGCGTGGGTATGCTGGTCGCGCTGTGGCAGGACGCTTCGGTTCCGGCATGGGCCGGGGCCGGGGGAATCGTCGCCGTTACCGGGGTTTTCGGCGACCTGGTCGAATCCATGTTCAAACGTTCGGTCGGAATCAAAGACTCCGGGAACATTCTTCCGGGACACGGAGGCTTCCTGGATCGCTTCGACGCGCTGATTTTGGCATTGCCTTTTGTTTACACCTATTTTAGCATTATATTTACGCTCTGAAACCCAATCTGAGATAGTATGAAAATCCATAAGGAGGGAGCTCCGATCATCCTGTGCGCCGCGGCTCTGGCAATCGTTCTTGCCGTACTTTCTTTCTGGTTGCTGCCGACAGCGGCGGCATGGATCGTATCCGTGGCGGCATGGATCGGCGTACTGTTCATCACCTCCTTTTTCCGAAGCCCGTCGCGGCCGCTGTTGCAGGACGACGGAGCCGTGTATTCGCCGGCGGACGGAACGATCGTCGCGCTCGAGGAGGTCGAAGAAAAAGAATATTTCAAGGACAACCGGATCGTGGTATCGGTCTTCATGTCGATCTGGAACGTGCACATCAACTGGTTCCCGGTTTCGGGAACGGTCGATTACTTCCGACACCACCACGGGCTGTTCCTGGTGGCGTGGCACCCGAAATCGTCGGAAGACAACGAACGGACGACGACGGTCGTGGACATGGGAGGACAAAAAATCATGTTCCGCCAGATCGCCGGTATGGTGGCCCGACGGATCGTCTCTTACGCCCGCGTAGGGCACCGCGTCGAACAAAATTCGCAGTGCGGATTCATCAAGTTCGGCTCGCGGGTCGATCTGTTTCTGCCGCTGGACGCCGACATCCGGGTCAAGCTCGGCGACAAGGTGGTCGGTACGCAAACGCTGATCGCACGGCTGAAAAAGCAGTAGTTTCGGCCGGGTTATGCCGGAATCCGCTCCCCCAAAAAAGAGATAAAGACATTCCTACTCTTGAGACCTAATTTATAAAGATGTCTAAAATATACCGGTATATCGTTGCAGGGGTCATCACGGCAGTGGTTCTGTTCCTCGTGTGGTACTTCAGCAACGTGGTCGCGTATATCCTGACGGCGGCGGTGCTGGCGATGATCGGCAAGCCGCTGACCGACCTGCTCAGCAGGCTGCACATCGGCAAGACGCGGCGGCTGCGCGTTCCCCGCTGGCTGGCCGCCCTGTGCACGCTGCTCATGATCTGGATCGTCATCGTCGGACTGTTCGGGCTGTTCGTCCCGATCGTTTTCCAGAAGATCAATGAATTTTCATCGCTCGACATCCCGCAGCTCATCGGCTATTTCCACGAGCCGCTGATGTCGCTCGAACACTTCATCAAACAAACGTTCGCCATCCGGGACGACGAATTCTCGATCATCCAGGCCATCACCGAGCAGATCAAGCCGCTGCTGAACATCAACCTGATCAACAACCTGCTCGCATCGATCGTCAATACGGTCGGCAACGCGGTCATCGCGGCCTTCTCGATCTCGTTCATCACTTTCTTTTTCCTGAAGGAAAGCAGTCTGTTTTACGACATGGTCATCATCATGTTCCCGAAAAAATACGAAGCGAACATTTCTCGAGCGCTCGACTCGGTAACCAACCTGTTGGTGCGCTACTTCACCGGAATCGTTACCGAATCGGCGCTGATGACCGTGATCGTCTCGATCGGCCTGCTGATCTGGGGCCTTTCGCCGCACAACGCGTTGGTGATCGGGCTGATCGTCGGCGTGCTGAACGTGATCCCGTACGTCGGTCCCACGATCGGTATCGCGATCGGCATTTTCATCGGCGTCACCGGTATGCAAGGCGACGTCTCGACCGGCGGGATGGCGCTGCGGATCGCCGGGACGATCCTGTTCGCGCAGGGCGTGGACAACTTCGTCCTCCAGCCGGTACTCTATTCGAACCGGGCCAAAGCGCACCCGCTGGAGATCTTCCTGGTAATCCTGATCGCCGGATCGCTGGCCGGCGTGCTGGGTATGTTACTGGCTATCCCGGCCTACAATGTAATCCGCGTCTTCGCCAAGGAATTTTTCAACAATTTCCGCGTCGTCCAGAAACTTACCGAAAAAATCTGACGGATTCCGGACAAATTTTATTAAATTTGTTTGTCTTTTTTGCGGGCGGCCCGTAAAAAAGAAGTCGCTTTTCCCTAAAATTTTACGCTCATGCGCAAACTGTTCCCGCTGCTCGTCCTGAGTCTGCTGCTGTCTTCGAACGCCGCCGTCGCCGAAAAAGCGGCCGAACGCGGCGTAAATTCCGAACGGCTGATGCTGGCGGGAGACCGCCCCGACCCTTCGATCATCCGAGACGGAGATACCTATTATATGGTGCATTCTTCGTTCGAATACGCGCCGGGCCTGCTGATCTACCGATCGAAAGACCTGGTGCGCTGGGAACCGCTGGTCAATGCGTTGCACCGGTACGTGGGATCGGTATACGCCCCGGATATCGTCAAACACAACGGCCGGTGGTACATCTATTTTCCGGTGGTCACTCCGGCCCATACGACCAACATGGTCGTATGGGCCGACTCCCCGGAAGGGCCGTGGAGCGAACCGGTCGACTTGCAGATCGGCGGGATCGATCCGGGACACGCGGTCGATGCGGAGGGAAACCGCTACCTGCTGATGAGCAACGGCTACCTGGTTCCGCTGGCCGCCGACGGGCTTTCGGCGACCGGCCCCGCACGAAAAGTTTACGACGGATGGGAATTTCCGAAGGAGTGGGACGTAGAAGGATTCTGCCTCGAAGGGCCCAAAATCCGAAAAATAGGAAAATACTACTATATGCTGACGGCCGAGGGAGGAACGGCCGGGCCGCCGACCAGCCACATGGTCGTCGTCGCGCGGGCCGAGCGCCTGACCGGCCCGTGGGAAAACAGCCCGTACAATCCGCTGGTACATACCTACTCCCCGGACGAGCGCTGGTGTTCGAAAGGACACGGGACGCTGATCGACACCCCCGACGGACAGTGGTACGTCGTTTACCACGCCTATGAACGGGGATTCTACACGTTGGGTAGGCAAACGCTGATCGAACCCGTCGCCATGACCGAAGACGGCTGGCCCGCCGCGGTTGCCCGTCCTGCGAAAAAACAGCCGGCGAAACAGGAAACCGCCGCTTCTTTCTCGGACGATTTCTCGACCGACCGGACCGGAACGCAATGGCAGTTCGCCGGGGAATACGACCCGCAGCGGGCGCGCCGAGAGAACCGTACCCTCGTGATGCAGGCCTGCGGCAACGACCCGTCCGACGCCTGTCCGATGCTGTTCGTTACCGGAGATCATGCCTATGAAATGGAGGTCGAAGCGGAATGCGCGCCGGAAGCAGTCGCCGGACTGGTGCTCTTTTACAATCCGAAACTTTATACCGGAATCGGCCTGGACAAAGGACGCCTGGCAATCCACGTGCTCGGCAGGGCCGAGTCGTTCGACGTGCAGCTTCCCCGGCACGTCTGGTTCCGGCTGCGGAACGACCGGCACGTCGTCTCGTTCTGGTACAGTCCCGACGGACGGAATTGGACGAAGGCAGACAAAAGCTGCGAAACCTCGGGCTATCACCACAACATGGCCGGGGAGTTCCTGAGCCTGCGGCCGGGGATCTACGCGGCGGGCTGCGGCGAAGTCGTTTTCAGGAATTTCAAGTACAAAACATTATAAAACAACCACAAACAAATCAAACGGAATGAAAAAAATCCTCTTTCTGAGCTTGTCGTTGCTGACGGCCGCCGGGATGTCGGCCAAAGTGACGCTGCCGTCCGTACTGGGCAGCAACATGGTGCTGCAACAGCAGTGCAACGCCAATCTGTGGGGCAAAGCCGCCCCGTCGAAAAAAGTAACGGTCACCACTTCGTGGGACAACCGCAAATACACCGTCCAGGCTGCCGCCGACAGCACCTGGAAGACGGCGGTCGCCACGCCTGCCGCCGGAGGACCTTACTCGATCCGGATCAGCGACGGCGAAGCGATCGTACTCGACAACGTGATGATCGGCGAAGTCTGGATCTGCTCCGGGCAGTCGAACATGCAGATGCCGGTCACGGGCTTCCCCGGACAGCCGGTAGTCGGTTCGAACGAGGCGATTCTGAACGGGACGAACAGCGACATCCGGATGTTCGTAGTACGCCGCGAAGTGAGCGACCGGCCGCTGGACGATTGCAACACCGACACCGGATGGCAGGAAGCTACGACCGAAAGCGTCGCCGGATTCACCGCCGTCGGCTATTTCTTCGGCCTGAACCTATACAAAGTGCTCGGCATTCCGATCGGCCTGATCGAAACGGACTGGGGCGGAACCCGCATCGAAACCTGGATGGACATGGAAACCGCCCAAAAAGTAGAACAAAACCAAGTTGAAAAAGACAAAAACCATCAGGCCCCGAATAAGACCGCACAACTGTACAACGCGATGATCCATCCGTTGGTCAACTACACGGCCCAGGGATTCATCTGGTATCAGGGCGAATCGAACATCCACACCGGAAACGCGCACCTGTACAGCCAGTATATGCAGCAGCTCGTCTCGCTGTGGAGAAACGAGTGGGGCAACCAGCAGATGCCGTTCTACTACGTCCAGATCGCGCCGTTCGTTTACGAAGGCGACGACAAAACCAGCGTACCGCTGATCGTCGAACAGCAGCTCGCCGCAATGGACAAAATCCCCTATTCGGGTATGGCCTCGACGACCGATATCGGCAGCGGCCCCTGCATTCACCCGTCTCAAAAAATCCCCGTAGGCGAACGTCTCGCCCTGCTGGCGCTGAGCAAAACCTATGGCAAGAAGGGCCTGATCTGCGAAAGCCCGCGCTTCGAATCGGTGCGTTTCGAAGACGGCAAGGCGATCGTGCGTTTCAAGACCGAAGGTACGCTGGGCCCGGATTATTCGGGACGGATCAAAGGCTTCGAGATCGCCGGAGCCGACAAGATTTTCGTTCCGGCACGGGCCGAATACATCGTCGGACAACCGGAGATCGCCGTCAGCTCGACGATTGTCGAGAATCCGGTCGCCGTGCGCTACGCGTTCCGCAACGTACCCGACCAGACGACACTGTACAATACCGGAGGACTGCCCGCGTTCCCGTTCCGCACGGACGACTGGAACGATGCGCAGTAAAACGGCTGTTCCGCGCAGCCGGCAAGCGTAACCGGCCGGCCGACAGCAATAATAAAAATAAAAAAGTGCACCGTCCGAGGGACAGTGCACTTTTTATTTACAGACTCCGGAAACGAATCTTACCGTTTCGAAATATCCTGGTATTCGACTTCGAGCCCTTTTTCGTACAGCGTCATCGCGCGGCGGCTCATACCCATGCTCGAGAATCCGCCGTCGTGGAACAGATTCTGCATGGTCACTTTACGCGTCAAGTCGGAAAAAAGCGTCAGCACATAGCCCGCGCAATCGTCGGCCGTCGCATTGCCCAGCGGAGAGTTCCGGTCGGCGTAATCCATCAGGTCGCCCATCCCCAGCACGCCCTTGCCGGCGGTCGTCGGCGTCGGCGACTGCGACACGGTATTGATCCGGACGAATTTTTCGCGGCCGTAGATGTACCCGAAACTGCGGGCGATCGACTCGAGCAGCGCCTTGGCGTCGGCCATGTCGTTATAACCGTACAGCGTCCGCTGCGCGGCAATATACGACAGCGCCACGATCGAAGCCCAGTCGTTCAGCGCATCCTTTTTACGGGCTACCTGAATCACCTTATGGAACGAAATTGCCGATATATCGAGCGTTTTGGTCAGAAAATCATAATCCAGATCGTCATAAGTGCGTCCTTTGCGGACGTTCGGGGACATCCCGATCGAATGCAGGATGAAATCGAACTTGCCGCCGAAATGCTCCATGGTCTTCTCGATCAGGTTCTCCAGATCGGGTACGCTGGTGGCGTCGGCCGGTACGACGATGGCGCCGCACGCCTCGGCCAGTTGATTGATGGTTCCCATGCGGATCGACACGGGAGTATTGGTCAGCACGATCTCCGCTCCCTCTTCCACGGCTCGCTCGGCCACTTTCCACGCGATCGAGTCTTCGTTCAGGGCTCCGAAAATCAGCCCCTTCTTTCCTTTCAACAAATTATACGACATCTTTATTCACTTTTGATCGGCGCAAAGGTAGTCAAATATGTCGAACTCCAAAAAGGGGATTACTGCGGCACGAAAATGTAGGTGATAGTGCCGCTCTGCTTATCGGACCCCGTATCCTCCACGTTGAAACGAGAATTGCGGGCCGCCAGAATGGCCATGTCGTTGATGCAACTGCTGTTGGTCGAGCTCTCTTTCATAGATGCCGAGACGACCTTGCCGTTGCGGTTCACGGTGATGTTCACGGTCACTTCGCCGCCGCCCTCGCACTGGTAGGCCGGCATGTACAGCGAAACGTCGCGGCGGCCCGGCAGCCAGTAGGATATCAATACGCTGCCTTTCTGCTTGACGCCGCTCTCCTTTTCGCCCTCCTTCGCTTCGCGCTGGGCCTTGCTGCGGGCGATCATCTCCTGTTCTTCGCGGCGGCCCTTCGCAAAAGCGTCCTGCGAAGCCTTCACGCGTCCGGCTACGGCCGCAGCCTCTTCGTCGAGCCCCTCCATAAAATCGGCGATCGATTTCGACGAGGAAGCGCCCCCGCCCGCAGTCGACGCCGTCGTACGGCCGACCGACTCCGAACGGCCGTTCTCATCGGAGATCCGGTTTTTGACATTGCTGAAATCGTCCCCCTCGTCCTGCTGCTCGGGCACCTGCTGCTGAAGCGTTTCGAGCGCCTGCTGCATATCGGTCAGGTCGATGTACATCGCTCCCTCGACGCGCTCCTGGTTCATCGCGATTTTTACCGAAACGAATACGATCCCGAAAGCCAGGTAAGCGATAATCATGCAGCACAGTCCCACCCGGTGCTCATAAGCCCATGAGCCCAGATCGGTGGGGCCTTTTTCGAAAGGCAGCCTCGGCCGCGGCGGCCGGACATTCGGCGGTACCGGACGCGCAGGGGGCGCCGGTTTGCTTGTTTCCTGCATCGTTTCCCTATAAAAACCGAACAAAAGTACGATTTCTTTCAAAAAATTCATACCTTTGCGCGCAAAATAATGTTTTTTCAAAAGTTATGTCACCGAAACAGCAGACATTGAACGCTCCGATCACTTTTCAGGGAAAAGGCTTGCACACGGGGCTTCATGTTACTATGACCGTCAACCCGGCCGAAGCGGGGCACGGCATCAAATTCAGAAGGATCGATCTCGAGGCCCAACCGACGATCGAAGCCCTGGCCGATTTCGTGGTGGATACATCGCGCGGAACGACCATCGAAAAACGCGGCGTCCGCGTCAGCACGATCGAGCACGTTATGGCGGCTCTGTGGGGCTGCGGCGTAGACAACGCCCTGATCGACATCGACGCTCCGGAAACCCCGATCATGGACGGCTCGGCGCGGGAATACGTCGAAGCCATCGCGCGAACCGGACTCAAAGAGCAGGACGAGGAACGCAAATATTATTCGGTGAGTGAAAAAACGCTTTTCGAAGCGCCCGAACGCGGCGTCGAGCTGGCGGTATACCCGGACGACGAATTTTCAATCAACGTCAACATCGATTTCAACTCCAAAATCATAGGCAACCAGTATGCGCGCCTCGACCGTATCGGGGATTTCGCGGAACAGATCGCCCCGTGCCGCACGTTCGTCTTTCTGCACGAACTGGAACCGCTGATCAAGAACAACCTGATCAAAGGAGGCGACCTGGACAACGCCATCGTGATCGTCGAAAACAAGATCCCGGACGAAGAACTCGCCCGGCTGTCGGAACTTTTCAACAAAAAGGACGTTCAGGTCGACGAAGGCTACCTGAACAACATCCAACTCCGCTTTCCGAACGAACCGTCTCGCCACAAGCTGCTGGACATGGTCGGCGATCTGGCGCTGATCGGTATGCGCATCCACGGACGCGTAGTCGCCTACCGCCCGGGCCATGCCGCCAATACCGAACTGGCCAAAATAATCCGCAGGAACATCAAGCGGGACGCGGCTAAGCCCCGTTTCCATTTCGAGCCGGACTCGACTCCCGTATACGACATCAAACAGATCAAGGGCATGTTACCCCACCGTCCTCCGTTCCTGCTGGTAGATAAGGTAATGCACCTGGACAGCGAGAACGTGGTCGGGATTAAGAACGTAACGATGAACGAGCCGTTTTTCGTGGGACACTTCCCGAACGAGCCGGTCATGCCGGGCGTGCTGATCATCGAGGCGATGGCCCAGTGCGGCGGGATTCTGGCGCTCAGCAGCGTTCCCGACCCGGAAAACTACTCGACCTATTTTCTCAAGATCGACGGCGTGAAGTTCCGGGACAAAGTGGTTCCCGGCGACACGTTGCAGTTCGAACTGAAACTGGCCGAACCGATCCGGCGCGGAATCGTCACCATGGAAGCGAAAGCCTACGTGGGCAACCGTTTTACGACCGAAGCGACGCTGATGGCGCAGATCGCCCGCAACAAAGACTGACAACCCGAACAGAAATCCATAATCCGAGTATAATGATAAGTAAATCAGCCCATGTTTCCGAAAATGCAAAATTGGGAGAAGGCGTAACCGTCGAACCTTTTGCATACATTGCAGCCGATGTCGTGATCGGCGACGGTTGCTGGATCGGCCCGGGAGCCGTGATCCTGGACGGCGCACGGCTGGGAAACAACTGCAAAATACACACCTCGGCCGTAATCGCCGGCGTACCGCAGGATCTGAAATTCCGCGGCGAATACTCGACCGTGGAGATCGGCGACAACACGTCGATCCGCGAATGCGCCACCATCAACCGCGGTACGGCGGCCAAAGGAGTGACCAAAGTGGGAAGCAACACGCTGATCATGGCTTACGCGCATGTCGGACACGATTGCACCGTAGGAGACAACTGCGTGATCGTCAACGGCGTTTCGCTGGCCGGAGAAGTCGAAGTCCAGGACTGGGCGATCCTCGGCGGACACTCGGCGGTTCACCAGTTCTGCCGGATCGGGGCCCACGTGATGCTCAGCGGAGGATCGTTGGTCAGCAAAGATATCCCGCCGTTCGTGAAAGCGGCCCACAACCCGCTGTCGTTCGTCGGAGCCAACTTCATCGGTTTGCGTCGCAGGGGATTCTCGCCGGAAAAAATCAACGAGATCCAGGAGATGTTCCGCATCCTTTTCCAATCGGGCTACAACTATTCGCGCGCCTGCGAAATGGTCGAAAACCAGGTGCCGCAATCTGCCGAACGGGATCTGGTGCTCGACTTCATCCGAAGCTCCAAACGGGGCATCCTGAAGCCGTACAACCCGAAAAAAAGCGACGACGAAATCGAATAACGACAGGCGCCGAACGACCGTCCCGGTGCATACGACTGATCCGGATCCCGGTCCGGCCGTTGTATTCGCTGGTCGCCGCGACACGAAAATTAACGGAAATTTGTTGTTTTTTTCAATAAATAAAGCTACATTTGCAGCGTAGCGGAAAGATGGGGGACGGGAGTCCCCCGTTTTATTAACCCTACCCCGGAACTTTCGACAAATCGTACATCCATGATAGATACCGAACGGATACGTGAAATCATCGACGAAAAACTGGCCGGAACGGATCTGTTCCTGGTCGGTATCCGGCAGTCGCCGTCCAACGAGATCGAAATTACGATCGACAGCGACACGTCGGTGGGAATCGACCGCTGCGCGGAACTGAGCCGGGCGGTCGAAGAGGCGTTCGACCGGGATGCAGAGGATTTCGAACTAACGGTCATGTCGGCCGGCATAGGTCAGCCGCTCACGATGCTGCGGCAGTACCGCAAGCTGATCGGCCGGGAAGTCGAGGCGGTGCTGAAAGACGGATCGAAACTGACCGCCGTTCTGAAAGACGCGTCCGCAGAGGCGCTTACGCTGAGTTACAGCGAAAAAGTAGCCGTAGAAGGTAAAAAACGCCGGGTATCGGTCGAACGCGAACGGACGATCCCGCTCGCGGAGATCAAGACGACCCGCGAACACCTGCGATTCAAGTAACGAAACGGCAGCCGGCCCGGCGAGGGCCGCAACCGGATATAAAACATACACAAAAAAAGCTAAAGTAAAGTTAACCAAAACGTACCGGGGGCAATGGTCGGAAAACCGTAAGGCCGTATTGCCTGTTAAAATTTTACATTACAGATATGGACAATCTCAATCTCGTAAACACGTTCGCGGAGTTCAAAGAGCTTAAGAACATCGATAAGAGCACCATGATCGGTGTTCTGGAAGATGTGTTTCGTCACTTGCTGATCAAGACTTACGAAACGGACGAAAATTTCGACGTGATCATCAACCCGGAAAAGGGAGACCTCGAAATATGGCGCAACCGGACGATCGTGGAGGACGGAACGGTGGAAAACCCGAACCAGCAGATCTCGCTGACCGACGCCCGCAAAATCGACCCGACCTACGAAATGGGCGAAGAGGTGGCCGAAGAGATCAAGCTGGCCGACTTCGGAAGGCGCGCCGTGCTGTCGCTGCGGCAGAATCTCGCCTCGCGGATACTCGACCTGGAAAAGGCCAATCTGTTCAATAAATACACCGAAAAAGTGGGCGAAATCATTACCGGAGAGGTCTACCAGGTATGGAAAAAGGAAATACTCGTGCTGGACGACGAAGAGAACGAACTGGTGCTGCCGAAAGCGGAACAGATCCCGAACGACTTCTTCCGCAAGGGTGACAGCATCAAGGCGATCGTTTCGAAAGTGGAGATGAAGAACAACAACCCCTACATCGTTCTGTCGCGTACCGCCCCGGAATTCCTCGAACGGCTTTTCGAGATGGAGGTCCCTGAAATTTACGACGGCCTGATCACGATCAAGAAGATCGTCCGCATCCCCGGCGAACGCGCCAAAGTCGCCGTAGAATCCTACGACGACCGCATCGACCCGGTAGGCGCCTGCGTCGGCATGAAGGGATCGCGCATCTACTCGATCGTCAAGGAGCTGCGCAACGAGAACATCGACGTGGTGAACTATACGACCAACACGCAGTTGTTCATCCAGCGGGCGCTGAACCCGGCCAAGATCTCGTCGATCAACCTCAACGAGCAAACCAAGACCGCGGCAATCTACCTGAAACCGGAAGAAGTTTCGCTGGCGATCGGCAAAGGCGGCCTGAACATCCGGCTCGCGAGTATGCTGACCGGATACGATATCGACGTCTACCGCGAACTGGAAGAGGAAGACATCGCCCTGGATACGTTCAAAGACCGGATCGACGGCTGGATTATCGACAAGCTGAAAAGCATTGGCTGCGACACGGTCAAGAGCGTGCTGGAACTCTCCGTCGCGGAACTGGCTCAGCGTTCCGACCTGGAGGAAGAGACCGCGCAGGAGATCATCGACATCCTGAAATCGGAAGAAGAGGACGTGAGCCTGGACGAATTTAAGGATGAGATCGACGAAGCGATCATCGATAAGTTCAAGAGCATCGGCCGCGACACGGCCAAAAGCGTACTGGAACTTTCGGCCGAAGAACTGGCCAAGCGCACGGGGATCGACGCCGGAACCCTGCAGGAGGTACTGAATATTTTGAAATCGGAATTCGAATAGCGCGCGGAAACGGGCCGGACGAAGGAAGCCGGCCGCGAACGATCGCAGAACGTTACGAAAGAGGAATGAATACATTCGCTTTATCCATGTGCATCGGCCTGGGCGCAGGCATTGCGGACATCGTCCCGATGATCGCGCAGAAACTGCCGGCGCACTCGACGGTATCCGTTTTCCTGCACTACTTTTTCGTTTCGATCGTGATCGTGAACATGGATTTGCCGCACATCCCCTGGTGGATCGAGGGAGGCGTGGTAGGCCTCGCGCTGACGATCCCGATGCCGATTCAGGTGGGGCACGCCGACCGCAAGCCGTTGCCCGTCATCGCGGCGAACGCCGTCGTACTGGGAACGCTGGTCGGGATAGCGGGTCACCTGCTACGGTGACCGTCCGGCAAACAACTTAGATAAGAACAAATAAGAGTCGATATAGATCCGAACCCGAAAAACGAAGCAATATGTCAAATGAAAGAAGACTTAGACTCCATCAGGTTGCGAGAGAGTTAAAAGTGGGACAAACAACAATTATTGAATTTCTTGAAAAAAAGGGAATCAAGGTGGACAATTCGCCCAGTTCGATCATCGAACCGGCTGCGTATGCCATCCTGGATAAAGAGTTCGGCGGAAACAAGCACATCGAGAAGGTGAATATCCGTGAAAAGATAAACCTGAAGCATGAATCCGTTTCGCTGGACGACCGCAAGGAGAACGAGCAGAACGGCTCCGACGACGGCGCCGATTTCAAGAACGAGGTAATTATCAAAAGCGGCGTGATCAATGTCAAGGACGAAGTGGCGAGAATGGCCACACCTAAGATATTGGGTAAGATCGATCTATCGGACAACCACAAGAAGAAAAATACGGCGGAACCGGCTACGGAGAAAAAACCTGAAGCTCCGAAGGCGGCTCCCATCGCGACCCCCGTGAAGAAACAGGAAGCGCCCAAACCGGCTGTCGAGCCGGTCGTCAGCGCTCCGGCTGCCCCTGCTACGCCGGCAGCGGCCGCTCCGGTTGCCGCCTCCGTCCCCCATGCAGCACCGGCCGCTGCGCCCAAGCCCTCCGAAACCGTCGCGGAAACAACGGCCGATAAGACGGAAGTCGTAATCCAGAACCAGACCTACGACCAGCGGATGGCCGCCGACGAAAGCAACCTGTTCCGTCCGGGCGAAGGCACTAAACTGTCGGGGCCGAAGGTATTGGGGAAAATCGACGTGAAATCCTTCGAAAAGAAGAAGGGCGAGGACAGCCACCGCAAACGGGAGAAACGCAAGCGGATTTCGAAAGACAAAGTAGACATTACGCAGAAGCAAAACCAGCCGACCGGCAAGGACAACCGGCCGAAGGCTGCGCCGAACGGCGCTCCGGGCGCGGCGGGTTCCGGTAAAAGCGCCTTCAAGGACAGGCGGAAAGGGAAAGCGGTAAAACCGGTGGTGAAAGCGGAAGTCAGCGAAGAAGAAGTACAGAAGCAAATCAAAGATACCCTGGCCCGTCTGACGGCCAAAGGCCCGAAGTTCAAAACGTCGAAGCACCGCCGCGACAAGCGGGAAGCGGTATCGGCCCGTATGAACGAAGAGCTGGAACGCCAGGAAAAAGAAAAAAGCGTACTGAAGGTGACCGAATTCGTAACGGTCAGCGAACTGGCGACCATGATGGACGTCAGCGTAACCGACGTCATCACGGCCTGCATGAACCTGGGGCTGATGGTTTCGATCAACCAGCGCCTCGACGCCGAAGCGTTGGTCGTGGTGGCCGAAGAGTTCGGTTTCAAAGTCGAGTTCGTTGCGGTTGAGATTCAGGAAGCAATCGACACGGAGGACGAAACGGACGAAGACGCCGTTCCGCGGCCGCCGATCGTTACGGTGATGGGGCACGTCGACCACGGTAAAACGTCGTTGTTGGATAACATCCGCAAGGCGAACGTAATCGCCGGCGAAGCGGGCGGTATCACGCAACACATCGGGGCATACAGCGTGAAACTCGACGACGGCCGGCGCATCACGTTCCTCGATACGCCGGGTCACGAAGCGTTTACGGCCATGCGTGCCCGCGGGGCGAAAGTGACCGACGTGGCGATCATCATCGTAGCCGCGGACGACAACGTGATGCCGCAAACCATCGAGGCGATCAACCATGCGGCCGCCGCACAGGTCCCGATCGTTTTCGCGATCAACAAGATCGACAAGCCGGGAGCCAACCCGGAAAAGATCAAAGAGGAACTGTCGGCCATGAACTACCTGGTTGAAGATTGGGGCGGTAAATACCAGTGCCAGGAGATCTCGGCCAAGCAGGGCATCAACCTCGACAAGTTGCTCGAAAAGGTGCTGCTCGAAGCCGAATTCCTCGACCTGAAAGCCAATCCCGACCGGAAAGCCCAAGGCGCGGTGATCGAATCCACGCTGGATAAAGGGCGCGGTTACGTTGCGACAGTGCTGGTACAGAACGGCACGCTGCGGGTCGGCGACATGCTGCTGTCGGGCATCTACACCGGCCGCGTGAAGGCGATGTTCAACGAACGCGGCACGCGGATCACCGAAGCGCCCCCGTCCACGCCGGTGCTGGTGCTCGGGCTGAATGGCGCTCCGCAAGCCGGGGACTCGTTCAACGTGATGGACGACGAACGTTCGGCGCGCGACATCGCCAACAAGCGCGAACAGTTGCAGCGGATGCAGGGCCTGCGCACCCAGAAGCACATCACGCTCGACGAAATCGGACGCCGCATCGCGATCGGCAATTTCAAGGAGCTGAACATCATCATCAAGGGCGACGTGGACGGTTCGATCGAAGCGATGGCCGACTCGCTGATCAAACTGTCGAAAGAAGAAGTTCAGGTCAACGTGATTCACAAGGCCGTAGGCCCGATCTCCGAATCGGACGTGATCCTGGCCGCCGCTTCGAACGCCGTGATCGTCGGATTCCAGGTGCGGCCTTCCGCCGCGGCCCGGAAACTGGCAGAGAAGGAAGAGATCGAAATCCGACTCTACTCGATCATTTACGACGCGATCAACGATATCAAAGACGCCATCGAGGGTATGCTCGCCCCGGTGATGAAGGAGGAAATCGTATGTTCGGTCGAAGTGATGGAAGTGTTCAAGATCACGAAGGTCGGCACGGTCGCCGGCTGTCTGGTGCGCGAAGGCAAGATTACGCGGCATACGAGCATCCGCGTAATCCGCGACGGCATCGTGGTCTACACCGGCAAGCTCGGTTCGCTGAAGCGTTTCAAGGATGACGTCAAAGAGGTGAACAACGGGCTCGAATGCGGACTGAACATCGAGAATTACAACGATATCCACGTAGGCGATATCATCGAAGGTTACGAACAGGTCGAAGTTAAAAAATAACCTCGCCGACGCCGAACCCGTCGTTTTGCGGGCCGTCCTCACGAATCGGGGGCGGCCCGCTTCGATTTTATGCCGGTCATCCGGCACGAATTTCCGATAAAATGATTAATTTTGGCAGAAACCGAACCGAATAACCCGAAATTAGCCTATGAAACTTTTGTTGAGCTTCGCACTGATGCTGTGCGGCCTGGCGGTACAGGGCGCCAGATTTTCCCCGATGCAGGCCGTCGACCTGCAGTGCGAGTACCTGACTACGCCGCTGGGGATCGACGTCGCCGAACCCCGCCTGATGTGGAAATTGCAATCTCCGGTCGGAGGAGTCTCCCAGAGCGCCTACCGGGTCGTCGTGGCGACCTCGCCCGAGCAGCTCGAAGCCGGGAACGCCGACGTATGGAACTCGGGGCGGATCAAATCCGGCGACCAGACGGTCGTATGCAGCCCCGCCGCTCCGCTGAAGTCGCATACCCGTTACTTTTGGAAAGTCGAAACGTGGGACGACAACGGCCGTATGCCGGTCACTACGCCGGTATCGTGGTTCGAAACCGGCAAGATGACGCCCGGCGAATGGAAGGCGCAATGGATCACCGACTCGCACGACAAACAGTATAAGCCCGCCCCGATGTTCCGCCGCGAATTCGCGACCGGAAAGCAGATCGCTTCGGCCCGCGCCTATATCTGCGGACTGGGTTACTACGAACTTTACCTGAACGGGGAGCGCGTGGGCGACCATCTGCTCGATCCGGGCTATACCGATTTCTCGAAACGGGTGCTCTACGTAACTTACGATATCACCGCTCAACTCGGCGAAGGTAAAAATTGCATCGGGGTCGTGCTCGGTAACGGCTGGTATAACGAACAAACTCCGGCCGTGTGGAACTTCCATCTGGCTCCGTGGCGCGACCGCCCGCGGCTACTGTGCGAACTGCATGTCACCTACCGGGACGGATCGACCGAAACGATCGGCAGCGACGCTTCGTGGAAAACGGCGACCGGCCCGCTGCTGTACGACAACCTGTACACCGGCGTAACGTACGACGCCCGGCTCGAACAGCCGGGATGGAACCGTCCCGGATTCGACGACGGCGCCTGGCAGCCCGCCGTGACCGTCCAATCGCCCGCGCCGCTGATCGAAGCGCAGAAAATGGCGGCCGTCGCCGCATCCGGATCGGTAAAACCGGTATCGGTCGAGAAGATCAACGACACGGTATACGTCTACAACCTGGGGAAAAACTTCGCCGGAGTATGCCGACTGCGCGTGAAGGGGCCGCGCGGAACCGTCGTAACGATGCGGCACGGCGAATTGCTCGATTCGGCCGGACGGGTCGATCAGAGGAACATCAACATGCACCTGCGCCCGACGAACGCATCGGAGATCAGCCAGTTCGACACCTATATTCTCAAAGGCGAAGGCGCCGAAACCTTTATGCCTCCGTTCACGTATCACGGTTTCCAGTACGTCGAGGTAACGACCAGCGTACCGCTGCAACTGACGGCCGAGAACCTCGAAGGCATAGTCATGCACAGCGACGTGCGACCGACCGGCGATTTCAGTTGTTCGAACAAACTGATCAACCAAATATTCGACATTTCGAAACGCTCGTACCTGAGCAACCTGTTCGGCATCCCGACCGACTGCCCGCACCGCGAAAAGAACGGCTGGATGGCCGACGGCTACATGGTGCAGGAAGCCGGCATGATCAATTTCGACAGCCGGAACATCTACGCCAAATGGGTGAACGATATGATCGACGCGCAGGAGGCCGACGGCAACGTGCCGGGTATCGTCCCGACTTCGTGGCACTGGGATTCGAACTGGGCCGGCCCGATGTGGGACGCCGCGATCTTCATCACGCCGCACCTGCTGTACCAATACAGCGGCGATACGCGGGCGATCGAAACGATCTACCCGGCGGCCAAACGTTACCTGGAGTACTTGCAAACGCGCGAGGAAGCGAACGGCACGATCAACCACGGACTCGGGGACTGGCTGTTCTACAAAGCGCAGACGCCGGTCGATTTCATGGCCACGTGTTTCTATTACTGGGATAACGTGCTGATGGCGCAGATGGCCCGGCTGACCGGCCGCGAACCGGAAGCCGCCCCTTACGAAGCGAAAGCCGAAAAGCTGAAAGTCCTGATCAACGAACTGTTTTTCGATCCCGAAAAGGTCTGCTATTCGAACGGCACGCAACTGTCGTATGCGCTGCCGCTCTATGTCGGTATCGTCCCGGAACAATACGAGAAACGATTGGCCGAAAACCTGAACCGTTGCATTGCGGACAACGATTACAGCCTCGATTTCGGCTTCATCGGCAGTCTGGTCGTACCGGCCGTGCTGTCCGACTACGGATATGCCGACGCCGTCTACCGGATGGTCACCAAAACCACGCTACCCTCATGGGGCTACTGGATCGAACAGTGCGGAGCGACCTCGCTGTTCGAAACGTGGGACGTCCTGCGGAACATCGGCGACGCATCGCGCAACCACCCATCAATGGGCGCCGTCAGTGCCTGGATGTACAAAACGCTGGCCGGCATCCAGGTCGATCCGGAACAACCGGCATTCCGGCACGTGCTGATCCGCCCGGCTTTCGTCGACGGATTGAACTGGGCGAAGGCGTCTTACGATTCGCAGCGCGGCGAGATCCGCAGCGCCTGGGAGCGCAACGGCGACCGGGTAACGCTGAACGTGCAGATCCCTGCCAACATGACGGCCACCGTATCGCTGCCGTCCGCCGCCGTCGAAGCAGTCGGTTGCAAAGGAAATGCGAAAAACATCCGGAAAATCACGGACAAAAAGTCGTCCGGAGTCGCTTACCGGATCGGTAGCGGAGCCTACCGTTTTACCTGTACGATAAACTGAAAAACCCAATCATAACCGATACAAACAACTGAAATATGGATTCCAATGAATTTTCGAGGCGGGAATTTCTGAAAAGAGTTCTCGCGCTGTCGGCGGCAGCGGCCCTGCCGACCATCCTGACGAAAAACACGTTGTCGGCGGCCCGGCCCAAACCGCGGATCGTCGGCCCGAACGAACGGGTCAACCTGGCCGTCTGCGGGATCGGCAACCGGGGCGGCGAAATTCTCCGCGAGTTCGCTAAAACGGGCGAGGCCAACATCGTCGCGCTGTGCGACGTAGACATGGGGGCCCCGCACACCGAACAGTCGCTGAAGCAATTCCCGAACGTGCCGCGCTTCCAGGATTTCCGGCAGATGTTCGACAAGATGGGCGACCAGATCGACGCCGTTTCGGTCGGGGTTCCGGACTTCTCGCACTTCCCGATCTGTATGCTGGCGATGTCGCTCGGCAAGCACGTCTATACCGAGAAGCCGATGGCACGCACGTTCTACGAGGTCGAACTGATGATGAAAGCGGCAAAAAAGTACAAGGTAGTCAACCAGATGGGCAACCAGGGCCACTCCGAAGGGAATTATTTCCAGTTCAAGGCATGGAAAGACGCCGGAATCATCAAGGACGTTACGGCGATCACCGCCCACATGAACGCGCCGCGTCGCTGGCACGGCTGGGATACGAACATCAAAAGTTTCCCTCCGGGACAGCCGGTCCCGCAGACGCTCGACTGGAACACCTGGCTGATGACGGCCCGTTTCCACGATTACAACAAGGACTACGTCAACGGACAATGGCGCTGCTGGTACGATTTCGGCATGGGCGCCCTCGGCGACTGGGGTGCTCACATTCTGGATACCGCCCACCAATTCCTCGAATTGGGACTGCCCTACGAGATCGACCCGGTGCGGATCGACGGGCACAACGACTTCTTCTTCCCGCAGGCCTCGACGCTGGTGTTCAAATTCGGAGCGCGCGGCAACATGCCGCCGGTAGACGTCACCTGGTACGAAGGACAGAAGAACATCCCGCCAGTGCCGGAAGGCTACGGCGTATCCGAGTTGGATCCGAACATTCCGGCCCCGAGTACCGGGCAAATCCAGCCGGCCAAGTTGAATCCGGGCAAAATCATTTATAGCAAGGAACTGACCTTCAAGGGCGGTTCGCACGGCAGCCTGCTGTCGATCATCCCGGAAGAAAAGGCCAGGGAGATGGCGTCACAGTTGCCGGAAGTCCCCCAGAGCTCGTCGAACCACTACAAAAACTTCCTGTTGGCCTGCAAGGGACAGGAACAAGCACGGTCGCCGTTCGACGTCGCCGGGCCGCTTTGCCAAGTGTTCAACCTCGGCGTGCTGGCGCAGCGCCTGAACGCGAAACTGCTGTTCGACCCGAAGAAAAAAGTGATCACCAACAACGAACGGGCCAACAAACTGCTGAAAGACCTGCCGCCGCGCGAAGGCTGGGAAGAGTTCTACAAACTGTAAAAAATGCCGGACAGATTTTAAAATCTGTCCGGCATTTTTTATTACCGAATCCTACATCCGGCATATAAACGACCAGCCGAAAGAATCAACCGGCTTTGACGTAATCATTCCACGTATTCACATACTCGTTACCGTCCGCATCTACGGATTTGAAAGTACAACTTCTGCGTTTTTCCTGAGCACAGGGAATCTGAACTTCCTCACCGCCATCCCCCTCTGAACCGGCCAATGCTTCGACGTTTTCAAGCAACAGATCATCAGCCGACCTGTCTTTACAATCATACCGCGCAAAAGCTCCTAAAACCGCTACGGCCAACGCGACCGAACCGGAAAAAATAACTGTTTTTTTCATAGAATCTACATTTAATGAATATCAGGCAATTTAAATCTCACCATTTCGGGTTCGAACGACTCGGGATGCAAATAAAAAGCATACAACCACTCATCGTCCGTATCCGGCTGAATATAACATACCGGTCTGTCCAATAAATATTTATGCACCGGATTCCCATTCCAGTCGCAAAGATATACCTCTTTTACATACCCGGGAGAATAACCGTTTCTCTTTATAGACCTCTCCCGTTCCGAATAATCGATTTTAGGATCGGCACAGTAGATAAACGCATCTGTAACCGATAATTGATACCCCGATTCATAATGATCGACAATTTTATAAGTTCCATCGGTTCGTTGCGTGCATATCGGCAACCGATCGAATAATCTGCCCCTGTTCGACACCGTACTATCTCCAAGCGTAAAAATCTCGACAAATTTCGAATTAGAACAGGAATAAACGAACTGTCTGGCCGAAGGCCGTTTGCGCAAGTCTCCGGAATAAATTTGAGATTTATTGTAACAAGTAACCTCGTTACCGCTATCCGGATAGCGAACCCCCAGACTCGACACCCGCTCACTACCGGTATTCAGTAATGTAAACAAATCGTCGCTGTCGCCGAACCCCTGCATCAAATAAGTCGAATCCGTAACCGGTAAAAGATTATAGGCAAAAGATTCTACATAAGGATAATCGACCACGCTCCATGCAGAAAAATCGAATACGTTTTTCAAATTGTTCACGGGTATGACAAACGACTTTCCTCGGGGATTATACGCAACGATCATCAAGACGCTGTCTCGATTCAAAAAATGTATGCTCGAAGCGTTCACCTCGAAAGGCCCGTTCCCTTTTGTCAAAAAAGAACCTATAAATTTCAAACTGTCCTGCGATATCCTGAAAACAGAATAATATTTATCTTTATTCCAATTTTCGAAAATGACATAGTCATCGATAAATATCAAATCGGATTCCGTGAAAATAATCCGGTCCACATTCACAGAAGTCGCCGTCAAGGGGTACTCCAAACCTTGCCACTTTTCTTCGCCCCAGTTTTTTCGCCCTTCGCAACCGCATAGCACACACATCCCGATCAAAATGACCGTTAATTTCCCCATACTAAGAATATATCGGCAACACGACATATCTGGAAATTAGATATGTTTATAATCTTTCCACGTATAAGAATGTGTATTTCCATCCGCATCTTTAGCAGAAAAACTGCATTTACTCTTTTTTTGGGCACTACAAGGAATTTGTACAGGTTCCGACGATTCATCCCCTGCCAATGCTTCAAGATTGGCTTGAAATAACAAATCCATAGATTTACACTGACTCCGATCAATATAAATATATGCTCCTACTACAATGGCCAAAGCCAAACTGATTTTAATAATTCTTTTACTTTTCATCGGTTTTTGATATATATATAGACATAACACACGTATTCTTTTACACAAAAGAATGAAAAATAAATAAAAAAAGAATCGGCAAAAATACCGACCCTTTCGTATGGACTCCGGAATGAATCGATCCCGTCACATCCGGCTGATCCGCGCCACGGGGACAACGTCCATCGGGGCAAACTCGCCGCGCTGGTATTTGAAATACCCGGTGACGGCGATCATCGCCGCGTTGTCGGTCGTAAATTTGAACTCGGGAAGAAACGTATTCCAGCCGCGACGGACGCCCTCCTCGACAATCGCACGGCGCAGGCCCGAATTGGCCGAAACGCCGCCGGCGATCGCGATGTCGCGTATGTCGTAATGCCTGGCCGCCCGTACCAGCTTGTTCAACAGAATCTCGATGATCGTCGATTGCAGCGAAGCGCACAGATCGGCTTTGTTCTCCCCGATAAAATTCGGGTTCTCGCGCATCTCGTCGCGCAGAAAATAGAGGAACGACGTTTTCAGCCCGCTGAAGCTGTAATTGAACCCGTCTACCGACGGCTTCGCGAATTTGAACCGTTTCGGGTCCCCTTCCTTAGCCAGTTTGTCGATTACCGGGCCGCCCGGATACGGCAGTCCCATCACCTTGGCGCATTTGTCGAAAGCTTCCCCGGCGGCATCGTCGATCGTCGTGCCGACGATCTCCATCTCGCCGTAATCCTTTACCAACACGATCTGCGAATGACCGCCCGACACCAGCAGACACAGGAACGGGAATCGCGGATGCGCCAACTGCCGGTCGGGCAGATCGATGAAATGGGACGAAATGTGCCCTTGCAGGTGATTGACGTCCATCATCGGAATATCCAGCGACAGCGACAGCCCTTTGGCGAACGAAACCCCGACCATCAACGAGCCGAGCAATCCCGGCCCGCGGGTAAAAGCGATCCCGTCCAAATCCTTCAGGTCGATGCCGGCCTCCCTGATCGCCGTATCGACCACCGGAATGATGTTCTGCTGATGCGCCCGCGACGCCAGTTCCGGGATCACGCCGCCGTACTTGCGGTGAACGTCCTGACTGGCAATAACGTTCGACAACAGCGTCCGGCCCCGAATCACCGCGGCGGAAGTATCGTCGCACGAAGATTCGATACCCAAGATCGTAATATCCATTTTGGCTTTATTATTTATAATAAATTTAGTAAACTTGTAGTTCTTTTCAGAGAGACATGCGAAGCGCCGTAACGCAGAGCGGCTCCGATTGAAAACCAACAGAATACCGCACGCAGCTTCCGAATGGGCAAAGTTATAAAAATAATACGATCTTTCGTGTCGGCGGTGATCCTGCTTGTGATATTTTTGCCGGTCGCCGTCACGCTGCTGCTGCACATGCAATCGGTGCAGAACCTGATCGTCGGTCAGGGCCTGAAAATGCTCAGCGAAAAAGCCCAAACCGAGTTCTCGGTCGAAAAGGTGCGTTTCCGGCTGTTCAACCGGCTGTCGCTGGAAGGCCTTTACGTAGAGGACTACCACGGAGACACGCTGTTCTATGCGCGCAACGTCGTCGTCCCGCTGGGCAGTCTGAACGTTTTCACGGGAGCCGTGCGGCTCGGGGACGTCGAACTGGACGGAGTGCGGTTCAACTTGATGCAGGACAGTTCGCGGACGAGCAACCTGAAACAGATCCTGCTGAAATTCAAGAAAGAGAAGAAACAAAAGAAAAAAGGATTTCGGCTGACGGCGTCTTCGGCAACGATCCGGGACATGAATTTCCGCCACCGGAAATTCGACGTCCGCCCGAAAGAGTACGGCGTCAACTTTACGGATCTGGACGTTCGGAATTTCAAACTTCTCGTACGGGACGTATCGGTCGCAGACGACAGCGTGAACCTCGCGATCGACTCGCTGACGCTGCGGGAGCGCTGCGGGCTGCACATCGAAAACCTGTCGACGCGGCATTTCCGGATCTCCGGATCGGGTATGCACTTCGACGATTTCCGGCTAAAGACCGCCGAATCGGACGTACGGATGGCCTATCTCTATTTCGACTACGACACGTGGAAAGGGTATAACGATTTCCTG
Source organism: Alistipes sp. cv1 (assembly GCF_900240235.1). Lineage (NCBI taxonomy): Bacteria > Pseudomonadati > Bacteroidota > Bacteroidia > Bacteroidales > Rikenellaceae > Alistipes > Alistipes sp. cv1. Next base: position 795,688 of record NZ_OEPW01000001.1, read on the forward strand.
AATAAAGTGAATATCCGTTCCGAATTTACCGCCTCGACCGTTAGCTTTCAGACCATCGCCTACTTCGCCCAGGGACTGCGCAACTGGCAAACCGTCTTCCGCAATGCTTCGGGACAAGTGGAAGGGCCGGTCTCGAACATGAGAGGGAGCGTGGGGCCGGTCGAAACGAGAAACACGCGGGTCGACGTAAAATTCCGCATGACCGGGCTGCCGGACGTGAACCGCACCCATTTCTCGTTCGACGTGCAGGAACTGCGTACCGAGGCCGCCGACATCGCCGACATTGTGCAGGACATCGCCCGGAAATCGGTCGGAAAGAATTACGCCACGCTCGAAAAAATGGGGCGAATCGCATTTACGGGCCATTTCGACGGTCTATTCAGCGACTTCGCAGCCGACGGCCGGCTGCAATGCGAACTGGGAAGCGCCGACCTGAAACTGAATATCAAGCCGCTTCAGTCCACGCAACGCGCGACCGGTTTCGACGGGACGCTGAATACGAACGATTTCCGGATCGGCTCGCTGCTCGGCATCCCGAAACTCGACCGCATCGCGCTGAAAGCCGACGTGACGGGACAGCTCGGCAGCGCGCTGCGGATGAAAGCGCAGGCGCAGATTCCGCTGCTCGAATACAACGGATACGCGTACAACGACATCGTCCTGAACGGGGAATTCGAGAACAAGGAGTACACCGGCGCCATCGTCTCGACCGACCCGAACATCGCGTTCGATTTCGATGGCAAACTGAACTTCAACGATTCGCTGCCGGCCTACAATTTCAATCTGGCCCTGCATAACGCCGACCTGTACAAACTGAATTTCAACCGGCGGGACACAGTTTCGGTGGTGCGGGGCAATCTGACGGCGCAAGGCTCGGGCATAGGGCTCGACGAGCTGAACGGCACGATCGAGATCGACGACATGACCTACATCAACCATATCGACACCGTCAAAACCGGACGGATCCGTATGCTGGCCGACAACCACGGCAACCGGAAACTGCTGGGTTTCTATTCGTCGTTCGCCGATGCGGAACTGAAAGGCAGGCTCAGCTACAACAAAATGTTTTCTTACTTCAAAAACACGCTGATATCCTACCTTCCGTCCATCTCGGAACACGACGGGCAGGAGCGGGAAACGATTCCGCCGGCCGACGGGGCTTCCAGCATCGACAACTACTACCTGCTGAACGTCAATGTAAAAGAAGCCAACAACGTGGCGGGCATCTTCATTCCTGGCCTGCAAGTCGCCCAGGGAACCACGCTGGCCTTTCTGTTCAACCCCGAAAGCGACGTCTTCTCGCTGACGCTGAACTCGGAACTCATCGAGAACGAACAGTTCTTCGTCTCGAACCTGAAGGCGTCCGCCCGTAACCAGGGCGACTCGATCTCGATGTTCGTAACGGCGAACGACCTGCTGGCCAAAAACCTGTACATGCCCAACTTTTCGGTCATCGGCGGGGCCAAAGAGAACCGGGTCAACCTGGCCATGCGGTTCAACAACACCGCAAACGGCACCTACGCGATGCTCAGCACCACTTCCGCGCTGTCGGTCAATCCGGAAACGGGCGTTCCGCAGATCAAAATCAACTTTTATCCTTCCACGCTCACGACCGGCAACCAGACCTGGCGAATCGGCGCCCGGCAGATCGTCTACGACTCCACGCGGGTCGTCGTAGACAACTTCCGGATCGAAAACGGCCCGCAACGCCTCTCGGTCAACGGCACGGCCTCCCGCAGTAACCAGGACACCCTTCGGCTGAGCCTGCAACACTTCGACCTGAAGCCGTTGTCGCAGATCACTTCGAGCCGGGGCTACCTGTTCGAAGGATACACCAACGGCTCTGCAGACCTGATCGCTGCATACGGCGAAGGAGTGCTGAACGCAGACATCGATTTCGACAGCATCCGCGTCAACCAAATCCCGTGGCGAGACACGAAGTTCAACTGCCTCTGGGATTTTCAGTCGAAACGGGCCCGTTTCAGGCTGTCCGACCGCAAACTGGGCGACAACATCGTGGCCGGTTTCTACTCCCCGACCGAACGCCGTTACGGCGCGGAAATGAACATCCGGAAAATCGACATGGCACTGCTCGCTCCGGTGCTGAAAGGCGTGCTGCGCGAAACGCAGGGAGAGGCCAGCGCCCGGCTGACGCTGAGCAGCAGAAACCTCCAACCCGTTCTGAACGGCGCCATCCGCGTCGAACGTTTCGAAACGACGGTCGATTATACGAACGTTCCCTACGCCCTGACCGGCGGCACGATCGACGTAGCCGACAACGTGATGACCCTGCAGCCGGCCGAACTGACCGATCCCCGGGGAAACCGCGCCGGATTCGACATGAAATTCGACTTCCGGAACCTGCGCAATCTGGCCTACGACATACACGTGCGGCCGCAGAACACGCTCGTACTGCAAACGACCGAACAGCAGAACGACCTTTTCTACGGAACGATCTTCGCGTCGGGCAACGCCACGATCCAAGGCAATAAAAACGGCGTCAACATGAACATCGTCGCGACGACCGCCGACAACTCGCATTTTTACATGCCCCTGGGCAACAGCGCGGATATCTCCGCCGCCGACTTCATCGTCTTCGAAGACCCGCGTCAAAAAGCCATCCGGGACAGTCTGGAAAAAGCGAACAGCACGAACCGGTTGCGGCAGGCCCTCGCGCGCAGGATGCGCCGGATGGACAGCCTGCCGTCGAACATGGACATCAAGATGGCGCTGAACGTCAAGCCGAACGTCGAAATGCAACTAACCCTCGACCAAGCCGGCGACAACCTGCTCAAAGGACGCGGCAACGGCACGATCAACCTACACGTCAATCCGCGGAACAAAGATTTCACGATCTACGGCGACTACGACATCACGGACGGCAGCTACCGTTTTTCGCTGAAGAATTTCGCTACGCGCACGTTTGCCATCGAAGACGGCAGCCACATCCAGTGGACGGGCGATCCGGTCAACGCGCTGGTCGACATCACGGCCGTCTACAAGCTGAAGGCCTCGCTGGCCCCGCTGCTCGGGGCCGGGGAGCAGAACTCTCGGCGCAACGTCCCGGTGGACTGCATCATCCGGCTGTCCGAACGGCTGACGCAACCGGCTATCACGTTCGATGTGACCGTCCCGAACGCCGACCCGGAAACCCAAAGCGTTATCCTGAACTCGATGAATACGCAGGAGATGATGTCGACCCAATTCCTGTGGCTGCTGGCCACGCAGAGTTTCTATGCCGACAATTCGTACACGAACCAGAACCTGAACATCGGCGCCATGGGCGCGACCGTGACCGGCATCGACTTCCTGTCGAACCAATTGAGCAGCCTGCTCTCGACCGACCGTTTCCGACTGGCGCCGAAATACCGCCCGAAAAGCGAGGAAACTTCGGACGAATTCGGCACCGAATTTTACGGGGAACTGATCAAAGACAAGCTGATCGTCGAAGGCGACGTCAGTTACGACACCGGCAACGGCGTACAGATGAACAAGCGTACCGCCAACAGCCTGACGGGCGACGTAACGCTGAGCCTGCTGCTCGACGAGGCCGGTAATTTCAAGGTCAAGGCCTTCACGCGCACGATCGACCGGTTCGACGAGAACCAGGGCCTTCAGGAAAGCGGGATCGGCATCTCGTACCGGCAAAGCTTCGACACGTTCGCCGATCTGATCCGCAACATGCGCAACCGGATCGAGCGGATCCGCGAACGAAAAGCTTTGAAAAGACAACAGAAATCGAAAAAAAACGCTTCTGCGGAACCGGCCGGCGAATCCGGAAAGTAGCGGCCATCCCGCGAAACGTTTCCGGAGCGGACGGAATTAATCCCAAAAAGCGATCTGCTGGTAGTAAGGATTGATGTGCAGGTGATACAGACCGGGCCGGGAAGCGTAATGCTCCGAAAGACTCCGGTTTCCGAATGCGACTCCTCCGAAAAAGAACAGCAGCATACCGGCCAGCAGCAGCGATACGCGGCGTTCCGTCCGGCGACGCGCCCCGATGCGGCCGAACAACGGAACGACCTTCTCCCAACACAACCCGACGATCGCGGCGGCATAGCCTATGAAAAGCACCGTTTTCAGAATCGTCGATTCGAAAAGCACTCCCGAAAAAGCGAAAACGGCGGCTATATACAATGCCGTCCCGAGAAAATAGACACGCAACACGCCTTCGGCCGCTCGTTCCGACAGTCTCGAACGCAAGAAAGTCAGCAGCACCGGAAAGAGCGCGAAACAGGCCGCCAACAACACGTCGAACAACAGCCCGGACACGAATGCCTGACCCCAATCGAAGGCGGACATCTCCGTCCACACGTCGCGGTTGTAAAATAGAAAAAACGGCTTCTGCACGGCGAATACCAGCACATAAGCGACCCAGACCGCTGCCGAAAATACGATATTGCGCTTTGCTTCCATAATCATCGGTCCAAAGGTAGAAAAGCGCGCACGGACGGAAAGGTCTTTTGGGAATCAAACTTGTCCCGAAACTCCGAATCGCATTTCCCCGAAACCTCATATAATACAAATTCCGTACCATCCGTGCCATAAATCCGACCGAAACCGCCCCCGGAGACATTGTTAAAAAATTAAAAAAAGCCTTTGATTTCACGACAATACTCCGTTACTTTGCACCGGAGGGAATGATAAATCCGGGCGTATGGTCGACTATCTGAATCACGTAATCCTGCAGCAATTCAAAAACTGGATGCTTCCGATCGCCATGATCGTAGGCGGCGTATTCTATCCGTTCGTCTCGTCGCTCTCTTTCCTGACCCCCTACCTGATTTTCCTGATGTTGCTGGTGCCCTATTGCAAGCTGTCGTTCGACGACATGCGCATCACGCGGCTGCACGTGATCCTGCTGGGGATTCAGATACTCGGGAGTCTCGCGCTGTTCGGGATCATCGCGCTGTTCGATCCGCTGCTGGCCCAGGGCACTTTCATCTGCGTGATGGCTCCGACCGCCACTTCGGCGGCCGTAATCACCGGTATGCTCGGCGGAAACATCGCCATGCTGGCGACTTACACGCTGCTGAGCAACCTGACGGTCGCCACGCTATCGCCGCTGGTCTTCTCGCTGATCGGCTCGCAGACCGCGCTGCCGTTCTTCGAGTCGTTCGGGATCGTCTGCCGGCAAATGATCCCGCTGCTGATCCTGCCGTTCGTAATCGCCGTGCTGCTGAAACGCTTCGCGCCCCGCATACACCGGCAACTGCGCGAACGCCAGCAGATCTCGTTCTACCTGTGGGCCGTAGCGCTGACCATCGTGATGGGCAACACGGTCGCCTTTCTCATGAAACAGGATGCGTCAAACTATGTCAATGAAATCTGGATGGCGCTGCTGGCGCTCGCGGTCTGCTGCGCCCAGTTCCTGGCCGGACGCCGCATCGGACGCCGCTATCGCAACAAGATCGCCGGCGCACAGGGCCTCGGACAGAAGAATACGATCCTGGCGATCTGGATGGCACAGACTTACCTGACGCCGATCGCTTCGGTCGGTCCGGCCGCATATGTCATCTGGCAGAACCTCATCAATTCGTACCAGCTCTGGGCTAAACGGCACCGGGAGCAAGTACTTCCGAAAAAAGAGCCGGTCAAAACCCCGATCGGTCTACCGGGCACACCGGTAATACACCCCCAGCGGTAACGCCTTGCCGAACGGATCGGTGAAATAGAGTTCGCCGAACTGCTCCGCAGAGCACGCCCCGACCAACTGACGCACCGCGCTGCGGGCCAGCAACGCCGACAACCCCATCGAATAGAGATTCAACACCAGAAAGCCGTTCTGCGGTTCGAGCAACTCCCCGCACAGCGAAAGCATTTCGTTGATATGTTCTTCGAGCACCCACTTTTCCCCGTCCGCGCCGCGCCCGTAAGCCGGCGGATCGAGAACGATGCCGTGGTAGGTTTTGCCTCGCTTCACTTCGCGGCGCACGAATTTCAGCGCATCGTCGACGATCCAGCGGACGCCGTCCAACCCGGACGCCTCCATGTTCTCGCGCGCCCACCCGACCACCGGTTTCACCGAATCGACATGCGTCACCTCGGCTCCGGCCGCCCGCGCGGCCAGCGAGGCTCCGCCGGTATAGGCGAACAAGTTCAGCACCCGCGCCCCAGTCCCGACGCGCCGCACCTGCCGGTATATATAATCCCAATTTTCGGCCTGTTCGGGAAAAATTCCCACATGTTTGAACGACGTGAGCCCGAGCCGCATCCGCAACCGCATCGCTTCGCCGCCATATTCGACGAACCACTGTCCCGGCATCCCCGGTTTGCACACCCACTCGCCGCGATCTTCGCTGCGCCTGTCCTTGCGGAACACGGCGTCGGCGCGCTGCCGCCATTCGGCATCGCTCAGCGAACGGTTCCACAACGCCTGCGGCTCCGGCCGGGCCACTACGTAGCGGCCGAAACGCTCCAGTTTTTCGAAATTTCCGCTGTCGAGCAACTCGTAATCGTTCCAGCGGGCAGGGGTCAGCAAATCGGATTTCAGCATAATTTTCGGATTATTCGGTTCGGTTGCGGCAGACAACGCTCATCTCGCAACGCTTGCAGTCAAACATCAATTCGTAACGGTTACGCCCGGTTTCGATAAAAAGCCGGCCGCGGTAATCCGGACGTTCGCGCAGGCACTGCCCGATCTCGCGGCGCAGGCAGTAACGCATCCGCATCACCCGCACGCCGTCGAAACGGTCGTTCAGATCGTATCCCGCTTCGACGGTCTCGACGCCGTGCTCGCGGTAAAAACGTTCGGCCAGCGGATTGGTCACGTTGTCCGCGCCCGTCAGCGCCGTTTGCGGGAAAACGGCCTGCCGGTTCTCCGGCCGGCGAACCGGTCCCGGATATGCGGCGCTCCGGTTTCCGTCCAACTTTTCGATGCATGTCCGACGCAGGGCATTCAACACGGCGACCGGCACGAAACGCGGCTCGTCGCAACGAATCTCTACGCCGGAAACCGCATAGATCGTGTCCCCCGTCTTCGAAATCTGCGTCCGTATCGTCTCTTCTGCCTGCGACGGGTTGCGCGCTGCGGCAAAATCGCCGTCGACGGAGCACCCGGCCGACACCCGGCCGTCGTCCAACGTCAGCGCCAACCGCTGCGGCCCGACCGACACGTATGCCGCAACCTGAATCCGCCGCCGCGTCCGGGCCCGGTTCAGAGCCGCGACGAACCGGCGGTCGTAATTACGGAACAAAGCGGTTCCCGCCCGGATACCGCCCGGACGGTTCAAAAAAATCCGGTCGCCTTCCACGCGGTTGACACGGGTTCCGACCAGACCGCCGTCCGGCCCCGCAAAGCAAACGCCGTCGCCCGCCGCCAGCACCCCGAGACCGGCGCCTTCCACAAAATCCCGCGCAACGCGGGTCGCCTTCCCGACCGGCTCGCCGAACGATTTGGGCGTATCGAACGACGCCGCGCCGCGCGACGCGCCGTTTATATAGTAAGAAGTCGCGCCGCGCGAAAAACTCTTCCGGGGGTCGGGCGAAAAATCCAGCGCGCTCACCCCCTGCGACGCCCTCCGCAAGTCGCTGCGTCCGGCGATCAGTCCGTCCAGCCGGTTGCGATACCAGCCGACGACATTACGCACATAGTTGATATCCTTCAACCGTCCTTCGATCTTGAACGACGAAACGCCCGCGTTCGCCATGTCGTCCAGATGCTGCGAAAGATTCAGGTCGCGCAGCGACAGCAGGTGCTTCCCGCTCATCAGTCGCTTTCCGTTCTCGTCCACCAGATCGTACGGCAGCCGGCACGCCTGCAAGCAGGCTCCGCGGTTGCCGCTGCGCGGCGACATCGAACGGCTCAGGTAGCACTGCCCGCTGTACGCGACGCAAATCGCCCCGTGCACGAACGCCTCGATCCCGGTGTCCGGAACCGCGTCGGCAATCCCGCGTATCTCCGCCAGGGTCGCAGCGCGCTCGAGAATGATCCTCGAAAAACCGGCGTCGCTCCAAAACCGCGCCCGGTCGGGAGTCATCGTACACATCTGCGTCGAGGCGTGCAACTCGACCGGCGGAAGATCCATCCGCAGAAAAGCCATATCCTGCACGATCAGCGCATCGGCACCCGCGCGGCATACTTCGCGGGCGATGCGTTCGGCCTCGCGCAGTTCGTCGGCAAAAACCAACGTATTCATCGTCACGAACACCCGCACGCCGAAACGGTGCGCATAGTCGCACAACCGCGCGATGTCGCCGACCGAAACGGCCGCATCGACCCGCGCGCCGAAACCGGGCGCACCGACGTACAGCGCGTCGGCGCCGCAATCGACGGCGGCGCATCCGTATTCGTAATTTTTGGCCGGAGCCAGCAGTTCGATCGTTCTCATCGCTTTTGGACGGATATTTGCCGCAAAGGTAACAAACAATCGGAATTTTGCCGCCGCCCCGGCCGCGTACGAATACACCGAATATTTTTACGCGAATTCCGTTAAAAATAATAACTTTGTTTAATTATTTTCAAAACGACAACTATTCGGCATGGCAAAAAGAGGATCATTCGGCAGCAGGTTCGGAACCGTCGCAGCGGTCGGAGGTTCGGTCATCGGGCTCGGAAACATCTGGCGATTCCCGTATGTGGCCGGCGAGAACGGCGGCGCCGCATTCATTCTGATCTACCTGGCAACCAGCTTTCTAATCTCGATTCCGATCATGCTGTCCGAATTCAGCATCGGCCGTTCGACCCGCCGCAACCCGATGCGGGCTTTCAACAAACTGGCTCCCGGATCGAAATGGAAACTGGTCGGTTACATGGGAATCCTCACGGCCTTCGTGATCCTGTCGTTCTACTGCGTAATCGCCGGCTGGGCGTTCGAATTCCTGAAGGAATCCGTTTTCAACCAATTCAACGGGCGGAGCGCCGACCAAATCCGCGACAGCTTCAACGGATTCGTCGCCAGCGGATGGAAGCCGGTGATCTGGACTTTTCTGTTTACGGTCGCATCGGCGGGAATCGTTCTGTCCGGAGTCGAAAAAGGGATCGAACGCTATACGAAAATCCTGATGCCGATGCTGTTCGTACTGCTGCTCGGCATGGCCGTCAACTCGCTGACCCTCGACGGCGCGCAGGCCGGCATCGAATTCCTGCTGAAGCCCGACTTTTCGAAAATCACCGGCACGACCGTCTTACAGGCGCTCGGACAGTCGTTTTTCTCGATGAGCCTCGGCATGGGCGCGATGATCACCTACGGATCGTACCTACGCAAAAATGAGAATATGCCCCGCGTGGGAGCCATGGTGGCCTTTTCGGATATCACGGTGGCGATCCTGTCGGGACTGGCCATCTTCCCGGCCGTCTTCTCGTTCGGCATCAGCCCCACTTCCGGACCGGAGCTGGTTTTCCTGACGCTGCCGAACGTCTTCGCCCAGATGACCGGCGGCTATATCATCTCCGTCGTCTTCTTTTTCCTGTTGTTCGTCGCAGCCATCACCTCGTCGATTTCGCTGTTGGAAGTCATCGTGCTATACATGACCGAAGAGTTGCGCCTCAGCCGCAAGCGGGCTATTTTCTACACCGCATCGGCCATCACGGTCACCGGATCGCTGTGCGCGCTGTCGATGATGCCCGGTTCGAAACTCTCGGTCGCGGGCATGAATCTTTTCGATCTATGCGACCAACTGTCGTCGAACGTGCTGATGCCGCTGGGCGGCCTGCTGATCGTCCTGTTCACCGGCTGGGTATTTTCCCCCGTAAAATTCAGGAACGAATTTACCAGCAACCTGCAATACGGCGTAAAGATTTTTCCGCTGATCCGTTTCCTGATAAAATTCGTAATTCCGGTCGTGATCGCCATCCTGTTCCTGAACAGGATCGGACTGCTCTGATCAACGCAACCTGCGGCGGAATTCGGCGCAGGCCACGGCCGTAGCCACGGCGACGTTCAACGACTCGGAAGTAGCCGTTCCGCCGGGATAAGACGGAATGTACAGGCGGCGGGACACGCATTTTTCCACATCCGGGCCGATTCCTTTCCCCTCGTTTCCCATCACCAGAATCCCGTCCGCAGAGAGCTCCGCGCCGTAGATGTCGTCCCCGTCCAGGAAAGTGCCGTAGACCGGAATGCCGTCCGACAGCGCCTTCTCCAGCAGACCGGACAGCGGCAGGTAATGCACCCGCACGCGCGTAATCGCGCCCATCGTCGCCTGCACTACCTTCGGATTGAAACAATCGGCCGTCGCTTCCGAACAGACGATATCTCGGATACCGAACCAGTCGGCCAGCCGGACGATCGTCCCCATATTACCCGGATCCTGCACGTCGTCCAGAGCCAGCACGAGCGCACCGTCCCCGAAACGTTCCGGCTGCGCGTAATGCGGAATTTCGACCAGGGCGAGCACGCCGGCAGGCGTTTTCAGCATACTGATACGCTCCATCTCTTTCGGGGAGACCCGCACCAGTTCGGTATCGGCCCGCAACGGCAACCATTCCGCACCGTCCCCGACGGCAAGAACCCGGCGCACCGGAAAAGAAGAGGCGAGCATTTCGCGCACCGATTTCTCCCCTTCGGCCACGAACAGCCCCGAGGCGGCGCGCTCCCTGCGTGAAGACAGCGAACGAATAAAAGCGATTTCGGCTTTGGTCAACATCTTACGGCGATTGAATTTACATTTTCGGACTTCGGGACGCGTCTGCAAAGATACGATTATTTTACCGGATTGCACCGAAACGTTTCATACTCGCTCCGGAATACCCCGGTCACGATAAAAAATCCGGCACGACAAAAAAACGACCTCTTCCCGAAAAACTTTTTCCGCATCGGTTTGCACAATCGAAAATCTATCCGTACTTTTGCAGTTCAGAAACTATTCTGAAGAGAAGACCGTTTCAGCAAGTTTACGAAAATTCATAACTTACTGATATAGAATGTCTGACAAAAAAACCGCCCGTCTCGTTCTGGAAGACGGAACCCTATTCAAAGGGTACTCGTTCGGCGCCGCAACCTCCGTTCCCGGAGAAGTCGTTTTCAATACCGCGATGACCGGATATCCCGAAAGTTTAACAGATCCTTCGTACAGCGGCCAGATTCTGGTGATTACCTACCCGCTGGTGGGCAATTACGGCGTTCCGCAGTTTACCGAAGAAAACGGGATGCTCCGATTCTTCGAATCGAACCGTATCCACATCCGGGGTCTGGTCATCTCCGACTACTCGTTCGAGTACAGCCATTGGAACGCGGTCGAAAGCCTCGGCAAATGGCTCGCCGACAACGACGTTCCGGCCGTTTGCGGCGTCGATACGCGGCAGATCACCAAGATCATCCGCGAACGCGGCGTGATGCTCGGCAAGGTGCTCGTAGAAGGAACGCCCGAACCGGAGCAGTTCGTCGATCCGAACCGCGAAAATCTCGTCGCGCAGGTCAGCACGAAACAGGCGCAGACTTACGGTAACGGTCGGCACCGGATCGTACTGGTCGACTGCGGTTGCAAGTACAACATCATCCGCTGCCTGTGCGACCGCGACGCGACGGTGATCCGCGTACCGTGGGACTACGATTTCACGCAACTCGAATACGACGGGGTGATGCTGTCGAACGGCCCCGGAGACCCGCAGCAATGCGGGGCCACGGTCGCCAACATCAAAAAGGCGATTGCGCTCGGCAAGCCGATCTTCGGCATATGCCTGGGCAACCAACTGCTGTCGATCGCCGCCGGAGCGACCACCTTCAAACTGAAATACGGACACCGCAGCCATAACCAGCCGGCGCTGATGGTCGGTACGAACCGTGCCGTCATCACGTCGCAGAACCACGGTTACGCCGTGGACACCGCCACGCTCGATCCCGAATGGGAACCCTATTTCGTAAACCTCAACGACGGCACCAGCGAAGGCATCCGCCACAAAAGCAAGCCGTTCTTCTCGGTACAGTTCCATCCGGAAGCCTCCGGAGGGCCGGTAGACACCGAATTTCTGTTCGACCAGTTCATCCAAAACATCGAAAAATGCAAACGATAGATAAAGTGGAAAAAGTGATCCTGCTGGGTTCGGGAGCACTCAAGATCGGAGAAGCCGGAGAGTTCGACTATTCGGGTTCGCAGGCGCTCAAAGCGCTCAAAGAGGAGGGAGTTTACACGGTGCTGATCAACCCGAACATCGCGACGATCCAGACGTCGGAAAACATCGCCGACAAGGTGTACTTGCTACCGGTGACGCCCGAATACGTCGAAGAGGTTATCAAAAAGGAGCGGCCGCAGGGCATCCTGCTCGCCTTCGGCGGCCAGACGGCGCTGAACTGCGGCGTCAAGCTCTACCAAAGCGGCGTATTGGAAAAATACGGCGTACGCGTGCTGGGCACTCCCGTGCAGGCGATCATCGACACCGAAGACCGCGAGAAATTCGTCGAAAAACTCGACGAAATCGACGTCCGGACGATCAAAAGCGAAGCGGTAACATCCGTTTCCGAAGCCAAACGGGTGGCGCACGAGTTGGGTTATCCGGTGATTATCCGCGCGGCCTATACGCTCGGCGGCCTCGGATCGGGTTTCTGCGACAACGACGAGGAACTGGACGCGTTGGCGAACAAAGCGTTTTCGTACTCGCCGCAAATTCTGGTCGAAAAATCGCTGAAAGGCTGGAAAGAGGTCGAATACGAGGTCGTGCGCGACCGCTACGACAACTGCATCACGGTCTGCAATATGGAGAACTTCGACCCGCTGGGCATCCATACCGGCGAAAGCATCGTTGTGGCCCCGTCGCAGACGCTTTCCAATGCGGAATACCATAAACTGCGAAAACTGGCGATCCAAATCATCCGGCACATCGGGATCGTCGGCGAATGCAATGTGCAATACGCCCTCGACCCGCACTCGGAAGACTACCGCGTGATCGAGGTGAACGCCCGGCTGAGCCGTTCGTCGGCGCTGGCGTCCAAAGCGACCGGTTATCCGCTGGCCTTCATCGCGGCGAAACTGGGCCTCGGATACGGCCTGCACGAGCTGAAAAACAACGTCACCAAGAGCACGACCGCCTGCTTCGAACCGGCGCTCGACTACATCGTTTGCAAAATCCCGCGCTGGGACCTCGGCAAGTTCAAAGGCGTTTCGCGCGAGTTGGGTTCGAGCATGAAATCGGTCGGCGAAGTGATGGCCATCGGCCGCAACTTCGAAGAAGTAATCCAGAAAGGGTTGCGGATGATCGGACAAGGTATGCACGGTTTCGTCGCGAACAAAGAGTTCGAAGTGAACGACATCGACGCCGCGCTGAGCCATCCGACCGACAAACGGATCTTCGTGATCGCTCATGCGCTGAAAAAGGGATACACCGTCGAACGCATCCACGAACTGACCCGGATCGACCGCTGGTTTCTCGAAAAACTCGAAAACATCATCCGGATCGAAAACGAACTGGAGCAGCACAATAACATCGCCAACGTGCCGGACGACCTGTTGCTGGAGGCTAAGCAGCGCGGTTTTTCGGACTTTCAGTTAGCGCGCATGGTGAGCAAAAGTACCGCAAAAAACATCGAGGCCGATATGCTGACGATCCGCAAATACAGGAAAATGCGCGGCATCACGCCGTACGTCAAGCAGATCGACACGCTGGCGGCCGAATACCCGGCGATGACCAACTACCTGTACGTCACGTACAACGGCACGTCGCACGACATCGAATTCGCGCACGACAAGCGTTCGGTGATCGTGCTCGGATCGGGGGCCTACCGGATCGGCAGCTCGGTGGAATTCGACTGGTGTAGCGTCAATGCGCTGAACACGATCCGCCGGCAGGGGCTGCGTTCGGTAATGATCAACTACAATCCCGAAACCGTTTCGACCGACTACGATACCTGCGACCGCCTCTACTTCGACGAGCTGACGCTCGAACGGGTGCTCGACATCACCGACCTCGAAACGCCCAAAGGCGTGATCGTCTCGACCGGCGGACAGATCCCGAACAACCTGGCCCTGCGGTTGCAGAATGAGCACGTCCCGATCCTCGGCACTTCGGCCGAAGACATCGACCACGCCGAAGACCGCCACAAATTTTCGGCGATGCTCGACAGGATCGGCGTCGACCAGCCGCGATGGAGGGAACTGACCACGATGGACGACATCTACCGTTTCGTCGACGAAGTGGGCTTCCCGGTGCTGATCCGGCCGAGCTACGTGCTCTCCGGCGCCGCGATGAACGTCGTGTCGAACCGCGAAGAACTCGAACACTTTTTGACCCTGGCGACCAACGTGTCGAAACAATACCCGGTGGTGGTGACCGAATTCATCGAACATGCCAAGGAAATCGAAATCGACGCGGTGGCGAAAAACGGCGAAATGCTGATCTACGCGATCTCCGAGCACGTCGAATTCGCCGGCGTGCATTCGGGCGACGCGACGATGGTTTTCCCGCCGCAGAAAATGTACGTCGAAACGATGCGGCGGATCAAGAAGATCGCCCGCGAAGTGGCGCGGATGCTGAACATATCCGGGCCGTTCAACATGCAGTTGATGGCCAAGGACAACGAGATCAAGGTGATCGAATGCAATCTGCGCGCATCGCGGAGCTTCCCGTTCGTATCGAAGGTGCTGAAGGTGAATTTCATCGATATCGCGACCAAAGTGATGCTCGGCGTCGATCCCGAAGTGCCGCATAAATCGGCGTTCGAACTCGACTACGTCGGTATCAAGGCGCCGCAGTTCTCGTTCTCGCGGTTGCAGAAAGCCGACCCGGTGCTCGGCGTCGAGATGGCGTCGACCGGCGAGGTGGGCTGCCTCGGCGAAGATTTCCACGAGGCGATCCTCAAAGCGATGCTGTCGGTCGGCTATACGATTCCGAAAAAAAACATCCTCCTGTCGACCGGCGATTCGCGGTCGAAAATGGACATGCTGTCGGCAGCCAAGGCACTACAAGCCAAAGGATACGACATTTTCGCTACGCGCGGAACGGCCGTCTTCCTCGAAACGAACGGCGTACACGCCACGGTGCTGCACTGGCCCGATCAGGACGAACAGCCCAACACGCTTACTTATATCAAGGAAAAGAAGATCGATCTGGTGGTCAATATCCCGAAAAATCTGTCGAAGGACGAACTGAACAACGACTACACGATCCGGCGTAGCGCGATCGACTTCAACATTCCGCTGATTACCAACGCCCGGCTCGCCAGCGCATTCATCAATGCGTTCTGCCGGCTGAGCAAAGAAGACGTGCGGATCAAAAGCTGGAACGAATATTAGCCGGGAACTTTCCGGAATACCTCTCCAAACGCCGGAACAATTGTAATTCCGGCGTTTTTACTTATTTTTGTGTTCCTACCCTAAACCCGAAAAACCATGCGCCCGCTATTCGCACTTTTACTACTTTTGCCACACCTTTTTACCGGCGCGTTGTCCGCCCGCTCGCACCCGAACGCTGCGACCGTACCGGACGGCTACCCGTTCCTGTTCGGGGCCCAATACTACCGCGCCCCGACGCCCGAAACGGAGTGCTGGGAAACGGATCTGAGTCGCATGAAAGAACTGGGATTCACCGACGTTAAATTCTGGGTGCAATGGCGCTGGAACAACCGCAGAGAAAACGAATACGATTTCGGCGACCTGGATCGTCTGACAGACCTCGCCGAAAAAAACGGACTGCGAGTAACGTTCAACACCATTTTCGACGTGGCCCCCGTCTGGCTTTATGAAAAATACCCCGACGCGAAACAGCTCGCCAACGACGGACGGAGGATCGAACCCTATACGGTGGGGCATCGTCAGGGCGGCGGCCACCCGGGCCCCTGTTACAACCATCCCGGAGCGCTCGAAGCCCGCAAAGCGTTCATGCGGCAGGCGATCCTGCATTTCCGCGACCGCAAAGGAGTCCGTTTCTGGGACGTCTGGAACGAACCGGAACTTTCGTTCCCGCAGCGCGACGCGCAGCTCGACCGCCTGGTCTGCTACTGCGACCACTGCCGGGCGGAATTCATCAGCTGGCTGCAACGGAAATACCGCGACATCGAAACCCTCAACCGGATCTGGGGCCGTTGCTACAACGACTGGGAAGAAGTCGAACTGCCCCGCAACACGGAAACGATCAAGGACTTCATCGACTGGCGGCTTTTCCACAGCTACACGATGACCCGCGAAGCTCAATGGCGGTTGGAAATGGTGCGCGAGCTTGCGCCCGAACAAGCGGCCTACCTGCACGTAGTCCCCAACACGATGCAACCGTTTAATGCGGTAAGCACCTGCACGGACGATTTCGCAGTAGCCGAAATGTGCGACGTTTTCGCCGCCACGATGAACAACGGGCCGTTTTTCACGCCGCAGGTGCTGTCGGCCGGCCGGGGTAAGATCTGTTACAACGTCGAAAGCCATATCAACGGCGGGGGAATTACGACGCATCAGGCCATGCTGGGCATGGACGATTTGCTGCACGACTTCATTCCGCAAATCGGACTGGGCATCAAAGGATTCCTCTTCTGGCAGTACCGACCCGAGGTGCTGGGCATCGAAGCGCCGGCGTGGGGTCTCACGCAGCTCGACGGAACCGACCGCGAGATCACCCGAGCCGCTTCGCGGTTCGTCCGGACACTGGCCCCCGTCTCCGATAAACTGATGCGCTCTTTCCCGCAAGCCCCGCAAATAGGCATCTGGAAAAGCGCCGGCAACGAAATTTTCCACTACTGCATGTTCCGCAATTTCGACGGGCTGGCCGCCGGCGTAAACGCCTATGCGGAATACTGCTATCGCAACAGTTACGGTTACCGCTTCGTCAATTCGGAAGGACTGGAACGACTGGACGGCATCCGCGTGCTGATCCTCCCCGACTGCTACTACCTTTCCCAACGCGAAGCCGAAGCCATCGACGCCTGGGTGCGAAAAGGGGGCACGCTACTGGTCGAAGCGCACGCAGGAGGCTATAACGACGACACGGGCCGGCACAGCCGCACGCTGCCCGGTCTGGGGCTGGACGACAAATGGAACCTGCGCGAAAAAAATACCACCTCCACGTTCCGGCTCAAGCTCGACACGCAGGAAGGGGTCAACGTCCGCCTGAGCGAAGACGCCGCCAAAGCATTGCGCGACTTCGGCGTATCGGGAGGGCCCTACGTCCCCGTCGCGATGCGAAACGGGGACATCCTCTGGGGCGCGCTGCGCTATGCCGAACTGGACGCTCCGGATGCCGACACGCTCGGGGCTTTCCGCCCCGGAACGGCCTGCATCGTCCGCAAAAAGATCGGCGACGGAACCCTGTATTACTGCGGAACCAACGTCGGCGAAGGCAGTTTCAAAAACAAGGCGGCTTTCGACGCGCTGCTCGGCGAAGTGCTGCGCACCGGAAATGCCGCGCCGACGCTGGGCGCCCGGGGAGGCGTTCGCGCCGATGCGCTATACGAACGGGATCGTCTGAATTTCATCGCCCTACGCAATCCCGGCGCGGAAGCCCGCCCCGTTTCGCTCGGCTTCGAAGGCCGCGCGCGCGGCCTGTTCTCCGGACTGGAGATCGAGGGCGGCAGAGAAATTTCCGTTCCGGCCGGTTTTTGCGACCTGTTCACCGTCGAACCCGAATAACCGTCCGCCCATGCCTCTGATTTACCGATCCGAATTGCCGAACGGGCTGATCGCGCTGTGGAAAATCGACGAAAGCGAAACCGAATTGAGATCGCTGTGCACCCCGCAAGAGCGCATTTACGCCTCTGAGCGCCTCACGACCGGGAACCGTCGCAAAGAGTGGCTGGCATGGCACGCGCTGCTGCACGAAACGACGTCTCAGGCCGAAACCGGCTACGATCCGAACGGAGCGCCGGTGCTGAAAAGCGGAGAATACATCGGCGTAAGTCACACGAAAGGTTACGCTGCGGTCATCATCGCAAAGACTCCCTGCGCGGTAGACATCGAACTGCGTAACCGGAACTTTTTGAAAGCCGCTCCGAAATACCTTTCCCCGGACGAACGGCAACGGTTCGGCACGGAGGGCGACCTGCCGGGTAAAATCTGGTGCGCCAAAGAAACGCTTTACAAATGGGCCCGAATCCCCGAAACCGACTTCTTACGGGACATCCGGATCGACAGCGTCGATCCGGTCTACGGTACGCTGCGGGGAACGATCCGGGAATACGGCGTCACATTGCAAGACTGTTCGAATGAAACCCTTTTTATGATCTATTGTTTCGGAAACCGCATTCCGGAAAGAGAAAACAGGTAAAAACCGCCGTTTTTTCCTATTTTTGCGCTGCGAACGCCGCACTCTAACTTCAAACGATAAAACATGACTATCTCTACGCTGATTAGGACCGCCGTCCTGCTACCGGCTTTGACAGCCGTACTACTGGCAACGCCTCCTTGCATACAGGCGCAGGTCAAACAACGGATCGCCGTTCCGGAAGACGCCGGCCGGTGGATTACGACTGCGTTTGCCAAAGGAAAAGTTCCGCCGTTTTCGTTCGTTTACGGAGGAAAACCGTCGGCCGAATTCATCCGCAAATGGAAGCATACGATGCAAAAAGAGCAAAGCGACGATCCGCAGGTGGTCAAATACCGGATCTCGTACCTCGACCCGGCGACCGGACTGCGGGCCGACTGCCATGCGACCGGGTTCCGGGAATTCAATACAGTGGAATGGGTGATGAATTTCACGAATACGTCCTCCGAAAACAGCGATACGCTGGAGCTGGTACGCGTCGCAGACTACACGATGGAAACGGCCGACGAAGGCGACTTCAAACTGCTGTATGCAGAAGGGAGCTACGGATCGCGGGCCGACTTCCGCCCGATCCTGACCGAACTCGGCGCAGGAGATTCGATTCGAATGGCTCCGGAAAACGGCCGGTCTTCCGACCGCACCGCCTTCCCGTTCTTCAACCTCGAATCGCCGGATAAAAAAGGAGTGGTCGTCGGCATCGGCTGGACGGGCGGCTGGTACGCTACCCTGTCGCGAAGCGGCAAAGCCGCTACGCTGAACTCCGGTATGGAAAAAATGAAGCTATACCTCCGCCCCGGCGAATCGATCCGCACGCCGCGGATCTGTATGCTGTTCTGGCAAGGAAACGACCCGATGGACGGCAACAACCGTTTCCGCCGCTTCATGCTGGCGCACCACACCCGCAAAATCGACGGCAAATTCGCCGAATACCCGCTTTCGGCGGGATTCGATTGGGGCGATCCGGCCCCGTGCAACGAGTACGGCTGCCTGACCGAAGAGTTCGCCGTCGCGCTGATCAACCGCTACAAACAGTTCGGCATCGTGCCGGAAGTGTTCTGGCTCGATGCGGGTTGGTACGAAGGTTCCGGCGGGCCGGATTTCTCCGGCGGCAACTGGTCGACCTGCGTCGGCAACTGGATTATCGACAGCACCCGTTTCCCGCGCGGACTCAAACCGCTGTCCGACGCGGCGCACCGGGTCGGGGCGAAGTTCATGGTCTGGTTCGAACCGGAACGCGCGATCGTCAACAGTTGGCTCGCAAAGACGCACCCCGAATGGATGCTCTCGTCCTCCGATAAAAATCCGGTGCAATTGTTCGACCTCGGCAACCGGGAAGCCTGCGCCTGGCTGAGCAAATACATCGGCGACCTGCTCGAACAGAACGGGATCGACTACTACCGGCAGGACTTCAACATGGGCATCAGCCCGTACTGGGAAGCCAACGACGAACCGGGCCGCACCGGTATGAAGGAGATCCGTCACGTCGAAGGGCTTTATAAATTCTGGGATTACCTGCTCGACCGCTTCCCCCGCCTGATGATCGACAACTGCGCGGCCGGCGGCCGGCGGCTCGACCTCGAAACGATGAGCCGCAGCGCGCCGCTGTGGCGCACCGACTACCGGTACGGCGAGGTAAACGGCTACCAGTGCCACACTTACGGGCTGAACTTCTTCCTGCCGCTGCACGGCACCGGCATTTACGGCACCGACGACTACAATTTCCGGTCGAGCCTCAGCAGCGCGATGGTCATCAACTGGGAGATCACCAGCATCCGCGGCTCGATTCCCGACATGCAGCGGGTGATCGCCGAATACAAGGAACTGCGTCCCTACTTCTACGAAGATTATTATCCGCTGACCGGACTCGGCGACCTGACCGGCGACGACGTATGGCTGGCCTATCAACTGAACAAACCGTCGGACGGCACGGGCATCGTCGTTGCGTTCCGGCGCAAAGACAACCCGCAAGATTCGACTGTCGTGAAACTGAGGGGACTCGATCCGCAACAGGTTTACAGCGTGCAGAACGGCAACGACGGCAAAATCGCCGCAAAAACCGGAAAGGAACTCGCCGACGGACTGACGCTCGAAATCGGCGAAGCGCCGGGATCGCTGCTGCTGAAATACAGCCCTGCGGGAAAATAGAGCTTTGCCGGCAGCGAAATCTTCGAAAAATGTTTTGTTTCTTAAAATTTTAAGCTAACTTTGCGGCATAAAAGAACGGAATATGTCACAGTTTAACCACATTCACGTGCATCATCATCACCTACGTCCGTCACGGTAGGCAACAGCGTGTTTGTATGAACTGAAACCGATATTCAATCACACGAAAGAGGCTTACCCGATTACGGAAGCCTCTTTTTTATATCGTTCAATCCGGTACGAAACAACTAAAAAACGAAAATATGTTACGAATTGCCATTCAGGCCAAAGGCCGACTCAACGAAGAGAGCGTGGAACTGCTCGCCGAAGCGGGCGTATCGATCGAAGAAAGCAAACGCAAGCTGCTGACGCGCTGCGACGATTTTCCGCTCGAAGTGTTGTACCTGCGCGACGACGACATTCCGCAGGCCGTTTCGATGGGCGTCGCCGACGTCGGGATCGTCGGTCTCAACGAAGTGGAAGAGAAAGGGTTCGACGTAAAAATCGCCCACAAGCTCGGATTCGGCAAATGCCGCATTTCGCTCGCCATCCCGAAAGCCGACGCGTACGACGGGATCGGCTATTTCAACGGCAAACGGGTGGCGACGTCCTACCCCGTCATCCTGTCGCGTTTTTTCAAGGAAAACGGGATCAACGCGGAGATCCACGAGATCGCCGGCTCGGTCGAGATCGCTCCGTCGGTCGGGATGGCCGACGCCATCTTCGATATCGTCAGCTCCGGCGGCACGCTGGTGACCAACGGGCTGAAGGAGGTCGAAAAAGTGCTCTTCTCGGAAGCGGTGATGATCTCCAACCAATCGTTGTCGGAAGAGAAACGTCAGATCCTTTCGCAATTGCTGTTCCGCATCGAATCGGTCGAGCGCAGCCGCGGCATGAAGTACGTGCTGCTGAACCTGCCGCACGAAAAAATCGACGAGGCGATCCGCATCCTGCCGGGCATGAAGAGTCCGACGATCCTTCCGCTGGCTCAGGAGGGCTGGAGTTCGATCCATGTCGTGATTAACGAACGCGAGTTGTGGAGCAAAATCGAACAGCTCAAGACGATCGGCGCAGAAGACATCCTCGTTCTTTCACTCGAAAAAATGATCTTGTAATGGAAATCCTGGTAAATCCCGACCCGCGCGAATGGGGGCCGCTGCTCAGCCGCCCGCAGATCGACCGTTCGGTGATCGGACAGCGGGTAGCCGATATCCTCGCCTCGGTGAAAGCCGGAGGCGACAAAGCGCTGTTCGAACTGACGCGGCAGATCGACGGGATCGAACTGAAATCGGTCATCGTCACGCCGGACGAGATCGGACAGGCAACGGAGAACGTTCCTCCGGAACTGAAAGCCGCCATCGCGACTGCCGCCCGCAACATCGAAGCGTTCCACGCGGCGCAGCGTCCGCAACCGGTCGAACTGGAAACGATGCCGGGCGTCAAGTGCATACAGCGCGCCGTGCCGATCCAGCGCGTCGGGCTCTATATCCCCGGAGGTTCCGCCCCGTTATTCTCGACCGTGTTGATGCTGGCGATCCCGGCGCGCGTAGCCGGCTGCAAAGAAATCGTTCTCTGCACCCCGCCCGATAAAAACGGCGACATCGCCCCGGCGATCCTCTATGCCGCCTCGCTGGCCGGCGTAGACCGTATTTTCAAAGCGGGGGGGGCGCAGGCGATCGCGGCGATGGCTTACGGCACCGAAAGCATCCCGAAAACGGATAAGATCTTCGGCCCGGGCAACCAGTACGTCACCGTCGCCAAACAGCAGGTCAGCACCTCGACCGTGGCGATCGACATGCCGGCCGGCCCGTCCGAAGTGCTGGTAATGGCCGATTCGGGCGCCGTGCCCGCTTTCGTGGCTTCCGATCTGCTGTCGCAGGCCGAGCACGGAAGCGACTCGCAGGCAATTCTGCTGACGCCGTCGCGCGGTTTTGCCGAACAGGTGGTCCGCGAAGTGGAACGACAACTGGCCGAACTGCCGCGCCGCGACATCGCGACCCGGGCGCTGGACAACAGCCGCATCGTCGTGATGGACAGCGAGGACGACCTGATCGCATTCAGCAACGCCTACGGCCCGGAACACCTGATCATCTCGATGGAAAATCCGTGGAAAATCGCCGAAAGAATCACCGCAGCCGGAAGCGTCTTCATCGGAAACTATACTCCCGAAAGCGCGGGCGACTACGCATCGGGCACAAACCATACGCTGCCGACCTACGGCTGGGCGCACGCTTACAGCGGCGTGAACCTCGACAGCTTCCTACGCAAGATCACCTACCAAGAGATCACGACCGACGGACTCCGCGGCATAGGGAACGTCATCGAAACGATGGCGGGGGCCGAAGGGCTCGACGCGCACAAAAATGCGGTGACGATCCGGCTGAAAAGCCTCGGGTAAACGACGCCGCGAAAAACGCCCGGCAGGCCGCGACCGGTTGCGGAAACGCCTGCCGAAATACAGTAGCGAAAACAAGACAAAGACACGAACGATGGATATCCGCGAACTACTCAGAGAAAACATACGCACGCTGGCCCCCTACTCGACCGCGCGGGACGAATACCAGGGCGAATTGGGCATCTACCTCGACGCCAACGAAAACCCGTACGACAACAACTACAACCGCTACCCCGACCCGCATCAGAAAAACCTGAAACGGAGGCTGGCGGAAATCAAGGGCGTGCCGGTCGAAAAGATCTTCATCGGCAACGGTTCGGACGAACCGATCGACCTGGTGTTCCGGTTGTTCTGCGAACCCCGGCGGCACAATGCGGTGTCGATCGCCCCGACTTACGGCATGTACAAGGTGGCGGCGGCGATCAACGACGTGCAGATGCGCGAGGTGCAGTTGGAGCCCGGTTTCACGCTGGATGCGGAAAAGTTGTTGGCGGCGGCCGACGAGAACACCCGACTGCTGTTCCTCTGCTCGCCGAACAACCCGTCGGGCAACTGTTTTCCGAAAAAAGAGATCGAAAAGGTCATCCGCCGTTTCAACGGCATCGTGATCCTCGACGAAGCGTATATCGACTTCGCCGGCCAGCCGGGCTTCCTGTCCGAACTGGACGAATACCCGAACCTCGTCATCCTGCAAACGCTGTCGAAAGCATGGGGCATGGCGGGCCTCCGGCTCGGGTTGGCTTTCGCACAACCGCTGATCGTCGATACGCTGAGCCGCGTGAAATATCCGTACAACATCAACGTCGTGACGCAAAAAATCGTCCTCGAACAGTTGCGGAAATCCCCCGACGCGCAGATCGCCGAAATCGTTTCGGAACGCGGACGCGTGCTGGAAGGACTCGCGAAAAACCCCGTCATCCGGAAAATCCACCCGACGGACGCCAACTTCGTACTGGTCGAAGTGGACGAACCGCGCACAATATACGACCGCCTGATCGGGGCGGGCATCATCGTTCGCGACCGCTCGCGGATCAAAGGATGCGAAGGCTGCCTGCGGATCACGATCGGCACGCCGGAAGAGAACGACCGGCTGCTCGAAACCCTGAAAAAACTGTAACGATGAAACGCGTACTTTTCATAGACCGCGACGGAACCCTGATCAAGGAACCGCCGGTCGATTACCAGGTCGATTCGTTCGAAAAACTGGAATTTATGCCCGGGGCGATCACGGCCATGAGCCGCATCGCTACGCTCGGTTACGAGCTGGCGATGGCCACGAACCAAGACGGATTGGGAACGGCGAGTTTCCCCGAAGCGACGTTCTGGCCGGCGCACAACCTGATGCTCAAAACGTTCGAAGGCGAGGGCGTTCGCTTCGACGACATCCTGATCGACCGTTCGATGCCCGCCGACAACGCCCCGACGCGCAAACCGCTGACCGGGATGTTCGGCAAATATCTCGGCGGAGACTACGACCTGAAAAATTCGCTGGTCATCGGCGACCGCACGACCGACATCGAATTGGCCCGAAATCTCGGCGCAAAGGGAATCTTGTTGCAGCCCGTCGAAGCGGGACGCGCGATATTGGCCGAAAGGGGCCTTGCGGAGCACTGCGTGCTGATCACCGACGACTGGAACCGCGTCTGGCAATTCCTGCGCGCCGGCGAACGCACCGCCGAAATCGCCCGTAAGACGCGCGAGACGGATATCCGCGTGGCGATCGACCTGGACGGCAGCGGGTCGTCGCACATCGACACCGGACTGAAATTTTTCGACCACATGCTCGAACAGATCGTGCACCATGCCGGAGTATCGCTGATCGTCGAGGTCAAAGGCGACCTTGAAGTGGACGAACACCATACGATCGAAGATACGGCCATCGTGCTCGGCGAAGCGGTTTACCAGGCGCTCGGATCGAAACTCGGCATCGAACGCTACGGTTTCTGCCTGCCGATGGACGAATGCCGGGCCAGCGTGCTGATCGACTTCGGTGGCCGGATCGACTTCGACTGGAACGTCCCGTTCCGCCGCGAGCGCATCGGCGACGTGCCGACCGAAATGTTCCGCCATTTCTTCAAGAGCTTCGCCGACGCCGCGCGCTGCAACCTGCACATCGCGGCCGAAGGCGAAAACGAGCACCACAAAATCGAGGGCGTGTTCAAGGCCTTCTCTCGCGCGCTGCGGATGGCCATCGCCCGCAACGGCTTCAAATTTGAATTGCCAAGCAGTAAAGGAGTATTATGATAGCAGTAATCGACTATGACACCGGCAACCTGCGTTCCGTCGCCAACGCGCTCGGACGACTGGGAGCCGAATACCGGATCACCGCGTCGCCGGACGAGATCCGTTCGGCCGAACGGGTATTGCTGCCCGGCGTCGGCGAAGCTTCGACCGCGATGGAAAAACTGCGCGAACGCGGACTGGTCGAGACGATCCGTTCGCTCACGCAGCCCGTACTGGGTATCTGCATCGGCGTACAGTTGCTGTGCCGCCGCAGCGAGGAGGGCGATGCCGAGTGCATCGGAATTTTCGACAACGAAGTGCGTAAATTCACGGCCGAAGGGCTCAAAGTACCGCACATGGGATGGAACAGCATCGGAAACCTGCGTTCGCCGCTGCTGGACGGCATCGCCGAAGGTTCGTACGTCTACTACGTGCACTCGTACGCCCCGACCGTCAACGGTGACACGATCGCCACGACCGTTTACGGCGAAACGTTCAGCGGCGCGATCAACCGCGGCAACTTCTTCGGGACGCAGTTTCATCCGGAAAAAAGCGCCTCGGTCGGCGAACGCATCCTACAAAACTTTTTAACGCTATGATTGAAATTATCCCGGCAATAGACCTGATCGGCGGCCAGTGCGTCCGGCTGACGCAGGGCGACTACGACCGCCGTACCACCTATTACAAAGACCCGCTCGACGCGGCTCGACGCTACGAGGACTGCGGCATCCGGCGGCTGCACCTGGTCGATCTGGACGGGGCCAAGGCCGCGCACCCGGTCAACCTGAACGTGCTCGAACGGATCACCGTTTCGACCTCGCTGCAAGTGCAATACGGCGGCGGCATCAAAAACGCCGAAGCCCTGCGCGACGTATTCGGCAGTGGGGCCGCCCGCGCGATCTGCGGCAGCATCGCCGTCACGCAGCCCGATGCGTTCCGCGAGTGGCTGGCCGAATTCGGCTCCGCGAAAATGATCCTCGGCGCAGATACCCGCGACGGACGGATCGCGATCAACGGCTGGCTCGAAGCCGCTACGGTGGGAGTCGAAGAACTGATCGGATCGTTCCGCGACGCAGGACTGTCGCAGGTGATCTGCACCGACATCGCCAAGGACGGTATGCTTTCAGGCCCGTCCGTCCCGCTGTATCTGCAACTCCAAAAAACGTTTCCGGAGATCGACATTACGGTCAGCGGCGGCATCAGCTCATGGGAAGACATCGAAGAACTCGATCGGAACGGACTGCGCAGCGTCGTCGTCGGCAAGGCGATCTACGAAGGACGGATCCGTTTCGAACAACTCGAAAAATACATGCTTACAGTACGAACCGACAAAAAACAACAACGGTGTTAGCGAAGAGAATCATCCCCTGCCTGGATATCAAGGACGGGCAGACGGTCAAGGGAATCAATTTCCTCGAACTGCGCGGCGTCGGCGACCCAGTCGAACTGGGACGCAGGTATGCCGAAGAGGGAGCCGACGAACTGGTTTACCTCGACATCAGCGCGTCGATGGAAGGGCGCAGGACTTTTGCCGAACTGGTGACGCGCATCGCCGCGAACATCAACATCCCATTCACGGTCGGCGGCGGCATCGCGTCGGTCGAAGACGCCGGACGGCTGCTGACCGCCGGGGCCGACAAAGTGACCGTCAACAGCGCGGCCGTCAATAACCCCGACCTGATCAGCGATATCGCGTCGAAATACGGCAACCAGTTCGTCGTCGTGGCGATCGACGCCAAACAGATCGACGGCCGGTGGCGCGTGACCACGCACGGCGGACACCGGCTGTCGGACAAGGAACTGTTTTCGTGGGCCGCCGAAGCGCAGCGGCGCGGAGCCGGCGAGATTTTATTCACGTCAATGGACCACGACGGCACGAAAAACGGCTACCCGTGCGAAACCTACGCTCGGCTATCACAAATGCTGTCGATCCCGGTGATCGCTTCGGGCGGAGCCGGAACCGCGCAGCACATCGCCGACGTATTGACCGAAGGGCGTGCCGACGCCGCCCTTGCCGCCAGTATTTTCCATTATGGGGAGATCCCGATCCCCCGCCTGAAACAGGAGTTGAACAAACTGCATATACCTGTCAGATTATGATAAAATTCAGTGAATTGAACACAACCAAGCGTTGTGAGGGACTGGTTCCCGCAATCATCCAGGACGACAATACGCGCCAAGTCCTGATGCTGGGCTACATGAATGAGGAAGCCTACGACAAAACCGTGGCCGAAGGTCGCGTGACCTTTTTCAGCCGCACGAAAAACCGTCTGTGGACGAAAGGCGAAACCAGCGGTAACTTCCTGAACGTCAAAAGCATCGTCAAAGACTGCGACGACGACACGCTGTTGATCCGCGTCGTACCGGTCGGCCCGGTTTGTCACAAGGGAACGAAAACCTGTTTCGGCGGACGCGAAAACGAAGGATTCATCGGCGAGCTGCAAAGCGTAATCCAGCAGCGCCACCGCGAAATGCCGGAAGGTTCGTACACCACGAAACTGTTCACCAAAGGCGTTAAGAAGATCGCACAGAAAGTAGGCGAAGAAGCGGTCGAAACCGTCATCGAGGCAGTAGCGAACAACAATACGGACGTGGTTTACGAGGCATCCGACCTGATCTACCACCTGCTCGTACTGCTCGAAAACCAAGGCCTGTCGATCGCCGACCTGGAAGAAGAACTGGCCGAACGACACAAGTAGGCATAGAAAATGCGGGGCTTTTCATTATCTTTACAAACCGAAACGCTAAAACTAAAACTATGGACAATAAAAAAATCGGAATAGCCAGCGACCATGCCGGCTACCAACTCAAAGAATTCGTAATCGGTTACCTCGACTCGAAAGGCTACGACGTGTACGATTTCGGCACCAACTCGGAAGAGAGCTGCGATTATCCGGACTATGCCCACCCGCTGGCCGAGGCCATCGAAAAAGGGGAACTGCCGCGCGGTATCGCGATGTGCGGTAGCGCCAACGGCATCACGATGACGCTGAACAAACATCAGGGAATCCGAGCCGCCCTTTGCTGGGAACCCGAAATCGCATCGTTGGCACGCCGCCACAACAACGCCAACGTCTGCACCATGCCGGCGCGGTTCATCAGCACCGACACGGCCCGCGAAATCGTCGATATTTTCCTGAACACCGAATTCGAAGGAGGCCGCCATCAGGCTCGTATCGATAAGATTCCGTTGAAAAACTGCGGCTGCGGAGAGAAAAAATAATTTTCGAACCGAAGACGAACGCCGGCGGATTTCCGCACGACGACCGAATGCGCGAAGGCAGGGCACAAAACCCTGCCTTTCATTTCATCCCTCAAAAATTTTCGGCATAAAATCGGTAAAAACCGCAATTTTTTTTTCGTAATAATTTGTAAAATTAAATTTTAATCGTACTTTTGCATCACCAAAACGAAGCGCTTCACCAGCAGAGAAAGGGGAAGAGGGAGCACGAAGAAAGAGATTTGCAGAGATAGAAAGGAGAAGAGTTCGTTTTATTATTTTGCGGAAATAGCTCAGTTGGTAGAGCACAACCTTGCCAAGGTTGGGGTCGCGAGTTCGAGTCTCGTTTTCCGCTCTTAAAGCCTCATAAAGAGGCTGCAAAAGACAGAAAAATCCTTATGTATCAATGATATGTAAGGATTTTTTATTTGGGGGGGCCGCTGAGAGAAAAAGCAATGGAAAGCAGCTTCGCGTGACCTTGTTCGCGACCTCTCGGCCGTGAGCGGAAAAAGGTCACGATTTGAGGGTTATTTCGCTGTATTGCTGCATCTTAACCAGTAACATTTCTGTGCTGCAAACGTATAACTATTAAAGCCGAGCAGTCATGGAAAGAAAGACTTTCAGCGTGGTTTTCTTCTGCAAGAAAACCAAGGTAACACGCAAGGGCGTCGCCCCGATCTACGTCCGGATCACCGCCAATGGACAGTCCACCGAGATTTATACCCAATGTCAGGTAGAGCCGAAAAAATGGAATCAACGGCTGGAACGCATCCCGTTCCGCGACAAGGTATCGATGCGGATCAACCAGATCGTTGCCAGCTATCGAGCCAATATCCTCGCGGCATACGATCAGCTTATCTGAGAAAACAAAGAGCCGACCTGCTTTGCCATGAAGGAACGGCTGTTTCGTCCCGGTGCGGATTCCCGCCCCTTTCTTACCGAGCTCGCCAAATATTACGACAAGCGGCAGAAGGAAGTCGGCGTCCGCATTACCCAACTGACCGCAAACAAATACCACCGCTTGCTCAGGTACTTGCGGGAGTATACACGGGTACAGTACGAGAAGGACGACTTACCGCTATCGCTCGTGGATTATGAATATATCGACGGTTTCAATACCTTCCTGCAAACGGCGCATAACTGCAATAACAATGGTGCAGTGAACCTGCTTTGCTGTCTGAAAAACTTTAATCCTCTACGCCATCCGCAACGAATGGATCGAAAAGAATCCGTTCCGGCATTACAAAATGAAGATCGATAAAACCAATGTAAAAACGCCTTTGACTAAATCGGAGCTCGATCTGTTGATCCGTAAACAAATGCCCAACGATCGGCTCGACCGCATCCGTGACGTGTTTGTCTTTTGCTGCCTGGCAGGATTGGCCTTCACCGATGCCGATCATTTGCGCCGCGAGCATCTCTCGACCGACGAACAGGGTACGCAGTGGATATACAAGCCCCGCGAGAAAACAGCCGTAATGAGTCGGATTCCGCTATTACCGTATCCGATCAAGCTGCTCGACAAGTATGCGAACGATCCGGAGCTTCAGGTCAAAGGCAAACTATTGCCCGTGCCGAGCAACCAGAAGATGAACAGTTACATCAAAGAAATCGCCGCAATCTGTAACATCGGTAAAAACCTGACGACACATGTGGCTCGGCATAGTTGGGCTACAGCAGCACAAAAGCATAATATTCCCATTTCCGTCATTAGTGCCGGAATGGGCCACGCTTCCGAGCGAACGACTCAAATCTATATGGCTGCGTTGGAAAATTCAGAAAATCGACACTGCTAATCAAAGAATTACAACCATTCTGACTAAATGTGTCTCTACACAAGAGACCATACAAATGTATATTAATAAATGTTAACAGCCAAATTTCCGGATAAATTTTAAAGTTAAAAACTCCTTTTGCATCGATGTAACATACTAATAAATAGAAATATAATTGCGTATTACCCGATTGTTTACGTCAGAGTATAATTATCCATCATTCAGTTTCTGCATTCCTTGAAATATCTGAGTTTTCGTTTTCAAATAATGACATGGCCAAACACATCATAAAATATATGCGTTCATTATCAATCATTTAACATCTTGTATGGTCTCTTGTGTAGAGACGACCATCATAATTGTCTGATTAGGTTGTGCGTATAAAAATTGTTCGCATAAAATAATTCGGACTTGTATGGAACAGGACGGAAATAAAGGAAGGAATTGAAATTTTCAGGTTTATCTCCTTTATTACAAGTAATGCATTATTATCCAATGCTTTATATAATAGCAGTGGTATGGCATAGAAATGTCTATAACTGAAAAAAACAATCGTTTTTCGGGAAGCAGATATGGATCTCCGGAAAAAAATGTTAGGGACTATCCTCCCATCTTAGCTGAACAATCCGAAAGCAAGAGAAACAGCCAAGCTGTAAGGTGGTACGTGCTGACGCTTCCTTCCTGTCACCGGGGACCGGCCGTCGGTCTGCAAAGGGAGTTGGACCGCCGCATCCGTTGCGGAGAACCGGAGTTCGAGTTCTTCGCTCCCTCGTACGTGGAAGTAAAGAACGAGGACGGACATTTCGTCAATACCCGCCGTCCGTTGCTTTACAACTACGTTTTTGTCCGCTCGTCGGAAAGCGAGATATATCGGATGAAGCAGGAATTGCCTCAATACAACTTCCTGCCGCGAGTGCGGGAAGGGCTACGCGGATACTATCCTTACCTGTCCGACGAGGCGATGCGCAACCTGCAATGGGTTGCACGTTCCTACTGCGACGAGCTTCCTGTCTATATGCCCGAAACGGAGAGGCTCGCCAAAGGCGATCGCATCCGTATTATCGCGGGGAGATTCAAGGGTGCTGAGGCACGCGTAGCGATCCGACCCGGCGGAGGACGGAAAGATGTCGTCGTATGCGTAGAGAACTGGATGTGGGTTCCGTTGCTGCATGTCCGTCCGGGAGAGTACGAAATCATCGCTCTGCATGAAAGCGGGAAACACGTATATACCCGGCTGGATAACGACCAATTGCTGGAAGACCTACACGAGGCTTTGGGGCGTCGCTGTACTCCGAACAGTGTAACGGACGCAGATCGTACGTTGGCTTCCGAAACGATCAGGCAGTATGGCAAATTGGAAATGAATAGCGACGTATTGCGCTGCAAACTCTATTCCATACTGCTTTCGGCTTACACAATACTCGAAGCTACGGACGAGTGCGAAAACCTGATCGGAATGATCCTCAAAATACTCCCTTTGGTCAAAGCGGAACAGGCACGTGCAGGATTGCTCGTCACACTTTACGGATGCACGGACAGCAGTCTTGATTACGAACGGGCCCACGAGATCGTCGACCGATGGAAAAAGGAAGAATCTCCCAAGAAGAGCAAGTTGCGCCTGATCCGGTGGCTGGACGATTACGACAGCTGGCTGGGACACTGAATGCTACGCTCTTATACACTTAATTTTCCGAGTCCCTGCTTCAGGTATAGTTCTCGGACTTGTATAGAAAACAGATACGGAATAAACCGGTAGCCGGACTCGATCGAAACATCACTTTAAGTCTGGGAAGCCAGTATGCGACAACCTATGGAAAACGCAGAAATCATGGCAGGAAGACCGCAACGAAATACCGAAGCCGAACCATCGGGAGTACGTCTGATGGCCTTCCTGGCAGCTCACCGAACGGAAGTGCTCGCTCGGGAACAAAGTAACGAGCGATTCATCCACTTGTATGGCACAGGCGGGTACTGGGCGGCTTTCGAACGATCCGCCTACCAGCTATGCCGGTTGTTTCCCCGAAACGAAACCGCGATTTTCCATTTCGCGACTTATCCTTTCCCCGTCGTCATGGCATCTATTGCGGACGGCGAGCTGCGGGCCTACTCTCGGAGACATATACTGCGGACCGTTGATCCGGATCATAAAGTGCTGACGGTTCCGGTACTCGCGCCCGAGGCGTACAAACGATGGCGTGGCGAAAAAATAGAAGAATTCGCGTAACGAGATACTTTGCTCATTTCACGAACGGCATTGCTCGTCCACGAGATATCGCGGAAAATCGGTTGTTCGGAGAGCGAATGATTTGCCCGTTCCGTCATAGCCTGGGGATGATAATTGGTCGGCTTGTGCTATAAAATTTAAGTAGAGCCTTATGACAAAGTATGCGGGCGTACACATGCCACATTCAATCTACCAAACACAATAAACACGAACCTCAAATCTGTAACAAGAATTGATTCGCCATAAAAAGCACGCGCTCTAAGAAATGAGAATGCCGAATCGTTGCATTGCGGAAACAAAAACTATGTATCGCCTCCCGAACGATGCTTGCTGGCCGGCAATCCGACTTCTCTAAGCAAGATCTATATTATAGATCGCAACAACGGTCGAATCGATTATTTATTCTACTTATGAGCCACAACATCCTGATTACCGGCGGTGCCGGCTTCATCGGAAGCCACGTGGTCCGCCTGTTCGTAAACAAATACTCCGGCTACCGCATCGTCAACCTCGACAAACTGACCTATGCGGGCAATCTGGCCAACCTCTCGGACATCGAGCGTGCGCCGAACTACACGTTCGTCAAAGCGGACATCTGCGATTACGAAAAGATGCGGGAGGTATTCCGCAACTACGACATCGACGGAGTGATCCACCTCGCCGCCGAAAGCCATGTGGACCGGTCGATCAAAGACCCGTTCACGTTCGCCGGGACCAACGTGATGGGAACGCTTTCGCTGCTTCAGGCGGCCAAAGAGTACTGGAACGGAAACTACGAGGGGAAACGGTTCTACCACATATCCACCGACGAGGTGTACGGGGCCCTGGAACTCACGAAACCCGACAGAGACCCCAACGGCAACGAATGCGGGGGAGTACCCTACGGGGACGGCTTCTTCACCGAAACGACCAAATACGCCCCGCACAGCCCCTACTCGGCCAGCAAGGCTTCCTCGGACCATTTCGTGAGGGCTTACCACGACACCTACGGGATGCCCACGATCGTCACCAACTGCTCGAACAATTACGGACCCAACCAGTTTCCAGAGAAACTGATCCCGTTGTTCATAAACAACATCCGGCACAACAGGCTCCTGCCCGTGTACGGCAGGGGAGAGAACGTACGCGACTGGCTGTATGTCGAGGACCACGCCCGGGCGATCGACCTGATCTTCCACGAAGGGAAGACCGCCGAAACGTACAACATCGGAGGCTTCAACGAATGGAAGAACATCGATCTGATCCGTGTAATCATCAAGACCGTCGACCGCCTTCTGGGCAGGCCGGAAGGTACCGGCGAAGCACTTATTACCTACGTCACAGACAGAGCCGGACACGACCTGCGTTACGCGATCGACTCCTCGAAACTCAAATGCGAACTGGGCTGGGAACCTTCGCTGCAATTCGAGGAAGGCATCGAAAAAACCGTCCGCTGGTACCTCGATAACCAAAAGTGGATCGACAACGTTACTTCCGGAGAATACCAGAAATATTACGAAGATATGTACCAAAATAGGTAACCGGGAAAGGGGAAAGGGGAAAGGGGAATGCTGAAAGCCGAGAACAACCGCCGAATAGCAAAAAATACAGGCATACTATATCTCCGGACGATACTCATTCTCGTCATCACGTTGTATACGTCCCGTATCGTGCTGAATACGCTCGGCATCGAAAATTACGGAATATACGATATCATAGGCGGATTCGTCGCATTTTTTTCGGTCGTCAGCGCCACGATGGTTGCCTCAACGCAGCGGTTCTTGACTTTCGAACTCGGAAAAAAGGAGGGTCATTCTCAGGAAGTATTCGGAGCCGCAATGACGATTCATATCGTCCTAGCGCTGATTCTGTTGTTGCTGTTCGAGACCGTCGGTCTGTGGTTTCTGAACGCCAAGTTGAATATCGCCGCGGAAAGAATGCATGCGGCCAACTGGGTCTACCAATGTTCGGTTCTGACTTTTCTGATCAATATCCTGAGTATTCCCTACAACGCGACGATCATCGCCCACGAGAAAATGAACGTCTTCGCCTACATCAATATTCTGGAGGTGACGTTGAAACTGCTTATCGTTTATTTTCTGCTTATCTCGCCGGTCGACCAGCTAATCCTTTATGCGGTGCTCGTACTCTGCGTAGCCGTATTCGTCCGCTTTATTTACGGCGCTTACTGCTTGAGACATTTTCCGGAAACCCGATACATGCTGATTCGAGAAAAATCCTACTATAAAAAGATTTCCCAATTTGCCGGGCTGAACTTTTTAGGAGCCAGTTCGTATATCTTGGCAGGACAAGGTATCAATCTCCTGCTTAATCTGTTTTTCGGCGTGACGGTCAATGCAGCACGGGGAATCGCCTTGCAGGTCGAAGGAGCCATCATGAAGTTCGTCAACGACTTTACGACAGCCCTGAACCCGCAGATTACGAAATCTTATGCCTGCGAAGACAAGGATTACATGATGGAATTAGTCTGCCGGGGATCGAAATATTCATTCCTGCTCTTCCTGTTTCTAGCGCTTCCCGTGATGGTCGAAACTCCGCTGGTACTGTCCATTTGGTTGAAAGAAGTACCGGAGTATACGGTGATTTTCGTCCGATTCTCGTTAAGTATCGCGATGCTCAATACGCTCTCCGCCCCTTTGACGACTTGTGTTTTGGCCACGGGCAACATCAAGGCGATGTCGCTCTGGATCGGGACGGTGCGATTGTGCGTGCTGCCGTTGGCCTACTTGTTTCTGCGATGGGGCTATCCCCCGTTTATCGTATATGCGGTCGTTCTGCTGACGGATATGTTGCTGTTGTTCGTTCGTATCGGCATCGTGACGAAAGTGGTCCGGTACAGCGCCGTTTTTTTTATGAAAACCGTCATATTGAGGCTCATTCCGGTATTACTTCTTTCGGGGCTGTCGGCCGTTCTGCTGTCCCGTTTCATTGCGGCCGATAGTTTCGTCGGGCTGGTAGCTTTTACTGTAACTTGTTTATGCGTGACCGCAGGAGTGGTCGCATACGCCGGATTGAACGATACAGAAAGAACGTACGTCGTCACGATGGTCCGTTCGAAATGGGGTAAACCGAAACGTTGAATATCTTAACACCCTAATAAACAATGATAAAAGAGGCTATTGTACGGGCCCTGCGATGGATAGTGAAAGGAACCCCGAACGTTCGAATTACGGCGAACATCGTCGAAACAGCTCCGCAGAACAGGCTCGCAGGCAAAAAAGTGATCGTTACCGGAGGCGGACGAGGCTTAGGTTTTTACATCGCACGGAAGTGTCGGCAAGAAGGAGCGTCCGTCTTGATCGCCGGACGGGACGAGCGAGTGCTGCAAGAAGCGTCGCAACGGCTCTGCGACTGTCCTTATCTCGTATTCGATGTCCGGCAAACGGCAGGTATCGCCGCTTTCCTGTCCGAAGCCGACAGACTGCTGGGAGGCCGAGTTGATTGTTTGGTAAACAATGCGGGTATATCTCTGCATGAAAAATCGTTCGCCGATGTGACTGAGAAGGGATTCGATCGCCAATTCGACACGAACCTCAAAGGCCCCTATTTCCTGACTCAGACTTTCATCGACTACATGAACAGAGAGAAAATCGGACAAGGCAACATCCTATTTATTACTTCGGAAAGAGGTCTCTATTGCGACGACATTCCCTACGGGTTGACCAAGGCGGCGATCAACAGTCTCACGACCGGCCTCGCCCGTCGACTGATCGCTCAGGGGATTCGGGTCAATGCGATCGCACCCGGCGTAACGGCTTCCGACATGACGGGGGTCGATAAGAACGGCAACCTCTATTGGCCCTCTTCCTGTGCCGGACGGGTTTTCCTTCCCGAAGAGGTGGCCGAAGTCGCGGCTTTCCTCCTGTCGGACGTTTCCATGTGCATTTCAGGTGAAATCGTGCCTTGCAACCAAGGGAACCACTACCGATGCGACTGGTAATCAATCGTTCGAAAAAATATAATATAAAATATCATGAATAAGTCGTATACGAACGAGCGGAATGTCCAGATCGTGATCGCGCTCCTCAAGGCGCACGGAATCCGCAAAGTAATCGTGTCTCCCGGCACGACCAATGTCGCTCTGGTAGGAAGCATACAATACGATCCGTGGTTCGAGATTTTTTCGGCGGTGGATGAACGTTCCGCAGCCTATATGGCCTGCGGATTAGCGGCCGAAGCGGGCGAACCCGTCGTACTCAGTTGTACCGGGGCCACGGCTTCGCGCAATTACATGCCGGGGTTGACAGAAGCGTATTATCGGAAATTGCCGGTACTGGCCATCACCTCGATACACGATTTTTCGAACGTGGGACATCTCATGCCGCAGGTCATCGATCGGACGGTCTCCCCGCGCGATGTCGTCGGACTGAAAATCGAATTGCCGTCCGTCAGAGACGACAAGGAAGCGTGGGATTGCGAGATCAAAGTGAACACGGCTCTGCTCGAACTCAAACGCAAGGGCGGCGGTCCCGTGCATATCAATTTGGCGACGGGAGCCAGTTGCAGCTTCTGCGTCAAGAACCTTCCTGCGGTACGGATGATCGAGAGGATCGGATACGGAGACATTCACCCGGAAATGCCCGCCGGTCGAATCGCCGTCTTTGCAGGAAGCCATGCTCGATGGAGTCCCGAACTGACCGAAGCGGTGGATCGTTTTTGCGCATCGCGCGATGCCGTGGTATTTTGCGACCATACGAGCGGCTATCACGGGAAATACAAAGCGTTGTACGCGCTCGTCGCCGGACAGGAACAGTACGATCCGGGATTGGGACAAGTCGACTTGCTCATCCATATCGGGGAAGTGTCGGGCGATTACTTCACGGCGGGCCGGATGAAAGGTTGCCAAGTGTGGCGAGTGAGCGAAGACGGTGAGATTCGCGACACTTTCCGTCGGTTGCGTTACGTGTTCGAAATGTCGGAACGGTCGTTTTTCAAACATTACACCGTCGGCGAAGGTACGTCCGACCGCTTTCTGCGGCAATGCCGGACCGAGTACGACAATTTGTACGCAACGATTCCCGATCTGCCTTTTTCCAATGTATGGATCGCCTCGCGGATGGCCCCTCGCATACCGGAACATGCTGTCGTGCATTTCGGAATCCTCAATACGCTACGTTCGTGGAACATGTTCCGGATGCCGGAATCGGTCGTCTCGAACTCCAATGTCGGCGGTTTCGGGATAGACGGCGGGGTATCGACTCTGGTAGGGGCTTCTTTGGCCGACCCCGACAGACTCTGTTTCTGTTTCATCGGAGACCTCGCGTTTTTCTACGACATGAACGCGATCGGCAACCGGCATGTCGGAAACAACATCCGCATTATGTTGATCAATAATGGGAAAGGCACCGAGTTCAGAAATTATTTCCATCCCGGACAGATGTTGCTCGGCGACGATGCCGACCGGTACGTCGCCGCAGCCGGCCATTACGGCAACCGGTCCCGCGTCTTAGTCAGACATTATGCGGAAGATTTGGGATTTACCTATCTGTGCGCATCGGACAAAAAAGAATTCGAACGAGTATATGAACAGTTCCTGACCCCGGAAAAGACACCTAAACCCCTGTTGTTCGAAGTCTGGACGAACAGCGATGAAGAGAGCGAGGCGCTGCGGATTTTGCGGAACATGAAATCGGACCCGACGGGAAAAACGAAGCATTTAGTGAAACAATACCTTGGTCCTAAAGGGATCAACTTCGTGAAAAACATTCTGAAAAAATAACGATATAATACCGATGAAAATAGGCATCCTGACTTTCCATTGCGCCCATAATTATGGAGCAGTATTACAGGCATACGGACTACAGGAATATCTTAGGTCGCAAGGACACGAAACGTACATAATCGATTATCGTCCCGGTTATCTGACTCGAAACTACAAAGCGTTCAATATTCGCTTCTGGATGGCCTCTACCCCGCGGGAGATAGTATATAAATTGCGCTACGAGCCTTTTTTATGGAAACACAGAATATTGCGGAGCAAAGCATTCGACCGATTCATACGGAACCGTTTCGACCTGCATCCCTATGTCCGGCATACGAATTTTTCCGATTTCGATGCGATTTTTTTAGGGAGCGATCAAATCTGGAACAAAACGATTACCGGGCAGCGTTACGACGAGGTATTCTTTGGAGGAAACGCAACATGCAGGGTTATCGCCTATGCGGCCAGCATGGGACGCGGAACGCTTTCCGACAAAGACCGCGAACGCCTCCGGCAATATTTGGCCCCTATGACCGCAATCGGCGTAAGGGAGGAATCGCTGAAGGAGTTGTTGCAGCCGCTGAGCGCCAAACCGGTTTACACAACGATCGACCCCACGCTTCTGGCAGGCGCCGAAATGTTCGAAAAGATCGCCTCGCCCCCGGCCTCAGATCGGAAATACGTCCTCGTATACGACTTGAGCCCTTACAAACGCGAGGTGCTTGAGATCGCCCGGAATGTCGCCGAAAAGATCGGGGCTCGAATCGTGGAACTCGACGCCTATCCGCTGACCGGATTCTCCATGCGATACAAAGACCAGACGGCATCGCCGGAACAATACCTCGGCTATTTCCGACATGCAGCCTTCGTGGTCACGACCTCTTTTCATGGCACTGCATTCTCGTTGCTGTTCAACCGACCTTTCTACACGATCAAGCAGGACAATCCGGCAGACCTCCGAGCGCTCTCCTTGTTGGAAAAAGTAGGATTGACCGACCGGTTTATTCCACTCGGAACGGTACCCGGATGCAATCCCGTCCGGTACGAAAAAGTAGAGCAGCGTCTTGCATCGGAAGTAGAAAAATCACGAACATTCATCGACGACGCTCTTTCGTCGCCGATTCGTTAAAACTCATTTTTCATGCCTACCCGACGAATAGCATTTCTACTGCCCCGATCCGGCGTCACTCCAATCGGTGGATACAAGGTCGTCTATGAATACGCCAACCGACTGGCGGCCGACGGATACGAAGTCGAACTGGTCTATCCCGCCTACGTAGCTCGATTCCAACAAAGCCTGCTGGTGACCTGCCTGAAGTGGAGCAAATCGTTGATCACGTTTCTTTACCGAAAGAGGAAGGGGTATTCGGGTCGGCAATGGTTTCCACTACATGAACGGATTAAGGAACATTGGGTATGGTCCCTCGTCGAAAAGCGCGTTCCTTTAGCAGATGTTTACATCGCTACGGCAGTCCAAACCTCGCGTTATCTGGAACGATATGTAGGCATTTTGCCGGAACGAAAATATTATTTCATACAGGGATTCGAGAATTGGGGCAGCAACACATCTGAGCATGTCATGGAATCCTACCGCTATCCTATGCGAAAGATCGCCATCGCCCGTTGGCTCGTCGAACGAGTCGAGTCGTGTGGCGAAAGTTGCGCATTGATATACAATGGATTCGACTTCGATTATTTTAAAAGGGAAATCCCTTGCTCGGACCGAGACAAATTCCGTATCGCCATGATGTATCACGCTTTGGAAACGAAAGGATGTGCTGACGGCTTCAAAGCATTGGAGATCGTCAAAGCACGCTATCCTCAAATAGAGGTTTCCATATTCGGAGCGACACCCCGCCCCCGACATTTACCCAAATGGTATCATTATGTACAGCGCCCCGACCGGCAGACGCACAATCGCATTTATAACGAAGCGGCTATTTTTATCGGAACGAGTTGGTCGGAAGGCTGGGGGCTGACCGTAGGAGAAGCCATGATGTGCGGCGCAGCAGTTGCTTGTACGGACAATCCGGGTTATTCGGAGATGGCACGGAATAGCGAAACGGCCCTGGTATCGCCGATCAAAAATTCACAAGCGTTGGCCGAGAACATCATCCGTTTGCTCGAGGACGACGAATTGCGCTGTCGTATCGCAGAGGCTGGCTATCGAAATATACAACAATTCACATGGGAGGCATCTTATCCGAAATTTCGTTCGTTGATCGAAAACGGCTGTCGGCAAATATAGTCGCTCCCCTCATTACAAACGTATGCATACTTTAGGTATCGTTACGTTGCTATTCGTTGGCTGCGCCATTATCGCATTGGGCGAATCGAGCATAAAGCGAAAACAACTGTATTTTATATACGGGCTGACCGGATTTCTGATGGTATTGGCCGCCGGATTGAGAGACGGAAATACCGTCAGCGATTACAAGACTTACCTCAACATGTTCCAATACCCAGAGGAGGCGTCTACGGTAGAACCCACATTTACCCTCATCGGCTCTCTGGTCAAAGCAGTTTGTCCGTGGCCCGTCCTATTATTCGTGATTTACGCGAGCATCGGCGTTACATGCAAGATTTTAGCTATCAAGAGACTGACTTCATTATTATTTCTGTCGTTAGTCATTTACATATCGAACGTGTACCTGCTACACGACATGACGCAAATCAGAGCCGGAGTTGCGTCCGGCATTTTTTTGCTGGCCATTCGACCTCTGGCCGAACACAAAATATTCCGTTATACGGCTTTGATTCTGCTAGCCTCCCTTTTCCATTATTCTGCACTGCTGCTATTACCGCTGGTCGTGCTAAAAAACCGGCCGATTGCAAGCAAAAGCAAATACCTCTGGTGGAGTATCGTACCGCTGGGATTCGTGGCCCACAGTACGATGTTTGATATTTCCGTCATCCCCATCGAAAGTATTCGACTCAAACTGGAAATGTATCAACGTCTTCAGGAACAAAGCGTACAAGGGTTTACGGATGCCAATCTGTTCAATCCGTACTTTTTGTTCCGATGTGCGCTGTATTACGGCATGCTGTGGAAACGTGACACGATCGGAGCGCACAATCCCTATTTCCCGCTATTGATTAAGATAGAAGGAATCGCCCTCTTTCTGTTTCCCGCACTTTCATTCATCTCGTTACTCGGGTATCGGGGATCCGAATTACTGGGCGTCGTCGAGATTATCCTGTATCCGCTGTTCATGTACGCATTCCGGCCTCGAATAGCCGCCAAGATGGCGGTGATCGGAATCGGCACTCTGCTACTGGCGGTCAACATCATTCATAAACATTTGATTTTTATATGAAACCGTCTGTTTCTGTATGCATGGCAACCTATAATGGGTCAGATTATATCCGGGAACAACTGGACTCAATCTTACCTCAATTGAACGACGACGACGAAATCGTCATATCGGACGACCATTCATCGGACGATACAATCGAACGGATTAAAGCTTTGGGAGACCCGCGCATCAAAATTTTCTACAACACGGGAGAACAGGGATTCACGTCGAATTTCGAAAATGCCCTGAAACATGCCACTAAACCGATCATATTCTTGTCGGATCAAGACGATATATGGATGCCCTCCAAAGTCACCTATTGCATGGAGCGTCTGGTCGGAGGATTCGATCTGGTAGTCCACGATGCCGTCATCGTCGACGAGAACAAAAACGTTTTACACGACTCTTTCTACCGTGTGAGGCATGTTCATCGAACGCTCATAGGCAATCTTGTCAAATTCGGATATTTGGGATGCTGCATGGCTTTCAGACGCAAGATTCTGGAAGTAGCTCTACCGTTTCCGACGAATCGCAAATGTTGTCTCCACGATAATTGGCTCTATTTGGTAGGAAACGCTTTTTTCAAAAGCACAATTGTGAACGAGAAATTAATTCTCTATCGTCGACACACCCATAACACCTCGACCGGCGGCATAGGTTCTTCCACCACGACAGTGGGCTTTAAACTGAAGTATCGTTTTTACCTGATATACCGATTGATCGGTCGGATGCGACTTGATCGTCATCGAAAATAAATATTCCTATGAAAAACATTCTGATCACGGGCGGCGCGGGCTTTATCGGCTCGCACGTCGCGCTCAAGCTCGCCGACAAAGGATACGAAGTCACCGTGCTCGATAATCTGTCGCCGCAGATTCACGGTAAGTACCCCCAAAACACCTCCCCGTTATACCGCAGCATCCGCGACCGCGTGCGCTTCCTGCGCGGCAGCGTAACCGACCGGGACGACTGGCTGCGGGCCCTCGACGGACAGCATGCCGTGATCCATTTGGCCGCCGAGACCGGAACCGGACAATCGATGTACGAGATCGAGAAATACACTACCGTCAACATCGGCGGAACTTCGCTGATGCTGGATATACTCACGAATACAAAGCATTCAGTATCTAAGGTTGTTGTCGCCGCATCGCGCGCAATCTACGGCGAGGGACGCTATCTGAGCGAGGAGATGGGATACGTCTATCCGCTCTCGCGCGCCGACGAGGACATGAGACGGGGAGACTTCGAGTGCAAGTACCCCGGCTGCACGAAGCCGCTACGGCTGGTCGGGACGACCGAAGACTCGGCGATTCACCCTACGTCCGTCTACGGCATCACCAAGCAGGTGCAGGAACAGCTCGTGATGACCGTCTGTCCCACGATCGGCATCGCCCCGGTCGCCTTCCGCTATCAGAACGTCTACGGACCCGGCCAGTCGCTGTCGAACCCTTACACGGGCATCCTGTCCATCTTCTCGACCCGGATTAAAAACGGAAACGGAATCAATATCTTCGAGGACGGCCGCGAGACGCGCGATTTCGTCTATATCGACGACGTGGCCGACGCGACGATCCTCGGTCTGGAAAAGACCTCGGCCGACGGCGAGGCATTCAATGTCGGCACGGGCGTGGCGACCGACGTCATGACGGTCGCGCGCACGCTGATCGACAAATACGGCACCGAGGCACCTCTCACGGTCAGCGGGAACTACCGGCTGGGCGACATCCGCCACAATTTTGCCGATATCTCGAAAGCCCGGCGGCTGCTCGGATTCTCTCCCCGCTGGTCGTTCGACGCCGGCATCGAGCGGTTCGCCCGGTGGGTAGACGGCCAGCAGGTGCAGGCAGACCGGTACGAAGACTCGATCGAGGAAATGAAACGAAAAGGATTGTACAAATAGTCCGTCCCCGTCGCCCCCGACGAATCCGGACTTACCCGTACAAGCGGCGGACGTCCCGGCAAGATTCTGCTCCGCCCCGCATCGGCGGCAGACTTTGTCCCGGGCAGTTCTCCGGCGCATCGAAATCCCTCCGCCCTTCTGGTCATAATCCTGTCGCCCGGCGAGTCGGGGCCGCGATACGAGTCGTCCCGATCGATACGAAGCCGTCCTTCCGGCTCCATTCCGCTGCGTACCATAAACGATACGGTAACGATACGCCTCGTAACGCCTACGGAGCAATTTTCGACTCGTCTTCTTAAAGCAATTTCTTTTCCCGGAGAAACGGACCGACTCCCGGAACGCGTCCGCGCGCAAACCGTCTATTGCACCATTTTAGTTATAAACGATCATGTTTTTAGAAAACAAAAGCATTCTGTTCTTCTCCGCGCAAGCGTTCGGCTATCAGAACGAAATCCGCGCGGAGATGGAGCGCATGGGAGCCCGTGTGGACTATTTCGACGAGCGCCCGGCCAACTCGTTCGCGATCAAAGCCGCGATCCGGATCAACCGGAATCTGCTGGCCCGCTACATCGACCGCTACCATGCCCGGATCATCGAGCGCACCAAAAACCGGAAGTACGACTACGTCTTTTTCATCAAGGGCGAGTCCATTTCCGTCGAGAATCTCGAAAAAATCAAAGAACTGCATCCCGAGGCGAAGCTGATTATCTACCATTGGGACTCGATTGCCAACAACCGCAACGCGCTGCGTATCCTGCCCGTGTTCGACCGGGCCTTCTCGTTCGACAAGCCCGACTGCGAGAAGCTCGGCATCCGCTTCCTGCCGCTGTTCTACCTGAGAGATTACGAGGAAATCGGCCGGCAGGAGCCTGACTACCGCTACGACCTGCTGTTCGTCGGCACGGTTCACAGCGACCGGTACGGGCTGCTGCGCCGCGTGACCGGGCAGATCGAGCGGGCCGGCGGACGCTGCTTCGCCTACATGTTTTTCCAGAGCCGGATCCTGTACTGGAAAATGAAGCTGCAGAACAAGAGCCTGCGCGGCACGTCGGTCAGG
The DNA here is from genome assembly GCF_900240235.1 of Alistipes sp. cv1. Classification (NCBI taxonomy): domain Bacteria; kingdom Pseudomonadati; phylum Bacteroidota; class Bacteroidia; order Bacteroidales; family Rikenellaceae; genus Alistipes; species Alistipes sp. cv1. Next base: position 839,736 of record NZ_OEPW01000001.1, read on the forward strand.
GATTTCCGCTTCGCCCCGCTGCCGAAAGCCGGCTTGCTCGATCTCTACCGCAAATCGCGGGCAGTAATCGATATCCAGCATCCCCGGCAAACGGGCCTCACGATGCGGTGCATCGAAACGATGGGCGCCAAAAGAAAACTCATAACCACGAACGGACATATCGCTGAATACGACTTCTACGACTCGAACAATATTCTGATCGTGGACCGGCAGAATCCCGTCGTGCCGCCCGGCTTCACGACCTCTCCCTACCGGGACATACCTGCCGAGGTATACGACTGCTATCGGATCGACCGCTGGCTCGAAACGATTCTCAAATCGTAGTTCCGGCCGGATCCGACATTTTGACGAAGGACGAACTTTCCGCACGAGAGGGGCTGTCTGCAAATGCAGACAATCCCTCTCGTCTTTCTGACAATCTTCCATAGGGCAAACAAGGCCTACGGTACGGTATCGTAACTTCACGGAATACTTTGAGGACTCTGTTAAAACCAACTCGAACTATTTCCAGACTACGACACAGATATTCGGCCTGAGATTCGACGTCGGCATAGATGGTGAGTTATCCCGCCACTGCAGAGAATTTGTTAGCGTCGAGGCAGTATACGAAGCAGCGATTGAGAAAACGGCAGGAGAGCCTTTCGCCCAATATGCCCGGCCGAATACAGATAGAAATAAGGGTTAATTAGCATAACGCAATCCCCCGACCTACCGGGGTGCTCATATTTTCAATTTGTTATATTAGCCTATTTAATGGTCAGTACTTTGCCTGCATTAGCATGGCTTCTCAATGTGCCGCATATTGTTGAGAAGTGTTTCGCGGATACCGGATTCGGAATAGATGATGTTTCGGTCGCCGATAACGGTGAAAGGTATCTGCCGACTGTCGCGCAAATTCTGCAACGTGCGGAGCGAGATATGCAGGTAGGCAGATATTGCTTCTCCCGTGAGGTATCGTTCATTCATAACCGAGGGATGTTTCCCTGCCCGGTGTCACGAATAGTCTTAAAAAGTCTGGAGTAGTCCGGATGGCGGATTAACAGATATGCCGTCGTTGGATAATCGCACGTAGTTTTGGTTGGCTACAAATCCACACTGCTCCCGATTCAAGGTCGTGTCTGTTAAGAAATGCGACACCGAAGCATTTCGAGTTTCGGTTTAACGAGTTAAACCGAAATGTTTTCGTTAAACGAAAACCTAACTTTGCTGGGCGCATGTGCAACCCGTTGGTGATTTTGTTAAACCGTTTTTCAAGGAGAAAAGGGCCTTATCGAGTTTTTTATAGGGAAAACCCCGCGGTGCCCGGGAAAAAGGCTGGCACGAATATACGGCTACAACTGTCTGCACCGAATGGACAAATCTGCCCCGTTTGCGCCCCTGCCGGCTACGCTTGCAGTGAAGTAACGTCAGGGAAGACGACTTGTCCTGACATGACTTTACATTCGGGCGCTTCGGTCCGATATGGCTGGACATTTTTGCGAGTTCACAGAGAGAGAGCTCAGAAAGGGGGCAGACGATAAGGATTTCCGGAGCCGAGTCGATGCGACGGGCCTAAATCATCCGGCCGGAGAGGGAATCCGATTGCAGACTTATCGCCGAGGCAGGTTGATTTTTTAGGGACCTCTTTGTCCGGCATTCGGAAGAAGTCTGCTGGTGTACCGTCAATCCTTGAACGGGATAAGCTCGCAAAGGCAACGAATTTCAGGGACAACGATAACAAACCGAATTAAAACCGGGGCAACTTCCACCCGGGTTAAGATTCATCCAAGCCAACCTGAATCCGGAAATGACATAATTTTAGTGAAAATATATCGATTTACTGCGCTAAACGGAATTTGTCGCCGATCCGGCTCCGTAAATGATCCATATCTCGCTTGATCTTGTCGTTGGCGCTTCGCGTAAATCCATGTGGAGACAATGCCATAAAATTCTACATAACTCACGATATCACACATCTTATAAATAATAGTGTATTTGTGCCCGAAATGATTATACGTCCACAGAAACCGCAAATTCTGTAAATGTATTCCATTAACTTTATTCGGTTGATTTTGATGATTGTTTTGCTTGTATAATCGATTTATTTGCTATTTTTGTACAAGCATAAGGAATACAATAGGCTGTAAGATCAGCACTGCTTATAAGTGACCTGAGAACAAACAAAGAGCCTGAATATATTGATCCATAATGGATTGAAACCGAAGGTTCGGTTTTCGTTTTCCGCTCTTAAAGCTCTGATAAAGAGGCTGAAAAAGATAGAAAAATCCTTATGTATCCATGATATGTAAGGATTTTTTCTTTTTAGGCCCTGAAAGGAAAAACGGTAAAAAGCAGGGGCGCATAACCTTCCTGCGACCCTATCCGTCCCAAATCAGGAACGGCTTTTAAACAACTATTACCCTTGCTGTTATACAGACATCAAACCCTAATTATCAGACACTCATTCCCGAGGAATCACATGATAGACGCGGGATATTGCTATTTCTGCCAGCATACGTTATTCCCCCGTCGAAGGGTCTGCTCCGCCAGTCATTTGCTTCTCCGGCAATGTCAACAAAAAATCCGGATGGAAACCATCCGGATTTTTTGTTATTCAACCTATAAACAACGACAAGGCCGGTAAGAGCGATCGCACCGCCTCCTGCCCCCTCGCTTCGAGCCGATTACACCGCCGACGCCCGCATCGCGATAAAAGACAAGGACATCGGCAGCGAATATGCCAGCGCTTTCCGTATCACCGAAAAGAACGACCGAACCGTTCGTCCTCGCTATGAATAGCACGTTCTGAAAACAGTTCCGGCAATCGGGTATTACAAGGTACGTACCGTCAACCGATATAATATCAGCGATTATAATTCAGATCTTTCAACAACCGTCTATTGATCTTTCTACGCTGGGCATCGAAAAACCACCCCCATTTGTTGAAATACCGGATTATATTACGTATGTGAATGAGCAGCATTCTCCGGTTTTTATACGAAGCCGCTTCATGCAGATGCACGATGGATGCTCCGGGGTAATACATCGTACGGTACTGAAGGTGCATCCTGCGCGACAAATCGATATCCTCGCCATACATAAAAAAACGTTCATCGAACAACCCGACTTTGCAGAGCGCTTCTACGCGCAAGAACATAAAACAACCGGACAGAAAAGGAATATTCTTCTCTTTATCGTAATCGGAGAAACGTAATTCGAAACGTTCCCGACTCTTTTTAGCCCAACCGGTCGGCAAAAATCTGCGGAATATCAGATCGGCCGGGGTGGGCAACAGTTTGCAAAGATACTGCAACCGTCCGTCCGGATAGAAAACCTTGGGCATGATTTGTCCCACGTCTTCGTGAGCATCCATATAGCAGGCGAGGGATTCGATTGTTTCCGGCGCAAACCGAATGTCCGGATTCAGAACAACGTGGTATTTCGCACCGAGTTCCATCGCTTCCCGGATAGCGAGATTGTGAGCTCCGCCGTAACCGATATTGGCGTTGTGGATATACCGGATTTTCGAAGACCGTTTTTCCAAAATGCGCAGGGCATCGTTGCGGGAGTTGTCGATAATGTAAAGTTTATCGATAGAACTACGAAGGACGCAATCCAGCACGGCTCCCGCCTCCGGAAGCGAGGTATGGTATGTGACAACCGAAGCGGTAAGCATCATTGATTCGGCTTTAAGTCGCCGAAAAGTTTTTCTTCGACGATGCAACAGATGATATGTCCGATAAGAATATGCGATTCCTGTATCCGGGGAGTCTCGCCGGACGGCACTTTTATACATAAATCGCACATCGAATCCATTTCGCCGCCCGTAAATCCCGTAAGTCCTATCGTTTTTATTCCTTTTTGCCCGCACATGCGCAGAGCCTCCACGAGATTTGCCGAATTTCCGGATGTCGAAATGCCGATGAACACGTCTCCGGCAGATCCCTGGGCCTGTATTTGACGGGAGAATAATTTATCGTAGCCGTAATCGTTCCCGATGGCGGTGATGATCGACGTGTCGGTCGTCAACGCAATGGAAGCAATACCGGGCCGGTCAAAATAGAATTTGCTGACAAACTCTCCTGCGATATGCTGTGCATCGGCGGCGCTTCCGCCGTTACCGGCCAAGAGCGTTTTTTTCCCTTGTTCGTACGCATCCACGATCATTTGGGCAGCGGCCGCAATGTTCCGCATCAGCCCCTTGTCCGATAAAATGGCCTGCTTGGTCGATATCGACGCCCGAATCTGATCCGCAATACACTGTTCAACATTCATAATCCGCTATTTATCAATGAAAAATTTTCCACCCGTGCGTTCCCCCTTCGCTGAATTGAAACTCGACGATATTGCCATCGAGCTGATTCAATGCCCGTTTCACCTGCAACCTTTTTGTAGGTTCCACCGCAAAGATTATAAATCCGCCGCCGCCGGCGCCCGAGACTTTACCGGTAATGGCTCCCGCTTGAACGGCCCGCTCCATCGCCTCTTCGATGACCGGATTACTGATGGCCGACGCCATTGCTTTTTTGTCTTCCCAGCCTTGTCCGAGGATTCTGGCGAAGGAAGAGATGTCCCCCTTAAGCAATGCTTCCTTCATGTTTATGGCATTTTGTTTAATGCGGTGCATGGCTTCGACAGCCCGATTATTACCTTGCGACGTGTTTTTTTTCTGTTCGTCGATAATCTCCGCGGAACTGCGGGAAGCTCCGGTATAATAGAGCAATATACTGGCTTCCAGTTCATCGACGATCCATTTCTTGATGCGTAACGGATTCACGATAACGTGGTCGTCTTTGAGAAACTCCATAAAGTTAAAACCTCCGAAGGTAGCAGCATATTGATCCTGTTTTCCTCCGCTCAATGCAAGATCTTTCCGTTCGATCTCATAGGCCAACCGGGCTATTTCATAATCGCCCAGGGGTAGATTGAGCCACTCGACAAAAGCTTTGACAATGGCGACTACCATTGTGGACGAAGAACCGAGTCCGCTTCCGGGAGGCGCATCCGAATAAGTAGTGATACGGCACGACGGCACCGGAACGCGGAAATCTTTCACAATGCGGTTATAGACCCCCTTATGCAGGTTCAGCGTTCCGTCGACGGGAAGTACCGGCAAAGATTCGAAAATCGCCGCCTGCCCGATGTCGGTTGCAATAATCTCGATTTTGCCGTTCTGCGTCTCTTCGATCGTACAATGAGCATAAAGATTGATCGTCGCGTTAAGAATCAATCCTCCGTAGAGATCGCTATACGGCGATACGTCGCTGCCGCCGCCGGCTAAACCCAACCGCAGAGGCGCTTTACTTCGAATGATCATAGGAAACCTTAATTAGGTTACAGATAATTTAAAATGGATTTCGTCTGATATTTGGCACGAAACGATTGTGCTAAACGTATTTTGTCGGCAATCGTCACCAGACGCCGGTTTTCTAAAATCCGCACGTACTCTTCCGGCGTGTCGACGATGCGGGTATGTTCCCCGAGCGGCAGGTAGAGATCGATCCCCTCCCATGCGACCGCGCTTCCCAATACGGGAGTGCCGAGCGCCAACGCTTCGACCACTTTGACTTTGATGCCGGCTCCGTGAAACAAAGGCGCGATCAGCCCTTGCGCTTCAGCGATATATCCGTACGGATTCTCTACGAACCCCAAATATTCGACCCGGTCGGTTTCGTCTATTTTTCGCCTGACGTCGGAAGGCATGTTGCCGCCGATAATTTTTATATTCAGGCGGGGCGTACGGGGAAACACCTCGTCGAGAAACCACGTCAGACCCTCTGTGTTTTCTTTTCGGCCCCAGGCGCCGTACATTACAAAATAGTCCTTGGGAACGATCGTCTTGTAATCGGTGCGCAGCAACAATTCGTCGAAATACAACGATATGTGATGCGCCTTCACGCCGTAAATATTCCGAATGAGCGTTTCGTCCTTGGGGCTGTGGCAAAATATCAGCGTCGCGGTTTTGTATAATAGTCTCTCGCTGAATTTTACGAACCTATTCTCAAGATAACCGAATATGTTTTTCTGCCTGGAAAATTTCTGGATCATCACGTCGTGCGTAATGACTATTTTTCGGGAGTGTCCGGCAAATAGCGCATAGGCGAATACCTGTCCGAAATTGAAAATCAACGCGTCGTACCGATGCTTGTTTTTACGGATGTAACGGACGACCGACCATTGAAAACGAGCCGTAAAGATCGGATGCAGAAATGGTAATTTTAAAGCATTGAACAACTTATCCTTTTTGTCGACAACGATACACTTCAGCATATTCGTATCGGGAACGGCTATCCCCTCCGCCTCGCTTCTGTTCCTGAAACAGATCAGATCGACCTCGTACCGACCACTCAAATCCTCGATTAATTGCCGCGTATAATTCTGGCCCGCGGTCTTGCGGCTGGGAACAAATGCGGAAATCAGCAAGATTTTTTTCATATTTTCTCAAAGATCATTCTGAATAAATGCCTCGAATGTTCCATGCTGTAATTTTGTTCGTAGATTTTTCGGCTTTCCTCGTTGAACCGCCTCTGCGGATACGGATAACCGTTGATCTTATCGATGAATTCCCGAGCCGTATTGCACAGCCCTCCCACCCGATCGAAATCCAACGCGTATCCGGAAAAGGCTTCGGTGGTGCCGAAGATCGTTTTCCCGTACATCAGCGCCTCCGCCGTTTTGAGTTTCATCCCCGAACCTTCGAAAATGGGGGCGATTACGAAATCCGCGCGATAAAAATATTCGGAAACATCTTCCACGGTTCCTATCACTTTGACGTTATCGCATTCCAAATCGTTTTTCAGCGTTTCGAACCCTTTGCCTATAATCAAGATCTCTGCGTTTACATGAGGAGCGACATGCTGAACGAACCACCGGACACCGTACTCATTCGGAAAAAAAAGACTGCCGGCAAAAATTCCGCGAGGCTTTTGATCCCGGCGTTCGGTAAGTTTGTTGTAATCCAGCTTGTCATCGAATGTCACCGGCACCAAAAAATCGGCGGATCGTTTATATATCTTATGCAACAGGGCGCTGTCCCTTTCGCTCAGGGCGATAATCGTATCGCTGTATCGAATCGCCATCCATTCGTTGTAGGCAAATGCGAAAAAAGAGAGTACGTTTCCTATTTTTTTCAGCCGGCGCACCACGTCGTAACTGTATTTGATTTCGACGTTATGAAAAAAAGTAACGATTTTGCAACCGGGATAACGCTTTTTAATAGCTTTGGCCAGCAATCCGTAATTCGAGCTATTTATAAAAACGTAATCGGGGGCTTCGCGTGCCATTACGGCCAAAGCTTCCGTTTTCACGGACCGGGTCAACCCTACGGTATAACCTTGCAATGTCCAGCGCAATTTCTGCACATTGGACAGGACACCCATTCGGAAATCTACACAGTACAAGTTATCCCGGAATAATTCGGTCAAAAGAATCCGGCTCTTATTCAAACCGATTCCGCCTCCGAAGTTATTTTCTGCCACCGGACTGATCAATAAGCATTTTTTCCCGTTCATCAATTTGAATTTAGGAGTTGGTCTTTGTATCTATCCATTATATACATGCGTTCCGGATAATTGCTTCCCGTCAGAAGGACATTGTCGTATCGATACAAAATATTGTTCGAACAGATCGATACCCGGATCAAAGAGTAGATCATGATTCCTCCGACGAACAGCATCCTGTTCGATTTTAATGTAAAACACCGCGCAACGGCCGGCCACAGCACCAGGTAGGAGAGTAAAAACAAGAGACCTATCCGATCCACGAGGATCGTTATTTCGCTCATCCATAAGTTTATAAACAAATAAACCAGGAACATGTTCAAGAAAACGGCATGTTCGCGGGTATTGAGTTTTTTATAAAAAAGAACGACCAGTACGAAGGTCAGCGTCCTCTCGAGGTAACCGATCGAAATGCCTCTTGCCTGCGCGTACAAATCCGAATTGAGATAAGCCCCGGTCAACGCCGCGTATTTTCCCCCGAGAAGCCTCCCGCCTTCCGAAATCAAAGGGGCCATGTAAGCGATCTGCGAAAGGTAAAGGAGATTGCCGACGACAAATACGACGATGAAACACTGCCGGGGCAATGTCCGGGGCACAAAATACAGCGGGAACAAAAACAGGGTGCTGGAATGGAACATGAAAGCCAGCGTCATTAAAAGCAAATAAGGGAGAAACCGCCTTTGCTGAATGTACTTTACGGAAAGCAGGAAAAGCCCGATACTTTTCATATTTCTCAAAATATCCAACTCCGCCCCTAAATACAAAGCAATAAAAATCAAGAAACTGAATGCGTAATTCGAGGAATGCCGTTTGAAAAAAACGTGTAAAATGGAGACGTCTATGACAACGCATACGAGTATAAAAAAATGATAATTCGACGATATGAGTTTTACGACAGACATGAACGTTACAAACCCGCCCTCGAATGTCCCGATATCGTAATTATTCAGATAGCCCCTGCTAAAAAGAGGAACGATTTCCTGATACGCCGGATAATAATTCACCCAATCCCAACCGACGAATCCCCTGAAACCGAAAAACAGAACGAACAGCGCGCAACAACAGATCCGAACACATTGTCGAATCTTCCGGTTATTGTCATAGTTATACTCTACGACTGTCAGTAGAATAAACAACGACAATAAGAGAAGGTACGGAACGGAATAAGTATAGCTGTAAAGCATTCTCGGGGAGTAAGCCGGACGGTCGTTCTATGATCTTTCGGGCCGGACCGCATCGTACAGCCGATAACCGTCTCTGATCGCTTTTCGTTTTATTTCTTTTTCGTGGGGCGTGGAACGGTAAACGGATTTAATGCAAGGTATGAGTAAATAATACAATTTACTCAGAAAAAAATGTATCCCGGTATAATGCTTAAGCGTGAAGTAGATCCTGTTACGCGTGTCGTAATAGAGCGTAAAATCGCTTTTCTTTCCGCCCGTAGAAGTGCTTTCCTTATGTTGAAGGAAAGACTCCGGCACATACAATACGTTGTGTCCGCGCCGAAGGGCCCTATACACGAAATCCGTATCGTCGTAGTAAACGAAGTAAGCCTCGTCCATATATCCGATCTCTTCGAATAATTCTTTCCGGATAAGCATAAAACAGGTAGGCGCATAGTCTACGAACCTGCTTTTGTCGAACTGTCCTTTATCTTCCTGGTAAATGCCGTAATGAAGCGACGAACAGGCGAAATAAGTGTAACACCCTCCGGCATACCAAATTTTATTCGTCCCGTGAAAATGAATTTTGGGTACCGCCATCCATGCCTTCCCGCTCTCCAGCGCACGCACCAGACACTCTATGGTATCCGGAACCAACACGATATCGTTGTTGGACAACAACACCCTATCGCAGCCGTCCCTCAATGCGGCTTTAATGCCGATATTGTTTCCTTTGGCTACTCCGTAATTCTCTTCATTCTCGATCACGACGGTTTCGAACCGGGCGGAGGCACAAAGTTTCCGCGCGACGGCAAGCGAATCGTCCGGGGATTTATTATCGACGATATACAGGATAAAATTGGTGTATCTCTGCGTCCCCAGCGTCTCGAAAAACTCGGGCAATACGCCGGCGCTGTTGTACAAAACAGTCACTATGCCAATTCTGGGAGTCATCGTTCCGCCTATTTATAAAGTCCTTTCGTTTTCATCTCTTCGATGGAGTCTTCGTACCGGTCTTTCTGGATATCCTGGGTATTCACCCAATCGGTAAATTGCCGAATCCCCCTGTCGAAACTCCACCGGGGTTCGAAACCGAGTTTCGTTTTGATTTTCGTCAGATCGGCGTAATTGTGGCGGATATCCCCGAGACGATAGTTCCCGCTGACCGTCACAGGGACTTCGATCCCGTATTTTTCGATCAGCGTCTCGGCGACGGTCAGCACGTCCGTCGCGACGCCCGTACCTACGTTGAAGGATTCTCCGTCGGCCTGTTCCTTTTCGAGTCCCGCTATCGTTGCGTCTACGACATCTTCTATGTACACGAAGTCCCGGCTCTCTTTTCCGTCCTCGAAAACATTGATTCCGTTTTTGTTTTTAATCCGGGTCGAAAAAATAGAGAGAATCCCCGTGTACGGGTTGCTGAGCGACTGCCCCGGCCCATAAACGTTCTGATACCGGAAAGCGACGGGCGCGATGCCGAGCGTCGGACATACGGTCATTACCAGTTGTTCCTGGACATGTTTGGTGATTCCGTACACGGACGTCGGATGTATCAGCGAATCTTCGGTAGTTCCGACCAAGGTCAACGGGGCCGGTTCACCGGGATATTTACATTCGAAATCGCCCTGCGACATGTATTCCTCCGTACGGGACAGCGGGTAAACATAACCGTAGGTTCGGCTGAGGTATCTGCCCTCCCCGTAAATGGCGCGCGACGAAGCGACGACCACTTTTCGTACCCGATGTTTCGAATTGGTCAGTATATCCAACATCAACGAGGTCCCGCCGATATTGGTCCCGGTATATTTCTGAATTTCGTACATACTTTGTCCCGTCCCGGTTTCCGCCGCCAAATGGACGATCGCATCCTGATCCTTCAAGGCTTTTTCCCAATCTTCCCTGACGGTCACGTCCCCGTGAACGAATCTGACCTTATTTTTAATACTGCCGTAAAGGGGAGATCTGTCCGGATCGTCCCCGTGAATCTGAGCAGCGAGGCTATCGAGCACCGTGACTCGATAGCCGCGTTTTAAAAGTTTGAGCGCGAGATTCGAACCGATAAAGCCTGCGCCTCCGGTAATAAGTATGTTTTTCATGATGTATGGATTATTGTCGGAAAATATGCAACGACCTTACGCCTCCTGCCGGCAGCGTATCAGGCCGTCCGTATGCTCGGGATCCGCCTGTTTATCCAGATCGTTAAGCGACACGATGAATCATCCGTGCGATTCGATAAAATCCCCTGCGGCGTTCGTTCGACGCCACTTTTTCCGGGAAAAATCGTAAAAAAGATTTCAATCGACAGCGTCTTTTACCTCTGAGAGAACGTGCCGTCCGCATAACTTTCAATAAATATATCTATGTTTTCAAAATCCGCATAGTGCTCCCTGAGCCATTCCATATCTTTATTCCACCATTCGATCTGCAACAGCGCCTTGATCTGAGTATCCGTAAATCGATAGCGAATATGTCGCGCGGGCACGCCTGCGACGATTTCATACGGAGCCACATCTTTCAATACGACAGCGCCCGCTCCGATAATAGCGCCGTCGCCGACCGTCACTCCCGATACGATTGTTGCCCCCCGGCCAATCCAGACGTCGTGTCCGATCTTGCAGTTGTACCGCCCGGACGCTTTTTTGAACGGATGATACTTCTCCGGCCCGGCATGGAAGGTAAAATTCACGCAACGATTAAAATTCATATAAAAGGCGGGATAAGTAGTCACCCAAACGGCAGAGGGATGACTCGCAAGTCCAATCGCGACATCGTCGGCAATGCTGCAGTACCGTCCGATATACGAATCTCCAATTACACAATGCCCCGAAACGTAAGTTCCTGATCCTAAATACGACCTGCTAATGAAGCTGGCGGTTCCGATGGAATGATATCCTTCATAGATGCAATCGTACGCCTCAACTCTTCGGCCGAAAGAGACATGGTATTTCCGACCGATATACCATTTGACGAGCCCCCATTTGATACGACTCAATATGATTCGAATCTTTTTATTCATTATATTCGGTTGAATAAATCGCGATACGCGTCATTGACCCGATAATCATGCGATAAATCGCCCGCCAAACATTCTTTCTCGCCGGGATGAGTCGCAAACCATTCATTAATATTTTTTTCCATTTCCAGACACAGTATCCTAGCATACCCTTTTTGTACAATATTAGCCGGACTTCCCGCTAAAACGATATTTGTCCCACCCTCTCCGAGCTTTACATAATTTTTATTCAAGAAACCTTTTGATGCGATAATAGTTCCCTCCGGGGTTCTTGTACCTTTCATGATCGTAGACGTGTTTCCGATCCAGTTATAACGACCGATCTCGATAGGAGCGCTCTTTTTACGGACAGCGCCATTAGACAATTCGATAGAATAGTGATAATTGGTATCTATAAAACAACTTCCAAAAGCGACCCGGCAATAATCCCCTATGGTGATCGATTCTTCACTGTAAATTTTCACATCATGACCGAATACTACATGAGCCCCGATATTTACATTGCTTTTCCCCGTCAATCTGACAGCATAGTCGAAATCGAACATACAAGGCCCGTTAAAAATCAATTCGGTTCCCTGATCCAACAAAATCATAGCACTTCTCGTCGGTGCGGAAAACGAACCTTGTTGGTATCCGAATTTAATCATCCCTCTTGAAATGGGTCCGAAAATTACGATTTTACCGGATAAACAATAGAATTTTACATGTCCGTAAATGTATATAGGCAATCGGATTGCCTGACTGAACGGAAGAGTTCTAAAATTGATATACAAAGTTTTGAACCACCGGATACGCGTACGGGAAAAGAATTTTTCCATGCGCCATAAAATGCCGTTAACAAGACGGGCTGCATTCATCGTTTGACCAATTTAAATTGTGCGGTGATATTGTGCATGATATTTTTAAACCGGCTTTTTTCTTCGTTTTCGATTCCGCAAAACCAACCCGTTATCAAAAAAGTACAGGTACAGAGCAGTGACGTGACGACCAATCTCAAAAATCCGGTATGCATATAAAAAATAGCTACGATGCCGGCCAGAACCGTCGCCCCCGTAACGATCGTAATCGGAACGATAACCCGTCGGACGAATTTGCGCACGGATATCCCGACAATACGGTTCGCCAAGTAGATCCGCACCCACATACAGATGAGTTCTTCGCCGACGACGACCCATAATACGCTGTAAGCGGACATCCCGGCCTTAAGCAAGAAATAACCTACCGGCAAATTCAGAAAATGCAAACTTCCCATCCAAATATACATCCATTTAATGTTGCCGGTAGCGTCGATGGCAGTTCCCAAGCCGCATGTAATCATAAACAGCAAAGTGGACAGCAATACCAACCGACAGAAACCGACCGTGTACTCAGGCGGGTTTCCGAGCCACAAGTGGAGAACGTAAGGCATTTCTATAATCAGCGGAATGGAAAACAAGGCGCAGAGAAAAAACATGTAACGACATGCGACAAGCGATAATTTCTTTACCCTGATCCGATCCTGAGCCCCTTCGCTTTTGATGATCTGCGGTCTGATGGATTGCAGAATGGCCGTAGCAAAAAACTGCATCAACCCGTTGACCTGATTGGCAATTCCGTACGCAGCATTCACGACCACTCCGAAAAACACATTCAATATCATCGGGATTCCCTGTCCCCGCCCCATACTGCCGACCGATGCAAAAGTATACCAGCCGGCAAACGAAGTCAACTCGCGCAACAGCGTTCTGTCGTTCAATGATTGAAATACGATACGAGTTTCGGGGTATTTCATCCTACAGATAATCATTTTCAACAATAGCGAAATGATCATGACGGCAACGATGATGGCAGAGTACATGATCAGCCTGTTGCCCGGATATGTCAATAGATATACCGCTCCCAGCAATTTGAGAACGGTTTCCGCAATTTCGATCAGAGATAACAACAGCATGTTCTCCCGGCTGATGAGAACGGCTATATACGGAACGGCTACGATGGAAAAAAAAACGCTACAACTCAGTAAATGCAATATAGACAGCGTATTGCTTATTTTATCCGGCGCGATTGTCAGGACATGTTTAATCCCGTATATGCCGACAGTCTCTATTAATAAAATAACACATACGCCGATGCCGATATGGAGAATTAAACTATAGTAAAATATTTTTTTAAGATGCCGAACATCCTGTTTTCCCAAAGAAAAAGATAAAAAACGTTGAGTAGACGCCGCCAATGAAGTATTTAAAAACGCCAGCATAGACACTACGCCTGCCACCAGATTATAAATACCATAATCTTCTACTCCTAACGCCTTAAGAACCAAACGGGTCGAAATCAACCCCACTAAAATGGAAACAACCATTTTAGCGTATAAAATAGCTGTATTTAAAATGACTCTATTGCCAGGCTGCATCCGTAAAACGTATTTTACCAAAAAGAGAGAAGTTCTCCGCCGAATTCTTATTCAGGCCGGAAGGTTCTTTTGTGCGGTTAAAACAATGGTTCCGCACCTGTGATGCGATGAGTGAACGCGATAAAATATACGGCAAAAGGCGATCCGGCGTTAGATCTTTTCTAAAAAACACCCCGGAATATAGGAGGTGGCAACGGCTACGATGCCCTCTATCGAGACCACCAGCCGCCTGTTCCCTTTGATTCTCCGGATATAACCTTCCGCGCCCTTGAAGATGCCTTCGGTTACGCGTACCCGGTCGCCGGTATGATAAACCGTATCTTCGCCGCCGAAATACTCCAGTTCCCGATCGCCCGAAGAGGTCACCAACCTAAAGATATTCATTTCGCGTTCCGGAATCGCGGCAGGGCGCTTCGTATCCCGGTCGCAGTATACGATAATGCGGTTATTCAACTGCCGCTGCAATCCGATCGCGGCATGTTCCGTCGCGCGAACGAACATCAGGGAAGAAACGGCCGGTTTGCGGCAGATTTTTTTCTCTCCGCGCCACATCATCTCGACCGTTTTGAGGGGGATATAACTTTCGAAAGCCTTATCTTTCAGATAAGCTTCGATCTCGAATACTTTATTGTAGAAAACTTTGAGCGCGTACCAATGCTCCGAAGCGGTTTCGCTTGTCATCCGTTTCACAAAAGGACATTCCTTCCATTCCCCCGTGCCAGAAAATCGTCTTTACACGCAGTCAGATAAGTTTTGTCCGCTTAATATCGATTTGATATTCCGGAACGCGGCTCTGCGCCTGACCCAGGTGCGAATGCCGTAAACCCCGAAAAACCCGCTTTCAACGTACGAAACGGTATTTTATCAGCGCAAACATAACAATTATTCATGTAATGGCCAAACATTTTTATTGTCCGACGACTTTCGACGCGCGATTAATACTTTGATTTTCATCAAAATAAAGTCCGACATTCGAATGACAATAATTTTTGCCCATAAAACGCTGACAGATAGGCAGCAAAACATCCCGGATTTTTTTGACAATATAGCCAATCAGGATATTCCCGATAAGACTTCAAAGAAAAAATAAAAGAACGGCGCCGAGCTGTCCTTTTTATTTGATTAAGGTATAAAAAATATGCTAACTTTACGGAACCGGAACACGGCTTGCCCCGTACCGCACTTGATAAACCGGCAAATCCATCCATATTACGACCTATGAAACGACGTATCCCCGCCGGGCTGGCATTAGCGGCCGCCCTGTCGTTCCTGCAACCCGCGACGGCGCAGCAAAGCGTTCCGCAGGAAACGATGAAAAAAGTTTACGAAACGGTAAAGACGCCTTACAAATACGGACTCGTCCTGGTTCCGGAACGGGACGAAGACATGGTGGACTCCCCGACCGTGTTCCGCGAAAAAGGCAAGTGGTACATGACCTACGTGTTGTTCGACAGCACGGGGTACGAGACTTGGCTGGCCGAAAGCGACGACCTACTGAAATGGAACACGCTCGGACCGATCCTGTCGTTTGCCGGGGGAAGCTGGGATTCTGCCCAGCGCGGGGGATACCTCGCGTTGCAGGACTACCGCTGGGGCGGCAGCTACCGAGCCGGAAAATACGACGGCCGCTACTGGCTGTCCTACATCGGCGGAGCCACGCAGGGATACGAAGCCGGCATGTTGAACGTAGGCATGGCCCGCACCGGCGGGAAGATCGCCCGGCCCCACGAATGGGAAGGCTTCGACGCTCCGGTCATGACGCCCGCCGATCCGGACGCCGGGCCATGGGAGCGCTACACGCTGTACAAAAGTTCGGTGATCCGGGCCCCGAAACGGCTGCTCGGCGCCCCGTTCGTCATGTATTACAATGCCAAAGGAAGCGCGGACGGCAAAGAAAGTATCGGGATCGCGTTGTCGGACGACCTGAAAACCTGGCGGCGTTACTCCGACCGACCGGTGCTGGAACATCCCGAAGGGATCACCGGAGACGCGCAGATCCAGAAGATGGGCGACCTGTACGTCATGTTCTACTTCGGCGCATTCTGGAAAGGGAAACCGTATGCGGCTTTCAATCGTTTCGCCTGTTCGTACGATCTGGCCCACTGGACGGACTGGACGGGCGACGATCTGATCGTCCCGTCCGAATCCTACGACAACCTTTTCGCCCACAAATCGTTCGTAGTGAAATATAAAGGAGTGGTATACCACTTCTACTGCGCGGTCAACGGCCACGATCGGCGCGGCATCGCCGTGGCGACGTCGCGGGACATGGGCCGGAGCAGTCTGCAATTCCGTTAGCCCCGCCCCGAAAAACGGAGCCAGCTAAACGATCTATTTGATTTTCAGCCTGTTCAGCGCCCATACATAGGCCGCCGCGTTGCGGTTGTGCTCGGACAGGGTCTTTGCGAAATTATGGGCGCCGGACAAGTCGTCCTTGGCGCAGAAATAGAGGTAGTCGTGGTCGGCGTAGTCGAGCACGGCATCGATCGCGGCGATCGACGGCATACAGATCGGCCCCGGCGGCAAGCCCGGGTATTTATAAGTATTGTACGGGGAATCGACGGCCAGGTGGGTATGCAGGACGCGTTTGATCGAGAAATCGCCGACAGCGAACTTGACCGTCGGATCGGCCTGCAGCGGCATACCGCGCTTCAGCCGGTTGATATAAACCCCCGCCACGACGGGCATTTCGTCCTTGCGCTTGGTCTCCTCGTAAACGATCGAAGCGAGGGTCATCGCCCCGTCGCGGGAGAGGCCCGTGCGGGCGAGTTTCGCATCGCGGTTTTTCCAGAACCGGTCGGACTCTTTCTTCATTCGCCGAATAAAATCATCCGCCGAACTGTTCCAATACATTTCGTAAGTATTCGGAATGAACATCCCGATGAAGGTCTGCGGCGCGTATCCGTATGCGCGGGCCGTAGAATCGCTCAGCAGCGCCCGCGCAAGCGTCGCCGAATCGGTTTCCAGCCGCCGGCCGACGCTGCCGGCCAACCGGTCGAGCGTCCGGACATTGTTGAAAGTAACCCGTACCGGAGCCTGAAGCCCTTGCTTCAGTCGGTCGATCAGCGCGGCGTAGGTCATCCCCGCGTCGAGCTTGTAACGTCCCGGACGAACGGTCTCGTCCAGACCGCGTATACGCGCTATCCGCACGAATTTGCGTACGTTGCGCAACGCGCCGCTGCGCCGCAGCGAATCGGTCAGCCGGTCGAAATCGCTGCCGGTAGGAACCAGCACGACCGCGTCGCGGGCCACCGCCCCGCCCCAAAAGTATTGCCATGCGGAATAACCACCGACACAAACCGTTACCGCAAGCGCCGCAAACGCGGCAAGCAGGTAATACTTTCCTTTTCGCTTCATCCGGAAAAATATTTTTGCAAATATAGCGAAATTGTTTAATTTTGTCCCTGGGTAAGTCTTATACGACCAGCTCCTGCTGAATCCCCCAGGGTCGGAAGACAGCAAGGGTAGGCGGTTGTAGCGGTGCGATATAAGTAGCTTACCCATTTTTTATTTCGACCGTCACGACAAAACGACACAGGGTTATGATCATCAAAATCTATCCGCAAAACCCGAATGAGAAATCCGTCGCGCAGGCGGCGGACATCCTCGCGCGCGACGGCGTGATCATCTATCCGACCGACAGCGTCTACGCGTTCGGCTGCTCGCTGAAAAGCACCAAGGCCATCGAGCGGATCCGCGCGATCACCGGTAAAACGGGCCCCGACTTTTCGATCATCTGCCCCGACCTGAGCGTAGTCGCGGCATACGCCAAGGTGGACAACACGGTCTTCAAACTGCTGAAACGCAACCTGCCCGGCCCGTTTACCTTCATCCTCAACGCATCGGGAAAAATTCCGGACAAATTCCTGGAAAAGAAAAAAACGGTGGGGATACGTATTCCGGATAACGGCATTCCGATCGCGCTGGTCGAAGCGCTGGGCAATCCGATGGTCACGGCCTCGGTCAAAGACAGCCGGGAAGAGGAGTACACGACCGACCCGTCGCTGATCTACGAGCGTTACGGAACACTGGTGGATGCGGTGATCGACGGCGGATACGGCAACCACGTCCCGACGACGGTGGTCGACTGCACCGACCCGGACGACATCTCGATCCTGCGCGAAGGCATCGGCAACCTCGTTTAAACCGACAATCAGAAAATCGTTACGATGGAAAAATCATTCAATAGCATTGCATGGAGGGAGGCGGCGACCGGCGGGTTCTACATGGGCCTGACCTATGCGATCCTTGCGATCGCCGGTCACCTGATGCGCTCGCATACGGGCGTCGCATCGCTGGCGGGCGCGCTGGGCTTCTTTTCGATCGCCGGATTTCTCTATTTCTATTCGAGCCGGATGGCGGCCCTGCGCGGAGCCGCCGGCTTTTCGTTCGGCCAAAGCATGGCCTTCGTCTTGCGGATGTCGCTGTTCGCCGGGATTCTCGGCGGACTGGGCATGTTCGTGCTTTACAAATGGATCGACCCGGAATTTTTCCGGCAACAGATGGACCTGGCGATCGCGACCTACGTGGAAAACGGATGGGACGAGAAAGCGGTCGAGTCGGCCGGTACGATCGCGGCGAGAATGATGGGGAACCCGCTCTTCGTCGTGTTCAGCGGCGTGGGTACGATGATTATTTACGGCGGACTGCTCGGCCTGATCGTATCGTTGTTCGTCAAACGCCACGGCGACCCGTTCGCCGGTGCGAACAACGGACAAAACGGCACGATGCCCCCGCAATCCGAATAAAAACAACAGCACGATGTCAGAAAACAATCCGAACATCTCGATAGTCGTCCCGCTGTACAACGAGGAGGAATCGTTGCCCGAATTGCTCGCATGGATCGAGCGGGTGATGGCGGAGAACCGCTTCTCGTACGAAGTCATCTTCGTGGACGACGGCAGCAACGACCGCTCGTGGGAAGTGATCCGCTCGCTGCACGACGCCAATCCGTGCGTCCGGGCCATCCGGTTCAGGCGCAATTACGGGAAATCGGCCGGACTCTACTGCGGCTTCGAAGCGGCCCGGGGCGACGTCGTGATCACGATGGACGCCGATCTGCAGGACTCGCCGGACGAAATCCCGGAACTGTACCGGATGGTTACCGAAGAGGGATACGACCTGGTCAGCGGATGGAAAAAGCGCCGGTTCGATCCGGTCGGGAAGACGCTGCCGAGTAAATTCTTCAACGGCACGGCGCGGCTGGCTTCCGGAATCAAGCTGCACGACTTCAACTGCGGCCTGAAAGCCTACCGCAACCAGGTGGTCAAAAGCATCGAGGTTTACGGCGAAATGCACCGGTTCATCCCGTTCCTGGCCAAGCAAGCCGGTTTCAAACGAATCGGCGAAAAGGTCGTGCATCACCGGGCCCGGAAGTACGGGGTGTCGAAATTCGGATGGGAACGGATGATCAAGGGATATCTCGACCTGATCACCGTCCTGTTCATGACCCGCTTCGGCAAAAGTCCGATGTACTTCTTCGGCGGATTGGGCACGCTGATGTTCCTGGTCGGCGGCGCGACGACCGTATGGGTCATCGCCGAAAAACTGTATAAACAGGCGCACCTGATTCCGGTGCGCGGCGCGACCGATCAACCGCTGTTCTATATAGCGATGGGGGCCGTCGTCATCGGCGTACAACTGTTCCTGGCGGGTTTCATCGGGGAACTGATCAGCCGGAATTCCGGGGACAGGAACCGCTACCTGATCGATGAAAAACTTCAAAACAAATCCGTTTCACAATGATACAACGCATTCAAACCGTATACCTGCTCCTGTCGGCACTGCTGCTGGGGCTGATGTTCTTCCTGCCGCTGGCCCATGCGATCGGCCCGGAAAACTCGGTTTTCCGGATCATGGTCTGGGGATACGACGACCCGACGGCCAGCAGCAGCCCGATCGTCAACTCGCTGACTCTCGCAGCCACGGCGCTGCTGGGCGCAACGATCGTGCTGGAGATAATCACTGTTTTCCGCTACAAAAAACGCAGGCTCCAAAAGCGCTTGTGCACGGCGCAAATCGTACTGTTGTTGCTGACGGCCGGCGTGACGGCGCTCTACCTGAAGTCGTTCGGCGAAGAAGGCTTCGGCCCCGTAGCGCTGTCGGTGACCGCGGCCTTTCCCCTCGTCGCTGCGATCCTGACCCTGCTCGCTCGCCGGGGAATCGTTAAAGACGACAAACTGGTACGATCCCTGGATCGCATCAGGTAATTCATTTGACCACTATGAAAAAAGCTTTGTTATATTGCGGAATAGCCCTGCTGACCGCCGTTCTTCCGGGATGCAAGGAGATGAAAGACGACATCGATACGCTGAAACGGCCCTACCCGACCGGCATCACGCTGCTACAGTCCGAAATCACCGTCCTGAACGGATCGACGCTGAAAGTGCCCTTCCGGGTCAACCCATCGAATTATATCGTCCAGGCGGAAGACCTCCGACTGGACGCCATCCGTTCGCAGATCACCAAAGCCTCGTACGTCACGACCATTCCCGAATGTTCGCTGGTCGGCGTAACGCCTTATAAAAACCAGGCCGGAGAGACCTGCGAAGGACAGTGGATCGCCGAGATCGAAATTCTCGACGGCGCCTACTACGGCGACATCGACTTCACGCTGGTGCTAAATTATACCGATGCGGACAACCGGCGCGTGGCGCTGACGTCCGCGACTTTCGGAAATCTGAACACGCGGATCAAACTGACCGGGGACATGGTAGACATCGACGTTTCGCCGGCCGTATCCTACGTCGAACTGAACAACACGCCGATCGCCACTTCCGTACGATTGCTGCCGTGCGCCATTTCGGAAGGCAGCGCTACGAAATTCGACATGGAGGACGCGATCGTCGACAGTTGCAAGCTCGGAGGCGAATTCGCCGGATATTTTTTCCTGACCGACAAAGACAACGCGACCTGGACGATGGAACCGATCGGACTCGACTTCCCGAAACCCGACGAAGCCTTCGTACCGGTCGATATAAACATCTACCTAACGGACCGGAACGATACGACCAACCACGTGTTGAAAACGGCTCTCGTGAAAGTTTACCAGACACGGTGCATCGCGCCTGCCATTACCCTGAAGGTTTCCGATTACGCCGAGATCACCGAAGCCAACAAAACCCTCGACATCGAAATGGGCGAGATCATGGCCGCCGTAGGCGTTACTTCGGAGTTGTTCCAGCAGGTTCGTCCGCCGCTCGGATTTACCCAGACCAAACAGTTCATGCACGAAGACGGAACGTCGGCCAGAACCTTTTTCATGCAGAGCCTCAAATACAAGGACGACAAAGGTACGACCTCCCCGGAAGCCATGTACCTTCAACTGATCTTTTTCGCCCCGCTGGACACGGAGGATATCGGATCGTACTACATCAGCCTGAATACGCTATATTCAAGAACATTAGATCCGCAACCTACGATTGCGGCCAACATCAAGATACCGGTGATCGTCACGGAATAAAAAACGAAACGGGCGGATTAAGAAAATCCGCCCGTTTCGTTTCACCCCGTTCACCGGCCGTCAACAACCGCCCTCCTCCGGGCGAGCCGAAACGTAATTCCGCCACCGGTCGAGCACCGTCCGCATATCGTCCGGCATCTCGCTCTCGAAAAAAACCTCCTTCCCGGTCGCCGGATGGATGAACCCGAGACTACGGGCATGCAATCCGTGGCGCGGCATCGTCCGGAAACAATTTTCGACGAACTGTTTGTATTTCGAGAAAGTCGTTCCTTTCAGTATCCGATCGCCGCCGTAACGTTCGTCGTTGAACAACGGATGACCGATGTATTCCATATGCACCCGGATCTGGTGCGTGCGCCCGGTTTCGAGCCGGCATTCGATCAGATTGACGTAACCGAGCCGTTCGAGCACCCGGTAATGGGTTACGGCGTGTTTGCCGCCGTCGCCGTCCGGGAAGACAGCCATTTTCAGCCGGTCGCGCACGCTGCGGCCGATATTTCCGACGACCGTGCCCTCGTCGGCCTCTATATTGCCCCACACCAGCGCATGATAGACCCGATGGATCGAATGATCGAAAAACTGTTTGGCCAGGCGCGCATGCGACCGTTCGTTCTTGGCAACTACGAGGATACCGGACGTATTCTTGTCGATTCGGTGCACCAAACCGGCCCGCATATCGCCGTCGCGGAACAGCGGCAGATCCTTCAGATGATAGGTCAACGCGTTGACCAGCGTTCCCGAATAGTTCCCGTGACCGGGATGCACCACCATGCCGGCCGGCTTGTTGACGATAATCAGGTCGTCGTCTTCGTAACGGATGTCCAACGGTATGTTTTCAGGAATGATCTCCACTTCCCGCAACGGATAGGGCATCACGATCGATACCCGATCCAGCGGTTTGACTTTATAACTCGACTTGACGGGCACGCCGTTCACCAGGATATTGCCGGCGTCCGCCGCCGTCTGAATCCGGTTCCGCGAAGCGCCTTCCATCCGGTTGGTCAGGAACTTGTCGATTCGCAACAGGTTCTGGCCTTTGTCGACCGTCACGCTGTAGTGTTCGTACATCTCCTCCGTCGGGTCCGCCCCGTCGGTCAGTTCGGGATCGTCCCCCAGCAAATCCTCTTCGTTCATCCGGACTGGAATATTTATTCTTCGACTTCGCTTTCCGTCGCAGCCAGGCTGTCGGCCAATTCCCGAACGGCCTTTCGAGCATCCCGGTCGGACTGCTTGCGCCCTGCCTCGAGCTTCTTATCATCGAGAGTCAGCGAGAAATTCACCTTCGTTCCCAGCGTCCGGCGGCTGCCCGTGGCGGGCGACTGCGCATGAACCCGGGCGTCCACTTCGTTCAGGGCCGTAATCCCTTCGTCGCGAGTGATCTTGCCTACGTTGAAACCGGCTTCCCAAAGGCGGCTTTTCGCCTCCCGTGCCGTAAACCCGACTAGCTGCGGGATCTGCTGCACGTTTCCTTCTTCGCCCATGCCGACGACCAGCGTAACGCCCGACCCCATTTCGGTCTGCAACTTGCTGCCCGGCTGCACCACCTTACCGGCGCAACGCTCTTCCAGCACATAATTGGTCGCAATGTCGCTCTTATAGATCAGCTCCTTGATTTCCAGACCGGCCATCTCCAGGTTGTTTTTCGCCTGACGCAACGAGAATCCGGTCACATAGGGAACGGTCACCATCTTCTGATGGAACGAATTGATCGTCACGAAAATATGACGGCCGGATTTCACCCGGGCCCCGGCCGACGGGTTCTGTTCCAGGATCACGCCGCCCGGATAGGCCGGGACATACAACGAATCGTTGACCTCGATCTTCAGCGAAGCCCCCTTTCCGGCCTTGACGGCCTCCTCGACGGTCATCCCGCTGAAATCGGGAACGTCGCGCACTTGTCCGTGGCGAGTAAAAAGATTCAGCAGCAAATTCACAACGCACATAAACACGATGATCGCACAGGCAGCCAGCACCAGATTGCGCGAAATCGGATTGCCGTTGATCTTCCGGGCCAGTTTTCTCAGAAAGTCCATATCGTACGGTTAAGACGACCGGTTCGACCGGTCAATTCCGGGTTAAATATACTACTTTTTAACCGGATTGTAAAACGTATCGCGTTCGACGGGCAGATATCCCGCATCGCGGATCAGCCGCTCCATATCGGCGGCGGTCATGGCCGGAGACTGGTCCTCGGCTCCCGCCATCGAGTAGATTTTCGTGCTGTCGTCGATCGTGCCGTCCATATCGTCGGCCCCGAACGCCAGCGCGATCTGCGCCGTCGTCTTGCCGAACATCGGCCAGTAGGCTTTGATATGCGGAAAATTATCGAGGTAAACACGCGCCAGGGCCGTCATCCGCATATCTTCGACGACACTCACTTCGCCTACTTCGGACATGGAGTTGTGCCGGCTGCGGTACTTCAGCGGAATGAACGCGTTGAAGCCGCCCGTTTCGTCTTGCAGCGTGCGGAGCCGGTCGAGGTGGTCGATGCGGTGTTCCCAGTTTTCGACATGCCCGTACAGGATCGTCGCATTGGTCGAAATCCCGATCCGGTGCGCTTCGCGGTGCATCGCAAGCCACGTTTCGGAACTCCCTTTCTCCGGGCAGATCCGCGCACGGATCGCTTCGTCGAAAATCTCGGCGCCGCCGCCGGGAATCGCCTCCATGCCGGCTTCCTTGAGCAATGCGAGGCCGTCGTGCGGGGTCAGTCCCGCCTTGTCGATCATATAGGCCAGTTCGATCGCCGTGAACGCCTTGACCGAAGCCTGCGGCAGAATCCGCTTTACCTTCCGGATCAGATCGGCATAATAATAGATGTCGTGTTGCGGATGCACTCCGCCGACGATGTGAATCTCGGTAGCCCCGCTATCGCGGTGCGCTTCCACCTGCGCGAGGATCTCCTCTTCCGAATAATCCCACGCGTCGGAAGCTCCCGCCGGTCGCCGGTACGAACAGAACCGGCAGTTGAAAACGCAGATATTGGTCGGCTCAATGTGGAAATTGCGGTTATAATAGACCTCGCGGCCGCTTTTACGCTCCTTGACCCGCGAGGCCAGCAACCCCAGCAGCGCCAGCGGCGCACCGGCCAACACCGACGCTTCGTCGCGGCTCAGGCGCTGCGAACGGTCGACCTTTTCGGCCAGCGACTCATACTTTCCGGATAACCCAAACATGATTCCTAAAATATTTACGGTACGAAAAAAGGCTGCCAAATGCTTAGCAGCCCCTTCATTTCTCTGTCAGGAACGATTATTTCCAACGGGTGTCGTCGGAAACGGTCAACTTCTTGCGTCCTTTCGCGCGACGGGCGGCAAGCACCTTGCGACCGTTGGCAGTAGACATTCTTTCACGGAAACCGTGCTTGTTGATCTTTTTTCTCTGAGAGGGTTGAAAAGTCCTTTTCATCGCGTTTTATGTTTTTATCTATTTTCGTTTCTCTTGTCCTGCGTCCGATTCGCACGCAACGGAGTGCAAAGGTAAAACATTTTTGATTTATACAAAAACTTTTTGAGAAAAATAAGCATACCAGCGAAATAGCCGATACGGGAAATGCGCCGTCCGTCCCCCTATTTCGGAAAGTAAACCACTTTTTTGGTTTCGAAAAACGGCTCGCCGAAGAAATCCGGAATATCGAACACCGTGTACGGTTTGCCCACCGCATCCAATTCGGCGTCCAGGTCGCCGCCCTTGAGGTACAGTATGCCCCCTGCCAGCGATCCGGCCCCGGCGACCGGTTCCAGCTTGTTCCACACCCAACCGACGAACGGTTTCATTTCGGTGACGGCCCGGCTGACGACGAAATCGAATTTTCCGGGCATCTGCTCGACGCGGCTGTGAACGCCTTCTACGTTCGAAATTCCCGCCGCACGGGAAATCTCCCGCACGACCCGGATCTTCTTGCCGATCGAATCGACCAGCGTGAAACGAACCTCCGGGAAAAGGATGGCCAGCGGAATCCCCGGGAAACCGCCTCCGCACCCCACGTCCAGCACCCGCGCACCGGGGTGGAACGCACACACCTTCGCGATGGCCAGCCCGTGCAGCACATGCCGCAGGTAAAGCTGGTCGATGTCCTTACGCGAAACGACGTTGATCCGGTCGTTCCATTCGCGGTACAACGCCCCGAGAGCGGCGAACCGTTCCCGCTGTACGGCCGTAAGTTCCGGAAAATATTTCAGAATGAGTTCCATGTTCTGTTTGTCATGAATTCCGCCCGTTGCCCGATCCGGCGGCAAGTCGGCCGCGCAAACCGTTCCGTCGGACAGGCGGCCTTTCGGAAAAAAGGCGAGCGTTCGATCCCGTAAAAGATTTCAAAATCACTTATCGCGCGAAAGAACGAAATCGGCGAACAAATGCAGCGAACGAAGTACGTCGGACTCCGGATAGCCTTCCAGGAAGGCCAGCGCCCGATTCCGGTATTCGGTCATGCACTGCCGCGCATACGCGATGCCGTCGCTGTCGAGCACCGCCTTGCACAGATAATCGACGTTTTTAGGCGAATTACGCACGTCGCTGAGTTTGGCGACCAGCTTCCGGCGGCGTTCGGGCGCACTCTGGTCCAGCAAGCGAAGCAGCGGCAGCGTGATCTTGCGTTCGCGCATATCGCCTCCGGCCGGTTTGCCGGTCACCTCCATCGGCGAATAGTCCAGAATATCGTCCTTGATCTGAAACGCGATGCCCAGGTGATCGCCGAACTGCCTGAGAGCCGCCACGCGGTCGGCAGGCGCACCTACCGAAATCGCCCCGACCGCAGCGCAAGCTCCCAGCAGCGAAGCGGTCTTCTTATAGATGATATCGTAATAGATCGCTTCGGTCATCGCCAGTTTCTCGGTCTGTTCGGTCTGGATCAGCTCCCCCTCGCAAACTTCGTGGATCGAACGGGTCACCTCGGTCAGCATGTCCCAGCCCCCGTTTTGCAAGCTCACGTGATACGTGCGGGCGAAAATATAATCGCCGATCAGCACAGCCGTGCGCGAATGCCACAGCGCATTGACCGACGGAGCGCTGCGACGCACGTAAGCCTCGTCCACCACATCGTCGTGGATCAGCGAAGCCGTATGGATCATCTCGACGAGCGAGGCTCCCATGTAGCTGCGATCGGCCACTTCGCCGTGCAACGCCGCCGACAGCAACACCAGCAACGGACGCAGTTGCTTGCCCCGGTTACTCAGGATGTAATCGGTGATGGAAGCGACGTAGCGGTTGTCGCTGTGAAGGATGGAAGCTATATACTCCTCATAGCTGCGGATTTTTCCGGCTATGGGAAGCTGTATCTCTTCGAGCGTAATTTTCCGAGTCTCTTTCATCGAACCACAAATATCCGAGATTTTTCCGAATCGTCAAAATTTAATCGGAGTTTTTACCGTATGCGACACAAACCGGATGCGGCGCGGCGCAGACAACACGAACCGCCCGAGTCCGTTTTACAGATTAGAAGAGAAGCCCGTAAGCGTCCCGACAGGCTTTTGCGTAGGGACCGGTTGTGATTAATTGTTGATAAATGATCCGGAAATCCGGCGGAAAAACCGAAAATTTATGCTAAACTTGCATGGTTCTAAAATTTGGGGAAATCTGCGTTTATGGTAAGATCTATATTGTACTACATCCTTTTGGTTGTGTTCACGTTACTCTGTTTCATCCCGTTCGCAGTCCTATTTTTGCTGACGGTGCTTTTCGACCGGGAACGGGTGGTGCTGCACTGGGCCTCGCGGATGTGGTCGTACGGGATTTTCAGGTTGTGCCCCTGGTGGCGCATACGGATAGAAGGCGCCGAAAAAATCGACCGCAGTCGGCCGTGGGTGATCGTCACGAACCATCAGTCGATGCTCGACATCCCGCTGATGTACGTACTGCCCACGACGTTCAAATGGGTATCGAAAAAAGAGGTGCAGAAAATGCCCGTTTTCGGTTGGGTGCTGTGGATGCACGGCGACATTCCGGTCGAACGCGGCTCGCGGGGCAGCGCCAAACAGATGCTCGAACGCTGCCGGCAGCGGTTGTCGCGCGGAACGTCGGTGATCGTCTTCCCGGAAGGGACGCGCACCAAGACGGGAGAGATCGGACGGTTCAAAGACGGGGCTTTCTTGGTGGCCAAGCATGCCGGCGTGGGCATCCAACCGGTCGTGATCGACGGCACGTGGAGCCTGAACGACGGCTGGCGGCTGCGGATGCCGCATACGTTCCGGGTAAAGGTGCTCGACGCGCTGCCTGCGGAATACGTAGCGTCGAAGGAAGCCCGCGAACTGGCCGTCGAAATGGAAAACCGGATGCGGACGGCGCACCTGCAAATGACCGGAAAACAACAATAAACGAAAAATAAAAGAGATAGGAGCACGAGAATCGACTATGGGTATGGTTGCAGATTACGGGGACGAACACATCCGGACACTGGATTGGAAAGAGCACATCCGGCGGCGGCCGGGTATGTATATCGGGAAACTCGGCGACGGAACGTCCGCCGACGACGGGATCTACATCCTGATCAAAGAGGTGCTGGACAACTCCGTAGACGAATACATGATGGGCTTCGGCAAGAGCATCGACATCACGATCGCGGACGACAAGACCGTCACCGTACGCGACTACGGACGCGGCGTGCCGCTCGGCAAACTGGTGGACGTGGCGTCGAAGATGAACACCGGCGCGAAATACGACTCGAAAGCGTTTAAAAAATCGGTCGGACTGAACGGCGTCGGCATCAAGGCGGTCAACGCGCTGTCGGACGCTTTCCTGATCCGCAGCGTGCGCGACGGCGAAGCCCGCAGCGTGCGGTTCGAGAAGGGGAACGAAATCGCGGACGTGTCCGAAAGCGGCGTCGGCGAAAAGAACGGGACGATGGTGTCGTTCCATGCCGACGAAAGCGTTTTCGGCAGCTACGACTTTCACATGGAATACGTGGAGTCGATGGTACGCAACTACACTTACCTGAACGCCGGGCTGACGATCAGGGTCAACGGGCAGGCGTTCGTCTCGAAAAACGGGCTGCTCGACCTGCTGCAGGAAAACCTCGGCGAAGAGCCGCTCTACCCGCCCGTTCACCTCTGCGGAGAGGACATCGAAGTGGTCATCACGCACGGGCACGGCTACGGCGAAACCTACTACTCGTTCGTCAACGGTCAGCATACGACGCAGGGCGGAACGCATCAGACCGCTTTCCGCGAAGGGATCGCCAAGACGATCAAGGAATTTTACAAAAAGGACTACGATGCGGCAGACGTCCGCACGTCGGTGATCGCGGCGATCAGCGTCAAAGTCGAGGAGCCGATGTTCGAATCGCAGACCAAAACGAAACTCGGTTCGAAAGAGATGGGCCCGAACGGGCCTACGGTGCGGAACTTCATCGTCGATTTTCTGAAAACGGAACTCGACAATTTCCTGCACAAACACCCGGAAACGGCCGATATCCTGCAAAAAAAAATACAGGAAAACGAAAAAGAGCGCAAGGCGATCTCGGGCATTCAGAAAAAGGCCCGAGAGATGGCCAAAAAAGTGAGCCTGAACAACAAGAAACTGCGCGACTGCCGCATCCACCTGACCGACAAGAACGACCGCGCCGAAGAGTCGATGATCTTCATCACCGAGGGTAATTCGGCCAGCGGCTCGATCACCAAATCGCGCGACGTGAATACGCAGGCCGTGTTCAGCCTCCGGGGCAAGCCGCTGAACTGCTTCGGGCTAACAAAAAAAATCGTTTACGAGAACGAGGAATTCAACCTGCTGCAGGCGGCGCTGAACATCGAGGAGGACATGGACAACCTGCGCTACAACAAGATCGTCGTGGCGACCGATGCCGACGTCGACGGGATGCACATCCGTTTGCTGCTGATGACTTTCTTCCTACAGTTCTTTCCGGAAGTGATCCGTTCGGGACACCTGTACATTTTGCAGACGCCGCTGTTCCGCGTCCGCAACCGACGGGAAACGCGCTACTGTTACAGCGAGGAAGAGCGGCAACGGGCGGTCGACCAACTGGGCCCGAACCCCGAAATCACGCGATTCAAAGGATTGGGCGAAATCTCGGCCGACGAGTTCAAAGAGTTCATCGGCGAAAACATGCGGCTCGACAAAGTGCGGCTGACCAAGGAAGACCCGGTCGCCGATCTGCTCGAATTCTACATGGGCAAGAACAGCATGGAACGCCAGGGCTTCATCATCGGCAACCTGCGGATCGAGGCCGATTACGTGGACAACCTGATTTAAACGCGATCCGGACTATTTTCAGGCAAGGAACACAACACCAGACATGAACGAAGAACAAAATATCAACAACCGCCGGGACGACCTCCCGGCCGGCGCGGAAACGGACGGAGGAAATAACGCCCGCGCCGGAAAATACGGACGTCTGACCGACGACAAACCCGACCGGCGCAAACTGACCGGCATGTACCAGGACTGGTTTCTGGATTACGCATCGTACGTGATCCTCGAACGCGCCGTGCCGCATGTCGAAGACGGGCTGAAGCCGGTGCAGCGGCGCATCCTGCACGCGATGAAGAAACTGGACGACGGCCGGTACAACAAAGTGGCGAACATCATCGGGTCGACGATGCAATACCACCCGCACGGCGACGCCTCGATCGGTGACGCGCTGGTGCAACTCGGGCAGAAAGACCTGCTGATCGACTGCCAGGGAAACTGGGGCAACGTGCTGACCGGCGACGGAGCCGCCGCCCCGCGTTACATCGAGGCGCGGCTGTCGAAATTCGCGCTGGACGTGGTGTTCAACCCGAAAGTCACCGAATGGATGCTGTCGTACGACGGGCGGAATCAGGAACCGGTAACGCTGCCTGTCAAATTCCCGCTGTTGTTGGCCCAGGGAGTCGAGGGCATCGCGGTCGGACTGGCATCGAAAATCCTGCCACATAACTTCAACGAACTGATCGACGCGAGCATCGCCTACCTCCGGGGCGGCGACTTCGAAATTTACCCGGATTTTCCGACCGGGGGGCTGGCCGACGTATCGCGCTATAACGACGGACTGCGCGGCGGAGCGGTCAAAGTGCGCGCCCGGATCAACAAGATCGACAAACGGACGCTGGCGATCACCGAAATTCCGTTCGGCACGACCACCGAGTCGATCAAGGATTCGATCATCCGCGCGAACGACAAAGGCAAGATCAAAATCAAGAAGGTCGACGACAATACGTCCGACAAGGTCGAGATCGTAATTCACGTCAGCAACGACGAGTCGTCCGACCGGACGATCGACGCGCTGTACGCGTTCACCGACTGCGAAGTGTCGATCTCGCCGAACGCCTGCGTCATCATGGACGAGAAACCTCACTTCATGGGCGTCCGCGAAATCCTGCGACGCTGCGCCGACCATACCAAAGAACTGCTCAAACGCGAGCTGGAGATCCGGATGGAAGAACTCGAACAAGATTGGCACATGTCGTCGCTCGAAAAGATCTTCATCGAGAACCGGATTTACCAGTTGATGGAAGAGTGCACCTCGCGGGAAGCGGCCTACGCCGCCGTCGGCAAGGGACTCGAACCGTTCGCCCGCCTGCTACGGCGCGAAATCACGCTCGACGACATCGTCAAACTGACCGAACTGCGAATGATCCGCATTTCGCGCTACGATGCGTTCAAAGCCGACGAACACATCCGCAACGTAGAGGACGAGATCAAGCAGGTGAAGCACGACCTGGCACACCTGATCGACTACGCGGTCGCCTACTTTACGCGGATACGCGATAAATACGGTAAAAACTGCGAGCGGAAAACCGAACTGCGCAGTTTCGACTCGATCGAAGCGACGAAAGTGGTCGTGGCGAACGCCAAGCTGTATGTCAACCGCGAAGAGGGATTTTTCGGGATCGGAGCGGCGATGCGTAAGGACGAGTTCGTCTGCGACTGCTCGGACATCGACGACGTGATCGTCATCACGAAGGAAGGCAAATACATCATCACGAAAGTGTCGGACAAGGCGTTCTTCGCGAAGAACATTTATTATATAGGTATCTTCAAGCGCAACGACGAACGGACGATCTACAACGTGCTGTACCGCGACGGGCGCAACGGGCCGGTGATGATGAAACGTTGCGCGATCAAAGGAATCACGCGCGACCGCGAATACGACATCACCAAAGGAACGCCGAAAAGCGATATCTTGTACATGAGCGTCAACCCGAACGGCGAAGCCGAAATCCTGAAGGTTTACTTCAAACCGAGGCCGAGGCTCAAAAAGCTGATCGTCGACCTGAACTTCAGCGAACTGGCGATCAAAGGGCGGCAATCGCAGGGCAACCTGTTCTCGCGCTACGCGATCCATAAGATCGTATTGAAGGAGCGCGGCGCATCGACCCTCGGCGGCGTGGACGTATGGTACGACGACGAAATCCGTCGGCTGAACACCGACGGGCGCGGCGAATTGCTCGGCGAATTCGTCGGCGACGACAAGTTGATCGTAATGACCGGCAAAGGGCTTTATTACACGGCGAACTACGACCTGGGCCTGCATTTCCCGGAGGACACGATCCGCGTCGAAAAATACGACAGCGACCGGATCTATTCGGTCGTCTATTTCGACGGAGAACAGAACTACTACTACGTCAAGCGGTTCAATGCCGAATCGAGCGACAACAAAATGCAGAATTTCGTCGAAGACACCGCCGGATCGTACATGGTGGCGATCAACAGCGACACCTATCCGCAGTTGCAGGTCGTTTACGGCGGACACAACGCCGGGCGGCCCGACGACACGATCGACGTCGACGAGTTCATCGGAGTGAAGAGCCACCGGGCGAAAGGGAAACGAGTCACGACGCTCGACGTGGATAAAATCGTATTCGCCGAACCGCTCGACAAGGAACCGCGGCCGGAGGAGACGCCCGGACGTCCGGACGACGAAAACGGAGCGGAAGAGACTTCCGGAAAGACCGGGAAGACCGCGCCGGAACGCAGCAGCGCGCCCGACGCCGGCGGTGCCGGCAAAACCGCTCCCCCGAAAAATTACGTCGCGGGGGATACCGTCGAGTTCGACATCGCCGCCGAAGAAGAACAGCTGCAGAACACCAAACAGATGAACCTGTTCGGGGAAGAATAATGTAAAACCGATCCGAAAGATGCTGATATTTTTAGTGGGATACATGGGCTGCGGCAAAAGCACGATCGGCCGGACACTGGCAAAACAACTCGGCGTCCGGTTTCTGGATATGGATACGCTGCTCGAACAGCGCTGCGGCAAAAGCGTTGCCGAAATCTTCACAGAAACAGGCGAAACCGGATTCCGGCAGTCCGAACGCGAAGTGCTGGCCGAGCTGACCTCCGAACGGGAGGCCATCGTGGCGACCGGCGGCGGCGCGCCGTGTTTCTTCGACAACATGGAAACGATGAACCGCGCGGGACTGACGGTCTATTTCAAAATGAGTCCCGAGAAACTGGCCGGGCGCCTCGAACACGGCAAGGCGAAACGGCCGCTGCTGCGCGACAAAAGCGAAGAAGAATTGATCGGTTTTATCCGCGAAAATGTCGCAAAACGCGAAAAGTACTACATGCAGGCAAAGCTGATCATCGACTGCGACGGAGTCCGGGACGACTACATCGCACATCACATCGCCGAATACATCGAAACGAAAAAAGAGCAGTAAATCCGATGAAAAACCTGTTTTACCTTCTGATTCTGGCCGCCGTAACGGGATGCTCCCCGTCGGGTTCGCAGCTTTCGTGGCGACAAGAGACTTTCGGACACAGCACTTTCACCGCAGACAGCGATTATGTCGAAGTGAGCTATCCGGTTGCGGCGGGAGGGCGAAGCGCCGATTCGATCAATCGGAAAATCGCCGACCGAATTAAAACCGGTTTCGGCTTGACGGACGAAGAATACGCCCGAATGACGCCGCAGCAGGCGACCGACTCGCTATTGGCGCGCAAAAACCGCGATCCGCAGACCGCCCGTCTTCCTTACGACTTGCGTTTCCACGGAGAGATCCGTCAATGCGGTAAGGTAACGTCGTTGCGGTGCACCGTCTATACCCTGACCGGCGGGGCGCACGGTTTGCTGACCAACCTGTTTTTCAATTTCGATACGGAAAGCGGAAAGCCGCTGGATAAAGCCGATCTGTTTTCCGATACCGCCGGACTGCAACGGCTGAACCGGCAATATTTCGCGAAGCACCTTTCGGACGCAGCTCTGAGCGAAGACGCTTTGTTTGTTGGAACGGATCAATTACCTTTGCCGGAAAATGTGGGCATCGACAGCAGCGGCGTGACCATGCTGTACAATCCGTACGAGGTGGCTCCTTACGCGATCGGAACGATCGAATACCGGATTCCGTACGAACAGGCCGAGCCGCTGCTGAAACGGATCGCCCGCCGGTAGCGACCGCGCGGCCGGACGACATAAAAACGAATAAACATTAAACCCTATAACGATGATCCTGTTTTTCAAGAAAGACGATACCGTATATGCCGTTCAGGCGACGACGGAATTTTCTGCGGAAGAGATATCCCGGCTGCAATGGCTTTTCGGCGGAGCCGAACACCTCGGGGCCGAAAGCCTCGAAGGTATTTTCATCGGCCCGCGCCGCGAAATGATTACGCCGTGGAGTACCAACGCCGTCGAAATCACGCAGAACATGGGCCTGCACGGCATCCTGCGGATCGAGGAATTCGCCGAAGCGCAGGACGAAAACGCCGCGTTCGACCCGATGCTGAAGCGGAAATACCATACGATCGACCAGCAGGTATTCACGATCAGCAAGCAGCCCGACCCGGTAGTTTACATCGACGACATCGCCGCTTACAACAAACAGGAAGGGCTGGCGCTCAGCGAAGAAGAGATCGCCTACCTGGAGGACGTCAGCCGGCGCGTAGGGCGTAAGCTGACCGACAGCGAGGTATTCGGTTTCTCGCAGGTCAACTCGGAACACTGCCGCCACAAGATTTTCAACGGACAATTCGTCATCGACGGCGAGGAGAAGGACACGACCCTTTTCGGGCTGATCCGCAAAACCACGAACGAGCACCCCGGCCGCGTCGTTTCGGCCTACAAAGACAACTGCGCCTTCCTACAAGGCCCGAAGGCCGAACAGTTCGCCCCTGCGACCCACGACACGTCGGACTATTTCGAGATCAAGGAGTTCGAGAGCGTCATTTCGATCAAGGCCGAAACGCACAACTTCCCGACGACCGTCGAGCCGTTCAACGGCGCGGCGACCGGAACCGGCGGCGAGATCCGCGACCGGATCGCCGGCGGCAAGGGGGCGTTCCCGGTAGCCGGAACGGCCGTTTACATGACGGCTTACCCGCGGCTGGACGGCGGACGCGAATGGGAAAAGCAGACCGAAGCCCGCGAGTGGCTGTACCAGACCCCCGAAGACATCCTGATCAAAGCGTCGAACGGCGCGTCGGATTTCGGCAATAAATTCGGGCAGCCGCTGATCTGCGGCAGCCTGCAAACATTCGAACACTTCGAGAACGGCAAGAAATACGGATTCGACAAAGTCATCATGCAGGCCGGCGGCGTAGGCTACGGCCGCAAACAGGACAGCATCAAGGACGAACCGCACGCGGGCGACAAGGTCGTGCTGCTCGGCGGCGACAACTACCGCATCGGCATGGGCGGCGGAGCCGTTTCGTCGGTGGCAACCGGCGAATACGCCGGAGCGATCGAGCTGAACGCCGTGCAGCGTTCGAACCCGGAGATGCAGAAACGGGTTTACAATGCGATCCGGGCCGTATCGGAAGAGGAGATGAACCCGGTCATCTCGATCCACGACCACGGCGCGGGCGGCCACCTGAACTGCCTGAGCGAATTGGTCGAAGCGACCGGCGGCCGAATCGACATGGATCAACTGCCGATCGGCGACCCCACGCTCAGCGCCAAAGAGATCGTCGGCAACGAATCGCAGGAACGCATGGGACTCGTGATGAAGGAAGAACACATCGGGAAACTGCGCCGCATCGCGGAACGCGAACGCGCCCCGTTCTACGTAATCGGCGAAGCGACCGGCGACATGCAGTTCACGTTCGTCAACCATAAAACCGGCGAAAAACCGATCGACCTGAAGTTGGAAGACATGTTCGGCAAGGCGCCGCGCACGGTGCTGAACGACCGCACGGTCGAAGAAACGTTCGAAGAGCCGGCATACCGGGCCGGCAACCTGGTGAAATACCTCGAAAACGTGCTGCAGCTCGAAGCCGTAGCCTGCAAGGACTGGCTGACCAACAAGGTCGACCGGTCGGTGACCGGCCGGATCGCGATGCAGCAGACCGCCGGCAGCATCCAGCTTCCGCTGAACGACTGCGCGGTAGTAGCGCTCGACTACCAGGGAACGCACGGCATCGCCACGGCGCTCGGGCACGCTCCGGCGGCGGCGCTGGCCAATGCGCCGAAAGGATCGGTGCTGGCGATCACCGAAGCGCTGACCAACATCGTGTTCGCGCCGATCGACGGCGGGCTGTCGTCGGTATCGCTGAGCGCAAACTGGATGTGGCCGTGCAAGAATCCGGGCGAGGACGCGCGGCTCTATTCGGCCGTACAAGCGGCCAGCGACTACGCGCTGGCGCTCGGAATCAACATTCCGACCGGCAAGGATTCGCTGTCGATGACGCAGAAATACCGCGACGGCGAACTGGTATACGCCCCCGGTACAGTAATTATCACCTCGGCAGCCGAAGTGTCGGACGTTAAAAAGGCAGTGTCGCCGGCACTCAAGCACCGACGCAGCCAATTGGTATATGTCGATATGAGCCGCTCGGCTTTCGGTCTGGGCGGCAGCAGCCTGGCGCAAACGCTCGGCAGCGTCGGCATGGAAGTGCCGACCGTACAGTCCGCCGATTATTTCTCGAAAGCGTTCGCGGCGGTACAAGGTCTGATCGCCGAAGACAAGGTGCTGGCCGGACACGACGTATCGGCCGGCGGTCTGATCACGGCGCTGCTCGAAATGACCTTTGCGGATAACACGAGCGGCATGGATCTGAGTTTCGCGGCGCTCGGCGAACGCGACATCGTACGGTTGTTGTTCAGCGAAAAACCGGCGCTGGTGCTGCAGGTCGAAAACGGCGTGGAGGTCTGCGAAGACTTGAAATTCGCCGGCGTCGACGCCTATGTAATCGGGGACGTCAACCAGGAGCGCCGGTTCGCGTTCATGCACGACGGACTGGAAATGTCGCTGTTGGTGAATGATCTGCGCGACACATGGTTCAAGACTTCGTACCTGCTCGACCGCCGTCAGAGCGGCCCGCAGAAAGCGGCGCAGCGTTTTGCAAACTACAAGAACCAGGAACTCGTCTACAAATTCCCGGAAAACTTCACCGGGAAACTGTCGCAATGGGAACTCGAAGCGAGCCGCCGCAAACCGTCGGGCATCCGGGCCGCCATCATCCGCGAAAAAGGGATCAACGGCGACCGCGAAATGGCATGGTGCATGCACCTGGCCGGTATGGACGTAAAAGACGTGCATATGACCGACTTGATCGCAGGGCGCGAAACGCTCGAAGACGTGAACCTGATCGTATTTACCGGCGGATTCTCGAACTCGGACGTACTCGGATCGGCCAAAGGCTGGGCCGGAGCGTTCCTGTACAACGAAAAGGCGAAAAAAGCGCTGGACAAGTTCTTCGCGCGTCCCGACACACTGTCGCTCGGCGTCTGCAACGGCTGCCAGTTGATGGTCGAACTGGGGCTGATCACGCCGGCGCACGAGGAAAAACCCCAAATGCTGCACAACGACTCGCACAAGTTCGAGTCGGCCTTCCTCGGCGTACAGATCGAACCGAACGACTCGGTGATGCTGAAATCGCTGTCGGGTAGCCGGCTGGGTATCTGGGTAGCGCACGGCGAAGGAAAATTCCGGCTGCCGTACGAAGAGAGCTGCTACAACATCCCGGTGCGCTACCTTTATCCCGAGTATCCGGCCAACCCGAACGGCAGCGATTACAACGCGGCCGCCATCTGTTCGGTCGACGGCCGTCACCTGGCGATCATGCCGCACCTGGAACGGGCGATACGCCCGTGGAACTGGGCATACTATCCGGAAGAGCGCACCGAAGACGAAGTGACGCCGTGGATCGAGGCATTCGTCAACGCACGCCGGTGGATCGAACGTAAAAAAGGAGAGACGCGCAATGAATAACGCACCGATCGGGGTTTTCGACTCGGGATTGGGCGGATTGACCGTGTGGAGGGAGCTTTACCGGAAACTGCCGCACGAATCGCTGATCTACTACGGCGACGGGAAAAACTGTCCATACGGAGACAAAAACCGCGAAGAGGTGACCGCTTACGTCGATCTGGCCGTCAGGCGGCTGATCGACCGAGGCGTCAAACTGATCGTCGTCGCCTGCAACGCCGCGACGGCGATGGCGATCGATCACCTGAGGCGGAACTACGCGCTGCCGCTGGTCGGGCTCGAACCGGCCGTAAAGCCGGCGGCGATGGCATCGCGCAGCGGAGTGATCGGAATTCTGGCGACGGCGGCGACGCTGAACGGCCGTCTGTTCCGCGAAACGTCGCAACGCTATGCCGACCGGGTGAAAATCCTGACGCAGGTCGGGGAAGGTTTCGTCGAACTGGTCGAAAGCAACCGCGAGCAAACGCCCGAAGCGCTGGCACGGGTCGACAAACTGCTCCGCCCGATGCTCGATGCCGGAGCCGACCAAATCGTACTCGGCTGCACGCACTACCCTTTCCTGTCGGCGGCCATGCGCCGGGTAATCGGGGAACGGCGGGTCGACCTGGTGAATCCGGCGGCGGCGATCGAACGGCAGGCCGAGGCCCTGCTGCGGCGATTCGACCTGCAGGCGGAGCCGGAACATACCCCGCAGTACGATTTTATGACCAGCGCCGACGAAACGTACCGGCAGCGGTTGATCGCCAAAAGCGAGCAGGTACGGACGATGGACATCGATTAAAAAACGCCGGAGCATCCGGCGCGGATAATAAAAACCTGAAAACGGGTTGCAACTATGGCAGTTAAAAAAAACGCGGCAAAACAACCGGAAGTCAAGGGCATGAGCGACACGAAGCGGTGGATCTACGGATTCGCCTTGCTGTTTTTCGCGCTGTTCCTGGCGGTATCGGTGCTGTCGTTCTTCTTTTTCTGGAAGGACGACCAGTCGGTAACGGACTGGACCCATGTATTCATGTCTTCCAAAGAAACCGTCAACGAAGCTCGGGTGCAAAACTGGGGCGGGAAACTCGGAGCCGTCCTGGCCAAAACCGTCGTAGCGGACGGATTCGGGCTGTTCGGGCTGTGCATTCCGGCCGTGCTGATCATCTTTTCGCTGCGGATCATGCGGTTCCGACCGGCGATGCTGCGTAAATCGGTGCGGCTGACGCTGATCCTGATGATCCTCGGGTCGCTGACGCTCGGATTCCTTTTCCGGGGCAATTGGGAAGTGTTCGGCACCGGACTGGGCGGACGGCACGGCATTTCGATCGCCGAATGGCTGGTATCGGTGATCGGAACGATCGGAACCGGGTTGTTGTTGTTGTTGTCGATCGTTCTGTATGCCATCTACATCAACCGCAACACCATCTCGATGATCAACCGCGTCGGCAAAGGGATCGTCGACAACGGGCGTAAAGTCGGCGAAGCCGTATCAACGACCGCGGCCGGCATCCTCAGCCACGAAGCCAAACAGACCGACGACGCGAAACCGGAAACCAAAAGCAAAAAAGGGAAAAAAGAGATCGACGACGACGATCCGTTCATCGTGCGTTCGGCCGACGACGATCCCCCGCTCTATCCGGGCGAGTTGATCGACGACAACGGATTTACGATCGTCGACCGTTCCGGAGCGCCGGCTCTGCCGGAAGAAGAACCCCGACCGGCGCGCACCGGGAAAGTCGAAGTGGACGACGCAGGGTTCGTCATCACGGACATGAACGCCAAAACGGCGCCACCGCCGCCGGAAAAAGACGAAGACGGATTCGTTATCCAGTATGCCAGCGGGGATGAAGCCGAAGAAACGCCCGCTCCCGCGACCGGCAAAACGGACATCGGAACGGATACCTATACGTATCCCGAACCGCCGGTTTCGGCAACGGAGACCGCCTGCCCGCCGGCTCAGGAAACGCAGCAGTTCCAATCCGCTCCCGCATATACCGCCGAGACCCCCGAGACTTCCGGCGCCGAGGCGAAAGACGACGCGTTCGTCGCGGCCGTTCCGGACGGGCTCGATATCGAGGAACGACGCGATCTGACGGTCGAACGGCTGCCGGGAGACGAAAGCCTCAGCGACGAGGAGATCGAAAGCGCGCTGTACGACCCGACGCTCGACCTATCGTCGTACCAGCGCCCGCCGATCGAACTGCTCGAAGACCACAGCGTCGAAGTCAGCGTAACGAGCGAAGAGATCGTCGAAAACAAAAACCGGATCAAAGAAACGCTCGAAAATTTCGGGATCAAGATCGACAAGATCAAAGCGACGGTCGGGCCGACGGTCACGCTGTATGAGATCGTACAGGCTCCCGGCGTTCGTATTTCGAAAATCAAGAACCTCGAGGACGATATCGCGCAGAGTCTCGCCGCGCTCGGCATCCGGATCATCGCGCCGATCCCGGGCAAGGGAACGATCGGCATCGAAGTGCCGAACAAAGACAAGAAGATCGTCTCGATGTACTCGATCATCAAATCGGTGAAGTTCCAGGAATCGGACTACGACATCCCGGTGGTGCTCGGCAAAACGATTCAGGACGAAACGTTCGTCATCGACCTGGCCAAAATGCCGCACCTGCTGGTAGCCGGCGCGACCGGACAGGGCAAATCGGTCGGATTGAACGCGATCATCACGTCGCTGCTGTACAAGAAACATCCGTCGGAACTGAAGCTGGTGCTGGTCGATCCGAAGAAGGTGGAACTGACGCTCTATTCGAAGCTGGAACGTCATTTCCTGGCGAAAATGCCCGGCGAAGAGGACGCGATCATCACCGATACGCACAAGGTGATCTATACGCTCAATTCGCTCTGCATCGAGATGGACGCCCGTTACAACCTGCTGCGGGCCGCCGAGGTGCGTAAGATCACCGAATACAACGACAAATTCATCCACCGAAAGCTGAACCCGAACAAGGGACACCGCTTCCTGCCCTACATCGTCGTAATCATCGACGAGTTCGCCGACCTGATCATGACCGCCGGGCGCGAAATCGAAACGCCGATCGCCCGGATCGCGCAGTTGGCGCGGGCCGTCGGCATCCACCTGGTGATCGCCACGCAGCGACCGACGACCAACATCATCACCGGCGTAATCAAAGCCAACTTCCCGGCGCGGATCGCTTTCCGGGTCACGTCGATGGTCGATTCGCGGACGATCATCGACCAGCCGGGAGCCAACCAACTGATCGGGCGCGGAGACATGCTGGTTTCGACCGGCAACGACCTGATACGCGTACAATGCGCGTTCGTCGATACGCCCGAGATCGAACGGATCACCGAATTCATCGCCGGACAGCGCGGATACGTAGGCGCTTACGAACTGCCGGAATACACGCCGGAAGGAGGCGGAGACACAGGAGCCGCAGGCAGCAAACCGAACGACCTGTCGCAACTGGACGCGATGTTCGAAGACGTCGCCCGTTTCGTGGTACAGAACCAGCAGGGGTCCACCTCGTCGATCCAGCGGCGTTTCTCAATCGGATACAACCGCGCCGGCCGGCTGATGGATCAACTCGAAATGGCCGGCATCGTCGGCAAAGCCGAAGGCAGCAAACCGCGCGAAGTACTGATCCAGGACATTCTGTCGCTGGAACATATTTTCAAGTCGCTCGATAATTTTTAATCGCAGAAACGCGTTTTTACAAAAGAGCAACGGAACCGACCGATTCCGTTGCTTTCGAAGAGAGTTCAAACCTGATTTTTCCGTTATGAAACCACACGACCGATCCAGCCTGCTCCGCAGAATCATCCTGCCGCTGCTGCTCGTTTTCACGCTCACCACGGCTCATGCCGACGAGAAATCCGCGAAACTGATCCGCACGCTATCCGACAAGATCGCTTCCGGCAAAGCGTACGAAATACTCTTTACGGCCAGCATGGAGAACGAGTTCAGCGACGTAGCCGGACGGATCGTCGTCAGCGGCGACCGCTATTACGTCCATGTAAACGATTACGAACTGTTCTGCGACGGCAAGCTGCTATACACCTACAACAGCAACGAAGACGAGGTGACGATCGAAAAGCCCGACCCGAACGACCATTCGCTCCTGTCGAACCCTTCCCGTTTTTTCAAGATGGATGAACAGGATTTCGATAACGCCTATAAAGGAAGCGTCGCGGTCGGCGGACAGACGGCGGAACGGGTGGAACTGACGCCGAAAGTCAAGGGCGCAGGCTACCGGTCGATCCGATTGCTACTCGATCCGCAGAGCGGACTGCCCGTCGGTATCGATTACGACACGGACGGCGCGGGTACCGTCGAAATCAGAATCAGCAAGATCACGCCTGACATCGCTGTCGCGCCCGATCAATTCACATTCGACAAAAAGAAATACAAGGATGTCGAAATAATCGACTTCAGATAATTTACCCGGCCGGATCGAGGTATTCCAACTGCCACCGGAGTTCTTCGGCGACCTGTTGCGGCAAACTTTCCGCAGCCGCTCCGTAAACGGCGATCCGGTCTTCCACCATTCGGCGCATCGACAGGCCGGTACGGGCCAACTGCCGTAAGGCCGTCACAATCCCGCGCAAGACGGCGGAGCTGTCGATTTCCCGAAAAACGAGCTGGTCGATCCGGTCGAAAAACGCCTGTCTCATCGTCTGTTCCATCTCCGGACGCACCGTCGAAGCGGCCGTCAGCAAACCGGCGTAACGCAACAACGGCTTCGGGGAGTCGAGCCACTCAAGCGCAACCCGCTCCGCGCCGGGCGCCTTGCGGAACAGATTATACACCACCTGCTCGACCAATTCGGTATTCGCGAACCCGTCCGCCCACAACCGCATCTGATCCGGCGTAACTTGCTGCGGATCGTCGACGAAAGCGGCAGCCAATTTCAACTCGCGCACCTGCTGACGGTATAAAAGCATCGCCAGGGAGTGCGACGTACCGTACTCCCCGGCAATGCTTCGGATCGTCGGAACCGAAACCCCATAATTCAACGGATAATTCAGTCCCCTGCGTTGCATCGCTTCCGCCACAGCGCCGTTCATCTCTTTTTTCAGGCGTCCCAACAAGCGGATCATCAATGCGGTATCGTTCATTCGGGAACCCTATTTAACGGCCGTAACCGGCACCTGTACCACCACCCCGAACTGATAGATCGGCATCCGTGCCTGGGCGATCTGACGGTTCCCATCGGTCAGCCGGCAGTTCACCATATCGGCTATGCGGTAAAAGACTCCGCCCTTGATCTCCTTGTTCCGGTTCGCCAGCGGAGAGGCCTCGGCCTTTTTCTCAGGGGTCATTTCCAGCGTGATCGGACGGCCCGAAAGGTCGTTGTCGGGCAACAGACCCGCCGTATCGGAGAAGCGGCATACGACCAAAGTATTTTCGTCTTTCGACGGAAGCGCATTGTATTCCCTCGCGACCGTCTGTCGATACTGTTTACCGAGGAACAAAGCCAAATATTCCTGTTCCAGGCGGCTGATCTCGTCCAGAGCCGCCTTCAAACCGCCGCCGAACACATTCTCGCCGGCTTCACCGGTCACCAGATCGAGCCGATGCCGGCGCAACGAAAAGATCATGTTAGCCGCATCCGCCGCCATCGATTCGGCGCTTTTCTCGACCGTGCTCTGCTTGTCGATCGGCACCTTCAGAAAAGCGGTATCGCATTCGACATAGGAAATCACATCCGGGCCGGCGCCCCGCATCCGGACTCCCTTACGTATCGGGCCGGCGATGCCGGCCGGTTCCACGCCGTCCAGCGGGGCCGCAACGAATCCTTCGGGAGTCGGATCGTAAATCCGCACCGGACTTTTGTCCGGATTGTCCAGCGCGTACACTTCCGCCGGATCGGCCTCCTGAACGCCGCAAAGCGTCGCACTCTTGATCGTATAGATATCCTTATCGGCCAGCGGAGCGATCACGCCGAGGTATTTCTGAGCGAACCGGGCATACGGGCCGACGCGCACGCTCTCTTTTTCCGCAACGACACGCACTTTGACCACCGTGCGCGGCAGCGCATAAGCCACCGAGTTGGGATTCGTCATCTGATCCGCCTTATAAGCTTTAACCTGTGCCGAAGCCCCCGTTACCAGGGCGCACAACGCACCTAAAACCAACACTTTTTTCATAATCTATCGTTTTTAATTCGCTATTCTCGCCGAAACAGTACGAACAAAAATACACTATATTTCGAAAAACGCTCACATTTTCAGATAAAAATCTCCGGTCAGCGCCCGGTACCGGTCCGTATAACCCGTTCCGCCTTCCGGCGCAATCGCCAGCACTTCCGTTTCGACGCCCCCCCGGAATGTCCGGAATTCGATCAGCATCCGTTTCGGCACCGTCCCCGGCACCGGGCAAACGGCAAGCGTCCGTGCCGGAAACAGGCCGTATCGGGCCGCCTGC
This sequence comes from Alistipes sp. cv1, assembly GCF_900240235.1. Taxonomy (NCBI): domain Bacteria; kingdom Pseudomonadati; phylum Bacteroidota; class Bacteroidia; order Bacteroidales; family Rikenellaceae; genus Alistipes; species Alistipes sp. cv1. Next base: position 883,702 of record NZ_OEPW01000001.1, read on the forward strand.
CCGGTAAACGCATCCGCTCCGTCCGCCGGCAGCACGACGCTCAGGCATCCCTTTTCGGTCAACAGCCCGGCCGCTCCGGCCAGCAATTCCGGATGGGGCAGCGAATCGGTATGCCGCGCCCGGGTACGTCCCGGATCGGGACACTTCAGCGAACCGACGAAATAAGGCGGATTGGAGACTATCCGATCGTATTTCCGCGTAGCGTGCCCGCAAAAGGACGCGAAAGACTCACCGAAAAGAGCCAGGCGTTCCGCCCAGGGCGACCCGGCGAAATTTTCCGCGGCATCCGCACAACTGCCGGCATCGATTTCGACGGCGTCGATCCGCGCCGACGGATTCCGCTGGGCCGCCATCAGCGCGATCACGCCGGTACCGGTGCCCACATCCAGCATCCGCGCGCCGTCTCCGCCCGGATCGAACCAGGCGCCGAGCAACACTCCGTCGGTTCCGACCCGCATCGCAGCGCGGCGCTGCCACACCGTAAACCGTTTGAAAGAGAAGTAATCGTTTGCCATAACCCTACGGAAAAGGGGAAGAAAACCGCTTTCCTTCCCCCTCCGTCCGTTCTTATATCGTCCTATTTTTTGACATACTGCGTCACATCGACCAGACCGGTCTGTCCGAGATACTGCCTGATATTTCCGCGAACGACGATTTTTTTTCGGTATATGGCCTCATTGTCCACCAGGTTCAGCTTATCCCGGATCGTTCCTTCGGGCAATTCGACGGCCACGACCCGCGAAGCGTCGTCCGGAGTACGGATATCGGACAGCAGGATATTGGTTTTGACCTTGACCGTATCGGAATAGACGGCTCCCGTCTCGACGCTGGCGCCGTCAACCGCACCGACCACGTAACCCGTGATCCACACGTCATCCTCGTCCTTGGTCAGCGCTTTCACCCCTTTGATGCTGTACGGATGGTAGGCCGTACCGTCCCCATTGGGCGGAATCACCATAATCGTAAACATCAGCGGCGTATAGGGATTGATCCAGGTCTCGTTCTCGGGACTCTGCAACGTGGAACCGTAACCGTAGGCCGACGTAAAGACGGTCTGCGCCGTTTCCCCGAATTTCATCCCGACGATCGCATGGTAGAAACCCTTCACATAGGTCGTATCCGTTCCGCCGGTATTCACGGTGATCGAATCGTAACGGTTCGAAGAGCTGTAAATATTATACTTTCTGGCCGTATCCTCTATATTCGTATCGAAAACGAAACCGTCCATAAAACGTCCCACGTAATACACGCTGACCGTCGTATCCGCTTTTACGGTAGCCGTATCCTTGCCCAAACTCAACGTCCGGCGGTAAATGTTGGCCCTCACCGTATCTTCGATCGTCTTGCCCCACTCGTTATAAGCGAAATCCTGCACCAACTCGTTTTCGGCAATCACCGGATCGGCGACAATTTCGAGCAGTTCCATATCCATAATGATCGGCGTGCTCCCGGGAACGGAAGCGACCTGGCCTTCGTAGCCCGAACCGAACGACGTCCCCGAAGTCCCGTACGCCAATCCGTAAGGAATATAGGCACGGACGACGTCCCCCGCATTCATCTCGCCGAGCGCGTACAACATGCCGCTCGGCACGGAACCGTTATCGCTCTTAAACTGGAAATATTCGGGCACGTAATGCGTATAATATTGAAAAGTGCCCTGCAACTGCGCCGTAGCGCTGTCGCGCGTAACGAATATATTTCCCGTATTGAGGATCCGCCCCGTATAGTTTACCCGTATCCAGTTGCCTTCCTGCGGATGCCTGATCACGTTACCGGGCAAGGAATCCAGCTTTTTAGTATAAATACCCGTCGACTGTTTGACGGCTCCGTCGCCGTAATATTTCATCCATTCCTCGAAGGCGAGCTGTTGCCTGCCCCCCAAATCGTCGGAAGGCTGTTTCGCGCAGGAAGCGACCGACACGGCAACGATAAAAACAGACAGGATCGCCCGAATAACTTTTATCATGGTTTCACTACTTTTTTAATTTTTACCGCCCACACGACCGGCTGATCGGGATTCACGACTCCCATGTTCTCGGTTCCGTAAACCAGGTCGGAAGTCATGAACAGCAACAGCGAATCGTTCTGACGGCTATTCACCAGGCCGTATTCGAGACCTTTGACGAGCGAAGCGCTGCCCAGCTTGATCCGCCGCGTCGAGAAGTCCCAGTACTCCGGATTGAGCACCTCCAGGTCCTTCGCAGGAATCCACTCTTTCACGTTGGTGTAGTAGAGCGCGCCGATCGACGAAGAAAACAAGTAGGCGGCGAAATCGAAACTGACCGAATCGCCGTATTCGACCGGCACCTCCCGGTCATATCCCTCCCGATCCGCATTAGCCACATACCGGTAAACGCCGTTGGGCGTCGTATAGGAAAAATCCATCCTCGAAAGGTAACTCTCGAAAGAAGTACGCTGCTTATCGAGGTAGGTCTCGTCGTCCTTACACCCGCCGAAAGCAGCCGCCAGAACCAATATGTACAAAATTCGTTTCACTGCCGCAACTCTAACCGGTTACAAATCTACGACTAATTTCCTCCAAAAACAACACGCCCCTCCCGCTATTATATCAAACTGCGTCCGGCCCGAAATATTGCCCGTTGGCGGAAATCTTTTGCAAAAAAAACGGACGCCGCCTATTTTTTCATCACGAAATACTTCTGCGCTTTCAACAAGTTCCGGCTCTGGAGCACCATCGTCTTGGTTTCGTTGATGATGGTCAGGTAGAGGATGCTGCTGCGCGTGGTCGAGGCTTTCGCCTTCACGCGCTTGATCTGGCTCTTGATCGCCGCAGCGAGCGTATCGAACAGTTCGTCGCGCATCCGCAGGATTTCGTCCAACTCCTCGAAATGGCTGGTTCGCAGCATTTCGTTGATATGCAGATAAATCCGGCTTACCTGATCGTTGACCCGTTTGAGATCTTCCAACTGATCGACGCGGAATCCCTCGTGGTTGTTATTGATATGGTCGAAACTCGGCCGGGTGATATGCACCAGCGCCTTGGCTACCTCGTCGAGGTAGTCGGCGATCTGCACGTAATAATGCCCCGTTTCGACATAGTTCTCCTGCAACTCGAGCAGCGTCGGCAGCACTTCGTGTTTCCGTTCGTGCGCGACCTGATAGAGCGCCTCCGATTCGCGAACCATGTTTTTGAGCAGCTTACGGTCTTCGTTGAACAAACCGATCAGCGTCTGGTTGTAGATCGTCGTCACCTTGTTCATCATTTCGGTAATCTCCCGCACGCTGCGATCCACGATCGAACTTTCGTCGGTAACGGCCTTATGTTCGGCCTGCTTTTCGGCTTCGCGTTTCAACTTCCGGTTATGCGCCTTCGTACTCCGGATCATCAGATAACAGCACAGCACGCTGAGTCCAGCCACGGCGAACACCCCGCCCCACATCAGCAAAACGGCAACGGCAAAAGAGACCGTGAAGGCCACCAATGCCGTAAAGAACCATCCGGCAATCACGGTCAACACCCCGGTAATCCGGTACACGGCACTCTCCCGCCCCCAGGCCCGGTCGGAAAGCGAACTACCCATCGCCACCATAAAGGTCACGTAAGTAGTCGAAAGCGGCAGTTGCAACGACGTAGCCATCGAGATCAGCAGCGAGGCGACCGTCAGGTTCACCGTCGCCCGGATCAGATCGAAAGGCGCTTTGTCCTTCGCATTGGCGACCGGGACGAAACGGCTCGCGATGAAACGCTGAATCCGCTCGGGCGTATATTTCTCGTAATTCTTATTGCAGTTGATCGTGGCGCGGACGATCGCCCGCGACGCAGAGGTCGAACCGAAACGCTCTACGCCTACATCCTGGCGCGCCAGATTGATCTCGGTGTCGGAAACGCTCTGGGCCTTTTTCGAGAACCACAGCGTAACGACCATGACCGCTCCCGAAAGGAACAGGATCAGCAGGTTGGCGACGACCGGATCGTTCAATCCGCCCATCAGCATATTCGTATCCCCGGTCGTCCGGACGATGTCGTAAGCGTCGACTCCGGCGACAAACACCCCGATGAAGTTCACCAGGTCGTTGCCGGCGAAAGCGAGCGCCAGCGAAAACGTGCCCGCCAGCACGGTGATCCGCAGGATATTCACCTTCAGCATACTGAGAATCGACATAATCAAGCTCCAGCCGACCAGCAGCCCGCCGAGCATCATCGGTATATGCCCTTCCATCCAGCTCATCCAGTCGGCGGGAATGACCTGCGTCCCTTTCAACCCTTTGAAAACGGCGAAATACGAAATAGCCGTCAGAGCGATCCCGCACCAGACGGCTCCGTACGACTTCAGTTTCGACTGGTAACGGAACGAAAAGATCAGCCGCGTGATGTACATCACGACCGTACCGCAAACAAAAGCGATTACCACCGAAATCAGGATTCCGCCGATAATCGCCATTGCATTGCCCGTATTGATCATGTCGGCCATCGTGGCCAGCGAACCGTCGGGCAGCGTCACCAGCGCATCGTTCGCTATTTTGAAGATACTGATCCCTACGGCGGCTCCCAACAGCCCGAACACCAGCGACACGGTAGTAGAAGTAGGCATTCCCAGCGTGTTGAAAATATCCAGCAGGATCACGTTGGTGAACATCACCGCCAGGAACAGCAGCATGACCTCGGCGAATGTAAACATCTCCGGATGGAAAACGCCGCTGCGGGCGACTTCCATCATCCCGTTCGAAGTGATGGCTCCGACGATGATTCCGACCGAAGCCACCGTCATGATCACATAACGGGGTGCGGCCTTGGAACCCAGGGCCGAATTTAGAAAATTCACCGCATCGTTAGCGACTCCCACAACCAGTCCCGAGACTGCCAGAGCAAGCATAATGATGACGATGATCAGGTATAAATCCATATGATAGTATGTTTATTCGATTTTCATGTAACAGCGCCGGGGCTTTCTGCCGAAAACCCTAAAAAACAAACCATTACTGTCAGAAAGCATAGACATATGCCACGAATTTGGCAACAAAAATAGAATAATTTGCCGGATTGCCGTAATTTTCCGTAAAAAAAATCGATCCGGCCGCAAAAACGGAACGATCTTTCCGTCGCCGCGTTCCGCGTCCCGCGGCCGGCGTCACAAACGCTTCAACGCAAGCCGCACCAATTCCTCGACCGAAGCCGCCGGAGATTCCTGCTGAATAGCCCGCAACGCCTTCTCGGTCGCCTGCCGCGTAAATCCGAGCATCGTCAGCGCGGCCACCGCCTCGGAGAAAGTCTCCCCCGCCGCACCCTGCACCGGAACGGAAGTCGCGGCAGCGCTGCCCGCGCCGATCTTATCCCGCAATTCCACGATGATTTTCTGCGCGGTTTTCAGACCGAGTCCCTTGACGGTCTTCAGCACGTCGGCCTGTCCGGTCGCGACGATCGTGCAGACCTCCTCGGCCGTAAACGAAGAGAGGATCATCCGGGCCGTATTGCCCCCGACTCCCGAAACGCCGATCAACGACCGGAAAATATCGCGTTCGGCGCGGCTGAAAAAGCCGTAAAGCACCTGCGCGTCCTCACGCACCGCAAAATGGGCATACAGTTTCACCTCTGTCCGGGAACCGATCTGCGAAAAAGTCTGCAACGAGATATTCAAAAAATACCCGACGCCCGCAGCTTCCACGACGACCGACGCCGGAGTCAGCGTCTCGATCCGACCCGTGATGTATTCATACATAATACGCTACCATATTTACCTGCAAAAATAAGCAAATGAAAAGAAATAATTAATATATTTGCGCAATAATCGACGGAAAAACACGCTCTGTCAAACGGATTCGAACAGGTACGGAAAATCCGCAAGCACGAAACAAAACCGAATTTTATAAAACACATTTTTAAAATCTGACATGAAAAAGATCCTGTTAATTCTCGCTGCGGTCGCCCTGACGACTGTAGGCTGCAACAAAAACCAAGCCCCGGCCGGCGGCGAAACGAAACCTGCCGCAGAAACCACGGAAAGCGACGCTGCAGCAGCGGCATCGAGCGGGACCATCGCTTACTTCAACGTCGATTCGCTGATCAGCAAGTACGACATGTACCTCGACCTGCGCGCCGAATACGAAGCCAAAGCCAAAAAAGCGGATGCGGAACTCACCTCGAAAGGGCGCAGCCTCGAATCCGACCTGAAAGATTACCAGAACAAGATCGACAAAGGGCTGGTCACCCGTTCGGAAGCGATGACCATGCAGGAAAATCTGGAGAAAAAACAGCAGTCGTTCGTTCAGCACCGCGACAAAGTGATGAACGAATTGGCCGAACAGGAACAGGTCATGCTGAACAAAATCCACTACAACATCACCGAATACCTGAAGGAATTCAACAGCGACTACCGTTTCAAAATCATTCTCAGCACGACTTCGGGCGGCCCGGTCATGAACGCCGACCCGTCGCTGGACATCACGCAAATCGTTCTGGAAGGACTGAACAAAAAATACGCCGCGGAAGGCAAAACCAACAAAAACAGCGAAAAACTATCGCTCGACAAATAAACCGTTCCGTCCGGGCGGTAAAAAAGGCTTCGCGATGCGAAGCCTTTTTGTCTTCCTATACCCTAATCTCGCTTCTCTTTCGGTTTTCGGACAAGGACGGATATTTTTTTATTCCCCGAATTTTCCTTTATTTTGCAAAGAAACCGAACGTGGGAAATGCATAAATTCACCTTATACCTGAAAGTCACCGCACGCAGGCTCAGCAACCCGGTATTCTTCATGCTGCTGGGATTATCGCTGATCTTGTGGTACGTGACCAAGCTCAGTCACTCCTATACGGCCGATATCAACATCCCCGTCCGCATCGACAGCGTCTATTATTCGGTGCGGTGTCAGGTGGAAGGATCCGGATACCAGATCTTGCTGCACAAGATCGCTCCGCGTAAAAACGGAGTGTTCATCTCGTCGGACAACATCGCGGTAACGCCGTCGACGACGGCCTCGGGCCTGTACGATATCTCGCCGTTCTGGTTGCAAAACACCATTTCGTCCCAGATCACCGACCTGAAAATCAAATCGGTGGCCGCTCCGGTCGAAATCGAATTTCCAAAACGAAGCGATGATTAAGGTCGGTATAACCGGAGGGATCGGAAGCGGAAAAAGCACGGTTTGCCGCCTCTTTTCGTTGCTGGGGGTTCCGGTGTACGACTCGGACACCGAAGCCAGGCGGCTGATGAACACCGACCCGGCCGTCATCGGAAAAATCCGGGAATTGCTCGGCAGCGCCGCTTACCGGGACGGAGTCCTGGACAGGCGGGCGGTCGCCGCGCAAATTTTCGGCAACTGCCTCCTGCGGGAGCGGCTGAACCGGATCGTCCATCCGGCCGTCGCGGTCGATTTCATGCGATGGGCCGGACGGCAAACGGGTCATTACGTCATCCAGGAAGCCGCCGTGCTGTTCGAAAGCGGCGCCGACCGGCTAATGGACGCCACGGTCGAAGTGACTGCGCCGGAAGCGCTGCGTATCCGGCGTACCTGCCGGCGCGACGGAACGGACGAAGCGTCCGTGCGGGCGCGGATCGCGGCCCAGCTCAGCGAAGAAGAACGCATCGCGCGGGCCGACCACGTGATCGTTTCGGACGACCGCACGCTGGTCATCCCCCAGGTATTGAAATTGCACGAATTATTCGGCCAATTATGAAACTGACCGTAGGAAAAATCGAAATCAGCCTTGAAAAACCCGTCGTCATGGCGATCGTCAACGTGACGCCGGATTCGTTTTTCAGCGGCAGCCGGAGTCAGGAAGCGGATGCGATCGAACGCCGGGTGCGGCAGGCCGTATCGGAAGGCGCCGCCATTCTGGACGTCGGCGGGTATTCGTCGCGTCCGGGAGCGGACGACGTCTCCCCTCGGGAGGAGTTCCGCAGACTCGTCTCGGCGTTGGAGATCATCCGCAAAAAATTTCCCGACACCGCCGTGTCGATCGACACTTTCCGGGCCGGCGTAATGGAAAAAACGCTCGAAAACTTCGGCCCGTGTATCGTCAACGACATCACGGGCGCGGAAGCCGAACCGGAAATCGCCGGCGTAGCCGCCCGTTACCGGGTGCCGTTCATTGCCATGCACATGCGCGGCACGCCGCAGAATATGCAGAGCCGGACGCACTACGACGATCTGATCGGCGAAATACGCGGTTACTTCGCAGCAAAAACCGAAACGCTGCGCAGCGCCGGAGTCGAACAGATCGTGCTCGATCCGGGATTCGGTTTTTCAAAAACCGTCGATCAGAATTTCATGCTGCTCGGCCGGATGGGCGAAACATTCCGCGACACGGGGCTTCCGTTTTTAACCGGCATCTCGCGCAAATCGATGATCTACCGGACGCTCGACACGACGCCGGACGACGCGCTGACCGGCACCTCCGCGCTGCACTGGGAATGCCTGCGCCAGGGAGCCTCGATCCTGCGGGTGCACGACGTTCGCGAAGCCGCGCAGGTCATCGCGCTGTGGAACCGTTTTACCGCTGCAAATACCGCAAAACCATGATAAAAACCAAAGATATACACAAAAGTTTCGGTGCGCTCGAAGTGCTCAAAGGAATCGACCTGTCGATCGACAAAGGGGAAGTCGTTTCGATCGTCGGGCCGAGCGGCGCCGGCAAAACGACGCTGCTGCAAATCCTCGGCACGCTGAGCCGGCCCACTTCCGGCGAGATCGAGATCGACGGCGTGGCCGTGCATACGCTGTCGGACAAGAACATCTCGAAATTCCGCAACACGAAGATCGGCTTCGTATTCCAGTTCCACCACCTGCTGCCCGAGTTTTCCGCGTTCGAGAACGTGTGTATTCCGGGCTACATCGCCGGACGCGAACGGCACGAAGTCGAAAAACGGGCCGCCGAACTGCTCGGGATGCTGGCCATGGAACACCGTCTGACCCATAAACCCGCCGAACTGTCGGGGGGCGAACAGCAACGCGTAGCCATCGCTCGCGCACTGATCAACTCGCCCGCCGTACTGCTGGCCGACGAGCCGTCCGGCAACCTCGACACCAAAAATAAGGAAGAGATCCACAAACTGTTCTTCACGCTGCGCGATACGTTCGGGCAAACGGTCGTCATCGTGACGCACGACGAACAATTGGCCGAAATGTCCGACCGCAAAATCCAGATGATCGACGGACTGATTCGCCCCTGATGGAACACGACGAACTCAAAGAGCTGCTCGACGGCCTGCACGACCGCTACAACGCGCCCGACTTCATTGCGGACGACCCGATCTCCGTTCCTCACCGCTTCGAACGCAGGGAGGACATCGAGATCAGCGGTTTTCTGGCCGCCACGATCGCATGGGGCAACCGCAAATCGATCGTTCGCAATGCCGGCCGGCTGATGCGCCTGATGGACGACGCTCCGTACGATTTCACCGTCCATGCGTCGGAACAGGAACTGAACGCGCTGCTGAACTTCGTTCACCGCACGTTCAACGGAGCGGACTGCATCGCCTTTATTCGCGCCCTGCGCCGACTATGCAGCCGCTACGGAAGTCTCGGCGGCTATTTCGAACAGACATACGCCGCCACGGGCGATCTGCGCACGGTACTGTCGCGGTTCCGCACGACGTTCTGGGAAAACGATCATCCGACGCGCTGCGAAAAGCACCTCTCCAGCATCGACAAGGGCGCGGCCTGCAAACGGTTGAACATGTTTCTCAAATGGATGGTGCGCAGCGACAGTCGCGGCGTTGATTTCGGACTGTGGCGGACGATCCCGCCCTCGGCGCTCTACTTGCCGCTCGACGTCCACACCGGCAATACCGGCCGTGCGCTGGGCCTACTCACCCGACGGCAAAACGACTGGAAAGCGGTCGAAGAGATCACCGGCTCGCTGCGGCGGCTCGATCCGGACGACCCCGTCCGGTACGATTTCGCCCTGTTCGGAGTCGGAGTGAACCGGTCGTCGGACGAGCTGCCGCCGACCGGCGCAAAAATCCGCTGATTCCCCGATGCGCCCCGGGTTCGCAAAATAACAAAGGCTTCTCCTTACGAAGAAGCCTTCGTTCGATCCGGACATGCCGAGGCATCTACCGGGCGTATTTGATCGCCGCCTCGATATTGATGCCGCTCTCCCACGGCCGGCACCGACAGCCGCTCGGCTGTCCGTCGACATAATATTCGACCCATGCGCCCGAATCGTCGCGCAGGGCCATCATCCGGTCGTAAACCTCTGCGGCGAGCGGATCCCCGCAGTCGGCCAGCGCATATAGGAACATGCCGAAATCGTAGCCCAGTATCCGGTCCTGCGACGAGATTCTCCCGGTCTTCCGATAAAGCGCGACCACCTCGTCGAGCAAAGCCCGTTTCTCGGAATCGGAAAGGAGCTGCGCATTGATGTAGATCGGAAAAAGGTAGGCGGACGGAATACTGAAACGCTCTACGGGCGGCAGTTCGACCCGGCTGTTGTCTTTGCGCATGCAATCCTCGCAGAAATAAAGACACCCTTTGAAATGGTAGGTCTCGGTAAAGTAATCGAAATGATCGGGGTGCAGGCAAACGCCGGGACGCGTAGCCGGATAGCTGACCTTCGCCTCGCGCTGCGGATTGTTGATGAACAGCTTGCCGTCCCGGTAAAAATTATCGCGGTAACGATCGCTGCATTGCCGTACGTCGCGTTCGAGCGCGGCGATCCGGTCTTCGTTCCACAGCGACCGCGTACGGACGAAATCCAGCAACCGCGAACTCCCTTCGATAAACAGCAGCGTCGCCTCGGCCGAACCGTGGTACATCACCTTGCGCGGCACGACGCCGCCGGCAATGTAAGTCTCGTCGCCGTTGAACGGCAGCATACCGTCGATCAGGTTGCGTTGCTGCGCCTGGGTCGCCCACTCGAGCATCGGAAGAATTCGTTCGAGGAACGCCGCATCGTTCGTTTTCCGGAAATAATCGAACGCCTGCACGACCAAATAACCGGTAATCTCGGTCTCGTCGTTTTCGTGACGGTGGAAAATTCCGGGATAACCGATCGCCTGCGCATTCTGGATATATCCGTAAGCCTTCCATATGTTATGGTAGAACTCCAGGATGCCGCGGGCCTCTTCGCTGTGTCCCAGCGCCAACAGCGCCCGCGAAACCCCGTACTGATCGCGCACGTAGCCCATATGGTAAACGATCCCGGCCAGTACGCCGCCTTCGCGTCCTTGCTGGCTCTTGATCAGCACGCCGATGTCGTCCACGGCCCGGAAAAATTCGTCGCGGCGGTCGTCCGGCAGGTTCGACGCTTTGAACCGGTGCTGCTTCGCCGCATATTTCTTCCAGCTTTTCGCACTCGCCTTCTGCAACGATTCGGGCGATGCGGAAGCGATCGCCGCGCTGTTTTCGGCAAGCCGGCGTTCGTTCGGTCCGGCAACTACGTACAAGGCTCCGTCGCCCGGAGTCACGTTCAGCACCCAACTTTTATCGCCGCCCGCTCCCGGGACGAGCGTCGCCGAACCGGTCGTAAACACCTCGTACAGATAACCCGAAGGGGCTTTATAACTGCTGTAAAAAGGAACGCCGGGAGCGATGCCGATCCGGTAACGCCGGTTCGCATTCTTTAATTCCGCGGCCGACATATCCTCCCTGACCGTTATCAGCTCCTCATACGGAGCATACCGATCTTCCATCCTGACGGTGATCCGGTAACTGAACGGACGCTGCGCATGAATACGGCGGACGAAACCATCGCTGCCGACGGTTACGAAATCGGTCTGACGGGCTACTTCCGCCCCACCGTCGGTAATCAGGCTGTGCCAAACGGCCGTCCGAGGCTCGCGTTGCAGATCGACCCGGTAATCTCCCTGCAGATTCATCGTGAAAAATCCGGGAGAAGAGTAAGGCGGACCGAACAGTTGCAGGATATCGGCGCCCTGTCCATAGACGCACAGACCGCCGTTTCCAATCGCATGGATGCCCGGCACCTGCGAATTATCCTGCCGAACGACCGCGCCCGAAGCGCCGTCAAAAACGGCAACCGCGCCTAAAAACAGGCATGCAAAACGTAGTAACTTCATCTTTTTATTTAAGTTTTGGTTAGGTTCCGACACAAACCGGCCGCAATCCGCCGGTCTACTCCCCGCGCCGTTGCAAAACGCCCAGGCGGCGTTCGACCTCACGGCGGATCGCTCCGAAATCTCCGTTCGCCAGTGCACCCTGCCGCACCACGATGCGTCCGTCGACCATCACCGTCTCCACGTCGGACGGCTTCGCGCAGTAAACCAGGTTCGCGACCAGGTCGTGACACGGAGTCAGGTGCGGTTTATCGAGGTTCAGCACGATCAGGTCGGCGCGGGCCCCTTCGGCTAACACGCCGATCTCGCCCTTCATGCCGATCGCATCGGCCGCCCGCGTCGTCGCCATCCGCAACACTTCGTACGCCGGCAATACGCACGGATCTCCGGTAGCTACTTTCTGCAAAAACGACCCCGTACGCATCTCGTCCCACATATCCAGGTCGTTGTTCGAACTCGGCCCATCGGTGCCGATGCCGACGTTGGCGCCCCGTTCGAGCAACCGGGCGACCGGAGCGATCCCGCTCGCGAGCTTCATGTTGCTCTGCGGATTATACACGACGGAAACGCCCTGCCGGGACAAGATCTCCATATCCGTTTCGGTCAGGTGGACGCAATGCACCGCCAACGCGCGGTAATCGAAAACACCGAGATCGCGTAGATGCTCCACCGGCGTTTTACCGTATCGTTCGCGAATCGTTTCCACTTCCGACAAAGTCTCGGCGACATGGATATTGACGCCTACCCCGTTGCGTTCGCACAGTTTCAGCGATTCGCGGATTTGTTCGGGCGTACAGGTGTACGGGGCATGCGGAGCGACCCAAACCCGGATGCGATCGCCGGCGGCGCCGTTATACCGTTCAATCATCCGCTGCGTCCGTTCGACGTAACCGTCGAACGCCGTCCCGACGAAAGCCGGACTGACGACCGCCCGGATTCCGCTGCGGATCGCCGCCTCGGCGACCCGGTCGGCATACCAGTACATATCGACGAAAGCGGTCGTACCGCCGAGCAGCATTTCGGCGATTCCCAGCTCGGCCCCGCTGTAAATATCGTCGCCGTCCAGTTTCGCCTCGAACGGCCAGATCTTTTCGGTCAGCCACGGCATCAGCGGCAGGTCGTCGGCATAGCCGCGCATCAGGGTCATCGACACGTGGTTGTGCAGGTTAATCAGACCCGGCATCACGAGCCGTCCGGCGCCGTCCACCACCTGCAATCCTTCTCCTCGCTCCCGCTCGTAACGTTCGATCCGCTGCGGGGAGTCGCTCACCAACGCGATCCGGTCGCCGCTGATGGCAACCGCGCCCCGGTAATATTTCGGTCTGCCGGGCTGTTCCGTCATCGGAAGCACCAGGCAATTTTTTATCAATAGTTCCACAATCGTCCGACACTAAATAACCTACCCGTCCGTCAAAGGGCGGGCCAAAACAAAAATAATCAAATATCCGGTAATTTCCTCCTACGGAACGACGTTTCCGCGGATCGTAACGATATACTGCTTTTCGGGCGTATTCGTCAGAATTTTGACGGCTTTCAGAAAAGAGCCGTCTTGCTTGGCGGGATCGTAAACCACCGTCACCGTACCTTTCCGTCCCGGAGCCACCGGTTTCCGCGAAAAGCGGACTTTCGTGCAATTGCAGGCCGTTTCGGCTTTTATAATCACCAGCGGAGCGTCCCCGGTATTTTCGAAACGGAAATCCCGGCTCACGGCTCCGCCCTTTTCACCGACCTCGCCCAGATCGTACGTTTTGGTCTCGAAGGCGACGGCAGGCTGGGCGCAAAGCTCCCCGCCTCCGAAAACGACACATATCAAAATCAACAGATACCTCATACGCTGTTACGGCTATACTCCGTTCTGCGGAGAACGACGTCACTGCATCCGGAAATTGTAGGTAATGGTTCCCGACTGCGAAACCGGAGCGTTCTCGTCCACGTTGAACTGCGCGCGGCGGGCCGCCTGCAGCGCGGAATTGACCAGCGAACTGTTCTGCGTCGTGGAACCTTTCGAACGATAGGTCGCCGCAGTGACTTTCCCCTGCTGATCCACCATGATTTCGATCACAACGCGTCCCTGGTCTTTAGCGCTGTAATCGGGTTTCGGAAGCATTCCGACCAGCGATCGCCCGGACAGGCTCGCCGAATTGCCGCCGGTGCCCGTCCCGGTTCCTTCGTGGCTTCCTTCCGGCGTTCCGGCCGGGTTCCCCTGATTGCCGGCCCCGGTTCCGGTTCCTTCGCTCGCAGCTTTGCTGCCCTCGGTGCGGCCCGGAAACAGCGCTTTACGATTCACCTCACGCGGCTTCTCGACCGGTTTCTGTTCGGGCTTGGGCTTGGCCTCGACCTTCTTATCCTCTTTTTTCGGCGTTTTCTTTTCGTCTTTCTTCTTCTCCCTAACTACGACGTCGGTCTCCTCGAAGTCCTGCGTCAACTGCTCGTCCTCGGCAGCCTGCTGCGGCGGAGCCTGTTGCTGCGGTTGCTGCGGAGCCTCGGCAGCCTGGTCGTTCATCGCGAGGTCGGCTCCAGGAGCAGCCTCCTCGACATTCCCGAAATTAATCATCAGCCCCTCGCCGTTGTCGGGAGGCGGAAGCAGTTGAAATTTCAACAGCAACAACAACAGCAACACCGACACTGCGTAAATCAGCGTCGCTATTCCGCCTACGAGGCGCTGCTGCGTACGGTCTTCCGGCTGAAAGTCAATCATCGGTTATTCCGGTCTCGTTGCCAAAATCAGTTTGAACTTATTCTTCATGGCGATGTTCATCACTTTCACCACCTCTTCGATCGGAACGCTTTTGTCGCAGTGCAGCGACACGGTAGGATCTTCCGTTCCGGTCAGTTTCGCGACCAGCGTCTCTTCGAGCCGATCGAAGGAAACGGGCGTCGTCTCGATGAAATAGCCCAGATCTGAGTTGATCGAAACCGTCGTGTACGGTTTCTCCTTCAACTGATTGGAACTTTTCGGCAACGTCAGCTTCACGGCGTTCGGATTGATCAGCGTGGTCGAGAGCATCATGAAAAGCAGCAGCAGGAAGATCAGGTCCGTCATCGACGAAGCGCTGAACCCTACATCTACTTTCGATCCTCTTTTAATGGCCATAATCGTGCGATTTTAATTCTTGTAACAAGTGTTGTCTTACTGTTCGATCGGCTGGTTCAGGATATCCATGAACGCAATCGAGTTGGCCTCCATCTGGAATACCAGCTTCTCGATACGGGCCACCAGGTAGTTATACCCGAAATAGGCCGGCACGCCGACCGTCAGACCGCCGACCGTCGTCACCATCGCCACGTACATACCGCTGGCCAACACCGTCATATCGACCGTTCCTCCCGCCTGCGACATGTTCATAAAAGCCTGCACCATGCCGACCACCGTACCGAGAAACCCGATCATCGGCGCGCCGCCGGCGATCGTCGCCAGAATCGGCAGACCGTTTTCGAGCTTCGACACTTCCAGGTTGCCTACGTTCTCGATCGAACTGTTCACGTCGCTCAGCGGACGGCCGATCCGCTCGATCCCCTTTTCGACCATCCGGGCGATCGGAGTGTTGGTGGAACGGCAAAGTTGGATCGCCGCGGAGATTTTCCCGTCGAAAATCTGCTCGCGGATCCGGTTCATGAAATTCACGTCCACGGCGGAAGCCTTGCGGATCGCCCAGAACCGTTCGAAGAAAATAAACACGGCCACGCCCCCTAAAATCAACAAAGGCCACATCAGGAAACCGCCGGCCAGGAAAAGCTCTCCGAAACTCATCGTTTGGGCAGCCTGCTCGGTCGCCGCAGCGGCAGCGGCCGTGGCGGCAGCCACCGGTTCAGTTGCTTGCAACAAGATCATCATATCTACAAATTGTTATTTTAAATTTTGAAAATACGCTTCCGTTTTCAATTCACAAAAATACGTTTTATTATGAATCCTACAAACATTCGCCGGCCCCGAGTTTTCGTTTTTTTTCACCCCGGATACAATCGGTTATCAGGCAAAACGTTAACCTCAGGGGCAAGCCGGATTTTGTTCCGAAGCACGCGAAAAATCGCACGTCTCGGCATCCGTCCGGCTTCACTTCAGCCTGCGTATCCGCTCTTGTAGGCGGCGCAAACCGCACCGGGCAAGCGGTGTTTCGCCGAAAATCCGCCGGAAACCGGCCTCGTCCAATCCCAACCAGTCGTCGACGTCCAACCGTTCCAGTTCCGCAAGCGGTGCGAAAGAGTCGTTCACGGAGACCGGGGCTTTGCGGTTGTAAGGACAGGCCCTTTGGCATACGTCGCACCCGAACAGCCAGCCGTGCAGATCGCCTTCGTCCCCGTCGCCGGCTTCGATCGTCCGGCGAGAAATGCAGCGCCCCGCGTCGATCGTCCGGTCGGGACGGATCGCCGCGACCGGACAGGCGTCCACGCAGGCGCGGCAGGTTCCGCACCCGTCGCGCACGAACGGCGCGTCCGGCTCCAATTCGGCCGTCGTAACCACCTCGCCCAGCAACAGGAACGAGCCGAGCCGGGGATTCGCCAGCAACGAATTGCGTCCGATCCAGCCCAGGCCGGCCTCGACCGCCCACGACTTTTCGGCCAGCGGAGCGGTATCGGTAAAAACCCGTCCGGACGCCCCGGGCACGAGTTCCCGCAGGTAGGCCGACAATTCGTTCAACCGTTCGCGGATCGTCAGATGGTAATCCCTCGAATGCGCATAAGAAGCGATGCGGGAAGCCACCTCGTGCGCCGACGGCGGGCGGTGGTAGCCGACCCCGCAAACGATCACCGAACGGGCGCCTCCGCAGAGCGCCCCCGGATCGAACCGTTTGCCGGTATTCCGGCGCAAATACTCCAAGCCGCCGTCGCATCCGTCGGCGAGCCAATTCTTAAACCGATCGTACTGCCGCTCCAGCGAACGGCAGCGGGCAATCCCGCACAGATCGAATCCGAGCGACAAAGCCTTCCTGCGGATTTTTTCGGAGTTTGTCATTTTTGCCGTTTACGGTTCGGGTTATTTGCGCAAAAGTACGATTTATAAAACAAAAATCTTTACATTTGCATTTTACATAGGGAGTGTTTATCGCTTTTAACAAACGTATCAATTATGTTCAACACGCTTCTGGAATTATATCAGCACAGCATCCACGCTTACAGTTCCAATAAGTGTTTTTCGATGTACGGCGGGGAGGCGCTCACGTACCGCGATTTTGCAGACCGGGTAGACTCCCTGATCGAAACGTTCGTCGCATCCGGTCTCAGCCACGGGGACAAGATCGCCCTGCTGAGCAACAACATGCCCAACTGGGGAGCGGCTTATTTCGCCGCCGCGATTTCGGGCATGGTCATCGTCCCGATCTTGCCGGACTTTTCCGGAGCGGAGATCGACCGCATCATCCTGCACTCCGAGGCGAAAGCCTTGGTCGCTTCCGACAAACTCTATACGAAAGTATCCAAGGAAGTTATCGCACAGCTACAGGTCGTAATTCGCTCGATGAACCTCGGGGTCATATCTTCCCATTCGGACGCTCCGCGCGGAACGATCAGGGATCCGAAAGAGGAAGACCTCGCCGCCATCATCTATACTTCCGGAACGACTTCCCGGCCCAAAGGGGTCATGCTGTCGCACAAAAACCTTTGCAGCGAACTGGCGATGGTCAGCATCCTGCAACCGGTTTACCAAAACGACGTCTTCCTGTCGATCCTGCCGCTGTCGCATACTTACGAATGCTCGCTGGGCATGTTGCTGCCGTTCATGTGGGGAGCCTCGGTGATCTATCTCGACAAAGCGCCCACCGCCGCCGTACTGCTGCCGATCCTCAAAGAGGTACGGCCGACTATCATGCTGAGCGTACCGCTGATTATCGAGAAAATATACAAAAACAAAATCCTGCGCCAACTGTCGGCCAACCGCCTGATGCGGTGGCTGTATCGGAAAGAGTGGGGCCGCAAATGGCTGCACCGCATAGCGGGCAAAAAACTGATGAAACTATTCGGCGGCCGCATCCGCTTTTTCGGGATCGGCGGGGCAAAACTCGACGGAACCGTCGAGCGCTTCCTGTTCGAAGGGAAATTTCCGTACGCGATCGGCTACGGGCTGACCGAAACGGCTCCGGTACTGGCCGGCGTCAACCCGTCGATGGTACGCCACCAGTCGACCGGTCCGATGCTCGAAGGCGTCCAGGCGCGGCTGGACAACGTGAATCCGCAGTCGGGCGAAGGCGAAATCGTCGTCAAAGGGCCGAACGTGATGATCGGCTACTACAAAGACCCCGAAGCGACCGCCGACTCGTTCACCTCGGACGGCTGGTTCCGCACGAAAGACCTCGGCCTATTCGACCAGGACGGATACCTCTACATCAAGGGACGGCTGTCGAACATGATTCTCGGCCCGAGCGGCGAAAACATCTATCCCGAAGAGATCGAAAACGTCCTCAACAGTCATGCGCTCGTCAACGACTCGCTGGTCAGGGAGGACAACATGGGCAAGCTGGTGGCGATCGTCTACTTCAACCGCGAAGAACTCGAACGCAAATACAAGACGATGAAGGAAGAACTGGGCATCCGGATGGAAAACATCAAGCACGAGCTACTCGCTTACGTCAACTCGAAAGTAAACCGCTTCTCGAAAATATCGACCGTCATCGAACAGAAAGACGAATTCGAAAAAACGCCGACCCACAAGATCAAACGGTTCCTCTATAACAAAAAACAAAAATAAACCCGCATGACCGAACGAGAAACGGAACGCTATCAACGCAACCTGCTGGTCGAAGGGTTTTCGGCAACCGGGCAGCAACGGCTCTCGGAAAGTCGCGTAACGGTGGTCGGAGCCGGAGGACTCGGCTCGGCGACGCTGAACTACCTGGCGGCGGCGGGAGTCGGCCGCCTGCGGATCGTCGAAAACGACACCGTATCGCTGAGCAACCTGCAACGCCAGATTCTCTACACGACCGCCGACCTGGACGCTCCGAAAGCGGAAGTCGCCGCGGCACGGCTGTCGCGGCTGAATCCGGCCTGCCGGATCGAAATCCGCACCGACCGGCTCGACGGCGGCAATGCGGACGAAATCCTGTCGGATTGCGACGTCGTCGTGGACTGCACCGACAACTACGCCACCCGTTATGCGATCGACGATTTCTGTTCGGCCCGGCGGATACCGATGGTATACGGTACTGCCGAGCAGATCGGCGGACAGGTTTCGGTCTTCAACACGGCGGGGGCCGGATCGTACCGTTCTCTTTATCCGGAACAGCCGGTACAACAGCCGATCGTCGGAGTACTTTCGCCGATCGTCGGAGTCATCGGCTCGCTGCAAGCGCTCGAAACGATCAAGCTGCTCGCGGGTATCGGCGACGGACTGGCCGGACGGCTGCTGACGATCGACGGACGCACGATGCGCATCTTCACATTCGAAATCTGACGCTCTATGTTCGATATAGCCAGGCAACGCGGCACGGTCCGCGAACAACTCCGCATCGCAGACCTGATGTCGCTGACCCCGAAAGGGAAACGGGTGCTCGAGATCGGCGCGCGGGACTGTTACCTATCGCGGAAACTCACCGCCCTGTACCCGGAAGTGGTAGCGCTCGACCTTACGAAACCCGAAATCGACGCGCCCGGCATCACGGCCGTACAGGGCGACGTTACCGGACTCCGTTTCGCGGACAATGCGTTCGATACCGTTTTCTGCACCGAAGTGCTGGAACACGTCCCGCCCGAGAAATTGCAGCAGGCCTGCAACGAGATCGTCCGCGTCGCATCGCGCTACGCGGTAATCGGCGTTCCCTACCGGCAGGATCTGCGCGCCAACCGCACCCGTTGCCTACGGTGCGGCGCGGTCAATCCGACGACCGGCCACCTGAACCGTTTCGACCGGCAGCGGCTGACCGCCCTGTTCCCCGGCATGACGCCCCGCGAGATCCGGCTCACAGGACGCGGACAGGCCGTCACCAACCCGCTGTCGGTGGCGATCTACCGCCTGTGCAGATATCCCTACGGCAGCTACGAACAGGAGGAAGGATGCATCCGCTGCGGCGAAAAACTCGTCCGACCGAAGATCGACCGAATACAATGGGCGCTCTGTTTCGTCGCACGCGCATTGAACCAGATTCAGTACAAACTGTACGGCCGCAACAGGCCGATATGGATTCACATCCTGTTCGAAAAAACAGCCTGAACCGACGAAATTAAAACCGGGACGCTCGCGATGAGCGTCCCGGTTCGGTTTATACACTTCGCGACGATGCGAAATTATTTCAGACCGATCTGTTTTTCGAGGTATTCCCGGATCGAATGCTCCATCGAATGGCGGTGATAATCGGCGATGTGACAGGCCCAGTCGTTGTCGGTACGGTCGCCCGCACGGCAACAGTTGAATTCGGCGACCTCCTTGTCATAACGATCGAGCAGCGGCAGCATCCGGTCATCGGCGCAATACCGGTTCTCGTGAACGACCAGCGGCAACGGCAGCTTCGGTTTCAGATCGGGCTTCTCGCGCGGATAGCCGACGGCGAGTCCGCAGACGATCGAAACGCCCCGCGGCAACGCCAGCATCTGCGAAACCTTTTCGGGATCGGCCGTGCGGATATACCCGACGCAGCAGCAGCCCAGTCCGAGCGATTCGGCGGCCGTCACGGCGCTCATCATCGCCAGCGAAGCGTCGATCACGCCGACCGTATAACCGTCGATCGTAGCGTCGAACGCCGGCGTATCGACGCCCTTCTGTTTGGCCGCGAGCCGCAGTTTATGAAAATCCATGCAGAAGACCATGAAAACGGCCGACGTCTTGATCTGTTTCTGTTCGGTAATCTCGTACAATTGCTCTTTCAGGGCCTGGTCGGTAACGGCGATTACCGAAAACTGCTGACCGTTGTAACTGGTCGGCGCGTTGCGGATCGCTTCATAAATAAAATCCAGCTTTTCCGGTTCGATCGGCTGGCGTTCGTAACGCCGGATCGACCGGCGCTCCAGCAGACTTTCCTTAACACTTTTCATATCTTTCGAAATTTGATTTTTCTTGCGTTCCGGATCGTTACCCAGCAAACAGGATACCGATTCCAGCCTACATGACCTTCGCAAGATACGTTATTTTCGGGAAACGAGGATCGCCGAAGCGCGAAAATTCTCTATTTCCCGTCCCGCATCCGCGCGTTCATAGACTCCTCAATCGGTAGAGATCGCATATCGAAATCCGAACATTTCAAACCGGGGAGCAAATACGCGTCCTTCAAACGCCACAGCCCGAAAAAGAATCCGCGATCCGATCCGCCCCTACGATTTCGGCCGCGAGATCGATCCGCTCGATTTCCAGCGTTAGCGAGTTCAGGTGGGCAAACTCCTGCTTTTCGACCGTTCGGACTTTGGGCTTCTGCAATTCCCGAGATTCCAGGACAGCGATTCCGAACAAAAGGTAGATCGGCATTTTTTTATGGCGAAAGTATTTTAACTAACAGAAATCTCGGTAGAATCGTAAAAAAAGCCGCTCCCCGAATGGGGAGGGCTTTCAAAAACCAATTTCCGGAAAGGCCCGGCCTCTTACCGGACAGTCGTATCTGTCAGGCTCACTCTAGTTTGCACACATAACAGTATGGGAATATTTATCCCTTGTTTTGCACATGCTGCCATGCGAGAGCCGACGCCCCGAGAACGGCGGCGTTTTTCCCGTCGATACCGGACGGCAACAATTTCACCTTGTTGCGGAAAATCGGCATCATGTTCATCTCCATGTATTTCTTCGTCGGCTCGAAAATATACTTGCCGGCCTTGGCCAATCCGCCGAACAGGAAGATCGCCTCGGGACTGGTGATGCTCACCGCATCAGCCAGCGCGCGTCCGAGCAACATGCCGGTGTATTCGTACGCTTCGATTGCCAACGGGTCGCCGTTGAGCGCCGCTTTGGTAATCATTTCGGCAGTCAGGTCGGTAAACGTCACATGCCGGAATTCGCTGTCCTCGATGCTGTCGGCCATCAGCTTGAAAATCGTTCGTTTGATCCCGGTCGCCGAAACATAAGTTTCGAGACATCCCTTGCGACCGCATCCGCAGACGCGCCCCGTATGGCTGACCGTCACGTGCCCGAGCTCGCCGGCGAAACCGTCGTGCCCGTAAATCAACTGGCCGTTGGCTACGAACCCGCTGCCGAGTCCCGTGCCGAGCGTCACGACCAAAAAGTCCTTCATGCCGCGCGCGCCGCCGTATACCATTTCGCCGACGGCCGCCGCATTGGCGTCGTTGGTAACGATCACCGGCAGCGTCGGGAAGAAACGCTTCATTTTTTCGACCAAATTCACCGTGCCCTTCCACGGTAAGTTGGGCGCGAATTCGATCGTTCCTTTATAAAAGTTGCCGTTGGGCGCGCCGATACCCACTCCGATCAGTTCGTACTCTTCTCCGGCCGTCTTCAGCAGATTCTGGATTCCGATATACAACTCTTCGATATAAAGATCCGAATCCGGGAAATTGCGGGTCGGAAATACGCCCTCGCTCAAAATATTCCCCTGCTCGTCGACTAAACCATAGGCGGAATTGGTACCTCCGATATCCACGCCAACTGCTACTTTTTTCATCTGTTAAATCAGGTTTTAAATTATTTAATTATTTCAAATGGTTGCGAATCACGTAAAATGTCTTTCAAATATACAAAAAAAATCATCCCTGCAAGCATCCGGTTTGAAAATAACGGCGACGCGCCGATATTATTTCGCAATCCGGACAGATTGCGCGTCCGGCGGCAACGTTCCGCCGGACGCCCCGGTACGGCCGTAACGTTTTTTTCTTAACTTTGCATCCGAATCAAACGGAAGACCCTTAAAATCCGGCATTATGTACTCTTTCCACGAACTGGCCGATATCGTTCAGAACGAAATCAAAAACCTGAAATATCCGCAGCAGCCCGAACTGCTGTACGCTCCGATCGTCTATTCGCTCGAAGAGGGCGGCAAACGAATCCGTCCGGTCGCGCTGCTGATGGCCTGCAACCTGTTCCGCGATGAGATCGACTGCGCCAAACCGGCCGCTCTCGCCGTCGAAGTGTTCCACAACTTCACGCTGCTGCACGACGACATCATGGACCGTTCCGACACCCGTCGCGGCAAACCTGCCGTGCATACGCGCTGGAACGACAACGTGGCGATCCTGTCCGGCGACGCAATGATGATCTACGCTTATAAACTGTTGTGCGGATGCGACCGGAGAGTGCTGCCGCAGCTACTCGAAACGTTCAACGAAACGGCCATCGGCGTCTGCGAAGGACAGCAGTACGACATGGACTTCGAATCGCGCGACGACGTAACGGTCGACCGGTACCTGGAGATGATCCGGCTGAAAACGGGCGTGCTGTTGGCCGGCGCGCTCAAACTCGGGGCAATCTGCGCGGAAGCCCAACCGTGGCAGGCCGAACTGTTATACAACTTCGGGATCAACGTCGGACTGGCTTTCCAACTGCAGGACGACCTGTTCGACACGTACGGCGATGCCGCCGTATTCGGCAAACCGATCGGCGGGGATATCCTGGCCGGCAAAAAAACGTTCCTGCTGACTACGGCGCTGAAAACCGCCGATGCGGCCACCCGCGGCGAACTGCTCGCGCGGCTGCACGACGGCGGCATGTCGGCGGCGGAGAAAATCGAAACCGTGCGTGGCATCTACGACCGGCTGGGAGTCCGGAAGATCACCGAAAAGGCGATCGCCGACTATTTCCGCAATGCCGACCGAATCCTCAATAGCCTGGAAGTCGGGATCGAACGCATCGTCCCGCTGCAGGAACTGGGCGAAACCCTGTTGAACCGCAAAAAATAACGGGTCTTTCGAAAAAACGGGGACAACGCGCCCCAACTGCAAAACGATGGAAAAGATAAAACGCGACGAAATCGAGATCATGGCGCCGGTAGGCTGCTACGAATCGCTGGCGGCGGCCGTGCAGGCCGGAGCCGATTCGATCTATTTCGGCGTCGAACAACTGAACATGCGCGCCCGGTCGTCGTTCAACTTCACGCTGGACGACCTGGCAAGGATCGTCGCGACCGCCCGCGAGAACGGCATCCGCACTTACCTGACCGTCAATACGATCCTATACGACGAAGACCTGCCCGAAATGCGCCGGATTCTGGACAGGGCCCGACGGGAAGGCGTGGACGCCGTGATCGCATCGGATCAGGCGGCGATTTTCTACGCCCGATCGATCGGTCTCGAAGTCCACATCTCCACGCAACTGAACGTGTCGAACATCGAATCGGTCGCATTTTACGCGCAATATGCCGACGTGGTGGTACTGGCACGCGAATTGAGCCTCGCGCAGGTGCAGGCGATCCGCCGCGGCATTCTCGAGCGGGATATCCGCGGTCCGCACGGCAAACCGGTCAAAATCGAAATGTTCGCGCACGGTGCGCTCTGCATGGCCATCTCCGGCAAATGCTACCTGAGCCTGCACCACACGAACTGTTCGGCAAACCGGGGAAGCTGTCGCCAGATCTGCCGCAGGGCTTACGAGGTCAGGGACAAAGATACCGGCGAAGAACTGGAGATCGAGAACCATTATATCATGTCGCCGAAGGACCTCTGCACGGTCGATTTCCTCGACCGTTTCCTGGAGGCCGGAGTGCGGGTGCTGAAGATCGAGGGCCGGGCCCGTTCGGCGGAATACGTCAAACGGGTCGTCGAATGCTACGACGAAGCGCTGCGGGCGATCGAAGCCGGAACGTATACCCCGGAAAAGGCCGAGGCATGGAAGCAGCGGCTGCAGACCGTATTCAACCGCGGTTTCTGGGGCGGGTACTACCTCGGCGAACGGGCCGGACAGTGGAGCAGTCACTACGGGTCGTCCGCCACGATGCGCAAGGTGTACGTCGGCAAGGTAACGAATTACTTCTCCCGGATCGGCGTAGCGGAGATCCTGGTCGAAGCGGCTCCGCTGGAAGCCGGAGAGGAAGTTTTCATCACCGGAGAGACGACCGGAGTGTTGGAATTCACGGCCGAAGACATCCGGGTAGCCCTGAAATCCGCCGAACGGGTTCCTCAGGGCGTCTATTGTTCCGTAAAAACCCCTTCGCCGGTACGACGCGGGGATAAACTCAATAAAATGGTACCGTCCGGAAAAGTCCCGGACAACCGGTAAACAGACAATGAACAACCGACCCGAAAATACCCCGGAGCCGCAGCATCCGCCGAAAAGCCCGTTGAGCAAGATACGGCTTTCGAACGCTTTCTATCCGATCCTCATCGGATTGGGAGCGGTAGGGTACATGCTGTGGAAAGACTTCGACATCCAGGTGTTTTCCGGAATCACTTTCTCGTGGCACATGGTGTTCTGGCTCGTTATGGCCGTGGTGTTCATGTTCGGCCGCGACATCGGCTACATCATCCGTATCCGCATCCTCAGCAACAACCAGCTTTCGTGGCGGCAGGCGTTCCGGGTCATCATGCTGTGGGAGTTCACGTCGGCGATCACGCCGTCGGCCGTCGGGGGCACCAGCGTCGCGATCATCTACGTCCACAAAGAAGGGATCAGCGTCGGGCGCAGCTCGGCGATCGTAATGCTCACCTCGTTCCTCGACGAACTCTATTTCATCGTGATGTTCCCGCTGCTGATACTGATCGTCGGCCCGTCGGAACTTTTCGACGTTTCAACCTCTTCCGGAGTGCTTACGCGCAGCCTGATGGGAATCGCGCTGACCGGCTATTTCCTGAAACTGGGATTCGTGCTGGTGCTTTCGTACGGGCTGTTCGTCAATCCGCGCGGGCTGAAATGGCTGCTGTTGAAAGTTTTCAAACTGAAATTCCTGCGCCGCTGGTACCATGCGGCCGGACAGACCGGCACGGACATCATCCGCTCGTCGCACGAAATCCGGCGCTACAACTACAAATTTTGGCTGAAAGCGTGTTCTTCGACCTTCCTGTCGTGGAGTTCGCGCTACCTGGTGGCCAATGCGCTGATCATGGCCTTTTTCGCAGTCAGCGACCAATTCCTGCTGTTCGCGCGGCAGCTGGTGATCTGGATCATGATGCTGGTGATGCCTACCCCCGGCGGAAGCGGCTTCGCAGAATACGTATTTTCGAGCTATTGCAGCGACCTGATCAGCGTTTCGCCGGCTATGCAGTTGGGAGCGGCCACGCTGATCGCCCTGCTGTGGCGCGGGGTAACTTACTACCCCTACCTCGCCATCGGCGCGATCATCTTCCCGCGCTGGATCAAGAAAAAATTCATGCACAAACAGTAATCCACGGATTCTCTAAAAAGACCCAAGGTACGGGCGGAACGGACTGACGCGGCGGTACTACCGGACTTTCAGCAACGCCTCGGCCGTCACGATATCGACCGGCGTAGTAATTTTGATATTCATATAAGAACCTTCGCAAAGATATATCCGTCCGCCGTCCGCCTCGACCACGCTCGCATCGTCGGTAAAAGAGTCCCGAAAAGGCTGTCGATAGGCTTTCCGGAGAATTTCCGTGCGGAAAACCTGCGGAGTCTGGACGATGCGGAACGCAGAACGGTCTACGATGTTGCTGCCCCCGTCCGCGATCCGCCGCAGCGAATCGACCGGTACGACGACCGGAATCACGGCCCCGTAGGCCTGCGCATCCCGCACGGCCCGCAGAATCACTTCCCGGCCGACCAGCGGCCGCACGCCGTCGTGTACGGCGACCAGTCCGGCATCGCCCGCATGATCCAATCCGCGGCGCACCGACTCGAAACGGGTCGCTCCGCCCTCGCAGACTTCATGCGGCGTCGTAAAAGCGTATTCGCGGCAAAGATTCCGCCAATAGCCGATATGCGCTGCGGGCAGTACGACGATCGTCCGGGCATCCGCCAGCGTCTCGGCGAAACGCCGGATCGTATGCATCAGGATCGGCAACCCGTCGAGCACCAGGAACTGCTTGGGAACCTCGGCGCCCATCCGCGAGCCGCTACCTCCGGCCACGATAATCACAGCAATACGGTTCATCTCTTCTTCTCTTCCAGATAGGCCCGGGTGACTCTTCGCAGTGTCTCCGGCACCGGGGTAAATTCGAAATCGAGCGTCCGCAACACCTTTTCATTGCTGTAATACGAACTGCTGACGGCGCTGGACAGGATCGATTCGGACAGGAGCTGCTTGTGCCGGGTCACCCGCCGAAGTTCCCGCTCGGCGGCGGCGGCCAGGTTCAGCGCACGGGTTCCGATACAAATGCGCGGCAAACGGCGGCCGGCCGTCTCGGCGACGATCGAAAAAAACGCTTTGAACGGAAGGTTTTCGGCGGAAAGAATATACCGCTGTCCGACAGCTTCCGGCACTTCGGCCAACAAAACCGTCGCCCGCGCCACGTCCCGGACATCCACGTACCCCTTTACGCCTTTCGTATAGAAAAAGTTCCCGTGGGCACCGAATGCGATCAACTGGGAACTTCCCGATTTCCAGTCCCCTTCGCCGATAACGATCGACGGATTGACGACAACCGTCCGCAACCCCTGCAGGGCGCCCCGCCGGACGATATTTTCCGCATAGAACTTACTGACCGAATAGGCCGACAATCCGACCAGACTGTCCGGTATGCACGTTTCATCGACCAGCTTCTCCCCGGGCCGGGCCGGGCCGAGCGTCGCCACGGAACTGACATGCACCAGCAAGCCGACCCCGCTGTCGAGGCAGGCGTTCACGACATGCGTCGCCAGTTCGGTATTCGCAACGATAATTTCGTCCGACCTTTCCGGATCGAAAGAAACCTGCGCCGCACAGTGGAACAGCACGTCGGTTCCCTCCACCGCTTCACGCAGCGCATGCGGGTTATTCAGCGCCGTTTCCCGAAATTCGATCCGGTCGTAAAAAGACGAAACACCCATGCGCTCCAGCGTCCGGTGCAACAACTGTTGCCGCTTTATATCGCGTACCAACATCCTCACCGTACACCCGGCGCGGAGCAGTTCGGCAACGAGGTGACTACCCACCAATCCGGTTCCTCCGGTAACCGTAATTCGTTTGTCTTTCAGCGTATTCAATTCAACTGTTCGTATCGTTTTCCCATATTATTTTTTTTCCGAAACCGAGCCGGTTGTCCGTGTACTTGAAAAAAACGGGGCGGATGATCCACAGCTCCAGATCCATCACCGCCGCAAACGGAAACCGCCTGAGGTAAGCATTCCGGGCGACCCGACGCTCCTCCCCTTCCGGCCGCGCCATCGTACCGCGCAACTGCAATCCCCGCACCTTGCCGACGACCGAGGTTTCGAGTACCACGGACGCGGCGACCCGCGGATTCCGCGTCGCCTGCCGCACATGCAGCGTATCGGCGGCCGAAGTCGCCACGAACCAGTTGCGCTGCGGCAGGTAAACGTAAAACAAGTTACAACAATACGGCCCCTCCTCATCCTCCGTCGCCAGCGTCAGCACATGATGCTCCGCGAGAAATTTCGCGATCCGTTCGTCGATCATCGGGCCGGAGTCTGTTTCACCGAATCGGGGTTCGCCGCGCGCGACGTATCGGCGGCCGGAGCGAACGACGTGACTTTCAGGCTATCGGCCAACGTGCCGTTCAACTCGGCCATGATCCGGTCGCGGACTCCGTCGAACGCCTGCTTGTTGGCGGCGCGAACCGGTTCGGCCGGCTCGGTGGGCACTTTTAACGGGTCGATCGGCGTCCCGTTGCGCCACAACCGGAAATCCAGGTGCGGCCCGGTGGCCAATCCCGTCGCACCGACGTAACCGATCAACTGTCCCTGACGCACTCGGGTTCCCTTATTAATCCCTTTCGCATACCCCTTCAAATGCAGATAGCCCGAAACCAACTGTCCCGAATTGTGTTTAATTTTCAACGTATTACCGCCTCCGCCGCCATATCCTTTGGCGATCACCACGCCGTCTCCGACCGCTACGACCGGCGTACCGGAAGGCGCGGCGTAATCCACCCCGTAGTGCGGACGCCGGATACGCAATATCGGGTGCAGCCGCGAAGCCGAAAAGCGCGAACTGATCCGGCTGTATTTCAACGGAGCTTTCAGCAGGTTCTTACGCAGGCTCTGCCCCTGTTCGTCCCAGTAACTCACTTTGCCGTCCTGCATGAACGGGATCGCATAATAGTTCTTTCCGCCGTGTTCGAATCGCGCGCCCCAGATCGTCCCGTGACCGATTTCAACCGTATCCACGTATTTCTGGTCATAGATCACCGTAAAGTTATCGCCTTCCTGAATCCCGAAAAAGTCGATCGACCAGGCGTAAATATCCGACAGATCCATCGCCAGCATCGGACTCATCCCATTGTCGATCATGCAATTCCACAAAGACGACGTAATGGTGGCCGTCTTCATCCGCCGTTTGACGGTCACGTTCTTCGTATCCATATAGACCCGCACCGAATCCCCGCTCAGGTCGAACACCAGGTAATCGGTCATCGAAGCCTCGTACACGAAATAGGCCAGCCGGGCCGCCGAGTCTTTCGTCTGGAAGGTGGTATATTTCTGCCCTGCCTTGATCCCGCGCAGGCTGAACACGGGCTCCGACTTCCGGGCAATCTGATCGACCAGGCCGGGACCCACGCCGTAACGACCGAAAATCTGCCCGATCGTTTCGCCGAATTCCACGGTATTCTCGGCAAGGTCGTATTTCCCGACGTCGATTCCGTAAAGCAGGACGGTCGTATCTTCCTGAGGCACATCAACGAGGGCGTCGGATTCGGACGGCGCTCCGCTGCGGTTCAGCGCCAAAACAACGAGTACGGCGAGCACCAACACCCCGCCCGCGGAAACCGCAATGACTTTCCAATTTTTTTTCATTCCGCAAAATTACTTTCCTTCCCGCGAACGCGCAATGTCCGGAAAGAGGTTTTTATGGTCATTTTACGAACGGGCGCCGCCGCGCGGCACTCCGTCCGAAGACTATTTTCCGAATGCGTTGATCGTCTCCCGAATCCGCGCCAGCCGTTCGAGAAGACTTTCCAGTCGATCCAGCGCCAGCATATTCGCCCCGTCGCTTTTCGCAATGGCCGGGTTCGGATGCGTTTCGATAAAAAGACCATCGACGCCGGCCGCGACCGATGCGCGCGCAATGGTTTCGATCATTTCGGGCTGCCCGCCGGTCACGCCGCTCGTCTGGTTGGGCTGCTGCAACGAATGGGTAATGTCCATAACCACCGGATAACCGAGGTTCTGCATCGCAGGGATGCCGCGCATATCGACGATCAGGTCGTAATAACCGAAGGTCGTGCCCCGGTCGGTCAGCATCACGTTCGGATTGCCCGCATCGCGGACTTTCCCGGCGGCGAAGGACATCGCTTCCGGAGCGAGAAATTGTCCCTTTTTGATATTGACGACCTTGCCGGTCTTCGCGGCGGCAACCAGCAGATCGGTCTGGCGGCACAGGAAAGCCGGTATCTGCAACACGTCGACGTATTCGGCGGCGATCGCAGCCTCTTCCGGGTTGTGGATATCGGTCACTACCGGCACGCCGAATCCGCGCCGGATGTCGGCCAGCAGTTTCAGCGCCTTTTCATCGCCGATCCCGCTGAACGAGTCGAGCCGCGAACGGTTCGCCTTGCGGTACGACGCTTTGAATATATAGGGAATACGCAGCCGCTCGGTGATCCGGCAGGCTGTTTCGGCCACGGTTTTCAACATATCCGCGTCCTCGACGACGCAAGGTCCGGCCATCAGGAAAAACATGCCGCTGCCGGTATGTTTGATATTCGGAATTCGGTTCAGCACTTCGTTCATATCCTCGGAATTTTATCCGGTAAAGATAACAAAACCTCCCGATACGACAAATACCCCCCGCAAACCGCATCCGGAGAAGCCCGTTTACGGCTTTTTTTTATACGGATAAAATAGGCAAAACCTCAATCAAGCCGACCTTTTTACAAAAACCACTAATTTTCGCTTTGACACCAGAACTGTTAATCGAAACATATTAATTTGCATTTGTTATACATTCATATCACAAATGAATACTTCATAAAGACATCAATTAAAATATCAAAACGAATTGCAGCGGAATCATGCAACTACGCTTACGACATTTACGGATATGTGCCAAGCCGGCAACGGAGGCAGTTGCTGGGAAGGATATACTTATTACACCTACGATTGCCAAGGAAACCGGACAGGGGGGATCGCAAAATGTAGAAGTTATCTATTGCAACTAATCAAAGGTTAAACATGCTTGATCTAAAAAACGCTAAATCCGTACTCGATCATTTCATTCGCTTATTTTCGATATGTTTTTTATTATCGTCCTGCTCAGGCCCGCGGCAGGACGATAATCTCATGGAAAACAAAAATTTATACTCAATCGACCTCGATCATTCAACAAAGGAACGATCGTTTGTATTCTCATCTATTTTCTGTGATTTGGAAACTATAATTCTCGACTCGGAAGAGAAAGTCATCGGAAATATAGACAAAATACAAGCGGACGACAGCATCATTTATATTTTGGACATCAATATTTCCAAAGGCGTCTTTAAATATTCGCGCAACGGAAACTATATTCAGCAAATAGGAAACATCGGTTCCGGTCCCGGAGAATACATAAAACCCTTCGATTTCACCTTGGATCAGAAAAACAGAATCATCTACATTCTCGACGGGCCAAGACAACGGATCAATAAATACGAAATGACATCGGGCAAGTATCTCGGACATTTCGAAATCAATAAAAACGATCCAATAAGAAGTTACCACATCCAATATAACGACGGAGTTATTTTCACGGACGTATATACGTTGGCTCCATCGAAACGGGACTTTTTATTACAAAAATTAGACACCTGCAAAGGCAAACAACAAAGTACTTTTTTAAATGCAACGCAGTACAACAAAGGATGGAAGAATCCCAGTTATATCCATGACCATGTTTTTTACACCGTGAACGAAGAATCTTCACGGTTCATGCAAGTATTCATGAATACCATTATTTACATCAGCCGCGAAAAGGTAATGCCTTACCTTTCTTTGCAAAGCGAAGATATCATGACCGCGGAAGATATAGAATCGATTGAAAAAGACGCTCCAATCCATTCGGTATTCGATTACATATTTTCAAAAAATAAGATTTTCGATATCAACAGCTATTTCGAACACGACGGTCGTATCTACTTCGTATATCGCAACGGCCTGACTTCGACTTTTACTACGTACGATACGGAAACGAACGAAACGAAACTATACGACACGATTGCCGACGACCTGCTTTTTGAAAAAGATAATATGCACGTATGGTTTCCTAAGTTCGGCTGCGCCGGTAACGAGGGTGTATATTATTATGTCAATACAAATGCAATAGGAAATTTCATGGAGGGCTTTTCCCTGAATCTATTTTCCAAAAACTTAAACAAATCGGATAAATTGAAAAAAATGAAGGACGATGCCAATCCCGTGATATTTTTCTATAAATACAAAACCCTGCCGGATGAATAAAACCGTCGGCAAACATTCCGATCAGTTCGATAAAATGCTGTACGGTTCCAGTCGGTCACAGCAAAAAAATACGTAATCGTCACTTCCCCTCCCGCCGACCGGGCAGCCGTCCTACAAATCATACCGGAGCAACGTATCCATGCAGGCAGGATGCGTGGCATAGATGCAGTCGTTCTTCTCGTCCGGATAAAAAAACAGCGGCGGCATATCGAACCGGTAACGAACCACCGGATTGCCGTCGTAATCGTACACCTCGATCGTATTGCTCGGATTTTTACCTTCCGCATTCCGTTCGCCTTTGAACAGAGCATAAAAATATTTTTTACCGGCAAAGGCGCTTACATAATACAATTCCTCATCTTTAAACGTCGGCTGTTGAAGCTTATACTCCCCCACGATCCGCTTCTTCAATTCCAGAGTTTCCAGATCGTACAGATCGATCTGATTTTTATACAGATATACATAAACGATTACAGAATCGTTCGCAGCCATCTTGCCCCTGCTAAGATCCCACGCAAGTTCCTCTTGAGGACTCTCTCTTTCCATTTTCAATTCGCCGATCATCTCGTTTTGCCTCAGATTGTACTTTTTAATCGAATACTGGGGAGGCATAACGGTCTGATAAACCAGCACGGAATCCTTCAACAAATGCATACTGTTAAAAGCCTCGTGAAAAAGGAGAGCGTACCGTTCGGTGAGACGGACACCGGCAGCGGAATCGACTGCCATCGACTTGAGATACCGAAGACCGTAACCGAACACATATATGCTGTCGGTTTGCGAATCTATCAGAAAGGGGATACTCGGAAACTCATCGGGCCCGTTTCCCTTATTCCCGGTCGCACAAACAAACCGTAAATCGGGAGCGGAGTAAACGAACAGCATTTTCGGAGACAGAATACTCTCAATGATAAGATAATCTCCCTTTTGCAGCATGTGTCCGGGATTCATCGTTTCACCCGCCGGAATACGGACGGCCCGGATCTTTTTCTCCTGCGGAAAGGCCCGCTTTGCAGTAACGACCGTATCGCGGTTGCCGCACGAAAAAAACAGTACGGCAAACGACAATACCCATAAAAGTTTCCTCATAATCCGCGCAGACATTTATATATAGCAGTATCCTGCCAAACTTTCGTGAAGTTACCCTTTTAGAAGCGAAAAGCAAAATAAAAGCATCGTTAAAAGTCAATTTTAACGATGCTTTAATGAGAAAACGTCGATTCTTGGGGTAGAAATGAAAATTTATAAATCATACCGGAGCAACGTATCCATGCAGGAAGGATGCGTGGCGTAGATACAATTGTTTTTTTCGTCCGGGTAAAAATACAACGGCGGTATATCGAACCGGTACAGAGCGACCGGATTGCCGTCGTAATCGTACACTTCGATCGTATTGCTGCGGTTTTCGCCTTTTTCGGTTCGCTCGCCTTTGAACAAGGCATAAAAATATTTATCCCCCGGAATAACCCCCAAATAATACAATTCTTTATTCCGAAATGCAGGCTTCTGAGGTTTATAAACTCCGACGATCCGCCGCTTCAGCCTGAAATCCTTTACATCATAAATATCGATCTGGTTTTTATACAAATAAACGTATATCATTACCGAATCGTTAGCCGCGATGCTTCCCCTGCTGGTATCGAACGTAAGTTCACTTTCGGGGGTTTCCCGTTCGATCTTCAGTTCATCGATACTTTTACGATTTTTCAGATCATACTTGTGAACCGTATATTGAGGAGGCATAACCGTCTCATATAAAAGCACCGAATCATCAATCAAATGCATCTTATTAAAAGCCTCATACATCGGAATCTCATAACGCTCGGTCAAATGGACACGAGCCGCCGAGTCCACCGCAAGACTTTTCAAATGCC
This sequence comes from Alistipes sp. cv1, assembly GCF_900240235.1. Lineage (NCBI taxonomy): Bacteria > Pseudomonadati > Bacteroidota > Bacteroidia > Bacteroidales > Rikenellaceae > Alistipes > Alistipes sp. cv1. The sequence continues at coordinate 917,895 of NZ_OEPW01000001.1, forward strand.
TATGAGCATATCCGAAAACATAAAAAGTATCCGTACGCGACTCTACTAAAGTAGGAAATACAGGAAATTCTTCCGGGCCTCTCCCTTTATTTCCGGTCGCACAAACGAACCGCAAATCCGGCACTGTAAAGACAAACAATTGTTTTTGCGGTTGTCCGCTTTCAACAAGAAGATATTCTCCTTTCTGAATCATATAACTGGGATCCATCACTTCCCCTACAGGAAATTTAACAACTTGAATCTTCTTTTCAAAAGGGAAAACCATTTTTTCCGTTATGTGGACATTTTGATTACAACCCCACAATAACAAAATAACAAACAGTAAAGTCAATAAAAATTTTCCCATTAAATAGAATATAAAAATTAAACTTAAGAGGTATTACAAGTTATATTTCTTTCATAAAAATTACCGCGAACATTCACTGCGATCAAATGCATCTGACGCCTTAACATAATCACATGATCCACAATACATAACACTGGTAGCATTTTCCGAAGTATCAATATACACACCATTATGACAAGAATATTTAAATTTTTCCGAACTTTCATCCCCAGACAAGGCCTCCACATTCTTTAACAATAAATCACCAACATTAGGATCATTACGCTTCATATGCATCGTTACCGCAATAAATCCTCCGCTTAAAAGGATAGCTGCCAAAATACTTTTTTTCATAATTTTTTTCTTTAAATTCAATAATCCACATCAATTCATTTACATTTAATTACATTCTAAATTTTTCAGAACAATCGATCCATAGGCATTCTTATATTGGTTTGTCTTTAAAGTTATATTATCCTTTCGCAAAAAGCAAAATAAAATACCGCAAAAAGAACTGAAAAAAACCTTTTGCGGCATTAAACAATCGGGAAAGAATATTTCTAAGGTGTTTTTTTAAATACCATATTATGAAGATTTACTTCTAACTATCAATACTTTCCTTTCCAGAGTTTTTTGATCCGCTGTTCGATTTCGCGCTCTTTCGGGTTGTCGGCCGGATCGTAGAACCGGCGGCCTTCCATGCCCTGCGGCATGAACTCCTGGTCGGCGAAGTGATCCTCGAAGTCGTGGGCGTACTTATAATTGTCGCCGTAGCCGAGATTTTTCATCAGCCTGGTCGGCGCATTGCGGATGTGCAGCGGGACGGGATGGTTCGTCGTATCCTGATTCACGAATTTCAGCGCCCGGTCGATCGCCAGGTAGGCCGAGTTGCTCTTGGGACTGGTAGCCAGGTAGATCGTCGCCTCGGCCAGCGGGATGCGGGCTTCCGGCATACCGACCTTGTGCACCGTTTCGAAACAGGCGTTGGCCAGCAACAGCCCGTTCGGATTGGCCAGACCGATATCTTCCGACGCCAGGATCACCAGCCGCCGGGCGATAAACTTCGGGTCTTCGCCGCCGGCAAGCATCCGCGCGAGGTAATAGATCGCCGCGTTCGGATCGCTGCCGCGCACCGATTTGATAAAAGCCGAGATTACGTCGTAGTGCTGTTCGCCGTTTTTATCGTACAAAGCGATATTTTGTTGCAAACATTCGGTCACGTTTTCGTCGTTAATGACGATCTCTCCCTCTGTAGCGTTGCACAGAATATCGATAATGTTCAACAGCTTGCGGGCGTCCCCACCGCTGAAACGGAACAGCGCTCCGGTCTGTTCGACCCGCACGCCCCGCTCCCGGAGCACCGTGTCGGCAGCGACGGCGCGATCCAGCAATCGTTGCAGATCGCTGTCCTCCATCGCCTTCAGCACATAGACCTGACAACGCGACAACAGCGGCGAGATCACTTCGAACGACGGATTTTCGGTCGTCGCGCCGATCAGCGTAATCACGCCCTGCTCGACGGCGCCGAGCAGCGAATCCTGCTGAGACTTGTTGAAACGGTGGATTTCGTCGATAAACAGGAACGGCGCCGGCGTATTGAAGAAATGACTCTTGCGGGCCTGCTCGATCACTTCGCGCACCTCTTTTACGCCGGAATTGACCGCCGACAGCGTGAAAAACTTCCGGTCGAGAGCCGTCGCCACCAGCCGCGCCAGCGTCGTCTTGCCGACTCCCGGCGGTCCCCACAGGATAAACGACGGCACGTTGCCCGTCTCCAGAAAACGGCGGAACACCCCGCCGCCGCCGACCAGATGGGCCTGTCCGACGTAGTCGTCGAGCGACTGCGGACGCAACCGTTCCGCCAATGGTATATTTGTCTGCATAAAGAAAAAATGTTATCTTTACAAAGGTAATCGTTTTCCCGCACAATTTTTAAGATCGCACCGGCTTTGAAACGCATAGGAATTCTCTCGGACACGCATGGTATTTTCGATCAGCCTCTTCGGAAATTTTTCGAAGACGTCGACGAACTATGGCATGCCGGAGACTTCGGCTCCATCGAAACGGCCGACGCCATTGCCGCCTTCAGGCCGCTGCACGGCGTGTACGGCAACATCGACGGAGGGCAGACGCGCGTGGCATTCCGGCGGTGGGAGCTGTTCGAATGCGAACAGGTTCCGGTGATGATAACCCACATCGGCGGCTATCCCGGGCACTATGCTTCCGGGGTGGAAATGCAACTGCAGATGCACCGGCCGAAAATCTTCGTATGCGGACATTCCCACATTCTGAAGGTAATGTACGATAAAAAAAACAGTCTTCTTCATATCAATCCCGGGGCCGCAGGGATTGCTGGCTTTCACCAGGTAAGGACGGCCATACGGCTCGTAATCGACGGTGAGGACATCCGGGAGCTGGAAGTCGGAGAATGGCCCCGGCGTCCGACATCATAATAAACCCGAATATTCCGGCGTTATCTTCACGAAATTAAAATTAGAGAAAACGCTATGCAAGTAAAGCAAACAAAGACGCTGGAGGCTGTTTTTGCGGCAGGATGCCGCGAAGCACGCCGACGTCACGCCGATGAGGTAACCCTCGACCACCTGTTTCTGGCTATCTTGAAACAGGAAGGAGGGCACGCATCTCACCTGCTGAAAAGGTTGCTGAAAGAATGGGAACTTTATCAGATCAAAATACGTCTCGAACGGGAACTGGGCCCGGTCGTTTTGCCGGACACCCCGCTCAACATCTCCTGTCCGGACGTCCGTTTCGACGAAAACGCGCTGCTCGAGCAGATGCGTATGTCCGGCCCCTGCATGGTGCAGGACACCTGTAACACGGGACACCTGTTGCAGGTCATCGTCGACGACCGCAGCTCGCGCAGCTCGCGGATACTGGTGCTGTACAATGTGACTTCGGAAAAAATCGTCTCCTACCTCGGCGACATGCCTCCCAACGAGGACTACTACGAGGATATGCAATATCTCTCGCTGCTCGGCGAAGAGAACGGAGAACACCCCGAACGACTCGTATCGGGAGTAATGCGTATCGCCGTGACCGACGGGCAACCGGCGGCCAAAGACAGTATGCTCGGCCAGTTCGGCGTCGACCTGACCAACTGCGCGGCCGAAGGCAAACTCGACCCGGTGATCGGCCGGGACGCCGAAATCGAACGGGTGATCCAGATCCTCGGCCGGCGCAAAAAGAACAACCCGGTGCTGATCGGCGAAGCGGGCGTCGGGAAGTCGGCCATCATCGAAGGGCTGGCGCTGCGGATCACGCAGAAGAAAGTCCCGCACGCACTGCTGCACAAACGGATCTTCTCGCTGGACGTCGCCTCGCTGGTCGCAGGGACGAAATACCGCGGACAGTTCGAAGAACGGATCAACCTGTTGCTGAAGGAACTCTCCGGCAGCGACGTGATCCTCTTTATCGACGAAATCCACACGATCGTCGGCGCCGGCAGCACGCAAGGGTCGCTCGACACGGCCAACATCCTGAAACCGGCGCTGGCCCGGGGCGAACTGCAGTGCATCGGAGCCACCACCCTGAGCGAATACCGCGAAAATATCGAGAGCGACAGCGCGCTGGAGCGGCGTTTTCAGAAGATCATCGTGGAACAGCCGTCGGCCGAAGAGACGCTGTGTATGCTGAACAACATCAAGAAACACTACGAATCGCACCACTGCGTTCATTATACCGAAGCGGCGCTGGAAGCCTGCGTCCACCTGACGCAACGCTACGTGCCCGACCGCTTCTTCCCGGACAAAGCGATCGACGTGATGGACGAAGCGGGCAGCCGCGCCCACGTGTTCAAAGTCAAGACGCCCGAACCGCTGGCCTCGATGGAACGCGACGTCGAGACGGTATGCGCCGAAAAGAACCGAGCGATCCGAATGCAGAATTACGACGCGGCCGCCACGCTGAAAAACCGTGAAAGCGCGCTGCGCAGCCGCCTGCAGGAGATGGAAACGCAGTGGAAAGAGCAGATGACCCGATGTCCGGTAGAGATCGACGAGCAGGCGATCTGCGAAGTGGTCGCTTCGATGACGGGTATTCCGGTAACGCGCATTTCGGACAGCGAACAGCGCCGGCTCAAAGAGATGGACGCTCACCTCGCATCGGTCGTCATCGGACAGGACGAGGCCGTTTCCCGCGTAACGCGGGCCATCCGCCGCAGCCGGGCCGGGCTGAAGGACGCCAACCGTCCGATCGGCGTATTCATGTTCGTCGGGCCGACCGGCGTCGGCAAGACCCATGTTGCCAAACAACTGGCCAAATACCTGTTCGATAGCGAGGAAGCGATGATCCGCATCGACATGAGCGAATATTCCGAGAAGCACAACGTAAGCCGCCTGATCGGTTCGCCTCCGGGCTACGTCGGCTACGGCGAAGGAGGACAACTAACCGAAAAAGTACGGCGCCGCCCTTACTGCGTACTGTTGTTCGACGAGATCGAAAAAGCGCACAGCGACATATTCAACCTGATGCTGCAGATTTTCGACGAAGGCCGACTGACCGACGGACTGGGACGCCTGATCGATTTCCGCAATACGATCATCATCATGACCTCGAACGTGGGATCGCGGGAGGTTATGCAACGCGGCAAAAGCGTAGGCTACAATACGACCCGCAAGCCGACGTCCGACGACCGGAACAGGGAGTCGCTCTACCGCAAGAACCTCGAACGGAACTTCGCCCCGGAATTCATCAACCGGATCGACGACATCGTAACGTTCGGAACCCTGACCGAAAAAGACGTCCTGCGGATCATCGACATCGAACTCGGCAGCCTGAACAGACGGATCGCCGACCAGGGTTACATGGTCGAAGTGAACAACGCGACCAAACGGTGTCTGGTACGCGAAGGGTACGACCCGCACTACGGAGTCCGCTCGCTGAAACGGGTGTTGCTCGACAAAGTGGAAGACCCGCTGGCCGAACTGATCATATCGGGCGAGGTGCACGAGGGCGACCGGATCACGGTCGACTGCAAAAACGGTCAGATCAAATTCACGGTGGTTCCCGGAAACGAAACGCGCACCATGGCCTCCTGAACCGGATAAACACCTTCTATCGAACTCACGAAGAGGCGGAAACCAATGGTTTCCGCCTCTTTTTTATGTCGTCCCCGGCGCTTCGGTTGCCAATCCGAAAGATTCGACCTACCTTTGCACTCCGCAAACCGCAACCGCATGAACCGTACCGCCACCCTCCGCAAGTGGATCCCGCAATACAAAGCCAACCTCGCGCTGGCCGGTCCGGTCGTGCTGTCTCAGATCGGTCAGGTCATCGTACAACTGTCGGACAACCTGATGGTCGCTCGGCTGGGCGCGCTGCCGCTGGCGGCGGTATCGTTCGGCGGAGCCGTCTTCACGATCTTCTTGTTCTGGGGCACCGGTCTGTCACTCGGCCTGACGCCGCTGACCGGCGAAGCCTATGCGCAGCGGAAAATCCGCACCACCGCAGGACTGCTGCAAAACGCGCTGGTACTCTACTCGCTGGTCGGTCTGCTGCTATTCGGCGTTCTGTGGATGCTGGGCGACCTGCTGGAATACATGGGACAATCGCCGGAGGTGGTGCGGCTGGCCGTTCCTTATTACCGTTACCTGGCATGGAGCATCATTCCCTATATGGTCTACCTCTCTTTCAAGCAGTTCCTGGAAGGAGTCGGAAATACGCGCACCGGCATGGCCGTCGTGCTGATCGCCAACGCAATCAACATCGTATTCAACTATTTGCTGATATTCGGCAAAGGCGGATTTCCGGAACTCGGAGCCGCCGGGGCGGGACTCTCCACGCTGATTTCACGGATCTGTATGCCGCTGTTCATGCTGGCCTACTTCCTGTGGAACCAGTCGGTGCGCCGCTATTTCGCCTTCTTTTCCCGTACCGTCCAAACGTGGAGAAACATCCGCCGACTGCTGTCGGTCGGACTGCCCATTTCGGTGCAGGTCGTGCTGGAAGTGATGGCTTTCGCCCTGTCGTCGATCATGATGGGCTGGATCGGCCCTTCGGAACTGGCCGCACACCAGATCGTACTGTCGGTCGGCACGATGGCCTACATGATGCAGGTCGGCATTTCGACGGCGACTACCATCCTGGTCAGTCATGCCTACGGTCGCAAAGACAGGCAAGGCATACGGCTCGCCGCCGCCGGTTCGTGTCATCTGGGGCTCGCTTTCGCGGTCGTCACGATGAGTTGCCTGATCCTGTTCCGATACCGGATCCCGATGCTGTTCACCGACGATGCGGCCGTCGTGGCCATTGCGGGCCAGCTTTTTATCTTCGCCGGGCTGTACCAACTGTCCGACAGTTTGCAGATCATCCTGGTAGGCGTATTGCGCGGTATGCAGGACGTAGCGGTACTGATGAGTTACTCGTTCGTCTCCTACCTGCTGATCAACCTGCCGGTCGGCTACCTGTGTGCCTTCACGCTCGGCATAGGGCCTTCGGGCCTGTGGATCGGGTTCATCTTCGGACTCAGTATCGCCGCATGGCTCTATTACCGCCGCTACCGCAAACTGTCCCGCCGGCAATCGCCCGGACACGGCGGCGACCGTCCGCTTACGGCTCCCGTTTAAGCGGAATCTCGTAACTCGCCCCTTCGACGGCGGCTTCCGCCGCTGCGAATATGCCGCGGGCCTCTTCTACGAGCAGGCTCTCATCCTTATACCGGGACGAAAAGTGTCCGATGAGCAACCGGCGCGCGCCGGCTTTCTCCGCGACCTGCGCAGCTTGCACCGTCGTCGAATGCCCGGTCTGTCGGGCCAACGCTTTATCCCCGGCGGCGAAAGTCGCTTCGTGATACAGCAGATCGACCCCCCCGACCAGCCCGGCCGCACGCGCCGAAGGCAGCGTATCGCTCAGGTAGGCGTAACTGCGCCCCCGGTAAGGCAAATAGGTAAGTTCACCGTTCGGAATCGTCTCGCCGCTGTCCAGCGCGACATCCTCGCCGCGTTTGGCGGCGACACACTGCGCGATCCCGAGCCCATACCGCGCGACCGCCTCTTTGCGGACATTCAGCGGCGGCGTCTTCTCCCGAAACAGGAATCCGGCGGCGGGCACCCGGTGACGCAGCGGCACCGAACGGACTTCGAGCACTTTGTTCTCGTAAATCAACTCGCTGCGGCGCGTCCGCACTTCGTTCCATCGGATTTCATACGGCAACTCCGTATCGAAATAACGCCGGTGGGCCGCCAGGATCTCGTCGAACGGCCGCGGCGCGAAAATCTGCAACGGCGTGCGGCGCCCCGTCAGCCCGAGCGTCGAAATCAGCCCGAAAAGCCCGTAAACATGATCGCCATGCAGATGCGAAATAAATACCGCATTTATTTTCAGCGGGTTGATCCCGCAGCTCATCAACCGGGCCTGGGTTCCCTCCCCGCAATCGACCAAAAAAAACTGCTCATGTACGTTCAGTACATGAGCAGAGGGATTCCGTCTCGGAGTCGGCAGAGCCGAACCGCTACCCAATATGGTAACCCGAAACGTCATAGTAATTCATATTATTCGGCCTTTTCAGCTTCTTTTTTCGGTTTGGCTTCGGCTGCGCTCTCTTCCATACGAGCTTTCAGTTCGGCCAGCGAAGAGATGTCGCCGAGAGTCGTCTTTTCGACCGACGCGTTGATCTTCTTCACGGATTCCTTCGCTGCGTCGTCGGCCTTACGGCGTTCGTTCTTTTCTGCCTGCGCCTCCTGTTTTTTCACCTCTTCGAAAATACGGGTGTGCGACAACAGAATCCGCTTGGTAGCTTTCGAGAATTCGAGCACCTTGAAATCGAGCGTTTCGCCCTCTTTGGCGGTCGTCCCGTCTTCCTTCACCAACTGCCTGGAACCGGCAAAACCTTCCACGTTGTCGCCCAGCGAAATAATGGCACCCTTTTCGGTCAGTTCGGAAACGGTTCCCTGGTGGATCGAATCGACGGCGAACTGCGCTTCGAACGCGTTCCACGGATTGTCCTCGAGCTGTTTGTGACCGAGGCTCAGACGACGGTTGTCCTTGTCGATTTCGAGAACGACCACTTCGATCTCAGCGCCGATCTGCGTAAATTCGGCCGGATGCTTGATCTTCTTCGTCCAACTCAGATCCGAAATGTGGATCAGGCCGTCGATACCTTCTTCGATCTCCACGAACACGCCGAAGTTGGTAAAGTTACGCACTTTGGCGGTATGTCTCGAACCGACGGCGTATTTCTTCTCGATATCGGCCCACGGATCGGGAGTAAGCTGCTTGATGCCGAGCGACATCTTGCGTTCTTCGCGGTCGAGCGTCAGGATAACGGCTTCCACTTCGTCGCCCACCTTCATAAATTCCTGAGCGGAACGCAGGTGTTGGCTCCACGACATTTCCGAAACGTGGATCAGACCTTCTACGCCCGGAGCAATTTCGATGAACGCGCCGTAATCGGCCATAACCACCACTTTGCCTTTTACCTTGTCGCCGACTTTCAGTTCGGTATCCAGGGCGTCCCACGGATGCGGAGAAAGCTGCTTCAGACCCAGAGCGATACGTTTTTTGGCATCGTCGAAGTCGAGGATCACGACATTGAGCTTTTCGTCCAGGTGAACGATCTCTTCGGGATGGTTCACGCGGCCCCAACTCAGATCGGTAATGTGGATCAGACCGTCTACGCCGCCCAGGTCGATGAATACGCCGTAGGAAGTGATGTTCTTGACGGTACCTTCGAGAATCTGTCCTTTTTCGAGCTTGGACATGATCTCCTTCTTCTGCGCTTCGAGCTCGGCCTCGATCAGTGCTTTATGCGAAACAACCACGTTGCGGAACTCCTGGTTGATCTTCACGACCTTGAATTCCATCGTTTTATCCACATAGATATCGTAATCGCGGATCGGTTTCACGTCGATCTGCGAACCCGGCAGGAACGCTTCGATGCCGAATACGTCGACGATCATACCGCCCTTGGTGCGGCACTTGATGTAACCCTTGATCACTTCGTCTTTTTCGAGGGCCTCGTTCACGCGATCCCACGAACGCAACTGACGCGCCTTTTTGTGCGAAAGGAGCAATTGGCCTTTCTTATCCTCGGCGCTCTCTACGTAAACTTCCACTTTCTCGCCTACGGCCAGTTCGGGATTGTATCTGAATTCGCCGATCGGAATGATGCCTTCCGATTTATAACCGATGTTCACGACCACTTCGCGCTTGTTCAGACCGATCACGGTACCTTCGACCACTTCGCCGACCTGCACTTTCGAGAGCGTTTGGTCGTATTTGGCCTCGATGTTTTCCTTAGAGTCGTTGTAAACCCCCAGATCGTGTTCGTAAGCATCCCAATCGAACGAGTCGAGATTTACGGGAGCGGCTGCCACCGGTTGAGCGGCTTTTTTCTTTTCCTGATTTTCGTTGTTAGCTGTCATTTGTGTGTTTTGCAAATTAATACGTTAGACATTATTTATAGAGCTTTGACAACAAAGCGGTGCAAAGATAATAAATTATGAAGGATTCACAATAAAGAACGCCTTTGCGGCCCTAAAAAACCTTCTTTATTTGAATATTATTCCCGAAGTCCGTATCTTTATATACTTGTTTCACGCTTTACAACGTTTTATCTTTACTCAATCAAACATGATTATGAACGACACCGTAAAAATATTTTGCGAAAACACGGGCGCCAACCTATTCGTCAACCAGGGCACCAGCCTGCTGCAGGTCGCGCAGATGCTGTCGCTGGAAAAAGGGAACGACACCCCGCTGCTGGCGGCTTACGTCGACAACCGCCTCAAAGAACTCTCTTACCGGATCTATTCGCCGCTGACCGTCCGCTTTATCGACATCACGCATTTCGAAGGTATGCGCGTTTACCAGCGGACGCTCTTCTTCATTCTGGACAAAGCGGTATGCGACCTGTTCCCGGATCGGAAGCTCCACATCAAACATGCCGTGGCGAAGGGCTTTTACTGCGAGATAGAGGGCATGGAAGATATTCCGGAAACCGAAATAGGCCGGATCAAAGAGCGTATGCAGGACATCATCGGACAGAACATTCCGATCGTGCGTCAGCGCGTGACCTGCGAAGAGGCCGTGGAGACGTACCGCCAAATGGGACTCGAGGACAAGATCGCCCTACTCGTCACGCGTCCGCACCTGTACGTCACCCTCTATAAAATGGCCGACATCGTCGGTTATTTCTACGGGGGACTCGCCATTTCGACCGGATACATCCACCTGTTCGACCTGCACAAATACTATAAAGGGTTCCGGGTGGCCGTACCGGACCGCACCGCGCCGACGCAGCTCGAAAAAGAGGTGCCGCAGAGCAAAATGTTCAAGATTTTCAAGGAATACGCGCGCTGGGTCGATATCATCGGCGTCTCGAACATCGGGGCGCTCAACTCGAAGATTCTCGAAGGCAAAGGCGGCGAGCTGATCCGCATGGGCGAGGCCCTGCACGAAAAAAGCGTGGGTTACATCGCCGACCGGGTAGCCATACAGCACCAGAAAGGCGGGGCGAAGATCGTGCTGATCTCGGGTCCTTCGTCGAGCGGCAAGACGACTTTCTCGAAACGGCTCGGCATCCAGCTCAGCATCCTCGGTATGCACCCGGTGCTGATCTCGCTCGACGACTACTTCGTCGAACGCGAAAAAACCCCGCGCGACGAAAAGGGCGATTACGATTTCGAGGCCCTCGAAGCGGTCGACGTGGAACTGTTCAACGACCATCTGAACCGGCTGCTGAAAGGCGAAACGGTACGAATCCCGCGTTACAACTTCATCACCGGGAAACGGGAGTTCCACGAACAGCCGCTGCAAATGGAAGAGCGCTCGGTGCTCGTCATCGAAGGAATCCACGGCCTGAACCCGAAACTCACGCCGCACGTCGCCGCCGACATGAAGTTCAAAATTTACGTCTCGGCGCTCACGTCGATCGCCATGGACAACCTGAACCGCATCGCCACGACCGACAGCCGGCTGATCCGCCGCATCGTGCGGGATCACCGTACCCGCGGCAACAGCGCTACCGACACGTTGCGTCGCTGGGAAAGCGTCCGCCGCGGGGAAGACAAGCATATTTTTCCGAACCAGGAACAGGCCGACCTGATGTTCAACTCGTCGCTTTTCTATGAACTCTCCGTGTTGAAAGACTACGTGCGGCCGCTGCTGCGCGAAGTTCCGGACACGGTGCCCGAATTCGGCGAAGCGCATCGGTTGCTGAAATTCCTCGATCACTTCACCTCGATGGACCGATTCGAAGCGGAGATCCCGCCGACCTCCATCCTGCGCGAATTTATCGGCGGAAGCTGTTTCGAATACTAAAGAAAGACATATTCCCGGCGCAAGCGTAACATCCTGCCGGACAGCTTTCTGCGCGAACTTATCAAAAATTGTTCAAAATTTCCGGGGACGACGGAGGGGTTCCGCGCCGTAATTCGCTGCGGATTATTACCTTTGTCTCTCGTTTTACCACTGCAACGCTGAACGCATGTCACAAGACCCATTCATCAAACGCCATATCGGAACCGACGAACGCGGAGTGTCCGAGATGCTCCGCACGATCGGAGTCCGTAGCACCGAAGAGCTGATCGAACAGGTGATTCCGGACGCGATCCGACTGAAAAAACCGCTAAACCTGTCTCCGCAAGGAATGAGCGAATACCAATTCGCCGCCCATATCCGCGCGATTGCCGGCAAAAATAAGCTCTACCGCAGTCTGATCGGCATGGGCTATTACGGAACGGCTACGCCGGCCGTGATCCAACGGAACGTTTTCGAGAATCCGGCCTGGTATACCTCGTACACGCCTTATCAGGCCGAAATTTCGCAGGGACGGCTGGAAGCGCTGCTGAATTTCCAAACGGCGGTCATTTCGCTGACCGGCATGGAAGTCGGCAACTGTTCGCTGCTGGACGAAGCGACGGCCGCCGCCGAAGCGATGCTGATGATGTACGCCCTGCGTTCGCGCGAAGCGGTCCAACAGGGGCGCAACATTCTGTTCGTCGACGAAAACATCTTTCCGCAAACGTTCGACTTGCTGCTGACGCGCAGCGAACCGTTCGGCATCGAAATCGTCTGCGACAGCTACGACGGGTACGAGTTTTCCGGCCGCGAGTTCGGGGCGATCGTCCAATACCCGGCAGCGAACGGAGCGATCTGCGATTACGACGATTTCGCCGCAGCAGCACACAGCCGGGGCGTCCTGGTCGCCGCCGTGGCGGACATCCTGGCCCTGGCCCTGCTGAAAGCCCCCGGCGAATGGGGCGCGGACATCGCCGTGGGATCGACCCAACGGTTCGGCCTTCCGATGGGATTCGGAGGCCCGCACGCCGCTTTCCTGACTACGAAGGACGCCTATAAACGGAATATGCCGGGCCGCATCATCGGCGTATCGGTCGATCGGCTCGGCAACAAGGCGCTGCGCATGGCGCTGCAAACCCGCGAACAGCATATCAAGCGCGAACGGGCGACCTCCAATATCTGCACGGCACAGGCGTTGCTGGCCAGTATGGCCGGTTTCTTCGCCGTCTACCACGGGGCGGAAGGGATCCGCCGGATCGCGCTGCATACGCACGGCCATGCGGCGGCGGCGGCGGCGGCACTCGAAAAACTGGGATACGAAACGGCGGCTCGGAACTTCTTCGACACGATCGAAGTGGCGGCCGACGCCGATAAAATACGCACGGCGGCCCTCGAAAGGCAGATGAACTTTTTCTACCCGGACAAGGAACGCGTCCGGATCTCGTTCGACGAACTGTCGACGGCAGACGAAGTGAACGCGATCGTCGCCCTGTTCGCCAAAGCGGCGGGAAAAAGAGCGCCGGTCGTAAAGAAAATCGCCGAAACGGCCGATTTTCCGAAAAACGTACTGCGATCGTCGCCCTACCTGACCGAACCGGTCTTCCAGCGCTACCGCAGCGAAACCGACATGATGCGCTACATCAAGAAACTGGAACGCCGCGACATTTCGCTGGCCGACGGCATGATCCCGCTCGGCTCGTGCACGATGAAGCTGAATCCGGCCGTAACGATGCTCCCGCTGAGCCTGGCCGGACTGGCCGACCTGCACCCGTTCGTCCCGGCCGACCAGGCGGAAGGTTACCGGGAGTTGATCGACGAACTGTCGAAAGACCTCGCGACGATCACCGGAATGGACGCCGTATCGCTTCAGCCGAATTCGGGCGCCAACGGCGAATATTCCGGCCTGATGGTAATCCGCGCCTACTACCAGAGCCGCGGACAGGGCTACCGCAACGTCGCGCTGATCCCCGCTTCGGCGCACGGCACCAACCCCGCTTCGGCCGCCATGGCCGGTATGCGAATCGTGACCGTGGCCTGCGACACGAACGGGAACATAGACATCGACGACCTGCGAGCCAAAGCAGGCCGATACGCCAGCGAACTCTGCTGCATCATGGTGACCTACCCGTCGACGCACGGAGTCTTCGAAAGCCGTATCCGCGAGATCGTGGACATCGTGCACGACAACGGCGGACAGGTCTATATGGACGGAGCGAATATGAACGCGCAGGTCGGGCTGACCAACCCCGGATACATCGGGGCCGACGTTTGCCACCTGAACCTGCACAAGACGTTCGCCATCCCGCACGGCGGCGGCGGCCCGGGCGTCGGACCGATCTGCGTCGCGCAGCATCTGGCCGAATTCCTGCCGAGCCATCCGCTGGTCGAAACGGGCGGCGAAAACGGAATCACTTCCGTTGCGGCAGCGCCGTTCGGCAGCGCCTCGATTCTGCCGATCACCTACGGCTATATCAAAATGCTTGGCGAAAGCGGCCTGCGACGCGCCACCGAAACGGCGATCGTGCAGGCGAATTACGTGGCATCCGCTTTGAAAGGAGAATACGAAGTGCTCTACACCGGAGAAACCGGACGGGTCGGGCACGAAGCGATCCTCGACCTGCGCCATTTCCGCAAAGATTACGGCACGGAATGCGCCGATATCGCACGCAGGCTGATGGACTACGGATTCCATGCGCCTACCCTTTCGTTCCCCGTCCCCGAAACGCTGATGGTGGAACCCACCGAAAGCGAACCGAAGGCCGAGTTGGATCGTTTCATGGAAGCGCTCGTACGGATCAAACGGGAGTGCGAAGAGATCCGCGACGGGAAGGCCGATGCGGACGACAACGTCGTGAAAATGGCGCCGCACACGGCAGCGGAAGGCTGTGCGGACGATTGGAGTCATCCTTACGGCCGCGAAAAGGCCTTTTATCCGCTGCGCCGGCTCCGCGAAAACAAATTTTTCCCGTATGTCAGCCGGATCGACGGCGGCTACGGGGATCGTAATCTTTGCTGTACCTGCGGCATCCTGTATGAAACCGAATAAATATTTACTTAAAAAAAGATAAAATGAAAATTGGAGAAAAAACATTCGTGGCTCTGAGCTACCAGCTGAAAGTCGACGGTCAGGTCGTTGAAACGGTCAAAGCCGAGAGCCCTTTGCAATTCGTATACGGAACCGGCTTCCTGCTGCCGGCATTCGAGGCGAACCTCGCCGGACTGGGCAAAGGCGATCCTTTCGCATTCCGCCTGGACGCCGCCAACGCTTACGGCGAAGTGATTCCGGACGCCGTGGTCGAACTGCCCAAAGAGGTCTTCATGGTCGACGGTAAAATCGAGGACGGTATGCTCGAAATCGGCAACCAGCTTCCGATGAGCGACAACCAGGGCAACCGGCTGGTCGGCGTCGTGAAAGCGGTCGGCAACGACAGCGTAACGATGGACTTCAACCACCCGATGGCCGGCAAAGCGCTGGAATTTTCGGGGACGATCGTCGAAGTGCGCGAAGCCACGCCGGAAGACATGATGACGGGGCATCCCGCCGGGGGATGCGACTGCGGATGCGGAGACGGTTGCGGAGACGGTTGCGATCACGAACAGGGGAACGGCGGCTGCGGCTGCGGTTGTCACTAAAAAAATCTTTCGAATTTACGGATACAATCCGTAACCGCATACAAAAGGCAGGCCCCTCACGGGGCCTGCCTTTTACATATTCCGACTCCGGCTAAACAGCTGTCCATTACGAGATAACCGCTCTTCAAGCAGAAGAGGAAGCGGCCTTGCGGGCACTTCCTCTTCTTTGCCCCGGCGACAGCCGGAAAACAGTCTTATTTCTTGTAAATCTTCGTATACCCGTAGATCGCCTCGTCGCCCAGTTCTTCTTCGATGCGGAGCAACTGATTGTACTTGGCCATCCGGTCGGAACGGCTCAGCGAACCGGTCTTGATCTGGCCCGAATTGGTAGCTACCGCGATATCCGCGATCGTTGCGTCCTCGGTTTCGCCCGAACGGTGAGACGTAACCGAAGTGTAACCGGCGCGGTGAGCCATTTCGATCGCATCGAGCGTTTCTGTCAGCGACCCGATCTGGTTCACTTTGATCAAAATCGAATTGCCGCAGCCCATCTCGATCCCTTTTTTCAGGAATTCCACATTCGTTACGAACAAATCGTCGCCGACCAACTGGCACTTGTCGCCGATCTTGTCGGTCAGCGCTTTCCAGCCGTCCCAGTCGTTTTCGCTCATACCGTCCTCGATCGAGTCGATCGGGTACTTCGAGATCAGCTGTTCGAGGTAAGCGACCTGTTCGGCAGAGGTGCGTTTTGCACCTTTGGCGCCTTCGAACTTGGTATAGTCGTAGATACCGTCTTTGTAAAATTCGGAAGAGGCGCAGTCCATACCGATAGCCACATCGCCGCCTTCGCACTTGCGGCCCGGCTTGTAACCGGCTTTCTTAATCGCCTCGATGATCGATTCCAGCGCGTCTTCGGTACCGTTCAGGGCCGGAGCGAAACCGCCCTCGTCGCCTACGGCCGTACTCAGTCCGCGGTCGTGCAACACTTTCTTCAGCGCGTGGAACACCTCGGCGCCCATGCGCAGCCCTTCCCGGAACGAAGCGGCTCCGACCGGACGGATCATAAATTCCTGGAACGCGATCGGAGCGTCCGAATGCGAACCGCCGTTGATGATATTCATCATCGGAACAGGTAGCGTCTTGGCGTTCGTTCCACCGATATAGCGGTACAGCGGCATACCGAGCAAATTGGCCGCGGCATGAGCGCAAGCCAGCGACACGCCGAGAATCGCATTGGCGCCGAGGTTGCTCTTGGTAGCGGTTCCGTCGAGCGCGATCATCGTTTTGTCGATGCCGACCTGATCGGTCACCTGCATACCGAGAATCTCCTTGGCGATGATTTCATTCACATTCTGAACGGCCTTCAGCACGCCTTTTCCGCCATAACGCCCCTTGTCGCCGTCGCGCAGTTCGAGCGCTTCGTTTTCGCCGGTAGAGGCTCCGGACGGAACGGCTGCACGGCCGACAGCCCCGCTTGCGGTAGTTACTTCCACTTCAATCGTCGGATTTCCTCTCGAGTCGAGGATTTCCCTTGCATGAACACTGATAATCTGTCCCATGACAATTTTCCTTAAATTAGTTTATAATCGGTTTATCTGTTTCGATCGCAACGCCGCCACCTAAGGGGCCCCTCGTATTTCCAACGCTTTTACCGGCGAATACCCGGCATCAGCAGAAATCGAAAACGCTTCAAAGATAGTGCATCGCGCCGGATTAAACAAGTTTTACAACGTGTCGTTTCCCTGAATCCGGTAAAAAATGCGTCGGAATATTGTCTGTTTTCCGGAGAATTTCGACCGGAAATCCGTACGACATCGGTTCCGACCGACCTCAATATTCCGCTTCCGGTCCAGCACAGGTACGAAACAGGCCGTGACTTAATCCCGCATCGTAAAGTCTTTTTTCGCCTCCGCCCGGTCGGCGCACGTTTCGCCGGTATCGAGCGCCAGCGGCTTTTTCCCTTCACAAACCGCGCCATAAAATCCAGGATCGCCTTCCGGAAATCGCACATCGGAATCTCGGCCATGTCGTGATCCACATTCCCGGCGGCGTAAAAACAAAAGGGCCCGCATCTTCCGGAAACCGCGCGGTCAGGTATTCGGCCCGAAGCAACCGACATCCCCGAACGTCGTCCGGCCGAACGGCACGTATCCCTCCGCATTTCGGCAGCCGTACCGGCATAAAACAAGAGCGGGGATTCTTGGAATCCCCGCTCTTCGTATGAAGCAACGTTTTATTAAGCCTTTTCTTCGGCAGGAGCCTCTTCCGCCGCTTTTTTAGCAGCGGGCTTTTTTGCGGCGGCCTTCTTTGCAGGCGCTTTCTTGACCTCTTCCGCAGGAGCCTCGGTATCGGTAGCGACCGTTTCCGCAGCGGCTTCGACCGGTTCGGCAGCTTTCTTAGCACCCGAACGGCTACGACGCGTTTTCGGTTTTTCAGCCACTTTCGCCTCCTTCGTGTAGGTTTCGTTGAAGTCTACCAGTTCGATGAAGCACATCTCGGCAGCATCCCCCAAGCGAAAACCGGTCTTCAGAATCCGGCAGTAACCGCCCGGACGGTCGGCGATCTTCGGAGCGATCTCGCGAAACAGCTCGGCAACGGCTTGCTTGTCCTTCAGGTAGCTGAAAACAACACGACGCGAATGAGTCGTATCCAGTTTGGATTTGGTAATCAACGGCTCGACGTACATTCTCAGAGCCTTTGCTTTGGCAACCGTCGTATTGATCCGTTTGTGACGGATCAGGGAGTTTGCCAAGTTGGCCAACAGCGCCTTGCGGTGCGCTGCCTGCCGGCCAAGGTGGTTAATTTTTTTGTTATGTCTCATAATTACGTGATCTTAAATTTTTGCTTCCAGGTTAAAAACCGATCCTCCTTCGCCGGGAGTCCGGATCAGACCCGTTACTGTCGCAGTTCCGGTTAATCCTTGTCCAGCTTGTAGATCGATACGTCCATACCGAAATGGAGATTCAGATTCGTCAGCAAATCGTCGAGCTCGGAGAGCGACTTTTTACCGAAGTTTCTGAATTTAAGCAAATCGTTCCGGTTGAAACGCACCAGATCTCCCACGGTTTCCACTTCGGCGGCCTTCAGGCAGTTGAGCGCACGCACCGAAAGATCCTGATCGGAAAGTTTGGTTTTCAACAGCTGACGCATGTGAAGCACATCTTCGTCAAATTCCTCCGTAGCACTGTTTTCCTCGAGGTTCAGTGTAATTTTTTCATCTGAGAAGAGCATGAAGTGATGAATCAATATTTTAGCAGCCTCTTTCAGTGCATCTTTCGGGTGAATGGAACCGTCCGTCGTAATCTCCAAGTTGAGTTTCTCGTAGTCGGTTTTCTGCTCTACACGGTAGTTTTCGACCGAATATTTTACATTCTTGATCGGTGTGTGGATCGAATCGATCGGAAGCAGACCGAACTCCGCGTCGGCGGGACGGTTCTCTTCGGCGGGCACGTATCCGCGCCCTTTGCCGATCGTCAACTCGATTTGCAGCTTTACGTCCGCATCGAGCCGGCAGATCACCAGATCGGGATTCAACACCTTAAAGTTCGTAAGAAAATTCGAAATATATCCGGCCGTGAGTTCGGTCTGGCCGGCTACGCTGACCCGCACCTTTTCACTGTCGGCACTTTCGACGGTTTTAATGAAACGTACCTGTTTGAGATTCAAAATGATCTCAAGCATTCCTTCCATAACACCGGGGATAGCAGCAAATTCATGGTCTACGCCGGCCACTTTCACCGTCGTGATCGCATACCCTTCCAGCGAAGAAAGAAGAATGCGGCGCAGTGCGTTGCCGACCGTCATCCCGAATCCCGGTTCCAGCGGACGAAATTCAAACCGTCCGAAAGAAGAGGTGGATTCGAGCATGATTACCTTTTCAGGTTTTTGAAATGCTAATATTGCCATAATTATTGCTCCTCGATTAAATTACTACTTAGAGTACAGTTCCACGATCAGTTGCTCGTTGACATTCTCCGGAATGTCGGCGCGTTCGGGCTTCGACAGAAACTTGCCCGTCATCTGAGCGCCTTCCCACTCCAGCCATGCGAAACGGCTGCGACGACCGCTGCCCAGAGCGTCCTGAATCACTTCCAACGATTTCGATTTCTCACGTACACCAACCGTATCCCCTTCTTTGAGCGAGTAGGACGGAATATTGACAACGTTGCCGTTCACCGTAATGTGGCGGTGCGACACCAACTGCCGGGCTGCGGCGCGCGTCGGGGCGATCCCCAGACGGTAAACCACATTATCCAGACGGCACTCGAGCAACTTCAGCAGGTTCTCACCGGTGATACCGCCCAGACGAGCCGCAGCTTCGTAAGTCCTGTAGAACTGTTTTTCCTGCACACCGTAAATCGCCTTAGCCTTCTGTTTTTCGAGCAACTGCGTACCGTATTCGGATACTTTCTTGCGTTTACGGGCAAGTCCGTGTTGTCCCGGGGGATAGTTCTTCTTCTCAAGCGCCTTATCCGTCCCGAAAATTGCCTCGCCGAACTTTCTGGCGATTTTTGTTTTTGGTCCTATATATCTTCCCATTGTTAGAAATTTTTCTTGTTTTTCAGAGTTTCCATCCAAAACGTTTCGATCCGTCCAGAGATCGCCGGAACACCGCTGTCGCAACAGCAAAGCCCCGGATATCCCTGAAACCGTCAATTACACGCGGCGACGGTTGGGGGGACGGCATCCGTTATGAGGCAGCGGAGTAACATCGATGATCTCGAGCACTTCGATACCAGCTCCATGGATGGTGCGAATGGCTGATTCACGACCTGCGCCGGGACCTTTCACATACACCTTCACTTTACGGAGTCCCATATCGTATGCAACTTTGGCACAATCCGTTGCCGCTGTCTGTGCTGCATAGGGGGTATTCTTTTTGGAACCTCTGAAACCCATTTTCCCGGCGGAACTCCAACTGATCACTTCGCCGGCTGCATTGGTCAGCGTAATGATTACGTTATTGAAAGTCGAGTGCACATGGGCCATACCTTGAGCGTCAACTTTGACAACCTTCTTTTTAACTGCTCCTGTTTTTTTAGCCATAACTCTCTGATATTACTTAGTTGCTTTTTTCTTGTTAGCTACGGTTTTCTTGCGTCCCTTGCGGGTGCGGGCATTGTTCTTCGTGCTCTGTCCGCGAACGGGAAGCCCCAAACGGTGACGGATCCCACGGTAGCAACCGATGTCCATCAGACGCTTGATGTTCAACTGAACCGACGAACGCAACTCTCCTTCGACTTTGTAACCTTCGCTGGCAATGACGTTACGGATGGCGGCAATATTCTCATCGCTCCAATCCTTCACCTTGAGGTCGTAACTGATCTGTGCTTTCTCAAGGATCGCGCGAGCGGTACTTCTTCCAATACCGTAGATATAGGTCAAGCCTATCTCGCCTCTTTTATTTTTGGGTAAATCTACACCGACAATACGTGCCATAAATGATAATCACTTTTAATTTTTTAACTAACCTTGGCGCATTTTCAACTTGGGATTCTTTTTGCAGATCACATAAAGGCGGCCTTTACGCTTCACGATCTTGCAATCCTCGCTTCTCTTTTTGATGGATGTTCTAACTTTCATTTTTCAGACATCTTAATGTGTGTGTTGTAAATCGCGACATTCCCTCCCGGGTCTGTCCTCTCATGTAGCCGGGCTACCTATTTGTAGCGGAACGAGATGCGCCCCTTCGTCAAATCGTAAGGAGACATCTCCACTTTCACTTTATCCCCCGGTAAGATCTTGATGTAGTGCATCCGCATCTTCCCGGAAATATGGGCGGTAATCACATGGCCGTTGTCGAGTTCCACCCGGAACATCGCATTGGACAACGCTTCGATAATGGTTCCGTCCTTTTCAATAGCAGCTTGTTTCGCCATAGAGCTTAGTTGTTAATTGCTTTTTCGATAATTCCGAAATCCGTCAGGACATCGGGCCCGTTCTCGGTAATCGCCACGGCAAACTCGAAATGAGCCGCCGGTTTGCGATCCCGCGTACGCACCGTCCAGCCGTCGCGTTCGAAAACGATATCACGTTTCCCCATGTTGATCATGGGTTCGATACAGATGACCATGCCCGCTTTCAGCAGCGGCCCCCGGCCTCTGGCTCCGTAATTGGGTACCTGAGGATCTTCGTGCATTTTGCGGCCGAGGCCGTGTCCCACCATCTCCCGTACCACGGAGTATCCGTGCTTTTCGGCATGTTCCTGCACAGCATTGCCGACATCGCCTACGCGATTGCCGGGTTTCGCCTGTGCGACCCCTTTATAAAGAGCCTCTTTGGTGACTCTGAGCAGACTCTCCGCTTCCGGAGCAATCTCCCCTACAGCAAACGTGTAGGCAGAATCACCACAAAACCCCTTCATAAATGTGCCACAATCCACCGAAAGAATATCGCCTTCTTTCAAAACGGTTTTCGAAGAGGGAATCCCGTGTACAACCTGTTCGTTGACCGACATGCAAAGCGTGTTCGGAAAACCGTTGTATCCGAGAAAACTGGGAACAGCCCCGTGGCTGCGGATAAAATCTTCGGCTATTTTATCCAACTCGAGGGTCGTCACGCCCGGCTTGATGTGCTTAGCCAGTTCAGCCAACGTAGCGCTCACGAGCAAGTTGTTCTCCCGGAGTAATTCGATCTCTTCGTGTGTCTTCAGATATATCATAAAACCAAATCCGCTTAAGCGCTTCTGCCCTTGATCCGTCCGGTCTTCATCAAACCGTCGTAGTGACGAAGGAGCAGGTAGCTTTCAATCTGCTGCAGGGTGTCGAGAATAACGCCCACCAGGATCAGCAGCGAGGTTCCGCCATAGAACAGCGCAAACTGATTGTTGATTCCGAGTTTCATCGCAAAAGCGGGCAGAATCGCCACGATCGCAAGGAAAACGGAACCCGGCAGCGTGATCCTCGTCATGATGGTATCGAGGTAATCGACCGTTTTCTTGCCGGGTTTCACGCCCGGGATAAAACCGCCGTTACGTTTCATGTCCTCCGCCATCATGTTGGGATTCACGGTAATTGCTGTATAGAAATAGGTAAATGCCACAACCAGTAATCCGAACACCAGATTGTACCAAAAACCCGAATAGTTGCTGAATGCCGTACCGATCGCACTGGTCGATTCGAACTTGCTGAACAGGGCGGGAATGAACATCAACGCCTGAGCGAAGATGATCGGCATCACGCCTGCCGCATTGATTTTCAGCGGAATGTACTGACGGACGCCACCATACTGTTTGTTGCCTACGATCCGTTTGGCATACTGCACCGGAATCTTGCGGACAGCCTGTACCAGAGCGATCGTAGCCGCGAAAACCAGGAACAACAGCGCCAGTTCGACGATCAGCATCACGAAACCACCGGTAGATTCCGTAAAACGGGTATTCAACTCGGCCATCAGCGCGTGCGGCAGCCGGGCGATGATTCCCACCATGATGATCAGCGACACGCCGTTTCCGATCCCCTTATCGGTAATCTTCTCGCCGAGCCACATCACGAACATCGTACCGGCAATCAGCACGATCGTCGCACTGACGGTGAACAATGCGCCGGAACCCAATACGAAAGCATAAGGTTGCAGCGTACCGTGCAAATTGGCCAGATAGGCCGGAGCCTGCAGCAACAGCACGATAATGGTCAGGTAGCGGGTCCACTGGTTGATTTTGCGGCGGCCGCTCTCCCCTTCTTTCTGCAGTTTCTGGAAGTAGGGAACTACGATTCCGAGCAACTGGATTACGATCGAAGCAGAGATATAGGGCATAATTCCGAGCGCGAAAATCGAGGCGTTGCTGAATGCTCCTCCGGAGAAGATATTCAGCAGCCCCAGCAATCCGTTGCCATCCACCTGACTCTGAAGGTCGTTCAGAGCAGCCGGATTGATACCCGGAATCACCACAAAACTACCGAAGCGATATACAAGAAGCAAAGAGAGCGTAAAGAGGATTCTCTTGCGCAGCTCTTCGATCTTGAATATATTCTTGATGGTCTCGATTAGTTTTTTCATTACTGAAAAGTTAGAGTTTTACAACCTTACCCTGCTGTGCTTCGATAGCAGCCGCAGCCGATTTTGAAAATGCATGCGCGGTAACTTCGAGCGCTACGGAAAGCGTTCCGTTGCCAAGGATTTTGACCCGGTCGTTTTTCGAAATGAAACCGGCTTCGATCAACGTTTCCACATCGATGCTCTTCAGGGAATTCTTGGTTGCCAGCTCTTCCAGAACACCGAGGTTAATCCCTTTGTATTCCACTCTTTTCAGGTTCGTAAAACCGTATTTGGGCAAGCGTCTCTGCAAAGGCATCTGGCCTCCTTCGAAACCTAATTTCGAAGAGTATCCCGAACGCGACTGAGCGCCGTTGCGTCCACGCGTCGCCGTTCCGCCATGTCCGGATCCCTGACCGCGGCCGATCCGTTTTTCTTTGCCGGTCGACCCTTCTGCGGGCTTTAAATTACTAAGATTCATCCGTTTTTCTGTTATTTACCGACCCGGAGCCGCCTCGTGGCCGCCCCTTCGCGGTGGATTAGAATAACTATTTTACTTCTTCAATTTTTACGAGGTGCTTCACTTTTGCGATCATGCCCAGTATGATAGCCGAATCATCGTGCTCAACGGTCTGATTGATCTTGCGAAGTCCCAGCGCATCGAGGTTCCTTTTCTGGAGTGCAGACGAACCGATGCGGCTTTTGATCTGTGTGATTTTCAATTTAGCCATTTCCTGACGAATTATCCGTTAAATACTGTGTCGAGTGATACGCCGCGCACTTGAGCCACGCTGTATGCATCGCGCAGTTCCAACAGTGCGGCAACGGTGGCTTTCACCAGGTTGTGCGGGTTCGACGAACCTTTGCTCTTCGCAAGCACGTTGCGGATACCGACGCTCTCAAGCACGGCACGCATGGCGCCTCCGGCGATTACGCCGGTACCGGGAGCGGCCGGACGGATCATCACCAGCGAACCGCTGTAACGGGCTTCCTGTTTGTGCGGGATCGTTCCGTGCAGCACGGGAATTTTAACAAGGTTTTTCTTCGCATCTTCAACCCCTTTGGCAATGGCGGAGGTCACTTCGCCGGCTTTGCCGAGGCCGTAGCCTACGACGCCGTTTTCGTTACCTACCACAACGATTGCCGAAAAGCTGAATGTGCGACCACCCTTGGTTACCTTGGTAACGCGCTGGATGCTTACGAGCCGGTCTTTCAGCTCGAGGTCGCTTGTTCTCACCTTTTTTATGTTCGTATTTGACATATCGCTTAGAATTTAAGACCACCCTCTCTGGCGGCGTCCGCTAACATTTTTACTCTACCGTGATACAGGTATCCGTTTCGGTCGAACGATACTTCGGTGATACCCTTCTGTACGCTGCGTTCGGCGGCCAATTTGCCGACCAGGGCAGCAACCTGCACCTTGTTCAGACCGGCCACTTTTTCTGCCACTTCCTTGTCCCGCGACGAGGCCGCTGCCAAAGTAACACCGTTCAGATCGTCGATAAGCTGTACCGAGATATGCCTGTTGCTTCTGAACACAGACATCCGAGGCTTCTGTGCCGTTCCGCTGACAATCTTGCGAATGCGCAGTTTGATGCGCGCTCTTCTTTCTACCTTATTCAATGACATAATTGTACGATTTTACTATTTAGCATTAGCAGATTTACCAGCCTTGCGACGGAGCTGCTCACCCACGAACTTAATACCTTTCCCTTTGTACGGTTCCGGTTTACGCAACGAGCGGATCTTCGCAGCCACCTGTCCGATGAGCTGTTTGTCGGCGCTTTTCAGCGTCACGATCGGGTTGCCTTTCTTCTCGGTAACGGCTTCCACCTTGACTTCGGGCGGGAGCATCACATAAATATCGTGCGAGTATCCGAGACTCAGTTCGAGAATCTGTCCTTTGGCTTCGGCTTTGAAACCGACGCCGACGAGTTCCTGCTTGATTTCGTATCCTTTCGAAACCCCCACAACCATGTTGTGGATCAACGCACGGTACAGACCGTGCATCGAGCGGTGACGGGGCTGATCGGTCGGACGGGTCACGTGCAACACGTTTCCTTCCACCTTCACGGTAATATCCGGATCAACCTGCTGGCTGAGTTGCCCCAGAGGTCCTTTCACACTCACCACGTTATCGGCGCCAACGGTAACCGTCACACCGGCGGGCAGGTCTACAGGTAATTTTCCAATTCTTGACATTTCTTCTTAATTCATTTGGTTTTCAAAAGTCCTTCCTCCGCGGGTTCGGGCCTCGCGGCATACGGACGACAAACTATCGCGTTTACCTCTTTTACAGATTAATAAACGTAGCACAGTACTTCACCGCCCACATTTTCCTGACGGGCTTTCTTGTCGGTCATAATGCCTTTGGAAGTCGATACGATAGCTATTCCCAGGCCGTTCAGCACACGGGGCATCTCTGCTGCGCTGGCGTAACGGCGCAAACCCGGACGGCTTACCCGCTTAAGGCCTTTGATCGCATTCACCTTGGTTTCCGGATGGTACTTCAAGGCAATTTTGATAACAGCGTGACCCTTCGCATCCTCCTCGAACTTATAGGCCAGGATATAGCCTTGTTCGAACAGGATCTTCGTGATCGCCTGTTTCATTTTTGAACCGGGAGCTTCAACCACCTTGTGGTTGGCTTTCACCGCGTTTCTGACTCGCGTCAGAAAATCCGAAATTGGATCTGTCATGTTATTAAAATTAGTTATTGTGTAAAAATTACAATTTACAGATTAAAAATCAGGCGCTAAAGGTACGAAAAAAATTCGTAATTCATCACCTAATTTTTAACCCGTAATCGTAAATATCTACCAGCTCGCTTTCTTCACGCCGGGAATCAGCCCCTGGGAAGCCATTTCGCGGAACTGGATACGGCTGATGCCGAACATTCGCATGTATCCTTTCGGGCGGCCGGTCAGTTTGCAACGGTTGTGCAGGCGGATCGGGTTCGAATTGCGCGGCAGCTTGGCCAGACCTTCGTAATCCCCGGCTTCTTTCAGCGCAGCCCGTTTGGCAGCGTAACGCTCTACCAGTTTGAGGCGTTTCACCTCGCGGGCTTTCATTGATTCTTTTGCCATATTGCTTAGTTCTTTTTAATGTTCTTAAACGGAAGACCGAACTGTTTAAGCAGCGCATAAGCCTCTTCGTCGGTAGCGGCGGACGTCACGAACGTGATCTCCATGCCCAGAATCTTCGTGATCTTGTCGATGTCGATTTCCGGGAAGATAATCTGTTCGGTGATTCCGAGCGTATAGTTGCCCTGACCATCGAATTTGTCGTTAATCCCCTTGAAGTCGCGAATACGCGGCAGCGCCACGGCAACCAGCCTTTCGAGAAATTCGTACATCTTGTTGTGACGCAGCGTCACGCGGGCGCCAATGGTCATTCCCTTACGGAGTTTGAAGTTCGAAATATCCTTTTTGGACTTAGTCGTAACCGCCTTCTGACCGGTGATTTTGCTCAGTTCGTCGAGCGCCGTTTCGATAATCTTCTTATCGGCGACAGCCTGGCCGAGGCCCTGGTTGATCACGATCTTCTCGAGCACGGGAACCTGCATTACGCTGCTGTAACCAAATTCCTTTACAAGCGCAGGCACCACCTGCTCCTTGTACATTTTTTTTAGTGTAGGAACGTAAGTCATTATTTAATCTCCTCCCCTGACTTTTTAGCGTAACGTACTAATTTACCTTCTGCGTCGGCTTTGCGCCCGACACGGGTCGCTTTGCCGCTTTTCGGGTCGATCGGCTGCAGGTTCGAAATATGGATCGGAGCCTCCTGCTTTACGATACCGCCCTGGGGATTCTTGGCGTTGGGTTTGGTGTGCTTGCTGATCATGTTCACACCTTCAACGATCGCGCGCTCGTCGTCGACAAGGATCTGAAGCACTTTTCCCTGCTGACCCTTGCTCTCGCCTGCGTTGACGATCACCGTGTCCCCTTTCTTAATATGCAATTTTACTGACATCTTGAAATCTTTTAAAAATTACAATACTTCGGGAGCAAGTGAAATGATCTTCATGTAAGAATCACGCAATTCGCGGGCAACCGGCCCGAAGATACGGGTTCCGCGCATTTCTCCCTGGTTATTCAGAAGCACCACGGCATTGTCGTCGAAACGGATGTAGGATCCGTTGGCGCGTCTGATCTCCTTCTTGGTTCTGACTACGACCGCTTTCGATACCGTACCTTTCTTCACGTCTCCGGAAGGGGTAGCGCTCTTGACGGTCACCACAATTTTATCGCCGATGGACGCGTAACGTTTTCCCGTTCCGCCCAGCACACGGATACAAAGGACTTCCTTCGCTCCGCTGTTATCAGCTACCGTTAGTCTGCTTTCCTGTTGTATCATGACTATTTAGCTCTTTCTATGATTTCTACTAATCTCCAACGCTTCGTCTTGCTGAGAGGTCTTGTTTCGGCAATCCGCACGGTGTCGCCGGGGTTGCAGGTGTTGGTTTCATCGTGAGCGACGAATTTCGACGTCTTGTTCACGAACTTACCGTAGATCGGATGTTTCTCCTTTCTCTTTATGGCAACCGTAACGGATTTATCCATCTTATTGCTGACAACCACCCCGATTCTTTCCTTTCTGAGATTTCTTTCCATGGGTAATTAACTTTTTACGTTTTGCTTTTCGGCAAGGATCGTCATCATGCGGGCAATATCCCTGCGTGCCTTTTTCAATGTGGTCGGGTTCTCTACCGGAGAAACCGAGTGGTTGAGCTTCTGGCGGAGCAGGTTCGCTTTTTCCGCATCGATTCTCTCCTCGATTTCAGCCACGGTAAGTTCTCTTATTTCAGAAGTTTTCATCTCTAAATCGAATTTTCAGTGTAATCTCTTCTTACTACAAATTTAGTGGTGATCGGAAGTTTCTGGGCGCCCAGACGGAGCGCCTCCTGCGCAACTTCCATCGGAACACCTTCCGCTTCGAACAGGATACGGCCCGGAGTAACCGGAGCGACGAATCCTTCGGGAGAACCTTTACCTTTACCCATACGTACCTCGGCAGGCTTCTTCGTGATGGGTTTATCGGGGAATATACGGATCCAGATCTGACCTTCACGTTTCATGCAGCGCACGATGGCCTGACGTGCGGCTTCTATCTGGCGACCGGTTATCCAAGTAGATTCCATAGCCTTGATGCCGAACGAGCCGAACGCAAGCTGAGCTCCGCGCTGTGCGTTGCCCTTCATGCGGCCCTTCTGCATTCTTCTGAATTTGGTTCTTTTTGGCTGTAACATGCTATTATCGCTTTAAGAAGTCCTACTTATTATTTTTTCTTTTTTTGTTATCGCGTCCGCCGCGCGGCTTGTCGCCGCGGTAACCGCCGCCCTGCTGGTTGCCGGCCGATGCCTGCGCATTGACTCCCGAGATCTGGAACAGGTCGCGCTTGTCATATACTTCACCGTTGCAGATCCACACCTTGATCCCCAGAAGACCCACTTTGGTCAGGGCTTCGGAGAGCGCGTAATCTACGTCGGCACGGAACGTGTGCAGCGGAATACGGCCTTCCTTATAGGTTTCGTTACGGGCCATTTCGGCTCCGCCCACGCGACCCGAGATCTGAATCTTGATCCCTTCGGCGCCCATACGCATCGTCGATGCGATGGCGGTTTTGATCGCCCGGCGGTACGAAATACGGCCTTCCAGTTGACGTGCGATGTTGTTACCGACGATCACGGCGTCGATTTCCGGACGTTTGACCTCGAAGATATTGATCTGGATCTCCTTGCCGGTCAACTTACGAAGTTCTTCTTTCAGCTTGTCGACCTCCTGGCCGCCCTTGCCGATAATAATGCCGGGGCGTGCCGTAGAAATCGTAACGGTTACGAGCTTCAGCGTACGTTCGATGATGATTTTCGAGATGCTTGCCTTAGCCAGACGGGCATTCAGATACTTGCGGATCTTAGCATCCTCGACGAGCTTGCTGGAAAAATCCTTCCCGCCGTACCAGTTGGAATCCCAACCGCGGATGATACCAAGTCGGTTTGCTATCGGATTAACTTTCTGTCCCATCTGCTTTAACTTTTTTATCTGCTTTAACTACCATTTTATCGACTACGACCGTAACGTGGTTCGAACGCTTCCGGATACGGTGTGCGCGGCCCTGAGGAGCCGGCTGGATCCGTTTGAGCATCTTGCCGCCGTCCACGAAAATCTCTTTCACGCACAACGTATTGTCTTCCAAACGCTGTCCTTCGTTTTTCTGTTCCCAGTTGGCGATCGCCGAACGCAACAGTTTTTCCAATCTGATCGAAGCTGCCTTCTTGCTGTAACGAAGGGTACCCAACGCTTTATTGATCTCCATGCCGCGGATCATGTCGGCGACGATGCGCATCTTCAGCGGCGAGGTCGGGCAGTCGCGGAGTACGGCAATCGCCGTCTGCTTCTTTTCGGCCTTCAATTTTTCGGCTCTTATGCTTTTTCTTGCACCCATTTTTACCTACTATTTTTTCTTATTACCTGAATGACCACGGAAGTTGCGAGTCGGAGCGAATTCGCCCAGCTTGTGTCCTACCATGTTCTCTGTTACATATACAGGAATAAACTTATTCCCGTTGTGCACGGCGATGGTCTGTCCGACGAAATCGGGCGAAATCATGCTTGCACGCGACCACGTCTTGATGACAGACTTCTTGCCTCCCTCGTTCTGAGCGATGACTCTCGCTTCCAGTTTGGGCTCGATGTATGGTCCTTTTTTTAATGATCGGCTCATTATGCTACTATTTTTAAATTATTTTTTCCTTCTGGATACGATGAACTTAGACGTAGTCTTCTTAGGATCGCGCGTCTTGTAACCCTTGGCGAGAAGACCTTTGCGTGAACGCGGGTGTCCTCCCGAAGAACGGCCTTCGCCACCACCCATCGGGTGATCGACCGGGTTCATGGATACACCGCGGTTGCGCGGACGGCGTCCGAGCCAACGTTTGCGGCCGGCTTTACCGTGCGATTCGAGGCTGTGGTCGGGATTCGACACGACGCCGATCGTTGCGCGGCAGGTTACGAGCACCATACGGGTTTCACCCGAAGGAAGCTTAATAATAGCGAATTTACCTTCACGAGCCAGAAGCTGTGCGTAGGTACCGGCACTACGAGCCATCACGGCTCCCTGTCCGGGGTAGAGTTCAATGTTGTGGATCACCGTACCCAGCGGAATATCCGCGAGGAACAGCGTGTTGCCCACTTCGGGGGCCACGCCGGCTCCGGTCGATACGGTCTGTCCCACCTGCAGTCCGTTCGGGGCGAGCATATAACGTTTTTCGCCGTCGGGATAGCAGAGCAGAGCGATGCGAGCGGAACGGTTCGGATCATATTCGATGGTCTTCACCTGGGCGCTCATGTTATCTTTGTCACGTTTGAAATCGACAATACGATACATCCGTTTGTGACCGCCTCCGATATAACGGACGGTCATTTTACCGCTGTTGTTGCGGCCGCCGGAACTTTTCAGAGGGCTGAGTAATGATTTTTCCGGTGTAGACGAAGTAATATCGTCAAAGGTACCGATCACTTTGTGGCGGGTACCCGGGGTCATGGGTTTAAACTTTCTTACTGCCATCTCTCTTAGATATTACTGTAAAAATCAATCTTGTCTCCGTCTTTCAGGGTGACGATCGCCTTCTTGAAATTGTTGGCGCGTCCGACCAAAAGTCCGTGCTTGGTGTAGCGGCTTTTGAGCTTGCCCATGTAATTCAGAGTATTTACATCCATAACAACCACATTGTACATCGCCTCGACGGCATCCTTGATCTGCAGTTTGTTAGCCCTCGGATCTACGATAAAACCGTAACGGTTCAGCTTTTCGCCCTGAGCCGCCATTCTCTCGGTTAAAATTGGCTTAATTAATATATCCATTGTGTCATGCTAATTTTTAGGACGGACGGTAGCCTATAATCCGAACATTTGATTAATTACATTCACGGAACCTTCGGCCAATACGATGTTGCCGGCGTTCATCACGTCGTACGTATTGATGTTCGACGCCAAAACCACCTTTACATTCTGCAGGTTACGGGCCGACAGCGCTACGTTCGCATTGGATTCGGGAAGAACCAGCAGAATTTTCTTGCCTTCGAGGTTCAGGTTCTTGGTAATGCCGATAAACTCTTTGGTCTTCGGAACTTCCATCGCGAAATCCTCCACGACCGTCAGGGCTTCGCCTTTGACCTTATAGGCAAGGGCACTTTTACGGGCGAGCTGTTTGAGTTTCTTGTTCAGCTTGAAGCTGTAATCGCGCGGAACCGGGCCGAATACGCGGCCGCCGCCTACGAACAGCGGAGACAGGATGCTGCCGGCGCGTGCGCCGCCGGTACCTTTCTGTTTCTTCAGTTTACGGGTCGAGCCGGCCACTTCGTTACGCTGTTTCGACTTGTGGGTTCCCTGACGCTGATTGGCCAGATACTGCTTGACATCGAGGTAGATCGCGTGGTTGTTGGGCTCAATACCGAAAATCTCATCTTTCAGGACGGCCTTTTTGCCGGTATCTTTCCCTGAAACGTTATAGATAGCTATTTCCATGTTAGTCTTCGATTAATAAGTACGAACCTTTTGCACCCGGAATCGAACCCTTCACCAGAAGCAGGTTGTTTTCGGGAAGTTTCTTAACGATACGCAGGTTGAGCACCGTAACGCGCTCTCCGCCGGTACGGCCCGGAAGGCGTTTGCCTTTGAACACGCGCGACGGATACGAAGAGGCACCCAGCGAACCCGGCTTGCGCTGACGGTTGTGCTGGCCGTGCGTCTGTCCGCCGACACCGGCGAACCCGTGACGTTTCACAACGCCCTGGAAGCCCTTGCCTTTGGAGATGCCCGTAACGTCCACCCAGTCGTTCTCTTCGAAAATATCCACGGTGATCACGTCGCCGAGGTTCAATTCGTTTTCGAAGCTGGTGAATTCGACCAGTTTCCGTTTCGGAGTGGTGTTGGCCTTTTTGAAATGGCCCAGTAAACTGTTGCTGGTGTGTTTTTCGGTCGTTTCGTCATAGGCAATCTGGACTGCCGAGTAACCATCTTTCTCGGGGGTCTTCAATTGCGTAACTACACAGGGACCAGCTTCGATTACGGTGCACGGTATGTTTTTACCGTCGGCACCGAACACGGAAGTCATTCCGATCTTTTTTCCAATTAGTCCTGACATTTTTGTCTGTTAATTAGTATTGGAGGCGAAGTCCACTTGCAAGGCCCCGGCAGCCCGTACGAAACAGGCCGCCGTCCTTACAAGCCTTCCGCCTTTTGTTAAAAACGTTTGTTATTCAACTTGGGTACTGCGATCAGACTTTGATTTCCACCTCTACGCCGCTGGGCAGCTCGAGTTTCATCAGCGCATCGATCGTCTTCGGAGTCGAACTGTAGATATCGAGGATCCGTTTGAAAGTGCACAACTGGAACTGCTCGCGCGCTTTCTTATTGACGAAAGTCGAACGGTTTACGGTGAAAATCTTCTTCTGCGTAGGCAGCGGAATCGGGCCGCTTACGACCGCCCCCGTACCTTTCACAGTCTTTACGATCTTTTCCGACGATTTATCGACGAGGTTATGATCGTATGATTTCAATTTAATTCTTATTTTCTGGCTCATAATTCTGATAAATCTACGGATTATTCCTTTTTACCATTTGTTTTTTCGATAATCTCCTTGGCAAGGTTCGCAGGAACCTCTTCGAAATGAGAGAACTCCATCGAAGAAGTAGCGCGTCCCGACGAGATCGTACGCAGCACCGTAACGTAGCCGAACATCTCCGACAACGGCACCTTGGCATCCACCACGCGAGCGTTGCCGCGCGATTCCATGCCGGCGATCTGTCCGCGGCGTTTGTTCAGGTCGCCGATAATGTCGCCCATGTTTTCTTCGGGAGTCACCACTTCGACCTTCATGATCGGTTCGAGGATTACCGGAGAAGCTTTACGGGCAGCCTCGCGGAAACCGTTGCGGGCACAAATTTCAAAAGAGAGCGCATCGGAATCGACCGGGTGGAACGAACCGTCGATCAGCGTGATCTTCATGCTGTCGAGCGCGAAGCCTGCCAACGGGCCGTTGGACATGGCCGATTCGAACCCTTTCTGGATCGACGGGATGTATTCCTTCGGAATATTACCGCCCTTCACGACATCGACGAATTCGAGTCCCATCTTGCCTTCTTCGGCAGGGCCGATTTCGAAGATGATGTCGGCGAACTTACCGCGACCGCCGGTCTGCTTCTTGAACACTTCGCGGTGCTGAACTTTCGATTTCAGCGACTCCTTGTAGTTCACCTGCGGAGCGCCCTGGCTGATTTCGACGCCAAACTCACGCTTCAAACGGTCCACGATGATCTCCAAGTGGAGTTCGCCCATCCCGCTGATGACGGTCTGTCCGCTATCTTCGTCGGTCTTCACCGTAAAGGTCGGGTCTTCCTCGGACAGTTTGCCGAGCGCGATACCGAGCTTATCGAGGTCTTTCTGCGTTTTCGGTTCGATGGCCAGACCGATCACCGGTTCGGGGAAAGTCATCGATTCGAGCACGATCGGATGCTGTTCGTCGCACAACGTATCGCCGGTGCGGATATCCTTGAAACCGACCGCGGCGCAGATATCGCCGGCTCCGATCACTTCCATCGGATTCTGCTTATTGGCATGCATCTGGTAGATACGGCTGATACGTTCCTTTTTCGAAGAACGGCTGTTGTGCACGTAAGAACCGGCTTCCATCTTTCCGGAATAAACGCGGACGAATGCCAGACGGCCCACGAACGGGTCGGTAGCGATTTTGAACGCCAGACCGCAGAACGGATCGGATTCAACCGGTTTGCGACTGGTTTCCTCTCCGGTGCGCGGATCGGTGCCGATAACGGCTTCGATATCCACCGGCGACGGCAGGAATGCCATCACGTAGTCGAGCAGCAATTGCACCCCTTTATTTTTAAAGGACGAACCGCAGAGCATCGGCACGACCGTCATCGAGATCGTAGCCTTGCGGATCGCGGCGATCAACTCGTCAGACGTGATCGAATCGGGATCCTCGAAGAACTTCTCCATCAAGGCGTCGTCTACCGACGCGACCTCTTCGATCAGCTTAGCGCGCCATTCGGCGGCTTCGGCCTTCATGTTTTCGGGAATCTCCTCGTAAGTATAGTTTACCAGATCGGCCTTTTTCGAATCGTCGTAAATAATAGCCCTATTATATATAAGGTCTATCAAACCGGCGAATTTGTCTTCGGCCCCGATCGGCAGAACGACCGGCAACGCATTGGCTCCGAGACGCTCCTTGACCTGAGCGCAAACGTTCAGGAAATCGGCGCCGGTACGGTCCATTTTATTTACGTAACCGATACGCGGCACGCGGTACTTGTCGGCCTGACGCCATACGGTTTCGGACTGGGGTTCCACGCCGCCCACGGCGCAGAACGTGGCCACCGCACCGTCCAGCACGCGCAGCGAACGTTCCACCTCGGCGGTGAAGTCCACGTGACCCGGGGTGTCGATGATATTGATCTGATAGGTCTTATCTTTGTACTGCCAAAAAGCGGTCGTCGCAGCAGAAGTGATGGTAATACCACGTTCCTGCTCCTGAACCATCCAGTCCATCGTAGCGGCACCTTCGTGCACCTCGCCGATTTTATGGGTTTTTCCCGTGTAGAAAAGGATACGTTCCGAAGTAGTCGTTTTACCGGCATCGATGTGAGCCATGATCCCGATATTTCTCGTATATGTTAAATCCCTTGCCATATAATTACCCTCGCTTCACAAATTAAAATCTGAAATGGGCAAAAGCCTTGTTGGCTTCGGCCATTCTGTGCATCTCTTCTTTCCGCTTGAAGGCAGCGCCTTCTTCGTTGTACGCAGCTTGAATTTCAGCAGCCATTTTTTCCGCCATCGATCGACCTGCGCGTTTTTTAGAGTAAAGGATAAGGTTCCGCATTGCTATTGAAACTTTACGCTCGGGTCTCACTTCCGTCGGTACCTGGAAGGTTGCTCCGCCCACGCGACGCGACTTCACCTCCACCTGGGGAGTGATGTTCTCGAGGGCTTTTTTCCAGATATCAAGGGGAGCCTTGTCCGCATCCTTCATCTTCTCACCCACGATCTCTATGGCATCATAGAAAATCGTATAGGCAATACTCTTCTTACCATCCAGCATAAGGTTGTTTACAAACCTTGTCACAAGTCCGTCTCCGAATTTGGGATCTGGAAGTAGAATTCGCTTTTTAGGCTTCGCTTTTCTCATTGTTTAAAAAGTCTTTGTGTTTGATTTAATGGTTACTTTTTCTTTGCGGGCGCTGCTGCTCCTGCTTTCGGCCTTTTGGCCCCGTACTTCGAACGGCGTTGCTTGCGACCGTCCACGCCTGCGGCGTCCATCGCTCCGCGCACCAAGTGATAACGAACACCCGGCAGGTCTTTCACACGGCCACCGCGAACGAGCACGATCGAGTGCTCCTGCAGGTTGTGACCTTCGCCCGGGATGTAGGCATTCACCTCTTTCCCGTTGGTCAATCTCACACGGGCTACTTTTCGCATAGCCGAGTTCGGCTTCTTGGGAGTGGTCGTGTAAACACGAACACATACGCCACGACGTTGCGGACATGCATCCAACGCGGGAGCTTTACTTTTAAAGCTCGGCGTCAACCTTCCCTTACGTACTAACTGTTGAATAGTTGGCATTTTACTTACTTTTTCCTTTACTTTGTTTGGTTAAAAATCTGTTCCATTCACACAAAACGGAGTGCAAAGATACCAATAATTTTCGAAACCGCAATATTTATCGATCTTTTTTCACTGATAATCCGTGTTTTTCAGGCTTTTTCATGCCGTTCAACACATTAGTGACTATCATTTATTTTTATGATTTCAACAACATAATAAACAAAATAAATACACAAACACGCAAACAACTGTTCAACAAAACATTAATACATTACAAATCACCTCTAAATATTTCTGAAACTTATTTTTTGTAATCTGCCGTTTTGTCGTAATTTTGCTCGGTATCAACCGGGAAATCATGGTGTCCGGCCGGCTCGAATCGAACCGGCCGGATACCCCGGCGGAGAAACGTTTAAATTTGAAATCCGTGGGAACAACCGCTATTTTCCGCCTGGAAGCGCGATGCGACGATCCGGCCGGCGAACGAATGAATCTGCACCTGAGCCTCGCTTCTTACGACTCCGAAGAGCGTCAAATCGCCGTCGAGCATACGGACGCGAGCCCGATCCGCAAAGAAACGACCTACAGCGTCCAAACTTCCGATCCGGCGGCGTCCGTCGCAGCATCCGTCTATGCCGTGCCGACGGCCGACCCGCCGTCCGACATCGTCGCCGACACTCCTCCGTTCAAACTATCGTTCCGCATCCTGCGCGGACAGGAGGTAATCGACGCGCAGCAAATACAGGTCAACCGCTGGGGAGGCACGCAGCGAATCGGAATGATTTACAAATAACCGTCGTCCGCCGAAACGCCGGAGAAAACCCGTCGGAATATTTTCGGAATATGGATCGCCGCCCTACCAAACGGGCGGCCCGGTATGTTTTTTCGATGATTCTGCCGCATACGGATTCAGCCGATGCCGGGCGACTTCGACTGAGAACAAGGATCGCGCGACGGGCCGGTTCTGCGCAAACGGCCCGGCCGCTAAAACGACGCGACGATTTCCAGCGTAAACTTGTCGTGCAACAATTTGTTGACGGCGAAATCGGACGGCCGCTCTTTCAGAAGGTATTTTTCGTAATTCAGCCGCACCTCGGAACGCACCAGTTTTGTCGAGAATCCAAGGTTGATCCCGGCCGTAATCCGGTTCGCATCGAAAAGCTCGCGCCGTCGGGTATCGCTATTCAGGTAATCGACCCCGTTGCCGAGATCCCAGCGCACAACCGGCAACAGGTAGCGGGCAAACGACCTTTCGGGCAGATCGAACCGATAGAACCCCTGCACGAGAGCCACGGCCATCACCTCCGACGAACTACCGGTTCCGAGATAGCGACGCGCGTACTCCCCCTCGATCCGGAACTTTCCGCGGACATAACGCAATTCGAAACCGGCCATCCGCATCTTTTGCTCGAAATTTTCCGTTACGTTTTCGCCATCGCGTTCTACAACCCGCGTATGCTGCGGAGCGTAACCGTCGTAATAAGCAACCGCCCCCTGCAGTCCCTCGCTGCCGCCGAGCTCCGCGCGACCGATCACGTTCACGTGTTTCCCCCACACGGGATTGTTGATTCCCGAACCGTTGAAAACGCCGGCGAGCAATTTCAGCGGCAGTTTCGATGCGAAACGGTATGAGAAAAACGCGCCCAGATCGCGCGAACCGAGCGTCCGGACGTAGTCGACGGTTTTCCCGCCGGATAGTTCGCTGCCGTAATAACTCGTCAAGTATTTCGACAGGAAAGAACGGTTCGCGAACAGATTCGTGGACGGCCCCCGATCCATATCGGTGCTGAAATGGTACTGCTGCTGCCCGAGTTCGGCCGTAAAACCTCCGGACTGGTAACCGGCATAAGCATCCAGCAACGATATTTTCCCTTCGTTACCGAAATCCATCTGAAGGCGGTAATTCATTTTCGGCGAAACGTTCCCCCGAACGCCCAGCCGGGCGTTGCGTACGCTGAACCGGTACTCCCCGCCGTTCAGATCGACCTCCATCTTCGCTTTGATCGTTCCGTCCAGTTTCGGCACGTACGAAACCGGCTCCGCCTTTTTCCCGGCCGCAACCGTGTCCGACTGAGCAAAGGCGACGCCTGAAGACAGCACAAAAAGCGAAATCAACACAAACTTCATTTTCATTTATCATTCTTTTTAACGGCCCGGCAGACGGTCGAATCCCGCAACGGCCACAATCCGGCACAAAAATACCATTAAATCGGAAAACGGGAACTTTCGCCCGCGCGCAATTCTGATCTTAACAAAAAATTAATTCGTCTGTTTTTAAAATATAATAATTATATTTGCAGATATTCAATTCATTCAGACCGTCATGATCA
This sequence comes from Alistipes sp. cv1, assembly GCF_900240235.1. NCBI lineage: Bacteria > Pseudomonadati > Bacteroidota > Bacteroidia > Bacteroidales > Rikenellaceae > Alistipes > Alistipes sp. cv1. Next base: position 955,977 of record NZ_OEPW01000001.1, read on the forward strand.
CGAAAACAGCGCTCGAAAACATCGTCTCCAAACAACGTAAAATGCTCGCGAACGTTTCGCCCGGACATCCGCGCGAAATCGAGGAGTCCATTCCCTACCTAACCGACCGTATGCTGCTGATCGGGGGCGTGCGCGGATGCGGATGCAGCGCGTTGCTGCACCGGATGCTGAACAACGACTATCCCGAAGCGTGGTACACCGACTTCGACGACCCGCGGCTCGGAGGTTTCGACGCGGGCGATTTCACGAAGCTCGATCGGCTGCTGGAAGAGTCGGGCAAAGGCATCGCCCTGTTCAACCGGATCGACCTGGCGGCCGGATGGATCGAATTCTGCGACCGAAAAATCCGCCAGGGGATCAAGATTGTCTCCACCGTTTCGCTGGAAACCCTCCTGCGGCTCGCAAAAGCCGAGCGTCCGGACGGGACAGGCGCCGTCCCGGATATTTTCTCGCTCCGCCGACTCGACCTCTTTTCGTACAACGAATTTCTCAGCTTCACGCATAAACCGGCCGGCGAACAGGCCGTCAACGAATTTCTGTCGCGGGGAGCTTTTCCCGGACTCATCAAAACGGGACACACCGAAGCGCTCCATCAACTCTACACGGAAATCCTCTGCAAGGACGCCGTCATCGCGGGAGGCATCCGCGACCGGAACACCCTGCAACGGATGGCATTGCACCTAATCACCAACACCGGAGAACCCGTCACCGCCAACAAACTGCGCGAAAAACTGAAAATAAAGGCCGTGAGCACGGCCGCAGAGCACATGCAATGCATCGAAACGGCCGGACTCGTACGCTTCGTTTCGATCCTCAGCGACAACCCGGCGCGCCAGGCGGTCAATCCGCGCAAGGTCTATGCGGTCGACACGGCGCTGGCCGCAGCCGTATCGACCGCCGAAACCGTCGACCGGAACAAACTGTTCGAAACGATGCTATTCAACCACCTGTGCCGGGAGAGCCGGTCGGTATGCTATACGAACGAACAGGGCGGATGCGATTTTATCGCGTCCGATGCGGAAGGGGGTGTCCGCTGCATCCAGGCCTGCTACGACGACGACCCCGACCTGATGCAGACCAAAACCGACGGATTGCTATGGGCGCTACGGCAAACCGGGGCGAGCCGAGGCACGATCGTTACGGCCGACCGGAACGACCGCATCGATGCCGAAAATTTCGAAATCGAGGTAATCGACGCCGACACTTTCCTCGGCGGATACTGACGCCGTCAGATGCAAACGCAGCTTTCTAGTCTTTGATTTTTTTGAAACGGCCGATCACGTCGATGTCGGTCAGTTCTTTGGACAACATCAAGATCGTCTCTTCGGGCACCCGCCGCAGGTCGAGCAGCATCAGGGCGTCGAGCGAGTCGCAGAACTCGTGATCCGTATTGAATCCGAGCACACTGCTGTTCAGTTGCAAGTATTTGCGAATCAACACAGGGATCGAAAACGCATTCCGTTCGATATCGCAGATTATCTTATTGATCAGTTCGATCGGACGCACCTCCGCGATCAGCGACTCGTCGATCCGAGCCGGAACGACGATTCCCGTCCGGGGCCTGATGTAAGAGGCCTTCTTCCGATCCAAGTAGAAACGACTGACATACGCGGCGATAATCAGCTTGGACGTATGCTGGAAACCTCCCGAAACGGTCACCGGCCCCATCAGATAGCGATACTGTTCATTCTGTAGCAGAACGTGGAGAATCCCCTTCCATAACAGCATCAGCGACGCCGGTTTCCGCTGGTATTCGCGCGCGATAAACGAACGACCGAGCTCGATGGTGCGGCTCATCACCTCTCCCATCGGGGGCGACATCCGGAAAAGCGTATGGGTATAGAAACCTTTCAATCCGTAGTTCCGCATGATCTCGTCGCCCAATCCCAAACGGTAGGCTCCGACCAGCCGCAGCGCCTCGTTGTCCCAGATGAACAACTGCCGGTAATAGCGGTCGAAACGGTCGGTATCGATCTCGTTCTTGGTGCCTTCGCCGATCTCGCGGAACGTCCGTTCGCGCAACGTGGCGATCATCAGCATCATGTTCGGGATTTGCTGCGGCGGAGCGCAATAAACCTCATAACCGCCCGAAACGAATAGCCGATAATGTCCCCGCAGGCTTTCCAACTCGCTGCAAAGCAATTTTACGTCGACGTCCCCGCGAACCTCATCGGCCACCTTCCGCGCCGCACGGCGCTCGGCCCGACGGGGACGCCGTCTAACGGACGGCTTCAGGTACTCGACCGAAGCGCGCAGGTAACTGTTATAAGCCGTTTTGGAAAGATCCTCGGTTTTTTTGGGCAGGATCGGCGAAGCGATGCGCAACGGCACCGAACAGCCCGCTTTGTTGACCAACTCGCGCGGTAGCAACAGCGTCCGCAGCATCGGATGCACCTTCCCGGCCAGCCGGAACGTCCGGCTGTTGGAAGCTTCGATATAAACGGGAACGACCGGCACCTGCGCCTTCCGGATAAACTTTAGCACCGACTCGGGCCACGGCCGGTCCTTAACGTCCCGGAACCCGCGCTGCCAAGTCGCCACTTCGCCGGCCGGGAAGATCACCAGCAGTCCGCCGCCGGAGAGATGCTGCAACGACTCGCGGATTCCGGACACGTTACCGCCGGACTTCGCGTCGAACGGATCGACGTCGATAAAGAACCGTTTCAGGGGGCCGATCCGGCTCAGCAGGAAATTCCCCATGAACTTCACGTCGGGACGCGCTTTCGAAAGCAGGTCGATCAGGATCATCCCGTCCAGCGCACCGGTCGGATGGTTTGCGATCACGATCGCCGGACCCGACGCCGGAATATTCTTGAGATCGGACGGAGCGACGTCGTACGAGACGCCCAGATTATACAACAACCCTTCCGGATAAGGCCCCTCGTAGGAAAATGCGCTTTCGTACAGTCGATTGATTTTCTTCAGGGCGGCCACCTTCATAATCAGACGGGCTTGCAGGCGGGCGATCCATCCCCTCCGTCCAAAATAGAGGTCACTGGGCTGTATAAGTTCCATAATCGGGCGATAAAATAGCTCTGCCGGCTCCGGAATTTTTTCACAAAAAGTTCCGGCCGTTTTACAAATGTAGAATAAATTTTGATACTTTTAATTTTCGAAACCACAAATTAACCGCATGGCCGACTCGAAACGCATTGCCGAACTGAAAGAAAAAGTAGCCCTGCTGCCGGAATCCCCGGGCATTTATCAATTCCTCGGGGCCGACGGCCGCGTGATTTACGTAGGCAAGGCGAAAAACCTCAAACGCCGCGTCTATTCCTATTTTACGTCGAAAGCCAACGAGAGCGCCAAAGTGCGCGTGATGGTCTCGCGGATCGCCGACCTGAGGCACACGGTCGTGGCAACCGAGAACGAGGCTTTCCTGCTCGAAAACAGCATGATCAAAAGTCTTCAGCCGCGGTACAATATCCTGCTGAAGGACGACAAGACCTATCCGTGGATCGTGATCCGCAACGAACCGTTTCCGCGCGTACAGTCCACCCGGCGGCGCGAGCGCGACGGTTCTCGCTATTTCGGGCCGTACGCTTCGGTCTATATCCAGAAAACGGTGCTCGACCTGGTGCGCAGCATCCACAGCCTGCGCACGTGTTCGCTGAATCTCTCCCCGGAAGCGATCGCCAAAGGCAAATACAGCGTCTGCCTGGAATACCACATCGGCAACTGTAAGGGACCTTGCGTCGGTCTGCAAAGCGAAACCGAATACCGCGAAGGGATCGAACTGGTAACGTCGCTGCTGCGCGGCGACACCCGGGAGACGACCGAATACCTGCGCGCGAAAATGGTCGGCGCGGCAGCCGAAATGCGGTTCGAAGAGGCCGCCGTCTATAAAAAACGGATCGAAGCCCTCGCCGCCTATCAGAGCAAATCGGTAGTCGTCAGCAACACGCTGACCAACCTGGACGTCTTCTCGCTGGTCGTCGACGACGATGCGGCCTACTGCAATTTCATGCGGATCGCCGACGGAGCCGTCGTCAATTCGTTCACGGTCGAACTGAAACCGGGGCTGGAAGACCGGCCGCAGGACATCCTGACCTACGCGATCAGCCGGATCGCCGAACAACTGCCGGGCGGACGGTTGTCGCGCGAAGCGATCGTCCCGCTGCTGCCGGCGCAGGAACTATTCGAAGGAGTAACGTTCACCGTGCCGCAGCGCGGCGACAAGCTGCATCTACTGGAACTCTCGGAGCGCAACAGCCGCCTGTACCGGCTCGAAAAACTCAAGCAGATCGAAATCAAAGATCCCGAACGGCACACGAACCGCATCCTGGCCGCCCTGCAAAAAGAGCTCCACCTGAGCGTCCCGCCGCGGCACATCGAATGCTTCGACAACTCGAACCTACAGGGAACCAATCCGGTGGCTTCGTGCGTCGTATTCCGCGACGCAAAACCGGCGCGCAAGGAGTACCGCCATTTCAACATCAAGACCGTCGTTGGAGCCAACGACTTCGCCTCGATGAAAGAGGTGATCGGACGCCGTTACCGCAGGTTGCTCGACGAAGACGCCGAACTGCCGCAACTGATCGTCGTGGACGGAGGCAAGGGGCAGCTCCGCTTCGCCTACGAAACCCTGCTGCGGCTCGGGATCGCCGACCGGGTCGCCATCGTCGGACTGGCCAAACGGATCGAAGAGGTCTATTTCCCGCACGACTCCACCCCTTACTATCTCGACCGCAACAGCGAAGCGTTGAAAGTGCTGATGCACATACGCGACGAAGCGCACCGTTTCGGCATCACCTTCCACCGCAAGAAGCGTTCGCTCGCCTTTATCAAAAGCGAACTGGAAAGCATCCCGACCCTCGGCAACCGTTCGGTGGAGAAACTGCTGCAACGCTTCCGCACGCTGTCCCGAATCCGGACGGCTTCCGAAACCGAACTATCGGAACTGATCGGTCGGCAACGCGCCGCCGAAGTGATCCGCTATTTCCGGGAAGCGCCGGCGGACGGCACGAAAGAGGGGAAATAACCGGCGTACGAACGGGCCTGAAAATTTGTGAATCCGGGAAAAAAAAGACACCTTTGCAAAGTCGGTCCGAGAAAACGGCCGGAAACGGGCGCACCATGCATATCAGCGTTCCATACGCGGTTCCCGGCCCACTGTGAACGGAAAGGCACGATTTTTTCACGAAACCTCAACTGTACCTAAAACCGAATCATCCATGAAAAGCGTCATCGGAATGGGCAATGCCCTGACAGACATCCTGATCACCCTGAAAAACGACGAAATACTCGATACCTTCAAGTTACCGCGGGGCAGCATGAACCTGGTCGACAGCGCACTGCAACGACAGATCGACGCATCGGTCGCCGACGCGCCCCACACGCTTTCGCTCGGCGGATCGGCTTCGAATACGATCCGCGCACTGGCCCGGATGGGCGCTTCGACAGGCTACATCGGCAAAGTCGGACGCGACGAAACGGGCGACTTTTTCGAACGGACGCTGAACGAACTACAAATCGCCCCGACCGTTTTCCGCGGCGACGAACCGTCGGGACGCTGCGTATCGTTGGTCTCCCCCGACGGCGAACGCACGATGTGCACCTACCTCGGCGCAGCGCTCGAAATGCGCCATACCGAACTTACGCCCGAAATTTTCGACGGTTACGAATACTTCTACATCGAAGGCTACCTGGTGCAGGATCACGAATTGATCTCGAACGCCGTACGCATCGCCAAAGAGCGCGGACTGCAAGTCGCCCTCGATCTGGCGAGTTTCAACATCGTCGAAGAAAACCTCGGCTTCCTGCACGACCTGATCGACCGACACGTCGATATCCTGTTTGCGAACGAGCAGGAAGCGGCCGCTTTCACAGGAGAAAAAAACCCACTGGAAGCGCTCGACAAGATCGCCCGTAAATGCTCGATCGCAGTCGTGAAGGTCGGTACGCGCGGCGCTTACGTCAAACACCGCGGCCGGGTGGATCACATAGGGATCATGGGGAATGCCCGCCGGGTCGACAGCACCGGGGCAGGCGATTTTTACGCCGCCGGATTCCTGTTCGGATTGTGCCGGGGATTGTCGATGGAACAGTGCGGCACGATCGGCTCCATCGCCGCCGGAAAGGTGATCGAAGTCGTCGGAACCACGTTCGATGAAAAAGTATGGGAAGAAATCCGCCGGATGGTCGGCGACGTGGAAACCGGAAACTACATCCTGTAATGCACCCGAATCGTCCAATCCGTTAAACATACCGCGTGGAATGGCTGCTTAATCTGGGATACGTCGGCCTGTTCGCCGGCTCGTTCATCGCCGCGACGGTCGTTCCGTTCAGTTCCGACGTGCTGCTGCTGGGTATGCTGGCCGCAGGCGGAAACGTATGGTTGTGCGTGCTGGTCGCCACGCTCGGCAACTGGCTCGGCGGACTGACTTCGTACTGGCTCGGATGGCTCGGCAAATGGGAATGGATCGAGCGCTACATGGGCGTCAAGCACGAAACCCTCGTCAAACACAAAAGCAAAATAGACCGCTTCGGCTCGCTGCTGGCCCTGTTGACCTGGTTGCCGGTCGTAGGCGACGTATTCGCGATCGCTCTCGGATTTTACAAGGTGGATTTCAAGAAAGCGGCCGTCCTGATGCTGATCGGCAAAGGAGCCCGCTTCGTTTGCTGGGCCCTGCTGTTCATCTGGGGCAAACAATATTTCTGACCGGCCGCCGGCTATCGCTGCGACAGATCCAGCGTCAGGCTGCCGTCCGCATCCGGCATAAGCAGAAACGTATTCGCAGCCTCCTCCTCCCCGACGGTTCCGGCCGTACATTGCGCCCGGTAATCAAGATCGCCGATACGGGCCCAAACGCACTGCGGTTCGATCGCGGTAAAAGGCAACGCCTTCTCCGGGGCCGTCGTCAGCACGAAACGATACTCTTTTCCGGCGTTCTCGGTCAACCGGATACGGATCGTCCGCTCATCGAAAACCATCCGGCACGAACCTCCTGCGAGGATCGGAGTCGTCACGGTCAGTTCGCCGGGCGAGGTCTCCCCGGCCGCCGGCATCCCCACCGGAACCGGCCGCCAACTACCGTCGGCCATTTTTTCCACCAACCGCAGGCCGGCCGTCTCCGTCGTCGAACTCCAATTGAAACCGTCTACCAGAGGCAGGGTCGTATACAGGCACTGCGTCGAAGTGCCCGGCTGCGTCAGGTAAGCCGACGGCAGCCGTTCATCGAAAAGATGGATGTCGCGGAAACGCAGCGTACTATCCTCCCACACGACATTGGCCCGGTAAAAACGGCTGTCGTACCACACCGTTTTGCGGCCGGCCGGCTTGCTGTCCTTCATCGCCACGATGCAGGTCGCCGGAGTCTCCGCGAAACGCTCCTTGAACCATCGCCCCGATTCGGACAACGTCTGTACGGTCAGGGCTCCCGCCCGAGACAGCGAATCCGCCACTGCGACCTGGTATTCCAGTCCGCGCCGCATCCGAGGCCAGGTAAACGAATTCTCCTGTCCGACCTGCGCATACTGGAAAGCCAGGCACGGCCCGTCGGTCAGCATGTCGAAAAACCAATCGATCCAAACCGGGTTGCCGCCCCCTTCGGTATAGGCGGGCTCCAGCGTCTCGACTCCCTGGGCCGGAAGCCCGAGCCCGCTATCGTACTGGTTGATCGGATCGCTGCCGAGCATCCGGAACACCGGGACGCCGATCTGCTCTTGCGGAGTCTGCGCCGGCATGTAGGCATTTTTACGGCTCGGGTAATAAGCCTGGTTCCAGTAACCGCCCCACAGCGTGTAACCGTCCGTTCCCACCTGATCGCGGCAATTGCACGAAGCGACGATCCGGTAACGATCGGCCATGTACTGCAACGTATGCGCGTCGATGAACCACGATCCGACCGCCGTCGGATAGGCCCCGAAAATCTTTTTGAATTCGGCCATGTAGACGTCGACCAATTTTTCGCGCTCTTCGGGAGTATATCCCGTCGAAAAACCTACGTTCGCGTGCCAGTCCCACGGATAGGCCCCGCGCCACGTCATGCCGGCCGCTTCGACGTGAGGTTGGGTGATCTCCCACCAGCCGCCTACTTCGGAACCCTCTTTCAACGCCCTGCGCATCAGTTCCTGATAACGCGGATTGAGCAGCGCGTCGTACTGCAACAAGAAAGTCCCGCGCAAGCGGTGTTTTTCCAGCAGTTCGACCTGCCGGAGCGTTGTCAGGAAAAGATCCTCGTCCGAAATATTCACCGGACGCGGCTCGGTCTGGCGAACGAAATTAATAATATTCACGATGCGGGGCGCCGGTTCTTCCGCCCGCTCCCGACAGGCGACCAAACACTGGGTCAGACCGAGAACGGCCAGCCCTTCCACGACTCCCCAAACCAAAATCCGTTTTACATTCATATTCTTAAACAGTAACAAATTATGAGTCAGAACGATCCAGTCCGACGTTTTTTCAGCAACCCGTCGACCCGGGCCCCGAACCTGCGGATCTCCTCGGCCGAAGGCGGGCGAAAAGCAGGCCCGCAAGCAGGCAGGCCCAGTTTTTCAAGCTTCGAAATCCCGAGCCGGTGATAAGCCACGTACTCCACCTTCACACCATCCAGCCCGTCCAGCAAATCGGCCAGAGCTCCGGCATGAGCGGCGTTATCGTGCAATTCGGGAATAAAAATCGAACGCAGCAGCACGTTCCCGCCCGCCCGGTGCACCGCCCGCAGGTTATCCAGCATCGCCGCGAGCGGCAAACCGGTATATTTTTCATACAGTTCCCCGTCGAGCGACTTGACGTCCCACAACCACAAATCGGTCATCGGCTGCGCCCTGAGAAAATCGGAGAGCCGGCCTTGTCCGGAAGTCTCGATTGCCGTATGGATACCCTCCCGGCGCAATGCTTCCAGCAAAGCGGCGGTAAACCGGAACTGCGCCATCGGTTCGCCGCCGGAGAGGGTGACTCCCCCGCCCGAATGCCGGAAGTAAGAAACGTCACCGCGCACCTCTTCCATCACCTGCCCGACCGTCATATCCCGGCCGACCCGTTCGATGGCCCCGGTCGGACAGGCGTCGGCACAACGCGAACATCCCCCGCACCGCTCGCGTCGAAGCGCCGCATCCCGCAGCGTTCGGCGCGCATCGCGGTAAGGACACGCTTCGTCGCATACTCCGCACCCGATACAGCGCGTACGGTAGAACAGCAATTCGTCCGCCGCACGCTGCGATTCGGGATTGTGGCACCAGGCGCAACGCAACGGACACCCTTTCAGAAACACCGTGGTACGTACCCCCGGTCCGTCGTGGGTACAAAAACGTTGTATGTCGAAAACACGCCCCGTCATCCGACCGCCGCTATTTCCCGACCGTCAACCATCGTCCCGACAGTTCGGGCGTAACGTCCAGCATCAATTTCCCGTCGGCCGTTTCGGACGGCACCGTTTTTTTCCCGAGCCGTACGGTCGCTTTTTTCGCCGTCACCGGAACCGGCAGCGCAATCCGCCCCTGTCCCGAAACACAGATCCGGTAAACCGGAGAATCCTCGGCCTCGGGAGCAAAAACCACCTGATCGAAAGGTTTTTCTCCAAAAACATACTGCACGCCGTCGAGCGTGATCCCCCGGCAGTCGCGGCCGACGAAAGCGATCAGACGGCCATCGGCGCCGGTACGGAACGCGACCGACATCTTTCCTTCGTAAGAAACCCGATGCCCGTTCACCGCCGCATCGTTCAGTTCGATCCGGTCGGACGGCAGCGGATTCGCGGCCAGCGCTTCGGCATCCTCCTGCTGGTTGCGCGAGAATCCGCCGGGCCAGCTTTCGCGGTGAGTCCGATAATGCTTCACGATTACGGTCGTCGTATTCGGGAACGCCGTGACGAAATAGTCGCTCGTCCGCGACACGACCGACGGATTGTCATTCACCCCGCCGAATTTCCCGCTGGACGGATAAGCCCCGACCGCATACAGGATCTCGAACAGCGTCCGGGTCTCGTAACCGAGACTGGCCGACTGGTCGTCGCGCGGACGAAAACCGAAATAGCTCGCCGATCCTTTCTGCGTCTTCCGGATCGTGCCCACGATCCGCCCGTCGGCCCGAGCGACTACTTCGCACCCCGCTCCCGCTTCGACCGGATAGATCCGGTCGACCAGAAAATCAGTCAAAACGGTTTGTCGCGGCACCGCGGCGAAACTGCCGCAGAAAGCGACCTCTTTGCCGGCAGCGATCTCGCCCATATATTGGTCATGCCGGTAGGTAGCGCCGAACAATTTTTGCCACTGCGCAGCGCAGTTCTCCCCGGCCGTGTTGATCAGGGGCGGAGCGCTGAACCACACCACCCGGCCGCCGCTTTCGACGAATCGTTCCATCATCTCCAGCAGTCCCTTCTCCGGAAGGGGCTCGAAGACGGCCACCAGCGTACCGTATTTCTTGTCGCCCACCTGAATCCGCCCGTCGGGCAGTATTTTCCCCATCTCCAACAGCTTGTCGGCCGTCAGGTAATTGGCATACCCGTACTGGGCCATCCAGCTGCCGAAACGCGGCTCGACGGCCACCAGATTCATCGGATAGAGGATCAGTACGTCCACGTCGCGGTGCACATGCCCGGAGATCAGGTCGATCGGCGCCGTTGCCTGCGCGCCGAACGCGCTGTTGATAGCCATCTTCCATTCCCACACCCTGTCGGGCATTCCCCAGGCGGCGGCATAAGCGTTCGGGTACTTGTTGATCACGCCGATCGACGCGGCCATCGCCGCCCCGTAATAATTCCGGTCGCCCCAGCCGCCCTCGGCAAAGTCGTTTCCGGTCGGTTGCAGGTACTCGCTCCACTTGAAATAGTCGTAACAGGCCGCCGAAGCCTGGTGCACCGTGTTTCCCCACACGAAATTGGATGTATATTCGTACTGATTCGGATTCGAAGGCTGCTTTTCGGTATTCCACAGGTCGATGGTCGGGCTCTGCGCCCACGAAGCGTGCGCCGCTGTGCGGAGTTCCCGTCCGAACAGTCCCTCGGCATAGCTCTTCGCATCGCAGAACAGATCGACCACGCCGTTATTCAACATTCTGTAATAACGATCGCGCAGCAGGAAAGTCCGGTGGATATCCTCGGGCGACGGCCCCATCACATACTGTACGTTCACCACCGCATTCGCGGTAGGTTCGAAATAGGGCGCCCCGTAAGCGAAATAGAGCATATACCGGTCGTCGAACGGCTGCCCGAATTTTTCGGCATAGGCATCGGCCATGCTTTGCGTAAGGTAGCGTTCGGCAAACTGACCGCCCTCGTGGTGACCGAAATACCCCCAATCCTGCTGGATATGCATTTCATCGGAATAGAGCGCCGTCAGGTTGACGCCCTTATCCTTATACTTTTTCATCAGCCTTTTCAGGAAAGCGGAAGCGTCCGCGTTGAAATAATCCATCTCCTGGGTTTCGTATTCCAACACCACCATCACCCGGTTATAACCCGGCAACTGCGGCCGGTCGCAGTAAACCCGCAGCAAACGCGTATCCATCGCCGCTCCCGTAACCTCGTCGCCCAGCGTGTCGGTCGCCTCGTACTTCACCTGCTCCACCGGGACGATATCCGCCGGAACGACCGCCCGGAACGGACTGCCCCCCAGCGGCGTTTCGCGGAACGCGTAAGCCTTGACGCCGGTCAGCTTCACCGAAGACTTTCCCTTATTATTCATCCAGGCGAGCTGCTGCCAGACCGGAAGACTGAACTTTCCGGTCTGCGGATCGCGGAACCCGACTTTGTAAGCCACCCAGCGGCCGCCGTGCCCGGTCTGTTTCTTATAAGCCGACCCCAGTTCGAGCGGGCTGAGCAGACTCAGACAGATCCCCATGTCGTATTTGGCGGCAAAATCGCTGATCACTTTGATCTTATCGACATACTCGTCCATATCGGGAGTCAGTTTCCTTTCGGAACCGGTATCCTTGCGATATTGTCTGAAAAATTCGTCGAATGCCACGATCAGCTCCTTGCAGCCGCGTTTTTTCCCCTCTTCGCAGATTTCGCGCAGACTCTGCACGCGCGGATTGAACCCGAGCGAAATATCGATTTTTTTATCGGGATCCGTCAGATCGGTCAGTTGCCGGTCGCTGGTCAGAATGACCTCGGTAGATTGCGCCCCTGCCGGAAGCGGACGGAACAGCAAAGCGAGCGAGCAGATACCCAGTATGCCCAAAAAGCGTAAAACGTTTATCATAATTCGAAATTTAGGTCGGACAGGAATAAAGGTTTTATCAAAGATAAGAATTTATTCGCAATACGGGACAAATCCGACACCATTCATACAATAATAAGGTATAAAAATCGTTCGAAAAGAAATATTTTTATATTGTCGGAATTTTTCTTATTTTTCAAAATAAATCTCCGCTCGAAGCAAAACCGAAACCGACAAAACGCGACACAGCACGGTATATCCCCGTTTTTCATTCCGGACCCAGACAAAAAAATTATCGGGCTCCCGGCCGCAGACAACTGAGCGCACAATTATTTGATAAAATAATTATTATGTATTGCATAATATTAATTTTATTATATATATTTGCAGTGCAAACTTCCTTTGCAGCCGACAGAATCGCCGTCAGTACAAACCGGAATACCGGAACCGACCCCGTTCATCCGTCTGCGGAGCAACCTCGAACCGACAAACTTTTTCCGACGACATGGCAAGCCTGATTAGACTGGAGAACATCAACAAAACGTATAACAACGGCTCCCCGTTGCACGTATTGAAAGGAATCGACCTGGAGATCAAGCGTGGCGAGCTGGTTTCGATCATGGGAGCCTCCGGCTCAGGCAAGTCGACCCTGCTGAACATTCTGGGCATCCTCGACGATTACGACACGGGCAGTTACTACCTGAACGGCACGCTGATCAAAAATCCGAGCGAAACGAAAGCGGCCGAATACCGGAACCGGATGATCGGATTCATCTTCCAGTCCTTCAACCTGATCAATTACAAAAATGCAATGGAAAACGTCGCGCTGCCGCTCTATTACCAAGGGGTGTCGCGTAAAAAACGGAATGCCATAGCGCTCGACTACCTCGAATCGCTGGGGCTGCGCGACTGGGCCGACCACATGCCGAACGAAATGTCCGGCGGACAGAAACAACGCGTCGCGATCGCCCGCGCGCTGATTACCGGGCCCGAGATCATCCTCGCCGACGAACCGACCGGCGCCCTGGACAGCAAAACGTCCCAGGAAGTGATGGATCTGCTGCGCAAGGTAAACGACACCGGAATGACGATCATCCTGGTCACCCACGAACAGGGCGTCGCCGACCAAACCGATAAAATCATCCACATCAAAGACGGGCTGATCGGCTCGGTAACCGACCTGAAACGATGAGGGAGCAACTGCAGGAAATCGCCTCGACAATCAGCCGCAACAAGCTACGGACATTCCTAACGGGATTTTCGGTGGCATGGGGCATTTTCATGCTGATCGTGCTGCTCGGATCGGGCAACGGGCTGCGCAACGCCATGCAGGATTCGTTCGGCGACCTGGCCGTCAATTCGATGCAGGTCTACGGCGGACGCACCTCGATGCCCTACAAAGGTTTCCAGAGCGGGCGAAACATTACCCCGAACCTGGACGACATCCAGGTTCTGACCAACGAATTTCCGGATCAAATCGACCAGATCGCCGCCAGCGTTTACCACTGGGGAGCCAACCTGGCTTACGGCCGGGAGTACAACACGGCAAACCTGTACGGCGTCACGCCCAAATTTCCCGAAATCAAAGGCGTCCGCGTCACGGCGGGCCGATTCATCAACGAAACGGACATCAAGGAGCGGCGGAAGGTGGTCGTTCTGGACGACATGACCTCGAAAACCCTGTTCAAAGGGGCCGACCCGATCGGTAAAGTCATTCAGATCGACAAAATGGGATACACGGTCGTGGGTCTGTACAAAGGGAACAACTACTCATACACGCCGAGGATTTACAGCCCGATCAGCACGGTATTCCAAATCTACATGGCCAACAAACGGGACGTGGGGGATCTGTCGTTCACTGTCAAGGACATCCGGACGGACGAACAGAGCAAGGACTTCAAAGACCGGCTTTACGCCCGCCTGGGAGCGGCGCATACCTTTTCGCCGGACGACAAAAGCGCCATGTACATCTGGGACGTCATGGAGAACTACAAACAGGGGCAGATGATCTTCAACGGTATCGCGCTGTTCATCTGGATCATCGGGATCGGCACGCTGATCGCCGGCATCGTAGGCGTCAGCAACATCATGCTGGTGACCGTCCGCGAGCGAACGTTCGAATTCGGCATCCGCAAGGCGATGGGAGCCAAGCCCTCGTCGCTGGTCAAGCTGGTGCTGATCGAATCGGTGCTGATTACCGCCGCATTCGGCTATATCGGCATGATCGGCGGGGTCGGCATCATGGAACTGGTCAACTTTTTCATGGAACGGGCGGCGGCGAACGCCCCGCAGGACAGCTTCGAAATGTTCAAGAATCCGACCCTCGACCTGTCGGTGACTCTAAGCGCCACGCTGGTACTGATCGTCGCCGGAATGATCGCCGGCTACGTGCCGGCCCGCCGGGCGGCCCGGATCAAGACGATCGACGCGATGCGACACAATAAATAACGAAACCGAGACGAAACGATGTTTGATTTAGACCGTTGGGAAGAGATCTGGCAGACGATCAGCAGGAACCGCAAACGCAGCATCATGACGGCGTTCGGCGTCTTCTGGGGCATATTCATGCTGACGATCATGCTGGGCGCGGGACTGGGATTGAAAAACGCCCTTTTCTCACAGTTGGGCGATATGTCCGTCAACTCCTGTTTCTTCTGGGGCGGCCGTACCTCGATCCCCTACAAAGGGCTCCCTTCCGGACGTTACTGGCAGTTCGAGAACGAGGACCTCGCTGCGATCAAAAAACAGGTGCCCAACGTCCGCAGCGTCGGCTCGGTCATCTGGGGCAGCGAATACAAATTCAGCCGGAACGACAAAAAAGGCGATTACAGCCTGGTAGGATACAATCCCGATTTTCAGCAGATCAGCCCGCAGCCGATCCGGTTCGGCCGGTTTTTCAACGAAATCGACATGGAGCAGCAGCGCAAGGTATGCATCCTCACCGAGCAGGTCTGGCTGGATCTGTTTCCCGGCGGCGAGGACCCGGTCGGCAGCACGATCCGCATGAACAACATGTACCTGACCGTGATCGGCATGATCAAAGTCCCCGACCGCGGGTTCCGGTTCCACGGCGACAAATCGGTATTGATGCCCGTTTCGACGATGCAACAAATGTACAACATGGGGCACAAGCTACACTCGGTGGCGGTCGCCGCAAACGACGATGCCGACATCAAAGAGGTGGAAACGAATATCAAACAACTGGTCTTCGCACGACACACCATATCGCCGGACGATACGAAAGCGGTCTACTCGCAGAACCTCGGCGAACAGGTCAACAAGTTCAACTCGCTGTTCGGCGGAATCGGCACGCTGACCTGGATCGTCGGGATCGGCACGCTGCTGGCCGGACTGGTAGGGGTCAGCAACATCATGCTGGTCATCGTCCGCGAACGAACGCAGGAGATCGGCGTCCGCCGGGCCCTGGGAGCGCGGCCCCGGATCATCATCTCGCAGATCATGAGCGAAAGTTTCGTGCTGACGTTCGTCGCCGGAATTTTCGGATTGGCGCTTGCGGTCGCACTGCTGTCGGGCGCCGAATCGGTACTCACGGCCAGCGCCGGACGGCCGATCCGCCCGCAGATCTCGTTCGGCACCGGTATGCTCTCGATGACGGTACTGATTCTCGGAAGCCTGCTGGCCGGCATCCTTCCGGCGAGCAGGGCGCTCAGGATCAAACCGGTGGATGCGATCCGCGAAGAATAAAATTAAAACGAAACTCAATTCACAAACGATATGAAAAAAGTTCTGAAAATTTCGCTGGGCATATTGTTCCTGATCCTGCTGATCGGGACATTCGTCTTCCTGTGGAACAAGACCCGGCCGGTCAAAGAGGTCTACGCCATCGTCAAACCGCACATCGACACGCTCGAAAAACGGGCAGTCGCCACCGGCAAAGTCGAACCTCGGGACGAGGTGCTGATCAAGCCGCAGATATCGGGGATCGTCTCGGAAGTGTACAAACAGGCCGGCGAACCGGTGCGTCAGGGCGAAGTGATCGCCAAAGTGAAAGTCATCCCCGATATGGCTACGCTGAACGCAGCCGAATCGCGCGTCAACGTGGCCCGGATCAACCTGGCTCAGACCAAACAGGAATTCGAACGCGTCAAGGGGTTGTTCGACTCCGGCGTGGTCGCCAAGGAGGAGTTCGAGAAGAACGAAACGGAATACTCCAAAGCCAAAGAGGAGCTGCAGAACGCGCAGGACAACCTCGAAATCGTACAGAACGGCATTGCCAAGCGGAATGCGGAACTGAGCAATACGCAGATCCGCTCGACCATCACGGGAATGGTTCTGGACGTCCCGATCAAGGTCGGCAACTCGGTCATTCTGTCCAACAACTTCAACGACGGTACGACCATCGCGTCGGTCGCCGACATGAACAACATGATCTTCCGCGGAAAGGTGGACGAAACCGAAGTGGGACGCATCCGCGAAGGTATGCCCGTCAAGCTGACGATCGGCGCCCTGCAGGACATCTCGCTGGATGCGACGCTCGAATACATCGCGCCGAAAGGCACCGAGGAGAACGGAGTCATCATGTTCGAGATCAAGGCGGCGGCGAAAATTCCGGAAGACGTGTTCATCCGCGCCGGATACAGCGCCAACGCCGACATCCTGATCGACCGGCGCGAAGGGGTGATTTCGATCCCGGAAAGCTCCATCGAGTTCGAAGGAACCAAAACGTTCGTCAACCTGCTGACCAGCGACTCCACGGCGACCGACCAGACTTTCGAACGCAAGGAGATCCAGATCGGACTGTCGAACGGGGTCAACGTCGAAGTCACCGAAGGGCTGACCGGAGACGAACAGATCCGCGGGACGAAGACAACGCCGACCAAATAACGGATAAACCGCACATCCAGAACAGAAGTCTCATATCGAATAAAACATAGAACCATGATCCGAACCCTTGCAGCTTTCCTATTGTCGGCCGCTCTTTCGGTTTCCGCTTCCGCTCAGCCGAAAGAGGACTGGACGCTTCAGCAATGTATCGACTATGCTATTGAAAACAATATTTCGGTCAAACAGTTCCAGATAAGCAGCAACAACCAGGAACTCCGGCTGAATACGACGCGCAACAGCCGACTGCCGAACGTGGGTATCAACCTCAGCGAGAACGCCTCCTTCGGCCGCGGTCCCGGACGCGACGGAACGACGGTCGATCACACGCAGTTGTCCACCTCGCTGGGAGCCTCCGCAAGCGTTACCGTGTTCGAAGGAATGCGTATCAAACACGACATCGCAGGACAAAAATTTTCCCTACAAGCTTCGCTGAAAGATTTGGAACGAGCGCGCGAAGACGTCTCGCTCAACGTGACCTCGCTGTACCTTCAGGTGCTGTTGAACAAGGAAATGGTCAAGGTAGCCGAAAATCAAGTCGAACTGAGCCGCCAGCAAGTCGAACGCAGCGAACTGCTGGTCAAAAACGGACGCAATCCGGAATCGGATCTTTACGAAAGCAAAGCGCTGCTGGCCAACGACGAAATGAACCTGACGCAGAGTCGGAACACGCTGCTGCTGTCGCTGCTCGACCTGAGCCAGGCGCTGAACCTCGAAAACAAGGACGGCTTCGACATCCGGATGCCCGACCTGGGAAATATCACGATCGCCTCGATGAGCCGCATGGAGACTCCCGGAACAGTTTACGATTACGCGGTCGGCAACCGGCCCCGGATACTGGCCGAACAACTCCGGCTGAAAAGCAGCGAGAAAGCGTTGCTATCGGCCAAATCGGCTTTTTATCCGTCGATTTCGCTCGGAGCCGGATATAGCAACGGTTACTACTTCTCGATCTACGAAGGAGCCCGGAACGCCGCCTTTTTCAACCAGCTCAAGAACAACGGCAGCGAATACATCGGTCTGAGTATCAACATTCCGATATTCAACCGCAACGCGACGCGCAACAACGTTCGGATGGCTCAAAACAACATCCGCATCCAGGAGTTGGCCATTACCGAAGCCCAATTGGCGCTACGCAAGGAGATCGAACAGAGCTATTACAGCGCCGATGCGGCTTACCAGAAGTACCTGTCGGCCGAAAAATCGCTCGCGGCGGCTCGCGAAGCTTTCCGTTACCAGAAAGAAAAAGCGGACGCCGGACGTTCGACCATCTTCGACTACAACGATGCCAAAACCCGGATGGAAAAATCCGAATCGGACATGGTACAAGCCAAATTCAATTTCATATTCAGCCGAAAAATCCTCGATTTTTACGCCGGTCAACCGCTCGATTTCAGCATCTATTGATCCCGCGACAAATCGATCCGTTCCCTTACATCTCCTAACGGGCCTTCCTTCGCACAAGGACGGCCCGTTCTTTTTTACGCCGCGTCCGACGGAGCCCTCCGGATCTGGCACCGGCTTTGCTTGTCGTTACAGGGTAAGAATCCGTTAAAACGTCCGTTATGAAAAAAACGCTGTTCGTCCTGCTATGCCTGCTGATCTCGCTGACAGCGGCGCGAGGCGGAGACAAAATAACCACGACCAATCCGGAGAGGCTGCCCGTCCAGGCACGCAAATTCCTCTCCGAGCACTTTTCGGACACCCGAATATCGGTCATAAAGATTGAACCGAAAGGGTCGGCGACCACCTACGACGTCCTGATGGAAAACGGGGTGGCCGTAGCGTTCAACCACAAAGGAATGTGGACCGAAATGGACGCCAAAGTCGGTTCCGTTCCGCAGAGCGCCATCCCGGCCGATATCCTGCAATACGCGAGAGACCGCTTCCCGGGATGCGAAGTACAGGCTGCCAAACGAGACGGTAAAAATACCGAAATCAAACTTTCGAACCGTACCGAACTCATGTTCAATGCGAAGGGAGAGCCGATCGACCGGGAAAAAGAACCGCGCGACGATTGACGGAAGACCCGCAGCGCCCCGAATCAATACAAATCGATAAACTCATAGCTGTTCCCGCATCCGTCGAGATATCTGATGAATTCGGCTTGCGGGATCACGATCGTCCCCGTGTTGTCGTTCGGATGAAAGCTCAGGGAGTGCTGCTGCCGCAGATTCCGGTCGAGAAACAGGTGCACGTGATTTTCCGTGTCGTTGATCAGTCCGAACGGCGATACGGAACCCGGACGGAGTCCCAGATACCGTTCCATCCGCTGTTCGGAAGCGAACGAGAGCTTTCCCTGTCGCAGCCGACGTTCGAGATCGCGGATCGCCAGATTTCGGTCGCAGTCGAAAACGACGAGGTAATGCCGGTCGCCTTTATGATTGCGGAAAAAAAGATTTTTGCAGTGTTTCGAGCCGTCGTCGCGCCAATACAGCCGGGCCAGTTCGATCGTCGGGGCCGCCGGATGCTCGTAATAGTCGTACCTCAAGGCATACCGGCCCAAATAATCAAAAACGATTTGCTTACGATCCATCATTCGGGAATTTCGATACAAAGTTATAATAATACGTAAAAAATCATAACTTTGAATAAAACCGATCTTCCCGACTATGAAACGAATCCATCCGAACCGTTGCCGCCGAGCGGCGCTGACCGTCTTGTTATCCGTTTTTTCAGCCGTCACGCTACCGGCATCCGCTCCGCGTTCGCCGCAACAAACGGCGAACACGAAACCGACCTTGCATTTCCGTCCGCAGGACGCGAAGGCGGGAGACGTCATCCCGTTCTACTGGAAAGGAGACTACCATCTCTTTTACCTGAAAGGCCCGGATTGGGCGCACGTCGTCAGCCGCGACCTGCTGCGTTGGCAGGAACTTCCGAACGCGCTGATTAAAGGTTCCGACCCGCTGGGACCGGACTGGGAGAGTATCTGGACGGGAAGCGTCGTCGAACACGGCGGAACCTTCTACCTGTTCTACACCGGCAAAAACAGCAACGATCCACTCGGCGATCAGAAAGTGATGCAGGCGCGAAGCGTCGACCTGATCCACTGGACGAAACATCCGGAATATACGTTCTATGCCGACGGAAAGATTTACTGGAACAAAACGATCAACGGAGCGATCGACGACAAACAGATCTACCATCACCAGGCTTTCCGCGATCCGCACGTCGTGTGGAACGGCCGGGAGAACCGATGGTGGCTCGCCTTGCACGCCATGCTCGCCGACGGCTCGGCGCCGAACGTCGGCCTGTACACGTCCCGCGATCTGACGCACTGGACGCCGCACGCGCCGCTCGTCGTCTACCCGGCTTCCGTTTCGGGCGACTGTCCCGACCTGTTCGAGCTGAACGGCTTGTGGAACGTCAACTGCGCCGATTATCACTATATGCAGGTACGCGATACGGGGGCGATCGACCCGCCCGTACAGCCCTACGACTGCGGAGACCTCCGGGTGGCCAAAACCATGTCCGACGGGAAACGCAGGATACTGATCGGATGGATCGGCGATTATAAAAACGACTCGGATGCGGGAGAATACGAATGGGGCGGCACGCTGAGCATGCCCCGGGAACTATACGCCGATGCAGCAGGCCAACTGTATCAGCGCCCCGTGCGGGAAGTCGTCCGGCTGTTCGACCGGACGGCGTTGCGGGAAAAACGGGTCGGATTGAATACCCGGTACGACCTGCCCGAGAATTACATGCTGACGGCGACGCTGTTTCCGCAGAGCGGCTTCGGACAGGCGACGCTCCGTTTCAGGGAGTCCGCCGACCGGACGGAAGGGTACAGTCTGACCGTCGATTTTCAGACCGGCGAGATCGGAATCGGCAGCCGGTACCGCACCTTCCAAAGAAAGTGCGGCATCGATCCGTACGCCCCGTTGAAGATCCGGCTCTTCGTCGACGGCACGATCGCCGAATGCTTCGTCAACGACGCCTACTGCTTCACGATGCGCATCTACGACAGCCTCGGGACGGGAGTCTCTTTCCGGTCGACGGCCCCCGGCCTGACCGTAAAGGATCTGGTCGTCCGGGTATGCGAATAACCGTCCGCATCCAAAAAGCGAAGGCCCGGGAATGATCCCGGGCCTTCGCTTTATCGTTTTCCGTACTCGGTTACTTTCCGGAAACCATGCTGTTGTATTCGTCCTTGGCGCCCACGATAATCGTATCGAAATCGCGCTGCCCGGTACCGGCCGGAATCAAGTGACCGCAGATCACGTTCTCCTTGAGGTTCACCAACGGATCGACCTTACCCAGAATAGCCGCTTCGTTCAGCACCTTGGTCGTTTCCTGGAACGAAGCCGCCGACATGAAGCTGCTGGTCTGCAACGCCGCACGGGTAATCCCCTGCAGCACCTGATTCGACGTCGCCGGAATCACATCGCGCACCTGCACGAGCTTCAGGTCTTTCCGTTTCAGTTGCGAATTCTCGTCGCGCAACTTGCGCAACGTGATGATCATACCCGGTTTCATCGTCGCCGAATCGCCGGCGTCGGTTACGACGACCTTGTCGTACAAGTCGTCGTTGACAGCCATGAATTCCCACTTGTCGACGATCTGTTCTTCGAGGAAACGGGTATCTCCCGGATCTTCGATCTGCACCTTGTTCATCATCTGGCGAACGATCACCTCGAAATGCTTGTCGTTGATCTTCACGCCCTGCATCCGGTACACTTCCTGCACCTCGTTGACGATGTACTCCTGCACCTTGGTCGGGCCCTGGATCGCCAGAATATCCCCCGGCGTAATCGCGCCGTCCGACAGCGGCATCCCGGCGCGGACGTAATCGTTCTCCTGCACCAGGATCTGGCGCGACAGCGGAACGAGATAACGTTTCACATCGCCCACTTTCGAAGTAATGATGATCTCGCGGTTACCGCGCTTGATCTTGCCGAACGAAACCTCGCCGTCGATTTCCGAAACCACGGCCGGATTCGACGGGTTCCGCGCCTCGAACAATTCGGTCACACGCGGCAGACCGCCGGTGATATCGCCTGCCTTGCCGACGGCTCTCGGAATCTTGATCAGAATCTCTCCGGCTTTGACGGCGGCGTTCTCCTTCACGACGATATGCGCGCCTACCGGTAGGTTGTATTGTTTCTGTTCCTCGCCTTTTTTGTCCAGAATCTTGATGATCGGGTTCTTGGTCTTGTCTCTCGACTCGGTAATCACCTTCTCGCGGAAGCCGGTCTGCTCATCGAACTCGTCGCGGTACGTGACACCTTCAATCACATTTTCGAAAGCCACCTTACCGTCGTATTCCGAAATAATCACGGCGTTGTACGGATCCCACTCGCAAACCAGATCGCCCTTCTTGACCAAATCGCCGTCGTTCAAGTACAACGTAGCGCCGTAAGGCAGGTTGTGCGTATAAAGCACGATATCGGTATTGACGTCGACGATCCGCAACTCGGACAGGCGGCTGATCACCGTATTGATCTCTTTGCCTGCGTCGTTCTTGCTCTTCACCACGCGCAATTCGTCGATCTCAAGACGTCCTTCGTAGCGCGAAACGACGCTGTTGTCGGTCGCCACGCCACCGGCTACACCGCCGACGTGGAACGTACGCAGCGTCAGCTGGGTACCCGGCTCGCCGATCGACTGGGCGGCGATCACGCCGACCACTTCGCCTTTCTGAACCATGCGTCCGGTCGCCAGGTTGCGTCCGTAACACTTGGCGCATACGCCCTTGCGCGACTCGCACGTCAGCACCGAACGGATATCCACCGATTCCACATGCGCTGCGTCGATCGCCTCGGCGATCGTTTCGGTAATCTCTTCTCCGGCAGCCACGATCAACTCGCCGGTATGCGGATTGTAGACGTCGTGCACGGTCGTACGGCCCAGGATACGTTCGTACAGCGTCTGTACGACATCCTCGTTGCGCTTGATCGCCGTAGCGGTCAGGCCGCGCAGCGTACCGCAGTCCTCCTCGCAGATAATCACGTCTTGCGCCACATCGACCAGACGGCGCGTCAGATAACCGGCATCGGCCGTTTTCAACGCGGTATCGGCCAGACCCTTACGGGCGCCGTGCGTAGAGATGAAATATTCCAACACCGAAAGCCCTTCCTTGAAATTCGACAGGATCGGGTTTTCGATGACCTGACCTCCTTCGGCCCCGGATTTCTGCGGCTTGGCCATCAAACCGCGCATCCCGGAGAGCTGGCGGATCTGCTCCTTCGAACCGCGGGCCCCGGAATCCAGCATCATGTACACCGGATTGAAACCCTGCATGTCCTTGGTCAGGTGATCCAACACCGTCTTGGTCAGCTTCATATTGATATTCGTCCAGATGTCGATAATCTGGTTGTAACGTTCATTGTTGGTGATAAGCCCCATGTTGTAGCTCTCCATCACCTCTTCGACGCGCTCGTAACCTTCGTTGACCAGCGCTTCCTTTTCATCGGGAATGATCACCGCATCGAGGTTGAACGACAGTCCGCCGCGGAAGGCCATCTGGTATCCCATGTGCTTGATATCGTCGAGGAAAGCCGCCGTTTTGTCGGCTCCGGCCTTCTTCATCACCAGGCCGATGATGTCGCGCAGCGAACGTTTGGTCAGCACTTCGTTCAGGAAGCCCACCTCTTTGGGAACCACCTGGTTGAAGATGATCCGGCCGACGGTCGTATCGACCAATTTACGAACCGGCTGCCCGTTCTCGTCGAGCGTATCGACCATTACTTTCACTTTGGCGTGCAGGTCGGCGCGTTTTTCATTGTAGGCGATCAGCGCCTCCTCGGGGCCGTAGAACTGAAGCCCTTCGCCCTGCGATCCGGCGCGCTCTTTGGTAATATAGTACAACCCGAGCACCATGTCCTGCGAAGGCACCGTGATCGGCGCTCCGTTGGCCGGGTTCAGGATGTTGTGCGAACCGAGCATCAGGATCTGGGCTTCGAGGATCGCCGCATTGCCCAGCGGCAAATGCACGGCCATCTGGTCGCCGTCGAAGTCGGCGTTGAACGCCGTACAAGCCAGCGGGTGCAATTGCAACGCCTTGCCCTCGATCAGTTTCGGCTGGAACGCCTGGATACCCAGACGGTGCAAGGTCGGGGCGCGGTTCATCAGCACCGGATGTCCTTTAATCACGTTTTCCAGGATATCCCAGATCACCGGATCCTTACGGTCTATGATTTTTTTGGCCGATTTAACGGTCTTGACGATTCCTCTTTCGATCAGTTTCCGGATCACGAACGGCTTGTAAAGCTCGGCCGCCATGTCTTTCGGAATCCCCATCTCGTGCATCTTCAACTCGGGACCTACGACGATGACCGAACGGGCCGAATAGTCGACGCGCTTACCGAGCAGATTCTGACGGAAACGTCCTTGCTTTCCTTTCAGACTGTCGGACAGCGATTTGAGCGGACGGTTCGACTCGGTCTTCACGGCGTTGCTCTTGCGCGAGTTGTCGAACAG
Organism: Alistipes sp. cv1; assembly: GCF_900240235.1. Lineage (NCBI taxonomy): Bacteria > Pseudomonadati > Bacteroidota > Bacteroidia > Bacteroidales > Rikenellaceae > Alistipes > Alistipes sp. cv1. Next base: position 980,346 of record NZ_OEPW01000001.1, read on the forward strand.
CGAGTCGACGGCCTCCTGCAACATGCGCTTTTCGTTGCGCAGGATCACTTCCGGCGCCTTGATCTCGATCAGCCGTTTCAGACGGTTGTTCCGGATGATCACCCGGCGGTACAGGTCGTTCAGGTCGGACGTAGCGAAACGGCCTCCGTCCAACGGAACGAGCGGACGCAGTTCGGGCGGAATCACCGGAATCACTTTCAGGATCATCCACTCGGGCTTGTTGATCTCGCGCGACTCGCGGAACGCTTCCACCACATGCAGGCGTTTGAGCGCCTCGGCCTTACGCTGCTGCGAAGTCTCGGTGCTCGCCTTGTGGCGCAGCGAATAGGAAAGCTCGTCCAGATCGACCCGCTGCAACAGCGTGTAGATCGCTTCGGCCCCCATCTGCGCGATGAATTTATCGGGATCGCTGTCGTCGAGTTGCTGATTTCCTTTCGGCAGCGCGTTCAGGATATCGAGGTATTCCTTTTCGGCAAGCAGATCGAGATCGGACACTCCGTTCACGGCTGCAGCGCCGGCCTGTACGACGACATAACGTTCGTAATAGACGATCGCTTCGAGCTTCTTCGACGGAATACCCAGCAGGTATCCGATCTTCGACGGCAACGAACGGAAATACCAGATATGAGCCACCGGAACCACGAGCGAGATATGTCCCATCCGTTCCCGGCGCACCTTTTTCTCGGTCACTTCCACGCCGCAACGGTCGCAGACGATCCCTTTGTAACGGATCCGCTTGTATTTTCCGCAGTGGCATTCGTAGTCTTTCACCGGGCCGAAAATCCGCTCGCAAAAAAGGCCGTCCCGTTCGGGCTTGTAGGTGCGATAGTTGATGGTTTCGGGTTTCAGCACCTCGCCGCTCGAGTTTTCGAGAATCTCCTCCGGAGATGCGAGACCAATGGAAATTTTCGAAAAACCGCTCTGTGCCTTATTGTCTTTCTTGAATGACATATTTTTAAACTTTTATTTATTCTTCAACAAGTAAACCTTCGAGCCGCGGCGAACTCGGGATCTTCCGCCGTTCGTCAGCAACGCCGCTCTCCGGCCGACGCACTTTTAGTCCAGCTTGACGCTGATGGCCAATCCCCTGAGTTCGTGCAGCAACACGTTCAGCGATTCCGGAATGCCGGGCTGCGGCATGTTGTCGCCCTTGACAATCGCTTCATAGGCCTTGGCACGTCCCATCACGTCGTCCGACTTGATCGTCAGGATCTCCTGCAAAATGTTCGATGCGCCGAACGCCTCGAGCGCCCAAACCTCCATCTCTCCGAAACGCTGACCGCCGAACTGCGCTTTACCGCCCAGCGGCTGCTGCGTAATCAGCGAGTACGGGCCGATCGAACGGGCATGCATCTTGTCGTCGACCATATGGCCGAGTTTCAGCATGTAGATCACCCCGACGGTCGCCGGCTGGTCGAACTGCTCACCGGTACCGCCGTCTCGCAGATAGGTGCGACCACTGCGCGGTACGCCGGCCTGAGCCGTATATTCGTTGATCTGCTCCAGCGAAGCCCCGTCGAAAATCGGCGTGGCGAACTTCAGACCGAGTTCGCGGCCGGCCCATCCGAGCACGGTCTCGTAAATCTGTCCGAGGTTCATACGCGAAGGCACGCCCAGCGGGTTCAGCACGATGTCGACGATCGAACCGTCTTCGAGGAACGGCATGTCCTCGTCGCGAACGATCCGCGCCACGATCCCCTTGTTACCGTGACGGCCGGCCATCTTGTCTCCCACGCGCAACTTGCGCTTCTTGGCAATGTACACTTTGGCCAGCTGGATAATTCCGGTCGGGAGTTCGTCCCCGTTGGTCAGGTTGTATTTCTCGCGCTTGAGAACCGCATCCAGTTCCTTGTACTTGATCGTATAGTTGTTGATCGTCTGTTCGATCAGCGTATCCAGACGCGCGTCGCCCGTCCATTTATCGGTGCCGATATTCAGGTAGTCGAGTTCGGCCAGCATTTTCTGCGAGAAACGCGTCCCCTGCGGGACCAGTTCCACCCCGAAATAATCGCGGATACCGATCGTCGATTTGTCTTTGAGCAACGTCCACAGTTTTTCGATCAGACGCTCTTTCAGCGCATCGGCCTGCTGCAAGAACTCGGTCTCCATCTTTTCCAACTGCGCCTTTTCGGAAGCCTTGCTCTTCTTGCCGTCCTTATTGGCGCGGCTGAACAGTTTCTTATCGACCACGACGCCGAACAGCGAAGGCTGCGCCTTCAGCGAAGCGTCTTTCACATCGCCGGCCTTGTCGCCGAAGATCGCACGCAGCAGTTTCTCTTCCGGCGAAGGATCGCTCTCCCCTTTCGGCGTGATCTTACCGATCAGGATATCGCCCGGCTGCACATTGGCGCCGATGCGGATGATACCGTTCTCGTCGAGATCTTTCGTAGCGTCTTCGCTGACGTTCGGAATGTCGGAAGTAAGCTCCTCGACACCGCGTTTGGTATCGCGCACTTCCATAATATATTCGTCGACATGCACCGAAGTGAAGATATCCTCGCGGATCACGCGTTCCGAGATCACGATGGCATCCTCGAAGTTGTAACCCTTCCACGGCATGAACGCCACTTTCAGGTTGCGCCCCAGCGCCAGCTCGCCGCCCTGCGTAGAATAACCTTCGGTCATGATCTGCCCTTTGGTCACTTTATCGCCCTTGCGAACCAGGGGTTTCAGGGTCATCGACGTGCTCTGATTGGTCTTACGATAGCGCGGCAGACGATAGGTCGTCACTTCCGGATCGAACGTAACGATCTTCTGGTCTTCGGTACGTTCGTATTTGACCTGAATCTGCGTCGCATCCGAGAAGACGACTTCTCCTTCGCCTTCGGCGACGATCTGGATCCGGCTGTCGGCGATCATGTCTTTTTCCAGACCCGTTCCGACGATCGGAGCCTCCGGCATCACCAACGGCACGGCCTGACGCATCATGTTCGATCCCATCAGCGCACGGTTGGCATCGTCGTGTTCGAGGAACGGGATCAGGCTGGCGGCGATCGACGAAATCTGGTTCGGAGCAACGTCCATCAGATCCACTTCCGTAGCCGTCACCACCGGAAAATCGCCGTTGTCGCGCGCTTTGATCTTGTCCGGCACGAGGAACTCGCCCGCATCGTTCAGCGGAGCGTTGGCCTGCGCAATGGTCAGTCCTTCCTCCTCTTCGGCGCTGAAATAATGAATCCCTTTATCCGTCAGATCGACCCGTCCGTCCGCCACTTTGCGGTACGGCGTTTCGATAAAGCCCATGTCGCTGATTTTCGCGTAAACGCACAGCGACGAAATCAATCCGATGTTCGGGCCTTCCGGCGTTTCGATCGGACACAGACGGCCGTAATGGGTATAGTGCACGTCGCGCACTTCGAATCCGGCGCGCTCACGCGACAGACCGCCGGGCCCCAAAGCCGACAGGCGGCGCTTATGGGTCATTTCGGCCAGCGGATTGGTCTGATCCATGAACTGCGACAGTTGGTTCGTTCCGAAGAACGAATTGATGACCGACGACAGCGTTTTGGCATTGATCAGGTCTACCGGTGTAAACACTTCGTTGTCGCGCACGTTCATCCGTTCGCGGATCGTACGCGCCATGCGGACGAAACCTACGCTGAACTGGTTGGCCAACTGCTCGCCCACTGTGCGTACGCGGCGGTTCGACAAGTGGTCGATATCGTCCACGTCGGTCTGCGAGTTGATTAGCAGAATCAGGTAACGGATGATGGCGATGATATCCTCCCGCGTCAGGATCCTTACGTCCGGAGAGATGTCCAGATCCAGTTTCTTGTTGATACGGAAACGCCCCACATCTCCCAGATCGTAACGCTTGTCCGAAAAGAACAGCTTTTCGATCACGTCGCGCGCAGTCGCCTCGTCGGGCGGCTCCGAGTTACGCAACTGGCGGTAGATATAGACGACGGCCTCTTTTTCGGAGTTGCACGGGTCTTTCTGCAGGGTATTGTATACGATGGAGAAATCGGTGCCGTTCTGGGCCTCCTTATGGATTAGGATGCTTTTGGCGCCCGACTCGATAATGTCTTCAATATGGCTCTCTTCGAGGACGGTCTCCCGGTCGATGATGATCTCGTTTCGTTCGATCGAAACCACCTCTCCGGTATCTTCGTCCACAAAGTCTTCAACCCATGTCTTCAGCACCCGGGCAGCCAGCCGCTGTCCGACCATCTTCTTCAGGTTGGCTTTAGTAACCTTTACATCCTCCGCAAGGTTAAATATCTCTAAGATCTGCCGGTCGCTCTCGAATCCGATCGCACGGAGCAGCGTGGTTACCGGCAATTTCTTCTTTCGGTCGATATAGGCGTACATCACGTTGTTGATGTCCGTCGCAAACTCGATCCACGACCCTTTAAACGGGATGATACGGGCCGAATAGAGTTTGGTTCCATTGGTATGGGTGCTCTGACCGAAGAACACCCCCGGGGAACGGTGCAACTGCGATACGATTACGCGTTCGGCGCCGTTGATAATGAACGTGCCGCGCGGAGTCATATAGGGAATGGTGCCGAAGTAAACGTCCTGAATCACCGTATCGAAGTCCTCGTGTTCGGGATCGGTACAGTACAGCTTCAGCTTCGCTTTCAGCGGTACGCTGTACGTCAGTCCGCGTTCGAGACACTCGTCCTGGCCGTAACGGGGCGGATCCACGTAATAATCGATGAATTCCAGCACGAAGTTGTTACGCGTATCGGTTATCGGGAAGTTCTCCATGAACACCTTGTACAGCCCTTCGTTTTTGCGGTTCTCGGCCGTGGTATCTAATTGGAAAAAGTCTTGAAATGATTTGAGTTGCACCTCCAAAAAATCGGGATAATGCAATCTGTTTTTTACGGAAGAAAAGCTAATACGCTGATTATCTGTTTTTGAAGACATTGTATCCAATAATTAAAGTTGAAGATAAGAACTGATTTGAAATGCGCTTCTGCTTTCAGTTTCAAACGCGGCAACTGACCCGGCAGTTCAAACGACCGATCGGAAAAATCCGTTCGGGATCACTGGTTTTCCACCCCTGCCATCTCTTTTTGCAAAACATAACCGCCCGTAGGGCCCGGTTACTGGCTGTTGCTTCTGTTAAATGAGAAAAGGTATAGAGTCTATCAGAATAGACTCTACACCCGATATGTTCTGAACTATAAGCAGTTACTACTTAACTTCAACTTCAGCGCCAGCTTCTTCGAGCTGAGATTTAACCTGTTCTGCTTCTTCTTTGGAAACGCCTTCTTTGATAGCTTTCGGTGCGCCATCAACCAGATCCTTAGCCTCTTTCAGACCCAGACCGGTAATGTCTTTCACTACTTTCACTACCTGCAGTTTCGCCTGACCTGCGCTCTTCAGGATCACGTCGAAAGACGTTTTCTCAGCAGCAGCGGCGCCACCGTCGGCAGCAGGAGCAGCGGCAACGGCAACAGCAGCAGCAGCGGGCTCAATTCCGTATTCTTCTTTCAGAACATTGGCAAGTTCGTTTACTTCTTTAACTGTCAAGTTAACCAACTCCTCAGCTAATTTTTTGATATCGGCCATCGTAATATAAAATTTTTAAAATGTTTGACTTTTAAACGTTTTGGTTAATTTTCGGGAACCATTCCTTCGGCAGCGGACTCAGGCGGATTTTCGATAACGCCCTCCGGCAAACCGTCCGGAAATATTATCCCCTTGCTTCGAGGGTTTTAACCAACCCTGCGATTTTTTGTCCGGCAGAACCCTGCAGTGCGGAGATAACGTTCTTCGCGGGAGACTGCAACAGTCCGATGATGTCACCAATAAGCTCTTCGCGCGACTTGATGTTAACCAGTTCCTCTACGGCGGCATCGCCCAGATAGATGCAATCTTCCACGCATGCAGCTTTCAGAACCGGTTTCGGATTCGCCTTGCGGAACTCCTTGATCAACTTGGCGGGACTCTTACCCACGTTGGCGAACATGATCGCCGTTTCGCCTTTCAGCGAAGGGAGCACCTCCTCGTTAATCTTCCCGGTCTGTTCGAGAGCCTTGATAAACAACGTATTCTTCGCAACCACCAGCTTCACTTCCTTTTCGAAACAAAGCTTTCTCAAAGCAGCGGTCTGCTCTGCGTTCAGTTCCGAAGTATCGGTAATGTAGTAGTGAGCGTATGCGGTGAGCTTCTCGGCCAGACTATCAATTACAACTTTTTTCTCTTCCCTGTTCATCGTCTTTCGGTTTATTTGTTTTCAAGGGATTTGGGATCAATCTGCAAGCCCGGGCTCATCGTAGTAGAGAGAAATATACTCTTCACGTAAGTACCTTTAGCCGTAGCCGGTTTCAATTTCATGATTACATTCATGAACTCGTTGGCATTGTCGACGATCTGTTCCGCAGAGAACGCGATCTTGCCGATCGAAGAGTGAACGATACCGAATTTGTCGACTTTGAAGTCGATCTTACCGGCTTTCACCTCTTTTACCGCCTTTCCGACTTCCATCGTAACGGTACCCGTCTTAGGGTTCGGCATCAGGCCACGGGGACCCAGAATACGTCCGAGCGCACCCACCTTCGCCATTACATTAGGAGTTGTGATGATCACGTCCACATCGGTCCAACCGCCTTTGATCTTCTCGATGTATTCGTCCAAACCTACGTAATCGGCGCCTGCCTCGGTCGCTTCGGTCTCCTTGTCGGGAGTACAAAGCACCAGCACGCGAACCGATTTCCCGGTTCCGTGAGGCAACGTAACGACACCTCTTACCATCTGGTTGGACTTACGGGGATCAACACCAAGTCGCACGTCCAAATCCACGGAAGCATCGAATTTCGTAAAGGTAATCTCCTTTAGAAGAGCTGCCGCCTCGCTGAGCTTGTACGCCTTATTCGGTTCAATCTTAGCAAGAACTAATTTTCTATTTTTGGTCAGCTTACTCATTTCAGTAATTTTTATCAATTACAAATTAGGAAATTCACCAACGACATCGATACCCATGCTACGTGCTGTACCGGCCACCATCCGCATCGCGGACTCAAGCGTAAAGCAATTCATATCCGGCATTTTATCCTGGGCGATCTCCTTGATCTGATCCCAGGTCACCTTGCCTACCTTTTTACGGTTCGGCTCGGCGGAACCCGACTGAAGCTTTGCGGCTTCCTTGAGCTGTACGGCTACCGGCGGCTGCTTAATGATAAAGTCGAACGACTTATCGCCATAAACGGTGATAATGACAGGAAGTACCTTGCCTGCCTTGTCCTGGGTCCTCGCATTGAACTGTTTACAGAAGTCCATGATGTTCACTCCTTTCGAACCCAGAGCGGGCCCTACCGGAGGCGAAGGATTGGCGGCACCACCTTTGATCTGCAGTTTAATTAACGCAGCAACCTCTTTTGCCATAATTTTCCTTGGTTAATTATTCTTTTTCTACTTGCATAAAGCTCAACTCCATAGGAGTCTTGCGCCCGAATATCTTCACGGAAACCGTGAGTTTCTTCCGCTCGTTGTCCACCGCCTCGATCGTACCCGAAAAGCTTGAGAATGGGCCATCGGTAACCTTGACGGTTTCTCCTTCGAAGAAAGGAACTTCGTTTTCCTCCTCGCTGACGCTCAGTTCGTCGACACGTCCTAAAATCCGGCTCACTTCCTGAGGGCGGAGAGGGGTTGCCACCATGGAAGAAGCCTTCGTGTCTCCGAGGAAGCCTAAGACGTTGGGAGTGTTGCGAAGCATAAACGGGATTTCGCCCACGAGAGCGGCCTCGACCAATACATAGCCCGGATAAGAGACCTTTTCCCGGCTGATCTTTTTACCGTTTTTGATCTGGTAAACTTTCTCAGTCGGAATCAGAACCTGGGAGATATAGTCTTCGAGGTGAGAATTCTGGACTTCCGTCTCGATGTATTCCTTCACCTTTTTTTCCTTACCTCCGATGGCACGGATCACGTACCACTGTTTTTGCTCTTTTTCGCTCATCTTTATCTTTTCTTTACAGAATTAATAAAGAATACTATATATGGCCTTCATGATGTTCTCGAATGCCAGGTCCATCGCAAGAATCACTACAGCGAATAACAGGGAAGCTGTCATAACAATTACCGCTGAATTGGAAAGCTGATTCCAGGACGGCCACGTCACCTTTTGAACAAGCTCGGCGTAGGCGTTTTTAACGTAATTAATAAATCTCATTGTCGTAACGTTTTTAGCACGAGTGGAGAGATTCGAACTCCCATCAACGGTTTTGGAGACCGCTATTCTACCCTTGAACTACACTCGTTTGTAAGGCGGCGCGCCGAACGCGCCGCCTTGAAAGTATTTCGAAATTACTTAATGATTTCGATGATCTGACCGGCACCTACGGTACGGCCGCCTTCGCGGATTGCGAAACGCAGACCTACGTTCAGGGCTACGGGGTAGATCAGGGTAACGGTGATCGTTACGTTATCGCCCGGCATAACCATTTCTACGCCTTCCGGAAGTTCCACTTCACCGGTTACGTCCAGCGTACGCAGGTAGAACTGCGGACGGTATTTGTGGTGGAACGGCGTGTGACGACCGCCTTCTTCCTTTTTCAGGATATAAACCTCGGCTTTGAACACCGTGTGCGGGGTGATCGAACCCGGTTTGGCAACGACCATACCGCGTTTTACGTCTTTCTTGTCGATACCGCGCATCAGCAGACCGACGTTGTCGCCGGCTTCGCCCTGATCCAGCAGCTTGCGGAACATTTCCACGCCCGTACAGGTCGAAGTCATCGACTTTTCGGCCAGACCGATGATTTCCACCGGATCGCCCACGTGAATCACGCCGGTTTCAACGCGACCGGTCAGCACGGTACCGCGACCGGTGATCGAGAATACGTCCTCGACAGGCATCAGGAACGGTTTTTCGTTTTCACGCGGAGGAATCGGAATGTACGAGTCAACGGCATCCATCAATTCCATGATCTTGTCTTCCCATTTGGCTTCGCCGTTCAGACCGCCCAGCGCAGAACCGCGGATAATCGGGGTATTGTCGCCGTCGAATTCGTATTTGCTCAGCAAGTCGCGAACTTCCAGCTCAACGAGGTCGAGCATTTCGGGATCGTCCACCATGTCGCACTTGTTCAGGAATACGACGATTTTCGGCACGTTCACCTGGCGGGCCAACAGCACGTGTTCGTTGGTCTGGGGCATCGGACCGTCGGTAGCGGCAACCACGAGGATCGCGCCGTCCATCTGAGCGGCACCGGTAACCATGTTCTTCACATAGTCGGCGTGGCCCGGGCAGTCTACGTGAGCGTAGTGACGGTTGGCCGTCTGATACTCGACGTGCGACGTGTTGATGGTGATACCGCGTTCCTTTTCCTCGGGAGCGTTGTCGATCGAGTCGAACGAGCGCAGTTCGGAAAGGCCTTTTTTTGCAAGTACGGTGGTAATTGCAGCGGTCAAGGTAGTTTTACCATGGTCAACGTGTCCGATCGTACCGATGTTCACATGCGGTTTGGATCTGTCAAATTTTTCTTTTGCCATATCTGTAATCTATTTTAGGAATAATTGTTTTACTTCAATTAAAGTTTCCAACACTTTTTGCGAGCGGAAGACGAGATTCGAACCCGCGACCCTTAGCTTGGAAGGCTAATGCTCTACCGACTGAGCTACTTCCGCAAAATCATTTCGTCGATTCTCCGGCGCGAACCGGATTCACTGTGGGCGGAGATGGATTCGAACCACCGAAGTCGAAAGACAGCAGATTTACAGTCTGCCCCATTTGGCCACTCTGGTATCCGCCCAGAATTTTCTCGAAGAACTTTTCGAAACCCGAGTCTCGCTCGTTACACCCTAATAATATAGCGCCGCACCCACTATTGTCCGCCGCATCCGCACGCTCTGTCCGTCGCACCTTCCGGAGCCGATGGAGGGATTCGAACCCCCGACCAGCTGATTACAAATCAGCTGCTCTGGCCAACTGAGCTACATCGGCAGTTTGTCACATTTTAGGGTTGGCAAAAGTACGAATAATTTCTTAATGCACAAATATTACGCACCAAAAAATTAATCCGCCCCGGCAAATCGACGGTCAACTCAAGGCCTGCGTCAAATCCCAAAAACGCAAAATCGGTGTCAAAGGTACAACGGATTTTTGGAATAACGAAATTTTTTATACCAAATACGCTATTTTTAAGCTCAAAATCGTGTCGGTTCCGAATCCCGCCGCGACGGCGCCGGCCGCGAATTTTCATTTCGGTGTCCGCCCGGCCGCAAAACGGCAGTCGGTCGGCAGATCCGTTCCGGATCGGTAAACACGGACGGATAATAAATACCGGTATATTTTTTATCTTTGCTATGTTCACAATCCCATTTTCACCGTTCTAACCCGCCCGACATGAAAAAAACTTTCCTGCTTTTCGCCGCATCGCTTTCCTGCAGCTTACCTATTTTCTCCGCCCGTGCGCAGGTCGCCGACCTGCGGGGAGGCCCGCTGGGGGTCGAACGGGTCGCAGCGAAAGCCAATTACGCGATTTACGAATCCGCACGCAAATCCTCCGCCGACGAAAGTTGCTGGATACGGATCGACCTGGGACGGCCGTATCCGATCGATTCGGTCAAACTGTACCCCGTCGTATTCGACAGTTGGGACTACTATGCGCGCCCGGGATTTCCGGTACGATTCCGGATCGAAACGTCCGGCTCCGACGACGGCTCCGACAGGCCCGTAACGATCGCCGACCACACCGGCAGCGACTACGAAGCCGCCGCAGTCGACCAGATCGACGTCTTCCGCCCGGCGCACCCTGTTTCCGGCCGGTACGTCGAGCTGAGAGTCACCCGGCTACCCGAACGCGACAACGGATACTATTTCGAACTCTGGAAAATGGAGGTATGGTCGGGCGGCGTCGACGTTTCGGAAAACCGGCTGCTCACCGACTCCGACCGGGGTTTTCTGGGTAAACACCCCTTATTGAGACCGCAACGCCCGATGGGAGAAGTCGCCGTACTGAATTGTCCCGAAAACGTCACTCCGGCGGCAAGCTGGCGGCCGGTCGAACCGACGGCGCGGGTTCCGCGCAGCGGCGTCACCGTAAACGACGGACTGTTCCGCCGAACGCTCTATGCCAACGCCCATTACCTGCTTCAGTCGTTTTCCGTAGACGATATGTTGAAAGAGTTCCGCGAGCGGGCCGGAGTACCGGCGGACGGGGCATTGCGCGACCTGCATACCGAATGGGTCGACATTCTGCCCGGTTCGAAAGCGGGTCGCTTTCTGATGGGCGCGGGCAACCAACTGCGCTGGGTCGAAAACCGCGAACTGCGCGACCGGATGAACCGGATCGTCGACGGCATCGAAGCCTGCAAACAGCCGAACGGATACCTCATGGCTTATCCCGAACGCGATATCCTGCATTTCGAGAACGGAGCTTACTGCCGTTCGTGGGTGACTCAGGGACTGATCGAAGCGGGAATCGCAGGAAATCCGAAAGCCTATCCGTTGCTGCGCGGTTTTTACGACTGGTTCAACGCCTGCCCCTATCTGCCGGAACTGGTCCGCCGCGGCGGACAGGGACGCCAGGGAATCATCGCCAGCACCCGCCTTTATTTTACGCCGGTAGGAAAACCCGAAGACCTGCAAGTCGTGCAGCGTTACTACCAGGAAAATTTCTGGATGCAACAATTGATCGACAAGGATGTCGACGCGATCTGGAAATATCCGTACGACCGTCCGCACTGTTACCTGATCCTGTCGCTGGAATCGTTCCTCGACCTCTACATGGCGACCGGCGACCGGCAGTACCTCGATGCGGCCGTCGGAGGCTGGGAACTGTTCAACGAATATTACGAACATATCGGAGGCAGTATCAGTATCAGCGAACTGTCGCCCTACCCGCCCAAATCCTATCTGCTGCGCAGCGGAACGGGCGAGCTGTGCGGCAATTCGTTCTGGGCGTTCCTGAACCAGCGGTTCCACCTGCTCTACCCCGAAGAGGAAAAATACGTGGCCGAAATCGAAAAATCGATCTACAACGTAGCCATTGCCAACCAGACTGCCGACGGCAAAATCCGCTACCACGCCCGCCTGATAGATCGTAAAGAAGACGGCACGGACGTCAACACCTGCTGCGAAGGGCAGGGGACGCGGCTTTTCGGAGCGTTGCCCGAGTTCATCTACACGCAGGCGGACGACGGCGTATACGTCGACCTATTCGCCGCCTCTTCGTTCGCCTGGGAACAGGACGGGACACCGATGAAACTAACCATGCAAACCGAATTCCCGTACAGCCGGCCCGGAGCCGGGAGCACCCTGATAAATCCGAGATTAAACGAACGACTCGAATATCCGTATCCCACCGACATCCAGATCGAAGTTTCGGCACGCAAAAAAACGCCGTGCAAAATCCGGCTTCGCATTCCATGGTGGTGTAACTGCAACGCAGTCATCTTGGTAAACGGCGAACGGGTAGCCTGGGGAAAACCGGGATCATACGTAACGCTCGACCGGAAATGGTCGGACAAGGACAAGATACAATTTTCGTTACCGATGGCTTTCCGCCTCACCCTGTACAAAGGAAGCGAACCCGATTTCAAAGGCAAAAATGCTTACGCTATCGAATACGGCCCGCTGCTGATGGCCGTTGTCGGAGATTCGGTGCAAAACGGGCGTGTTACGCTACCATTCCCGCCTGAAAAACTATTTGAAAAATTCAAACCGTCGCAAGACGCTCCGCTTCATTTTACCATCGAAGACAGCGGCTTGCGGCTGATTCCCTATTTTGAAATTTCGGACGAATCGTTCACCTGTTATCCTTTTTTGGAAGATTGCCAGATAGAAGGACGGGGCCCGAGAATCGAATCTATCGGACAAATCCTGCCGAGACTGCTCAAGGATTGAGCAACAACAAAACGGCGGCAGGATCTCCTGCCGCCGTTTTAGCACTTTATTATATCTTAATCATTTCGCAGGAGGAACCAGCGGCAGCGCGAGCCAGGCCAGGTTGATGCCGCGGCCCATGTGTCCGTAATTTTCTCCGGTCGCGCCGTCGTAGAGCATCGCCAGCCGGTCGCCCACCCGGATCACCGACGGCATCCCGATAGCGCCTTTCACCTCTTTGGAATTCTGACAATCGATCACGATCGCCTTGTCCTGCGGATCCCACCGATTCAGGTCTTTGGTCCAATACACCCAAACGGCATCCGTGTATTCGCCCCGGTCGGGGTGTATCCCGATGTGGTTCGTAAACAGGAACCAGGTACCGTTATCGGGTTCGTAATAGAGCGAGGTGTTCTCGCACTGCTCGGCGGGCGGGAAAATCGGCTGCGGATCGACCGTCCACGCGCTCCCCAGGTCGCGGGTACGGGCGATGCCGACCGTACGGCCCAGTTTACCTTCCTTGTCAAAAGCCGCGGCTCCGAAAAACATCTTGTACTCGCCGTCCTGCTCCACCACATCGCCCGGACTGGCCGTATCGCTGTAATAAGTGCCGGCCTCGTTGGTGAAAGGAATGATGTCGTAACGTTTGCGCCAAGGGCCGGCCGGATGATCGGCCTCGGCCGTCAGGGTCACATAAGGAGTGGCCGGGATGCAGTCGGGAGCGGGGGTACAAAATTGGGTGCCCACGTAGAACATATGCCATTTCGCGCCGTCGTTCACCAACCAGGGCGACGAAGCCGATTTGGAATCGGGGTGTCCCGCTTCGCCGAGGGTCAATTGCAATCCGTGCTTCTCCCAATGGCGCAGGTCGCGGCTGGTAGCCAGGCACGACAGCCACCCATCTTTGCCGGCGCCGTCGTAATGAAGGTAGTAGACTCCCTCGTGCTCGACCACTACGGCTTCGCGTGCGCCGTAGGTATCGCAACTGTCGGGCCCCGTCCCGCAAGGCATCACCATCCCTTCGTCATCGATCGTCATCCGCAGAACGGCCTGCGAACGCCCGTCCACGTAGCTCTCGGGCGCCCGATATTCCTTCTGGGCGGAAACGCCCACAACCCAGACCAACATACAGCCTGTCAAAAATCTTTTCATTTTCCGAATTTTAAAAAGCGGGCCGTACGCCCTTCATTGGGAATACGACCCGCACATTCCTAAAATTATTCCGAGCGATCGCTATTCGATCTCGACCAGTTGGCTGTCGACGGCGACGGTATCGCCTTCGGCCACGAGCACCTGCTTCACGGTTCCGGCGTAATCCGACGTGATGCTGTTCTCCATCTTCATCGCTTCGAGGATCACCACATCCTGCCCTTTTGTCACTTTATCGCCCGGTTTCACCAGCACGCTGAGGATACGTCCCGGCATCGGCGACGTAACCACGTTTCCGGTAATCGCAACGGCCGGCTTGGCTTCGGCCTTCGCTTCCGGAGCCGGCGCGGCGGCGGGCGCAGCAGCGGCCGTCTGGGCGGCTTTCGCGGCTTCGGCGGCGTGAGCGGCGGCATAACGCGCTTTCTTCACGCCCGTCAGGTAATTCTTGGCGACCAGCGGGAAGAGCTCAAGCAACAGCACCTCTTTTTCATTCTCGGCCAACTTGACTCCGCCGGCGTCTTCGAGCACCGGATTCGGTTGCATCTGATATTTCGACGTGTCGTACGGGGTTTCCTCGCGCACCCCGGCGATCTTCAGGCGGAATTCGGGATCGACCGGAACCGGCGTTTCGCCGTACTCGCCCTTGACCAGGTTCACGAACTGGTTCGACACGTTCGAATACATCGGCTTACCGTTTTTAACGTCCAGCGCGCAATTGACGGCCTGGGCGCCCACGATCTGGCTGGTCGGCGTCACCAAAGGCGGCAGACCGGCGTCCAGACGCACGCGCGGGATCAACTGCATCGCGCTCTCGAGGATCGATTCGGACTTGAGCTGCTTGAGCTGGGCCACCATGTTCGTATACATACCGCCCGGAATCTCGGCCTTCTGCACCAGTTCGTTCGGTTTCGGGAAGTTGAAATACTTTTCGATCGCATGACAGGCGTCGAGCAGTTCGGCCTCGTTTCCGTTTTTGGCTGCGGCAATCGCCCGGTCGAACTCCTTGTCGATGTTCTCAGGCAGCTTGTCGGTCAGCGGGTTGAACGCATTCGGGAAAATCTTCACCGCATCCACCGCATCGAGTTCCTTGCGGATCGTATAGAGTTCCTTGTTGATCTTGGCGACGGCCTCCATGTTGATATCGAGCTCCACGCCCATTTTCTTGCAGAAGATGTAGATCAGTTCGATCGCCGGAGCCGCCGGTCCGCCGGCGAAGTTCCAGATATTCGTATCGACGACGTCGACGCCGGCCTCGATCGCAGCCACGACGGAAGCCAGCCCGTAACCGGGCGTACAGTGCGTATGGAAGTCGATCGGAATCGACAGGTTTTTTTTGAACAGCTTGATCAGATCCGAAACGCGTTTGGGCGGGATCAGTCCGCTCATGTCCTTGATCGTGATCATATCGGCGCCCAGAGCGGCCATCTGCTGCGCCTTGTTCAAGAAATACTCGTCGGTGAAAACCGCTTTCGGAAGTTTCTTCCCTTTCAGCGCGGCCTTGATACGTTCCATCGTCGAGAAATGCGGGTCGATCGTGTAGCACACGGCGCAGTCGGCGATACCGCCGTACTTCTTGATATACTTGATCGTAGACTTCACGTTGTTCACGTCGTTCAACGCGTCGAAAATACGCATGATGCCCAGTCCCGACTCGATCGCATTGCGGCTGAATCCCTCGATGATCTCATCGGTATACGGAGCGTATCCGAACAAGTTGCGTCCGCGGGACAGCGCGGTCAGTTTCGAAACGTCGCCCACGACGGCCTTGATCTTTTCGAGGCGGTTCCACGGGTTTTCGTTCAGGTAGCGCATTACGGAGTCGGGCACGGCGCCGCCCCACACCTCCATGGCGTAAAAATTAGCGTCTTTATAGAAAGGCAGGACGCGGTCGATCTGCTCCTGCTTCATCCGGGTGGCAAAAGCGGATTGCTGTCCGTCCCGGAGGGTCAAATCCCTTATCAAAAGTTTTTGAGCCATAGTTGTTTTGATTAGTGCGATGATTTATAAAGTTAGTTTCCCACTGAGCTGGACGGCAATCGTTTACCGCCCCTCTGTTATAATATTAACAAAGATACGAAGTTTTTGCGATAAAACATAAAAAAATCGTTTTTTTATCTTACCCGGAGATTAATTTGGCAAATCCCCGGTTAATGATTACTTTTAGCGGCGCGATTACGCGCTGACAAAATACGTTCAGAATCATAAAATCAGGAGGCTATGGAAAGAAATTACAAATTGCCGAAAGAGGGAGGGCTGGAGCCGGGGGCAGATCCTGCCGACATCATCCGAAAATTCGAAAAAATCTACACGAACATTTACGAGAACGAAGCGAGCGGAGCCATGTACGTGGCTCGGGAGATCGCCGGCTGCATCCGCGAGAAACAGTCGGCCGGAGAGATGTGCGTACTGGGCATGACGACCGGGAAATCGCCGGTGGGCCTGTTCCGCGCGCTGGTCGAACTGCATAAAAAAGAGGGGCTCAGTTTTCACAACGTAGTCATATTCAGCCTCGACGAATTCTTCCCGATCTCGCCGAAGGAGTTGCAGAGCCGCAATTACTCGATGCACGAGAGTCTGCTTGATCACATCGACATCAAACCCGAGAACATCCATATCCCGGACGGGACGCTGCCGCAGGACAAAGTCGAAACGTTCTGCCGCGACTACGAAGCGCTGATCGAGCAATACGACGGCATCGACCTGATGGTGCTCGGTACCGGCGTACAGGGGCAGATCGGGTTCAACGAACCGGGCACCTACACCAATACGCGGACGCGGCTGGTCGCCCTCGGCAACGAAAGCCGCAAGGCCGCCGCATCGATCTTCTACGGCATCAACTACGTACCGCACAAGGCGATCACGATGGGACTGCGAACGATCCTCGACGCCAAACGCATCATCCTGATCGCGTGGGGCGAAGAAAAAGCGTACGTCGTCAAGGAGCTGGTCGAAGGCGAACGCCAACTGTTGGTTCCGGCCACCTGCCTGCAGGAGCACCAGAACATGGAAGTCGTGGTCGACGAAGGCGCCGCCTCGCAACTGACCCGTATCCGCACGCCGTGGCTGGTCGGACGCTGCCTGTGGCCGAAACGTTTTATCCGCACGGCCGTGCTGTGGCTGTGCGAGCAGGTCGACAAACCGATCCTGAAACTGACCTATCAGGACTATGTGGATAACCGTCTCGGCCAGTTGCTCGAAATCTCCGGCATGGCCTACGACGAGATCAATATCCAGGTATTCAACGACCTGCAACACACGATCACCGGATGGCCCGGCGGCAAGCCGAACGCCGACGATTCGACGCGTCCCGAACGCGCGCAGCCGTTCCCCAAACGCGTGCTGATTTTCAGCCCCCATCCGGACGACGACGTGATCTCGATGGGCGGCACGTTCCGCCGGCTGATCACCCAGGGACACGACGTCCACGTAGCTTACGAAACGTCCGGCAACATCGCCGTGCACGACGACGTGGTGCTGCAAACGATCGACACCGCCCGCGAATGCGGTTTCGAAGACAAATACGACGAAGTGAAAGCGATCATCGCCGGTAAGCGCAAAGGCGAACCCGAACCGTTGGAACTCCGCAAGCTGAAAGGCTCGATCCGCCGCGCCGAAGCGAAGGCGGCCTGCCGGCACATGGGGCTGAACGACCGGACAAATGTCCACTTCCTGAACCTGCCGTTCTACGAAACGGGAGGCGTCAAAAAGGGACTGCTGACCGAGAACGACATTTCGCGCGTCGTAAAATTATTGCAGGAACTCAAGCCCGACCAAATCTATGCCGCCGGCGACCTGTCCGACCCGCACGGAACGCACCGCACCTGCATCGAAGCGGTCATCGAGGCGATGTACCAGATACAGAACGAACCCTGGGTGAAAGATTGCCGGTTCTGGCTCTACCGGGGCGCATGGCAGGAATGGGATTTGGACATGGTCGACATGGCCGTGCCGCTCAGCCCGGACGAGGTGGTGCAGAAACGCCACGCCATCTACCGCCACCTGTCGCAGAAGGACGTGATGCCGTTCCCCGGCGAAGACAAGCGCGAATTTTGGCAGCGCGCCGAAGAACGTACGCAGAATACCGCCCGGATGTACGACAAGCTGGGAATGGCCGAATATCAAGCGATCGAAGTATTTGTCAGACTGGACCTTTTCAAACTATAAAAAACACAAATCCTTTAATTTATTGAAACCATGAAAAAAATCCTAATCCTGATGAGTTGCGCGGCCTTGCTGTTCTGCGGTTGCAAAGACGACGAAGACAACCAGGCTAAAGTAAGCCGCGAATACCAGACCCGTATCGGTCTCGGACAGGATGGTTATCTCGGAAGTGAAACGAACAATCTGAATCAGCTAAATACGCTGCTCGAAGAAGGTATCGCAAATATCAATAAACAATTCGGAGCCAAATTCACGATCAACGCAACGGGCGACACCGAGGAAGAAGCTTACGCACAGTGCGATGCACAGGCCAAGCAGAAATACGAGGAGCAAAGCGCGTCGATTAAGGCCGCTCTGGTCGCTCTACAAACTTCATTCAACACGAAAAAAGCAGAATTATTGCCTTCGTTTACCGAAGACGAGAAAAATAAGTATTACATCAACGACGTCGCGTACGGGATGGTGTCTTATCAAAAAAGCATCGCGATCGCTCCCGGATACGAAGACATCTACATCGTGGAAGACACTGCCAACCAAGTGACTTTCAAGGCGGGAAAGGGCGACGTCCAATAACGTTATTTACAGAATGTCCGGGTTGAGACCCCGTTTATGGCCGGTTACGGCTGCCCATAATGGTCCAGAACGTTCACAACCGAGAACAAATAAAATATTTTTAATTATGAGAGTCATCATCGAACCCAACGGCGAACAGGTATCGGCCTGGGGAGCCGCCTACATTGCCAAACGCATCAACGAACACAACAAAAAGGAGAAACGGCCTTTCGTACTGGGTCTTCCGACGGGTTCCACCCCGTTGGGCACCTATAAAAAGTTGATCGAATACTGCAAAGCGGGCAAAGTTTCGTTCGCCAACGTCGTAACGTTCAACATGGACGAGTACGTAGGCATTCCGAAAGACCATCCGGAAAGCTACCATTCGTTCATGTGGAACAACTTCTTCAGCCACATCGACATCAAACCCGAAAACGTCAACATCCTGAACGGCAATGCGCCCGACCTATGCAAGGAGTGCGCCGACTACGAAGCCCGTATCCGGGCCGCAGGCGGCATCGATTTGTTCATGGGCGGCATCGGCCCCGACGGACACCTCGCGTTCAACGAACCTTTTTCGTCGCTGAACTCGCGGACGCGCGTCAAATCGCTGACCAAGGATACGATCATCGCGAACTCGCGCTTTTTCGGCGGCAACGTCGACCTGGTTCCCAAAACGGCGTTGACCGTGGGCGTGGGCACCGTGATGGACGCCCGCGAGGTGATGATCCTGACGATGGGACACAACAAAGCGCGCGCGCTGGCCGCCGGCATCGAAGGCAGTTACAGCCACCAGTGGACGATCAGCGCGTTGCAAGTACATCCCAAAGGAATCATCGTCTGCGACGAGGACGCGACCGACGAACTGAAAGTAGGTACTTACAAATACTTCAAAGACATCGAGTCGGCGAACCTCGATCCGGCGAAACTGTTCGCATAGGTTCCCCGTTTTACGGCATATTCTCGAAAAGCCCTCGGAAACGGGGGCTTTTTTATTATATTTGCGCAAATTAACCGCACTAACACACAGACATGGCAGACGAAAAAATCATATTCTCGATGGTCGGAGTCAGCAAGACTTTCACGAACCAGAAAAAAGTGCTGAACGGCATCTACCTGTCGTTTTTCTACGGGGCTAAAATCGGGATCATCGGGCTGAACGGCTCCGGGAAATCGACGCTGATGAAGATCATCGCCGGGCTGGACAAGAATTTCCAGGGCGAAGTGGTCTTCTCTCCGGGCTATACGGTCGGCTACCTCGAACAGGAACCGCAGTTGGACGATACGAAAACCGTCCGCGAAGTGGTCGAGGAAGGGTGCGCCGACGTGGTCGCGCTGCTGAAAGAGTACGAAGAGGTCAATGCGAAGTTCATGGAGCCGATGGACGACGACCAGATGGCGAAGCTGATCGAACGGCAGGGCGAGCTGACCGAACTGATCGACCACAAGAACGGCTGGGAACTGGACGCCACGCTCGAACGCGCGATGGACGCGTTGCGGTGTCCGGACGCCGACCAATCCGTCAAACACCTGTCGGGCGGCGAACGCCGCCGCGTGGCGCTGTGCCGGCTGCTGTTGCAGCAACCGGACGTACTGCTGCTCGACGAGCCGACGAACCACCTCGACGCCGAGAGCATCGACTGGCTCGAACAGCACCTGCAACAGTACAAGGGAACGGTCATCGCCGTTACGCACGACCGCTATTTCCTCGACAACGTGGCCGGCTGGATCCTCGAACTCGACCGCGGCGAAGGCATTCCCTGGAAAGGCAATTACAGCAGTTGGCTCGAACAGAAATCGAACCGTCTCGCGCAGGAAGAGAAGCAGGAGAGCAAACGGCGCAAAACGCTGGAGCGCGAGCTGGAATGGGTTCGCATGGCCCCGTCCGCCCGCCACGCGAAGAGCAAAGCCCGTCTGTCGGCCTACGACAAGATGCTGAACGAAGATACGAAACAAAAGGAGGAAAAACTCGAAATCTACATCCCGAACGGCCCGCGCCTCGGCGACGTGGTGATCGAAGCGCAGGACGTGTCGATGGGCTACGGCGACCGGCTGCTGTACGAACATTTGAGCTTCTCGTTGCCGCCCGCCGGAATCGTCGGCGTGATCGGCCCGAACGGGGTCGGCAAGACCACGCTGTTCCGGCTGATTATGGGGATCGAAAAGCCGCTGCACGGCTCGTTCCGCGTCGGCGAGACGGTCAAGCTGGCCTACGTCGACCAGCAACACGCGTCGATCGACCCGGAAAAGACGGTTTACCAGGTCATCTCGCAGGACAGCGAGCTGATCCAGCTCGGCGGCCGCAGCGTCAACGCCCGCGCCTACGTATCGCGCTTCAACTTCAGCGGCGCCGACCAGGAGAAAAAGTGCGGCGTGCTGTCGGGCGGCGAACGCAACCGGCTGCACCTGGCCCTCGCGCTGAAGGAGGAGGGCAACGTGCTGCTGCTCGACGAGCCGACCAACGACATCGACGTGAACACGCTGCGCGCCCTCGAAGAAGGGTTGAATAACTTTGCAGGATGCGCCGTAGTGATCTCGCACGACCGCTGGTTCCTCGACCGCATCGCCACGCACATCCTCGCGTTCGAAGGCGACTCGCAGGTCGTGTTTTTCGAAGGCGGTTACAGCGAATACGAAGAGAACAAGCGCAAACGCCTCGGCGACGACACCCCGCACCGGGTGAAATACCGCAAACTGGTCGCCGACTAAACACCGACAGCGTATGAAAACCTCACTCGGACACCTACCGCAGCGCAAAGCGGAGGAACTCGAAATCCTCACAAAGTACATCCGCAGGGCCGTACCGGCCCAAATGGTTATCTTGTTCGGCAGCTATGCGCGCGGCAACTGGGTCGAACTCGACGAACGGTTCGACTACGGGGTTCATACGACTTTCCAAAGCGACTACGATATCCTGGTGCTAGTCGAGCACGGAGTGGAACCTTACGGGGCCGCACGGAAGTTGGATCGTGTAGAAGATGTTTTCGCAAGAAACACCCGTTCGGATACCCCGGTCAGTTTTATACTGGAACATATCCAAACTTTTAATAAATATCTCGCAGAAGGTCGGTATTTCTGGACGGACATCGCCGAAGAGGGGATCATGCTGTACGACAACGGGAAGTTTACGCTCGATACGCCGTGCGAACTGAATGCACAAGAGTTTAAAGGACAGGTACAGGAATATTTTGAGGAATGGAACGGTCGCGGAGAAACATTCTATAAATACGCTGCCCTAGCGCACTCCAACAAAGATCATAAATTTTCCATTTTCAATTTCCATCAAGCATGTGAATCTTTCCTCCACACGATCAGACTGATCCACACCCTTAAAAAACCGAGGATACACGACCTCGAAAAACTGGTAAAATCCTGTAAAGTGCATACGCCGGAAATCCTTGCATTTTTTCCGACCGACACAGAAGAGAGCAAACGCTTGTTCAAAATATTGAACGACGCCTATATCGCCGCACGCTACGATCCGAAATACACGATCGCCCCGGCGGACATCGACCGCATCCGGCCGCACGTCGAACTGCTGCGCCAGATCACCCGCAACGCTTACGATAAAAAGATCGCCGAACTGGACGCTTTGATCGACAGTTCGCCAACGAAATAAAATTTTAGAAAACACACCGTCATGGCACAAAAACCATCCATTCCGAAGGGCACACGCGATTTCGGCCCGGACGAGATGATTAAACGCACCTACATTTTCGACACGATAAAAAGCGTCTTCCGCACCTACGGATTCCTGCCGCTCGAAACGCCGGCGATGGAAAACCTCTCGACGCTGCTCGGAAAATACGGCGACGAGGGCGACAAGCTGCTCTTTAAAATCCTGAATTCGGGGGACTTCCTGAGCGGAGTCGCACCCGAAACGTTGCAGGATGCCGACGCCAACCGCAACGCGCTGTCGGTGAAAATGTGCGAAAAAGGATTGCGTTACGACCTCACCGTACCGTTCGCCCGCTACGTCGTACAACACCAGAACGAAATCTCGTTCCCGTTCCGGCGCTACCAGATCCAGCCGGTATGGCGCGCCGACCGGCCGCAGAAGGGACGCTACCGCGAGTTTTTCCAGTGCGACGTCGATATCATCGGCAGCCGCAGCCTGCTCAACGAAGTCGAGCTGATCGAAATCGTGGCGGCCGTGTTCAAAAAACTCGGCATCCGGATCGCGCTGAAGATGAACAACCGCAAGATCCTGTACGGCATCGCCGAGACCATCGGTCACGCCGACAAGATGACCGACATCACCGTGGCGATCGACAAACTCGAAAAGATAGGAATCGAAGCGGTCAACGAAGAGCTGCTTTCGAAAGGTATCTCCGAGCAGGCCGTGGCCGCGCTGCAACCGATCCTGTCGCTCAACGGTACGAACCGCGAGAAGCTGCGACAGTTGCGCGCGGTGATCGGCGGCAGCGAAACAGGAATCGCCGGCATCGACGAGATGGAAACGATCTTCGGATACGTCGAAGCGCTTGGCACGGAATTGGATATCGAACTGGACCTGTCGCTGGCGCGCGGGCTGAACTACTACACCGGCGCGATCTTCGAAGTAAAGGCGAAGGATTTCGCGATCGGCAGTATCTGCGGCGGCGGACGCTACGACGACCTGACCGGAATTTTCGGTATGCCGGGCATGTCGGGAGTAGGCATCTCGTTCGGAGCCGACCGGATCTACGACGTGATGTGCGGACTCTGTCTCTACCCCGAAGAAGCGGGCGTCACCACGCGGGTTTTGTTTCTGAATTTCGGGGAAACCGAACAACCGGCCGCCTTGCGCGCGATGAAACAACTGCGGGCCGCAGGCATCCCATGCGAAATGTACCCCGACGCCGCGAAGATGAAAAAGCAGATGGAATACGCCAACCGGCGCGCGATCCCGCTGGTGGTGATCATCGGCAGCGACGAACTGGCCGCCGGAAACGCCACCGTCAAAAACATGGCGACCGGCGAACAGCAGGCCGTTCCGCTGGCGGAACTGGCCGCGCGCCTGCAATAATGCGCCGGCGAGGCGCGTTATCACAAGGACATTAAAGATACTGCAATGATAAGAATGAAAATCCATATCCTGCTGGCGACGCTGCTGTTCGCGGCGCCGGCGCTTGTTTCGGCCCAGAACGACGCGAAAGACGATCCGGCCGGCAACCTGCAGAAATTCCAGCAGTTCTACCGTTACCTGAACGGCGCCTACGTCGATACGGTACACAACAATGAGCTGGTCGAAAGCGCGATCCGCGAAGTGCTGCTGCAACTCGACCCGCATTCGACTTACGTATCTCCCGAGGAGATGGTCGAAGTCAAGGAGAGCTTCGACGGCAGTTTCAGCGGCATCGGCATCGAATTCAACGTACTGCGCGATACGATCATCGTGGTCAACGTCATTTCGGGCGGTCCCGCCGAACAGGTGGGCCTGCTCCCCAACGACCGGATCGTCGCGGTGGACGGCAAAAGCTCGGTCGGCGTCAAACAGATCGACGTGCCGAAACTGCTGCGCGGGCCGAAAGGCAGCCGGGTAGAGACGCGGATCGTCCGCCACGGCGGCGGCGAACCGCTCGACTTCACGATCGTGCGCGACAACATTCCGATCAATACGGTGGACGCCGCCTACAAGGTCGATCCGAAGACCGGTTACATTCGGATCAACCGTTTCGCGAACAATACTTACAAGGAGTTCACGGACGCCGTGCAGAAACTGGGGCCGATGGACGCCCTGATCCTCGACCTGCGCAGCAACGGCGGCGGGCTGATGGGCGGAGCCGTACAACTGAGCAACTTTTTCCTACCCGAAGGTTCGGTGATCGTATCGACCGAAGGGATGCGCGTGCCGCCCGACCGAATCGTCGCGAAAGAAGACGGCCCGTTCACGAAAGGGAAGGTGATCGTGCTGATCAACGAGACTTCGGCTTCGGCCAGCGAGATCGTATCCGGAGCGATTCAGGACTGGGACCGCGGCCTGCTGATCGGCCGGCGCACGTTCGGCAAGGGACTCGTCCAACGGCAGTTCCCGTTACAGGACGGCTCGGCGGTGCGGCTGACCGTAGCGCGCTACCACACGCCGACCGGACGCATGATCCAGCGCCCGTATGAAAACGGCAATTTGGACGCCTATTATGAAGATTTCAACAAACGGTTCGAACCGGGAGCTTCCGATTCGGTCGGCGGCGACACCACGCAGCGGTTCAAAACCCTGCGTAGCGGCCGCACCGTCTACGGCGGCGGCGGAATCACGCCCGACATCGTCGTACCGCTCGATACGTCGGACTATACGAAATACTGGGGCAGCCTGGTGCGTCAGGGCGTCATCAACGAATTCGTCATCGAATACCTGGACGAGAACCGTCCGGCGCTGTCGTCGCGTTACGCGGCTCCCGAAAAGTTCGTCAGCGACTTCACCGTCTCCGACGACGTGCTCGACGCCCTGACGGCCAAGGCCACGAAAAAGGGGATCGCCTTCGACGTCGCAGAGTTCGAACGTTCGAAAAAAGCGCTGAAAACCCAATTGAAAGCGTTGATCGCGCAAAAAATGTGGGGAGTCAACGAATACTACCTCGTCGTCAACGGCGAGGACGACCCGGTCTTCGCCAAAGCACTCGAAGTGCTGCGCGACTGGGAGCGTTACGGTTCCGGCATCGCCTACTGATTCGATCAGAAACGATCCATCCGCTCCGCCGGCCGCAAATCGGTTTTTGCAGCCGGCGGAGCCGTATAGGCTTATTTTGCCCCGAATATTTGCTTATATCTCTTTTTCTTTTTAATTTTAACAACCTATAACTGCTAACAAAAACGAAAGGCATGAATCATTTTGACTACAAAAAGGAAAGCGAAAGCGACGGAGCGGAAGAGATCTACTCAAAAATAGTCAGGGCCGGACGGCGCACCTATTTCTTCGACGTGAAGGCGACGCGGAACGACGATTATTACGTGACAGTCACCGAAAGCCGGAAAAAAACCGAAAAGGACGGAAAATTCTCGTTCGAAAAACACAAGATCCACCTTTACAAGGAGGACTTCTGCAAATTCGCGGAAGGACTCGACGAAGTGGTCGGGTACATCCGGGAGCACAAGCCGGAGTGTTTCAATCCGGACGGCTCGGCGATCAGCAGCATCCCCGCGTCGCTGGACGACGAATTCGACAAACTGTAACGCACGACAACGAAAACAAAGGCGTCCGAAAAAGATCCGGACGCTTTTTTCATTCCGTATGAGAAAAAACGTATTGTTGGGCTTCAGCGGCGGCATCGACAGCACGGCGGCGGCGCGGTACCTCGCCGAACAGGGCCATGCCGTCACGCTGCTTACGCTGGATACCGTCGGGGAAGAGGGTCTCGAAACGCGCATCCGGCAGGCGGCCGGACGGCTGAACCTTCCGTTCCGGATCGAAAATGTCCGCGAAGTTTTCCGCGAAGAGATCGTCCGCTATTTTACCGGCAGCTACCTGCGCGGCGAAACGCCCGCGCCCTGCACTCGCTGCAATCCCCGGGTCAAATGGAAAACGCTGTACGACATCGCCCGGCGCGAACATTACGACCATATCGCCACCGGACACTACTTCCGTGTTCGCTGCGAAAACGGAAAATACTTCGTGCGCACGGCCGCCGACCCGGCCAAAGATCAGTCCTATTACCTGTGGGGCTTGTCGCAGGAATACCTGCGGATAGCCCTGACGCCGATGGGCGAACGAATCAAAAAAGCGGTGACCGCATCGCTCCCGTCCGCCCTCCGGTCGCGGGAGAGCATGGGCGTCTGTTTCCTGCAAGGACTCTCCTACTCCGAGTTCCTGAAAACGCAGGTTCCCGGAATCGTTCCCGGCGAAATCGTCGATGCACGGGGAAAGACGATCGGACGCCACGACGGCTGCGCGTTCTACACGATCGGACAAAAACGCGGACTGCGCACCGACTCCGGCGAACCGGTCGTCGTCACCGGGATCGACGCCGCGCGGAACCGGGTGACCGCAGGATGCGACGCCGACCTTTTTTACCGCCGGTTGACCGTCCGGGAGTTCTGCGCCGCCGATCCGCAGCGGCTGACCGACTCGCAAACCGTACGGGTCAAAATACGGGGCGTGGGCCGCAACCCGGAGGGTTACGCGCGCGTCCGAATCGACGGGCAGTCGTTGCTCGTCGAACTCCGCGAACCGGCCTGGGCCCCGGCCAAGGGACAGCCCGTCGTTTTCTACGACGGCGACCTGGTCGTCGGAGGAGGCATCCTCGCCGACTGCCGGCGGTAAAACGCTCCGTAAAAGCGTAAACCCGATCGTTCCGGTCACTTTTTACGCGCTGCGAAGCCCCGGTCTGAAAAATTTTTAGTAATTTTGGAATATAACCCTTATCCCTTTATAATAAGGACTTTGGGTAGATTACCCGATTTTGAGGTAATGAGTTGCCAACCGTTCTTGTTGCTGTATTCTGCTTTGATATGCTTTCTTGGCAACTCGTATATGCCACAAAGGTAATACATTTCTTTCAAAGGCACATAAATCTTCGATATGATTTCTTCTCTCTCTGGCTATATTCAAAATCATGTATTATACACCATTTTTATTAAGTATCAGATTAACCTTGCGGAATAATTCGAAATATTACTCCATCATGCCGAATCAAATACATAACATTCCCAATATCACTTGTAATCAAAATGTCGTCAGATGATGGATACCAAATATACTCAAAACAGTTACAAAAGTCCGTATAGTTAAAAATATCAATCGCACTTTCATTGCTCCATATAACTATGATTTCATTAGGTGGTTGAGTATCTGCAAACAATCTAATCACATGAAAGTCTTCTGATGTGGCATCTATATCTTTGACTAATTCACTTGCTGTTTGAATCTTATTAAAATCTGAAACGTCCGAGTAACAATGTGATGAAAGTTCTCTCAATACGATGTTACTATCCTCCATTGTCAATGTCTTGTATGGGGGAAATTTCCGTTGTGTTTCTTTTTCAAATATGTCAATCTTGAAACTATCCATAAGTATTCTTTCTTCTCATTGTTTCGTTACTTTGCCTGAAATATCATTCTTAATCTCTTTGTTTTTACATAATAATCGCTTGGCAATATATGAAATGACACAAGAGAGCATCGGGGCAAATATTGTCCATAACAGCATTATGATTCCTACCAGTTCATTAGCGGTGATATAACACCCTTCGTCGGGAGGAATATTCGCAGGGCGTTCGCCATTGCCATTCCAATTCCATACAAAACTGAATAGCACAGTGACAAGAATCGCCGTTGTAATCAGAAATATATACACTGCCAATTTCCACCATTGATTGCCTTTATATAGTTTCCATGCCACAACTCCGCCAACAAGCATAAGGCAACAAAATCCCAAGGATGCTAAACCCAATAACTCCAACCAATGTTCCATCCACAATGTAAATATGCAGATGATTGTACATATCAGCACTATTGCTTCAAATTCCCAAAACCGTTTATTGGTCAGTTTCATTCTATAATATAGATTTCACTCGTTATTTGAATTAAATTTCCGGCTTGCCGGGTGGTTAATCTCCGTGCGGCGGTCGCCCATGTCGTAAATGGATGTCGTCATGTTGCCCTTGACATTTTACATTGTGCGAATATCATTATTAAGTTCTTTTCTCCATATTAGTGTACCAATAATCGGAAAGACAAAAGTGAACAATAAAGCAGCTTTGGCATAACCTACAGGTAAGTAATCTCCTTCAAAAAAAAGATAATCAGTTTTTGAAGAATAGTATAATTTAGGAAAATCCCCAGACTTTATCTTGTCTAAGACTCGATCTCCCGTATGTAATACATATTGTTTTGATTTGTAGGTTATAAGAATTATATTTGAACTCTTATAGTTACTTTTTTCCTCAAATCCATTATATGTGTAATCAGTGATAGGCGCCTGTGTTTCTTCTATATAGTTACCGTACAAATAGCATAGATACAAAACAAGAGATAAAACTAATCCTGCGCAAAAAATTGTCTTAAATAAAGTTTTAATCTTCATATTTTTATGATTTTTGAGAAGCTGTAAAAGATGTTAGGATATTTCTTGCCACTCTTTAACTCATGCGATAGTTTATAGAATTTCATTGCTTACCTCCTTTCCGCCAAAGACAAATAAAAAGGGATATTATCACAATACAATCAAGCAGTGAAAGAATATAATAACCCCCAAAATGGATATTGCTCATGTAGAGGCAATCGAAGAATGACTCTTGTGTGATTTCCGCACACCATACTCTAGCCTGTTCCGCTAAATGGCAATAATTCAATAGTACAATGATATGAGCCAATATCAATATAGCTATCGAAATTATACCCAATATTCTTTGCCACTTCTTCATATGATTTTTTGTATTACTCTAACGCCTACAAAATTACAGCATTTTCCGCAGAAAACCTTGTGCTGTCATATACAAAGTGCTTAACCTGAATGAAAAGAAGTCATGTGGCTACAATTTCATTCCCCTGTCTTTCCTTGGAGGCGATACAGGTCGGTGTATCCTTTGCTGCAATTTCTCAAACTGTTCCTTAAACCAATCCCCGATAGGTCGCAAGTTTATCGTAAGGACAAGCCTACCATTGTCAGAGAACACTTTGGCTTTGACATCATTTGCCATGAATTTCCGCTTATGTTCTTCCGAATACAGTTCACCGCTATACTCAACAGGTTTGCCTGTCAGCAATGTTGCAGTCTGCTCTTGGCTGAAACCTACGGCAAGGCATAACCTTTCGAGATTGAGCATACCCTTTATTTGCGGAAACCATTTCAATGTCTTGTTCAACAAGGCGGTAAGCCTTGATGCCTCTTTCTTATGTTCGGTATCTCTTACCTGCAACTCCTTGATATGCTTCTGTTGCATATCCAACAGTTGACGTCTGTGGCCTGCCTGCATGGTCTGTAGCTGGGTTTGCAGCGTTTCGATGGTTTCCTCGTGCATGGCTACTGTTTGATGCAATGATGAGTTTTCTCTTTCCAAAGCCTTGACCTTGTTACTTCCGAAAAGAGAACCGACACTTTCGGCTATGTTGGTGGCTGCGGTTGTGGCTGCCCCTTTCAGTTTCTCGGTCTGAATTTCTTTCTTGGCTCGCCTGAGTTCCTCCTGTACCGTTTCCTTACGGTCTTGGAGTTGTCCGATGTCTGTTCGTAACTGTTCCGTCTGCTGCATCAGGTCACGGTAATACTGCCGTGTGGTGATATGCTTCGCTTCCGAGCCGTCAATGCCACGCTGTAACCCATAACCGCTCATGGCTTGGGCATAGGTGTCCTGATAGGATTTGAGCTTGGCACGTGTCATAATCTCATCGGCACACAATCGGGCTGTATCGGTCGGTTTCTTGCGGTATCGCTTCTTAACCTGTTCCTCCTTCTTCTTGCGCTTGCGCTCTCCCTTGACTATCGGGACAAGGGTGGCGTGTATGTGTGGTGTCTGCTCGTCCATGTGCAGGACTGCCGACACGATATTCTCCCTGCCGAATGTGTCGGCAAGGTATTTCAGATTGTCATCGCACCACTCATCAAGTCTGCCCTCGTTGGTGATGCGTTCCATATCCTCGTGCGTCCCCGTGAGCAGGACACGGATTGCCCTCACTTGGTTGTTGCCGATTTTGCGTGTCAGTCCTGCGGTGTCCAACCGGTGCTGTATGGATTGTGTCCTGTTCTCCACTCCGTCAGGAAATGTTATCAGTTCCCGATTGAGGTGCGTCCTGCTCTCATCGGCATTCTTCGGTTTGATGGTGCGCTCTATGTGCGCTGACATAGCGGCATCCGTTCCGCTTGTCTTCTCCATGTGCAATACTGCATAGCCCATATATAATCCTTTCTTTTTAACTTGTGAAACAATGGTTGATGATTTACTTTTGCACGGCTTTTGCCGTTGGTTGGGAGTGTCCAGAGAGGTGCAACCTCTTTGGCTTATTGGGGGATTTTCAGCGTTGCTTGCAATGCGGCTCGGACAAATTCCCTAATAAGCTACGGTATTTTCCGTTGGCAAATATCCGTGTCGCTGCAAGCATCCTCTTCTTACATCTTCAGCCCCCGCTTTTTCGGTGGCTGCATCATCCGCCTTGCGGATTGGACTTGCCTCTCCTGTTTCATCGGCTCCGCCGATTGGGACAAGGGCTTACCGCACAGGTAGTCGTTCAGGTCTTTGTGCCCGTTGTAGTTTTGGGAAAAGTCCCTGATACGTCCGGCAAACTCTCCTGCCAGTTCCCAATACGCTTTCCGCCCTGCCTCGTCATTGTCAAGCAGACAGTGTACGCGCTCATACCCGTGCAGCACGTCTATGGCTTTGCATACATTGGAAACGGAATTGAGAATAACGTAATCCTGCCCGTCAAGGTTGGGCATGGTCGGGCAGTTCTTCATCCGCAAGGTGAGGAATGAAAGATAGTCCGTCATCCCCTCGAACACGAGACATTTCTCTCTCGGCTCTCCCGATTGTCGGATATGGCTGATGTCCTTCGGTGCGATGCAACCCTTAAAGAAACGGTTGCGTACCTCATAGCCTCCTGCCACATTCGGGAACCCGATGGCGAAATAGGGTTTGTCGTTATGGACGAAGTGCAGTTCCTTACATTCAGCCCGTGCCAATGCGGTGTTTATTCCACGCTCCTGCAAGTAACGGAGCAATGCAGGGTGAGTGAGTTCTCTCACCTCCAAATGTTGGAAACTCGGTTCGGATGCCTGCTGACGAAAAGAGAAAGACACGGGACGGACGTGCGGTGCTTGTTCCGCAATCTTGCCAAGCAGGTAAGGCACATAGTCCGAACCGTAAAGCTCCTGTGTCAAAGCGATGATGTTGCCGCCATTGCCTGTTCCGAAGTCGTACCATTGGTTGAGTTCGGTGTTTATCTTGAACGAGGCTTCCGTTTCCTCCCTGAACGGGGATTTGTACCAAAGGCTTTTGCCCTGCTGCTTGACGGGGCTGTAGCCCAAACTTTGCAGATAGTCTGCCAGCTTGATTGTTTTTGCTTCTTGGATGTTCATAATGTATATTTCTACGGATTTGATGATGGTTGATAAAGTGATGATTTGATGAATGAAATAATATTCTTATTGTATATCAATACAATAGCCTCTCATCATACTTTCATCAAAACATTTACCGAAAGAGAAAGGATATTGGTGGTTTCTTTCTCTTTTCATCAGCAAAATGTCTTTGATGAAAAGTTGATGAGAAAATAACATACTGTATTCCAATGATTTTATATACTTATTCATCATTTCATCGAAATAATCATAGTGTTTCTAAAAAAGCTCTTGTCACGGTGTAATATCTTCCTGTCCTGCGAAGTGGAGAGTAACGACATTTCCGATTATAGTCCACTTGGTAGGTGGTATATGTGAGGGTGTTGTGGGCAGGCGTGAGCTTCCAACACTCCTGCAACACTTTCCTCACTTGGTACATCTCCGCCTTGACATACGAGTTTGCCAACAACGTGAGCATGTCGTTGCAGCAAAAAGAGAAAGTGTCAATTCCCGTACTTGCCATGATGTCAAGTATAAGTTCGCACATTTCTATCTCCAATCTGTTGCGGTTGCTGCGGATAATCTTCCGCAAGGCTTCGGTATGCAGCAGTGACGGGGCAAACCACATACGGCTTTCTTTCTCGGTGGATAGTTGCCTGTGCTGTAAATGGTAGAGGAAAGCAGGTATCTCCGCTTTCAGCTTTTGCAGGAAGTCGGTATCATCGGACTGCAAGCGGTCTATCTTCCGCACCCAATAGCGAGTTTCCCCTGCGTCTATGATGACGGGCAGATACTCGTTGTTGGAACACAGCACGAACTTGGCAAAGAACGCTATCTCATCACGGTCTTTGCCTTTGGCTTCCACCTTATAGGACAACGTGGTACTGAGGTTCTTCAACCGTTCGCTGTCCTCCCTGCGGCTAAGTAATACTTCATCCACCACGATAAGCAGCTTGCCGGACCAATCGGAATTGAACTGGCTGCGGAAATCCTCGTTGGTATTGAATGTCACGTTGTTCTGAAACAGGGCTTTCAGAAAGTTCAGGAACGTGCTTTTGCCTGTGTTCCGTTCTTCCGATACCAATAGCAGGATTGGCAGTTTTTGAATAGGTTGCAGGTATAGCAGTTGCAGATAGTCCATCCCCAACTCGTATTGTTCCCCGAAGATGTGCTTCACCAACGAACGGATAGAGGGAAAATCACCCTCCATCGGCTTGTGATCTATCGGTTCATAGAGGTTCAGGAACTTGTCCACTATCGGACGGTAATTCACGTGGTCGGGAACCGTGCAGAAGCCGTCATACTTCGGCACGGTGGCGAGATAGTGCTTGCCATAGTCCTGCCGCAGGGTCTCATTGTTCCACACGATTCGTTTCTTCACGTAGCTACCGTTCAGTCGGGGCTGGTTCACTAACTTGTAGAGGGTCGTACCCACTCGGATAAACTCCTCCTTGCTGATGTCTGATTTACTCATTGTTCATACGCTTAAATGGTTGATAAATAATAGTATGCAAAATTAGAGAGGGTTGCTTGAAACCTTGATACGCAAATCACCGCAGAATGGCGCAAAAAACACACGGGATGAAAAACTTTCAGCCTGTTAGGGAGTATAACAACAAAAATTCCCGAAGAAACAACCGTTATAGAGGGGTACTTCTTCGGGATTGTCGCATTCGTATGAATGAATGGCAATGCGCCTATTCAAACACTCGTGTAAATGAATTGTCGGCAATGGGAATACGCATCGGTTTCATTACTTCATGTCGTCATATCAATATACTTTATGCTTGATATTTAGATATTTCCATTCTATTGCCCAGCGAAAAGAAGATGCTTGTTTTCTCTTTTCGCAAGTACAGCCTTTCAAGTATGGCATTGCGTACTCGTTTCGCTCCGTATGAACGGATGCGGAAAGCAAGGGCGACAACCATTTCAAGGCTGTAAACATCCATACTGATTTTGTCCGATAGGTGGATATACCGTTGCGCTTCATGCACTTTCAGTATTCCGCTTTTATAGACTGCTTTGATTGCTGCACGGACGGTTGGGGCAATAACCCCGAACAGGCAGACAAGTTCCGCTTCGCTCATCCATACCGTTTCACTCGGTATAGTTATCGTACCGTGTTCTGTGATTTTGATGATATTCCTTTTCATTGTCCTGCCATTGATATATTGTTAAACGATTGGTTCAGTCTGTTGCCGAGCATGGTAAGGTCGTTATCCAATTTCTGTGTTGTGATTTTGGCGTAGATTTGGGTCGTGACTATGTTCGTATGCCCCAAAACACGGCTCACGCTTTCAATCGGCATACCCATACTCAAAGCAAGGGTTGCGAACCCATGTCTTGAGCAATGGAACGAGATGTCTTTTGTTATCCCGCACTCTTTCA
Organism: Alistipes sp. cv1; assembly: GCF_900240235.1. NCBI lineage: Bacteria > Pseudomonadati > Bacteroidota > Bacteroidia > Bacteroidales > Rikenellaceae > Alistipes > Alistipes sp. cv1. Next base: position 1,014,348 of record NZ_OEPW01000001.1, read on the forward strand.
TCACCTTTTTCAGCGGTTTGCAGATAGACCAGTAGTTGAGATTGGGGAACACGAGATTATCTACCTGCAAGGGGCGGTAACGCTCTATTATCTGCAAGGGTATATCCAGCAGTTTCACTTGGAACGGCACTTTCGTCTTGTGCCGTTTCGATAATATCCACTTCTCACCGTTCACTTCCACGATGTTGTCATTGGTCAGTTCCTTGATGTCCACGAAAGAGAGGGCGGTGAAGCTGGCGAAGACGAAAATATCACGGATATAGGACAGCTTTGCATCCCCGAACTCGTGCGTCATCAACGCTTTCAGCTCGTCTTCCGTCAGGTATTCACGTTCCTTCACATTCGGGCTGATATGGAACTGGGCAAACGGATTTCTCGGTATCAGTCCGTTGAAGTGCGCACGCATGACAACGCCTTTCAGCCACATGCACTTTTCCCATATCGTCCCATTGTGCAGTCCTGCTTCTGTTGAGAGGTAGGCTGCGAACTCCTTGATGAAGTCGGGCGTAATCTCCAGCATGGACATATCCGTCCGTCTGTAGAAAGACTTGATGAACGCTGCCACATGGTTTCTCGCCCTCACTCGTGAGTGGTAGGTTGCCATTACCCTGTCTTTGCCGACACGCTTCTTGAACATCTCGTTTTCACGGTCGAATGCTTTGAGTAGTGTCTCGTACTCGCTACCGATACCCTGATAGGCATTACGCACCATTTCTGCCGTAACGAACGCTTCACGGTCGGACAGGCGTTGGTAGTGCTTGATGATTTGCGCCTTGATGTTGTCCAAAGCGAGGTTGATGTCCCGTGCCTCCTTGCTCTTGCCTTTGGCTCGGTTGCCCTTGATGTCCCAAAGCGCTTTCGGGACACTCTGCTTGCAACTGAACTGCGCCACAGTCCCGTTGATTGTCACTCGTCCCATGATGGGGACAATGCCGTTTCTCTCCTTGCTGCCGTTCACGTAGAACAGCACTTTGAATGTACTTCTTGCCATACTCGTTTTTTTGTTTGCAAAGTTATTACTCAACGAGTTAGACCTTGATAAGCAAATCGGTGCAGAACGGCGCAATCATTGCAGGGAGCGTTAAAAATGCATCCCGTTTCGGGTAACGATTTGAAAACCGTTCTGCTTCATAGAACTGCTTTTCTTTGCGTTTCCCGTTTTTTGCGGTTGGCTTCATTTGGCACTGTAAACGCTTTAATGATAACCATTTCAGTGACATTTCAACCTCTTTCCTCGGTTATTCCAAAGATTTTTGGTAAACTTGCACCGTTAAACCCGCACCGCGCGCGGTGCGCCACGTTCACGGCATGAATATTCTGAAAAAAACCTACAACTGGGTGCTCGGCTGGGCCGACAGCCGCTGGGGAGCGGCCGCACTGTTCGTCCTCGCATTCGCCGAATCCAGCTTTTTTCCGATTCCTCCCGACGTCCTGCTGATCGCCCTGGGACTCGGATGCGCCGCCAAAGCGTTCCGCTACGCGCTGATCTGCACAATCGGTTCGGTACTCGGCGCCATGGCCGGATACGCCATCGGACACTACCTGTGGCAGACCCCGGGCGGGGAATTCACCGCCATCGCCGATTTCTTTTTCCGGATCATTCCCGGATTCACCCATACGGAATACGACAAAATCTGCGCGATGTACAACCAGTACAACTTCTGGGTCGTATTCACCGCCGGATTCTCGCCGATCCCCTACAAACTGATCACGATCACCGCCGGAGTGTTCAAGATCGACTTTCCGGTCTTCCTCGTCGCATCGGTCGTCAGCCGGGGCCTGCGTTTTTTCTTAATTAGCTGGTTGATATGGAAATACGGGGAGCCGATCAAACGTTTTATCGACAAATATTTCAACTGGCTGGCGCTGGTATTCACCGTTCTGCTGATCGGCGGATTCTTCGCCATCAAACACGCTTTCTGACATGAAACTGTACGGACTGATCGGGTATCCGCTCGGACACTCGTTTTCACAACGCTATTTTACCGATAAATTCGCCGCCGCAGGAATCGCCGACTGCGCCTACCGGAATTTTCCGATCGAAACGATCGAAGGCGTCGAAACCGTATTGCAAACGCCCGGCCTGCGCGGATTCAATGTCACGATCCCGTATAAACAAGCGATCGTCCCGTATCTGTCCGGCCTGAGCGACGAAGCGCGGGCGATCGGCGCGGTGAACTGCGTAAAGATTACGCCCGAAGGCCTGACCGGTTACAATACCGACGCTTACGGATTCCGCCGTTCGCTGCTGAATCTGCTGGGCGACGTCCGCCCCGAAAAGGCGCTCGTACTCGGCACGGGCGGCGCTTCGAAAGCCGTGAAATACGTGCTCGAACAACTCGGCATCGCTTTCGACGCGGTATCGCGCGACGGAAAAAACGGAGCGTACACCTACGGCGACCTCTCCGAAGAGATCGTACGCGCTCACCGGCTGATCGTCAATGCCACGCCGCTGGGCACTTTCCCGAACGCGGAAGGCTGTCCCGTCCTGCCGTACGAAGCCCTCGGCGCCGGGCATTTCCTGTTCGACCTGGTATACAACCCGGCAGTCACCGAATTTCTGAAGCGCGGCGCGGCGCAGGGGGCTGCAACCCGCAACGGTTACGACATGCTGGTCGGGCAGGCCGAAAAAGCATGGGAGATCTGGAACGAATAATTGTCCGCACGATACAAAAACGAAAGAGGCTGTCGCTCAGTGCGACAGCCTCTTTCGTTTTTTACTACCGATAAATTCCTTCCTTTTATAAAATCAATCCTTTGACGCGGAATTTCCGTCTCCGGACTAAACCACATCGATCCCCTTCTCTTTCAACAAATCGAGTCCGATATCCTTCAGGCGGTATTTCTGGATCTTGCCGCTCGCCGTCATCGGATAACCTTCGACGAAAAAGATGTATTTCGGAATCTTATACCGGGCGATCTGTCCGCGGCAGTAGAGTTTAACCTCCTCTTCGGTAAGCGTACAGCCTTCCTTGATCTTTATAAAAGCGCCCACCTGTTCCCCGTATTTCGGACTCGGGATACCGGCCACTTCGATCGCCTCGATCTGCGGCATCTTGTACAGGAAATTCTCGATCTCGCGCGGATAGATGTTCTCGCCGCCGCGGATGATCATCTCCTTGATCCGCCCGGTGATCCGGAAATAGCCGTTTTCATCCATTACGCCGAGGTCGCCCGAATGCAGGAAACCGTTCTCGTCGATGATCGCAGCGGTAGCTTCCGGATTCTTGTAATACCCTTTCATGATGTTGTACCCCTTGCAGCACATCTCGCCGGGAGTCCCCGGAGGACATTCCTCGTTGGTTTGCGGATCGAGCACCTTCACCTCGACGTTCGGAAAAGCCCGCCCGACGGTCGTCGCGCGAATCTCCATCGAATCGGTCGTCGCCGAAGCCGTCATACCGGGCGAGGTTTCGGTCAGGCCGTATACGCTGATGATCTCCTTGCAGTACATTTTGTCCATCACCTGCTTCATCGTCTCGATCGGGCAGGGCGCGCCGGCCATGATCCCGGTACGCAGCGAACTCAGGTCGAACATATCGAACATCGGATGGTGCAGCTCGGCGATGAACATCGTCGGCACGCCGTGCAGCGCCGTACAGCGTTCGCGGTGCACCGACGCCAGCACTTTCAGCGGATCGAAATCCTCGACCATCACCATCGTCGAACCGTGCGTAATCACCGAACAGACCCCCAGCACGCAGCCGAAACAATGGAACAGCGGCACGCAAATCAGCAGTCGGTCGGCCGCAGTAAAATGCATCCGGTCGCCGATCGTCAGCCCGTTGTTCAAGATATTGTGACTGGTCAGCATCACCCCTTTCGGGAATCCGGTCGTCCCGGACGTATACTGCATATTGATCTCGTCGTGACAGTCCACCCGCGACTTGGCCCGTTCGAGCTCGTCGTCGCCGACCAGCGTCCCGAGCTTCATCAGTTCGGAAGTATTGTACATGCCGCGCAATTTCTCCTGTCCGATGTAAACCACGTTCCTCAACTCCGGAAACTTCTCGCTGCGCAGCTTTCCGCGCTGCGTGGTCTTCAGTTCCGGAACCAGGTCGTACAGGATCTGCACATAGTCGCTGTCGCGGTAGCCGTTCACCATACACATCGTATGGATATCGGCGTTTTTCATGATGTATTCGAGTTCGGCGTTCTTGTAGTTCGTATTGACGGTCACCAGTACGGCCCCGATCTTGGCGGTCGCAAACATGAACGTCATCCAGTCGGGCACGTTTTTCGCCCATACGCCGACTTTGCTGCCCTTGGTCACCCCGATCGACAGCAACCCTTTTGCAAAAATATTGACCCGTTCGTCGAACTCCTTGTAAGTAAACCGCAACCCGCGGTCCGGATAAATCATGAACTCATGATCCGGATCTTCCGCTACGTATTTCTCAAGAATGCCCCCGACGGTATAGTCGATCAATTCTTGTTTTTCCATTTTCTACGAAATCCAACCTTTTAAAAAGGCGTGTAAACCACCGCCAGGATTTTGGCTTTTTCACCGGGCGCCTGCACTGAAATATTGTGAGGAACGATCGAATCGAAATAGATGCTTTCCCCTTGGTTCACAACGTATTTATCACTACCGTAACGCACTTCGACGCTCCCGTCCAACACGTAAATGAACTCCTCGCCTTCGTGGTGCGACAAAGCTGACACCTCGTCGGGATCGGTATATTCCACGTTAATGATAAAGGGTTCCATGTTGCGGTCGGTCTTGTTTTCGGCCAGCGAACGGTATTTGAGGTGCTCGATATCAGAGCCGTTTCCCTTGGACAGGTGTACCGACAACTGAGGCGTCTGCTGTTCCCGGTGAGTCAACGTAGGCTCAGGGCATTCCATTCCGTCGAGAAAAGTGCCCAGACGAATGCCCAACGTCCGCGACAGTTTGATCAGCGTCGCCAGCGACGGCAGCATCTTACCGGTCTCAATCTGTTCAATTTGAGATTGTTGAACCCCAGATTGAACCGCTAAATCTTCCACGGAAAACTGATTGTCTTCGCGAAGTCGTTTCAGCTTATAACCAATATTCTCTGTCATAATTTGAAAAATTTCGTTTTGTTGTGATTCGAAGTAACCCCGAATTCCCGAAATCCGCAAATAATTATTTCCGGAAATTACGAAACCCAAAACAAACGCGCCCGATTCAGGAGCGACAAAACGTCTTCGATGGGATATTTTTTAAGATAAACCATGCATCTGTAAGTCATATTTGTCCCAAGTTTTTTCGATTCGTAAATAATGCTCGAAATCTTCCATTCATTGAAGATTAATCTTTAGAATACTTATTTACAGATTAACAGAACACAAAATGCAATGTTTTACCTATGTTGTACCTATCAAAAAAAAACAAACACTCGACTTATTATAAGTCAAGCGTTTGAAAATTATTCCTGTGGTCCCCGTGGGGCTCGAACCCACGACCCCAACATTAAGAGTGTCGTGCTCTACCAACTGAGCTAGAGAACCATCTTGTAAAATCGTTTGCAAAGATAAGCAGAAAAATCTTTTTATGCAACACTCTGGCGATAAAACCTTATCCTATTTCTCCGGGAGAGGAATCGTGAAGCGGTTTCGACAGGAAGGCGCAGCGGACTCCCAAACGGCGGGACGGGGCGTTGCTGTCCGTATGCTTCGATGATTGCGGTTGCGGATTCTTCGTCGCCGGACAAGGTAAATAAGACGGGGCCGGGATTGCAATCCCGGCCCCGGTCTTTATCTTCGGCTCCGTTTATTCGTATTCGCCGCTCTTTAGCATACTGACTTCCCGCGGGCTCAGGAACCGCCAGCCGCCGCGTTTGAGCCGTTTTTTGGTCAGGCCTGCGAAATAGACTCGATCGAGCTTTTGCACCGAATAGCCGAGCGATTCGAAAATACGCCGAACGATCCTGTTTTTGCCCGAATGGATTTCGATTCCGACCTCTTTCCGGTTTTCGCTGACATAGCTGACCTCGTCGGCGAAGATAGGCCCGTCTTCGAGGGTAATTCCCTCGGCGATTTTGGTCATGTCTTCTTCCGATAGAGGTTTGTCGAGCGTCACCTGGTAGATTTTCTGCTTGTTGTAGCTCGGATGCGTCAGTTTGCGGGTCAGGTCGCCGTCGTTGGTGAACAGCAGTACCCCGACGCTGTTTTTGTCGAGACGTCCGACCGGATACACCCGTTCGGTGCAGGCTCCTTTGATCAGATCCATCACCGTTTTGTCCGAATGCGGGTCTTCGACCGACGTTACGAAGCCTTTCGGCTTGTTCATCAGGATGTATACTTTCTTTTCCCCCTTGACGATTTCGCCGTTGAAGCGCACTTCGTCCTCCGGGTTCACTTTCGTTCCGAGTTCGGTGACGATCTTGCCGTTGACCGCCACAACGCCGGCCGTGATCAGGTCGTCCGCTTCGCGGCGCGAGCAGATGCCCGAATTGGCGATGAAACGGTTCAGGCGGATAGCGCCCTGCGGTTTGGGAGCGTCGTAGCGCGGATAATCTTCTTTCCGGTCTTTTTTGAATCGGGAGTCGTGGGTTCGCGCCCCACGGGAGCTGTCGCTTCTATCCCATTTTTTACCGAAACCGCCTTTGCGGTCGCCGTCTTTCTGGAAACGCGGACGCTCGCCGTACGGCTGCGATTCGTCGCGCCGTTGCGGTTTGTACGAACCCGAAGGCCGGTCGTCCTTGCGCCACGGCCGGTCTTCGCGTTCGGGCCGGTCGTTTTTACGGTAGCGGTCGTCTTTGTCGAACCGTTCGGGTCGGTCGTTGCGGTTGAACCGGTCATCCTTGTTGTAGCGGTTGCCGTCGCGCTGCGGTCGGTCTTCGCGTTCGAACCGGTCGTTTTTGCGGTAACGGTCGTCTTTGTCGAATCGGTCGCCGCGATTTTCGCGGTTGTAGCGGTCGTCCCGGTTGGCTCCGTATTTCGGTTTCCCGTAGGGACGGTCGTCCCGATCGCGGGAGCCGCTTTTCAGCCGGTTGTCTTTCGTGAAATTGGGGTTGAACGAGCGGCGCTGTTCGTCGCCGCGGCGGTCGTACGGATTGTCCGACGACGTCCCGTGCGGTTTGGCCGGACGGCTGATGCGCGGGCGTTTGTCTTTCGAGAACGACGACAGCGCGTCTTCCCGGTGCGAAGAACTTCTCGAATCTTCCCGATTGAAGGAGTCCCCGGAACGGTCGCGGCGGGGCGAATCCCCGTAAGCGCCTTTCCTGTTTTTCGGATCGAATGGTTTCATGCAATGAAATAATAAAAAGTAATACGTATAACGCCCCGATATTTCGGGCAAATCGAAATCATCCGGCAATTAAACGGTTCAAAGGTATAGCTATTTTTTTATAAATATGATAACTTTGCGATCTATTTAGTTGCGTATGAATTACAATTTCGATAAAATCGTTTCCCGCGAGGCGACCGACTGCGAAAAGTTCGACGCGCGGGACGAAGTGTTCGGACGTTCGGACGTGATTCCGATGTGGGTCGCCGATATGGATTTTGCAGTGCCCGAGGCCGTTACCGAAGCGATCGTCCGCCGGGCCGGGCATCCGATTTACGGATATACCTTTCGTTCGGACGGTTATTTCCGGTCGGTGATCGACTGGGTGGGGCGTCACAGCGGTTGGAAAGTGGAAAAGGAGTGGATCGACTTCGCTCCGGGCGTGGTCGCCGGAATCGTTTTCGCGCTGCGTGCTTTCACGCAGGAGGGCGACAGGGTGGTGATCCAGCCGCCGGTCTACCATCCGTTCGCGCGGCAGACGCGATTCAACAACCGGGTGGTCGTCAACAACCCGCTGTTGCAGCGTGCCGACGGCAGTTTCGGGATCGACTTCGACGACCTCGACCGCAAGCTCGTCGGGGCGAAGGTTTTCCTGATGTCGAACCCGCACAATCCGTCGGGACGCGTCTATACGGTCGAGGAGCTTACGCGCATCGGCGAACTGTGCGTGAAGCACGACGTGGTGATCCTGTCGGACGAGATTCATGGCGACCTTGTTTACAAACCGCATAAGCATATTCATATCGCAGCGCTGGACGAAGCGTTCGCGCGCCGGACGGTGACGTTCACCGCGCCGAGCAAGACGTTCAACCTGGCCGGGCTTTCGACCTCGGTGGCGATCACGCCGGACGCCGCGTTGCGCCGCCGCCTGCAACAGGAGTTTAACAAACTACATGCCGATCAGGGAAATATCTTCGGCACGGTCGCGCTCGAGGCGGCTTATACGCACGGCGACGAGTGGCTCGAACGCCTGCTGGAGTATCTCGAAGGCAATATCCGGTATGTCACGGACTTTTTGCGGCGGAAAATGCCGTCCGTAAAGTGCGTGCCGCCCGAAGGGACGTACCTGATGTGGCTCGATTTCCGCGCATGGCCGATGACGCATGAGGAGATTTACCGGTTTATGGTCGAGCGGGCCGGGATCGGCGTCAACGAAGGCGCGATGTTCGGCGAAGAGAGCCGCGGGTGGATGCGGATGAACATCGCTACGCAGCGCTCGGTGGTCGAACGGGCGATGAACCAACTGTACGAAGCCGCGCGCGCGGCGGGGCTTTGCGAGTAGCGGAGGCTTCCGGAAAGTTTGATCGAAAGCGAGCCGGCCGAAAAATCGGCCGGCTCGCTTTTGTCGTTTATCGGGACGTTTTTATTTCCGGCTCGCGCTGTCGTAAAATGCGATGCGGTCGCGGCAGACTTTTTCGGTAATGTCGCGCAGGAGTTCGATTTTGGAAATAAGGGCGTCGATGTCGGCTTTGGTTACTATGAAATTCTTTTTGTTGTAACGCGCTTCGATATAGGCCCGCTGCAATAATTTGAACAGGCGTTCTTCTTCCGGAGTATCGCGCGGGAAAACTTTGGCTAATTCCAGTGTAAAAGGCTTACATTTTTTAATTAGAAAATCGAGATCGTGCTCTTTATAACCGTAAAGGATATAGGCCAATGGAATCGTTTTGATAAAGTTTTCGGCCGCTTGATGCAACATGAAAGCCGATATCTGGAAATTATCATTTTGATAATAGAAATTAGCCCCTTTCAAAAAATCAATGCCATAAGAAAATTTATCATCAAAATATTCCTGTGCCATCTTCTTGATTTCCGAATAATCCAGATCGCGCGGCGTGGCTAACTGATATTCCCCCGAATCATAGAGCGTAATCCCCTGATTCAAAATATCGACATAAAAATAACGTCCTTCGGAGAGAGCATGATTCAGTTTGGAAATACTTTCATTGATAAACTGCGGCCAGGTCTGAAACTCGTCGGCCCGGCTTTCCAAAAAACGCTCCCGAATGCGGGTCTGGGCAGTACCTTCCCGAACTCCCAACCGCTTTTTAGTCACGACCAGAATATCGTAGTCGCTCATAAAATAGGTTTTCACGCCGAAGTCGCGGCGTTCGTCGCACTCGACGTAGGTGTTCCGGGCATAACTGCCGTAAAGAATAATCATCACGACATCTTTCACCTCGTCGCGGATCAGGCGGACGAGTTCACACAGGTCGCGCTGTTTGCGTTCGGGCAGGAAGTCGATCGAGTTCTTCATACTCACAAAATTAGCAAGAAATTTCCAGAAATACATACCCGGCGCGGTGAATTGATTTTTATTCGTATCTTTGTTTTACGGTTTCTTAAAGCGGATTCGTTGTACAGGGGGCGGCTCGTGCCGTCCGGGAACGAACCTAAAAAGCAATTACTATGCAAACTTTAAGGAACTACGACGATTCGGCATAGCCGAAGGACATACTATAAAGGCAAACAACCTTTATACCTGACAGTGAACTTGGGAGCCTTTTCGGAGGTTGTTTAATCTGGGTATAACAGTTGTCAGTCCTTGTTATGTCCTGCCCTTAACGGGTAGGGCAGACAAGGGCGCAGGACAGCTTCCAGATTAAGGTTCCCAAGACCTGCTGTTAGGGGCTGCAAATGCGCCCTCTTTTTATGCCTTTTTCCGAATAGCTTCGGATTTCATCGGGCGCAGCAACGATCCGTTTTTTTAACTATTCGCCTTATGAAAAAAATCATTCAATCCCCTACGTGGGATCGCATCGTCACGATACTTAAAAACGAAACGTTGTGCGTGAACGAGCTGGCCCGCCGCATCGGTCTGGAACGGCCGCACATGATCGAAGCCGCGAAAGACCCCGCGACGGGAATCTGTCCCGAACTGGCCGCGCGGATTCACTACGCTTTCCCGGCGTA